>DASXQR010000110.1:0-36390 GCA_036507075.1 Acidobacteriota bacterium | reverse complement strand
ATATTGAATGCGGAATTTGAAATGCGGAATGTGGAATTTGGAATGGGGAATGCGGAATGCGGAATGCGGAATGCGGAATGGGGAATGGGGAATGCGGAATGCGGGATAGGGAGTTGGGAATACGACAGAGAACCGATTCGTGGTCAAAATGAGTACCGATACTTATTCCGCATTCCGCATTCCGATTTCCGCAATCGAAAGTGGATCTAGTCACGAGTGAAAGGCTCCGGACTGTAGATAAACGGATGCAACCAACTGACAATAGAATGGACAGGCCTCTGCTCTGGATAACCCTGGCATTGCTTTTCTGTGGCCTCACCATGGGCTACAGCGCCTCTATGGTGATGGCGCGGGAGTCTCTCGGCAACAGCTATTACTTTGTCGTGCGACAGGCATGCTGCGCCCTCGGAGGCCTGATGTTGATGATCGCGGCAATCAGAATCGATTATCGCCGGCTCGATTCGCACAAGATTCTGATACCGGCATTCTGCCTGGCGATCGCTGCGCTGTCGGCTGTCTTCTATTTTCATCCCGCGAATGGCGCCAGGCGCTGGATACGCCTGGCCGCCCTCTCTCTCCAGCCTTCTGAATTTGTGAAGCTTTTTGTTGTGGTCTTTCTGGCTTTTTATCTCAGCCGCAGAGATGAACAGATTAACGATCTGAAAAGAGGGCTGTTGCCCTGTGTCATTCCTGTGGGGCTGCTGGCGGGCCTGATCTTGAAAGAACCAGACCTGGGAACCAGCACTTTTATCCTGCTGATCGCGACCATTATGCTGCTGGCTGCCGGGTTGTGCCTGCGTTATGTGGTGATCGCGCTGGCAGCGGCACTGCCTGCAATGTACCTGCTCGTGTTCAGCGTGGCCTATCGTCGCAACCGGATGCTTGCGTTTCTGGATCCGCTGGGCGATCCGCTGGGTATCGGCTATCAGATTCGCCAGTCACTGATTACGATTGGAAGCGGCGGTCCCTGGGGAGCCGGCCTGGCAAACGGAAAGCAGAAACTTTTCTTCCTGCCCATGCCTCACACCGACTTTATTTATGCCGTCATTGGGGAAGAGCTCGGACTTTGGGGATGCGCTCTGGTGCTGGTCCTGTTTCTATTGTTGTTCTGGCGTGGTTTGAAGATTGCAGTCAGGGCGCGCGATGAATTTGGTTATTACCTTGCTCTCGGGCTCACCAACCTGGTGGTGATTCAATCCATGATCAATATGAGCGTGGTCCTCAGTCTGATGCCTAACAAGGGGCTGCCGCTTCCTCTTATCAGCATGGGAGGCTCTTCGCTGATGGCGACACTTCTGGGCATGGGGTTGCTTCTGAATGTCTCGGCACACTCCGTCCGGAGACTCCAGAGAAACAAGCCTTCGATCCCCATCAGTAGAGCTCCGGCTCCTGCCGGCATCAAACCGTGAGCGTATGGGCTGCTTTGTGTCGGTTGATCGTGATGGTTGAAGACCACGTGTTGCGCCTGCTGATCGCAGGCGGTGGAACCGGAGGACATATTTTCATCGGGATTTCACTGGCCGAGGAATGGAAGCGGAGGACCTCGGGTGATGTCTTGTTCGTGGGCGCGCGGGGACGTCTGGAAGAACGATTGGTGCCCCAGGCCGGCATTGCGCTGGAGCTTTTGGAGCTGTCGCAGCTCAAGGGCGTCTCGATGACTACCAGGCTGAAGAATGTTTTCCAACTGCCGGCATCGTTGTTTCGCTGTGTGAGAATCAATCAGAGATTCAAACCGGATGTAGCTATCGGCGTGGGAGGCTACAGCTCGGGTCCGGCCATCGTGGCGGCGAGCTTGCAGCGCGTTCCCACCATGATCGTCGAACCAAACGCAAAACCGGGAATCACAAACCGTTGGCTGTCGCGCTTTATCCGGGTGGCCGCCGTGGCTTTCCCGGATTCACATCAGTATTTTGGGCGAAAGATGCGTTTGACCGGCATTCCGGTGCGAAAGGAATTCTTTCAGGCGGCGACACCCAACGCCATCGAGCTTGAGACAAAGGCGGCCGGCGGTGGCGACCACGTTCCCAGGCTGCTGATCTTCGGCGGCAGCCAGGGAAGCCGGGCGATTAATACGGTAGCCGCAGAAGCGATACCGCTTCTGAAGGAGGCTTTCCCCGCTTTGCAGGTAATTCATCAGACGGGAGAAGGGGAATACGCAAAGTACCGGCAGCATGCAAGTGACTGGTGGAGGGTGGAGCCCTTTATCGAGCGCATGTCCCAGATGATGTCTTCGGCCACAGTGGTTGTTTGCCGCGCCGGAGCCTCGACTCTGGCTGAGCTCTCTGCGTCCGGGAAATGCGCCATTCTGGTTCCGTTTCCCTTTGCTTCGGACGATCACCAGACCATTAACGCGAGGAGCTTGGAGGCCAGAGGAGCGGCACGGATGCTGCCGCAATCGGATCTCAGCGCCCGGAGTCTTTTCGAGGCGGTGGCCGACTTGTTGCGCGATCCGGAGCGACGGCGCTCCATGGAGTCTGCAATTCGGGAATTCGCCAACCCCCGCAGCGCGGAAATGATTATCGAGCTGGCTCTGGGGTTGGTGGACAAAGAATTCACCACAAAGGCACAAAGCGCACAGACGTGATCTTCGTGCTCTTTGTGCCTTTGTGGTGAAAAGAATCATGTTGGAAAAAAAATCACATGTGCACTTTGTCGGAATTGGAGGAATTGGCATGAGCGGGCTGGCGCTGCTGCTTGCCGACATGGGGCACCAGGTATCTGGCTCCGATCTGAAGTCGTCGCCGCAGGTGCAGCAGTTGACTGCCAGGGGAGCGCGTGTCTCGCTCGGCGCGCACCGCGCAGAAAACGTGGAAAATCCGGACTTTGTCGTGATCAGCTCCGCTGTTGGAGCCGACAACCCCGAGGTGAAAGAGGCCCGCCGTCGCGGCATATCCGTGATCCATCGCGGAGATCTGCTGGCGCGGTTGATGAATGAAAAGCGAGGCATCGGCATCGCGGGATCTCACGGCAAAACTACCACGACTGCGATGATTTCGATGATTTTGCTGGATGCCGGGCTTGATCCGACGTGCCTGGTGGGCGGATCCGTGGTTCAGATCGGAAGCAATGCCCGCATTGGGCGCGGAGAGTATCTTGTCGCCGAAACGGATGAAAGTGACCGGTCGTTTCTCAAGCTTCGTCCCCGATGCGCGGTAATCACGAACATCGACCTGGAGCACATGGGCGCTTACCGTGACGAGGAAGATCTTGTTCAGGCGTTCGCTGACTTTGCAGGTGCGGCCGATGCAGGGGGCTGCGTGGTGTGCATCGATGATGAAAGAACAACCCGTATTCTGCCGAGGATAAAAGGGCAACCTGTAACGTACGGTTGGACTCGCGGTGCTGATATCTGCGCGCCGAATGCATTCATGGATTTTGTCCGGGGATCGAACTTCCCGGTAATTATCGGGGGCAAGCTCTGGCGGCAGGTAAGGCTTCCTGTTCCCGGAATTCATAACGTTCTGAACTCGCTGGCGGCAGTCGCTGTGGCACGGCTGATCGGCGTCGATGATGATTTGATCGTCGAGTCCCTGTCGCGCTTTCGCGGCGTGGCGCGGCGAATGGAGAAGAAAGGCGAAGCCGGTGGGGTCTGGTTTTATGATGACTACGGACACCATCCCACCGAGATTCGTGCCACCTTGTGGGCCGCGAAGGATTCGAGGCGGAGGTTGGTGGTTCTGTTTCAACCGCATCGTTACACGCGCACCCGGGACGCGTTCGATGCTTTTCTGGGCTGCTTCAAAGATGCCGACCAGCTCTTTGTTACAGACATCTACGCCGCGTCGGAGCCGCCCATCGAGGGTGTCACGGGGGAGCGACTCGTATCCGCCATAACCGGCGCGGGGCATGGGGGGGCGACTTTCGTTCCAGACACGGAAGTCGAACAAAGGGTCGCCGCCGCGCTGCGCGAGGGCGATCTGTTTATCACCATCGGAGCAGGAGATGTATACCGCTTCGGCGAAAGAATTCTGCAAAGGCGGAAGGATGAATATGGCAATTGAAAGGGACTTTGAAGAGCGGCACCTGAAAGCTCAGCGCAAGCGTGACATCAAGCGTCACCGCGACAGCCGTCCATTGTGGAAAAAGGTAGTTGTCTGGGCATCGCGGGTGATGTTGATGACGGTCCTGATGTTTGCCCTGACGGCTTTTTTTATCTTCGTCACCAACGATCAGGCCTTTGAACTCAGGGAGGTGCAGATTCTCGGAAGCAGCCATCTTGACACGGGCGAGTTGCGCCGCGTCATTCGGTCCGAGTTTCCCCGGAATATTTACCGCATCCGGTTGAACAAGGTGCGTGCCTATGTGGAGTCACAACCATGGGTCCGCGCCGTTGAGGTGATGCGAGTGGCGCCGGATAAGCTGAAAATCCTGGTGGTGGAGCGGCGTCCGGTTGCGCTGGCGAAAATTGAGTCGGAATTATTTCTGGTCGACCGACAGGGCGTCATCCTCGGACCTTATGGCCGGCAGTTTCAGCATCTGGATTTCCCCGTCGTACGCGGGCTTGAAAGTGCCGCCGCGGGAAGTGCCAGCGCTGTCAATCAACAGAAGATGGATACTGTGCACCAGGTTCTTTCGGACTTGGATTCAGGCCCCGAGAAATTGTCCGACAAGGTCTCGGAAATCGATGTTACAGATGCAAACCGGGTGGCATTGATACCTCTGGATCAACCGATCCGCGTGTTGGTGGGGGATTCGGATTATCGCGAGCGATACCAGACGTTCCTCTCCAAGCTGTCGCTGATGTCGAGCCTTTCTGCGAAATACGGCCCGCTGGATTCAGTCGACTTGAGCGTCAAGAACAAAATCATCTTCCACACCAAAAATGGAGACGATTCGGGAATCGCGCTCCGTGATGATCATACGGGATGAGAACCGAATGCGGAATGCGGAATGTGGAATGCGGAATAAGGCTGTCCGTTGTCCGTGGTCAGTTGGACGTTGCTGGGAGTGACGAGGGTCAAATGTCGAGTATCGAGTGAACCTTGGAAAGTACCTTCAGCCGACAAGGGCAACGAACAACTGACAACGGACCACTGACAACGGACCACTGACAACGGACCACTGACAACGGACCACTGACAACTAACAACCAAAGATGGCCAAGAAAACAAACCTGATTACCGTCCTCGACATCGGCGCGTCCAAGACATGCGCCATGATCGCCGAACTGAATACGGATTCCATGCGCGTGCTGGGGGCCGGTGTTGCACCAACAGAAGGATACAAGCGCGCAGTGGTGACAAGTATTTCAGACCTGGTGGAAAGCATAAGGAATTCTGTTCAGGAAGCGGAACGGCAGGCGGCTGTCGGCATCGAGTCCGTGTTTGTCGCCGTGGCGGGCAGTCAACTGCAGGGAATGAACGGCAACGGCGTCATTCCCATAAGAAACAAGAATCGCGAGGTAACCCGGTCAGACATCTACGGAGCGATCGATGCGGCCAGAAATTTTAAGATCCCCGAAGGGATGGTGGTGATCCATGTTTTGCCGCAGGAATTTACACTCGACGGACAATCCGGCATCTCCGATCCACTCGGGATGATGGGAGAAGAGCTCGGTGTCCGGATTCACGTGATTGTCAACACCGCCTCTACGGTTCAAAACATCATCAACGTGATCAACAAAAGCGGCTTGATTGTGGCAGGCACTGTCATGCCGCAACTGGCCGCTGCCATGGCGGTGCTTACCTGGGATGAGAAAGATCTGGGCACGGCGGTGATTGACATTGGCGGCGGCACTACGGATGTGGCCGTCTATCTGCACGGAACGTTGTGCCACTCCGAGACGATTCCCATGGGTGGCCAGCATTTCACAAAGGACATTTCCGTGGGAATACGAACACCGCTGGCGGAAGCAGAAAAACTCAAGCGGGAGCACGGGTGCGCTGAAGCCTCGCTGGTTGCACTGGAGGAGCTGCTGGAAGTCAGTTCACTGGCCGGCACCAGTATGCGGCTGATCAGCCGCGAGATGCTGTGCCAGGTAATTCAAGCGCGGGCCGAAGAAGTCTTCACCCTGGTGCAAAAGAAAATCGACTCCTGGCAATGCAGGCGGGAGTTGGTGGCCGGCGCGGTGTTAACGGGAGGAATGTCTTTAGTACAGGGAATGGACGCCGTGGCGGAACGCATTCTTGGGATGCCTGTCCGACCCGGCATTCCGGTCGAGCTTCCCGGATTGGACGAGAGCTGGAGTGCGCCGGAATATGCAACCACGGTTGGCTTGTTGCTCTATGCGCAGGAAGCCCGCACCGTCGGCTCCCAGAAGATGATACGCCCTGAAGTGGCGCGGGGATTGTTCGACAAGGCCTCGGGAAAGATGCGGCACTGGTTTTTGAACTTGCTTACTTAGGAGATTCTTTGTGTCCTTTGTGCCTTCGTGGTGCGACAGGAATCACCACAAAGGCACAAAGGACACTAAGAAAACTTTAACTTATTTTTGGAGGTTTTATGCTGAAGGAACGGCGCGACGATGACCAGAATATTCGATTCTCATTTGATGAAGGCCCGCCCAACGGCGCTCGCATCAAAGTGGTCGGGATCGGCGGTGGCGGCGGCAATGCCATAAATCGAATGATCGAATCAGGCATTCAGGGGATTGAGTTCATTTCGGCCAACACCGATTTGCAGGCGCTGCGCACCTCGCTGGCTCCGGTAAAGCTGCAACTCGGCTCGCGCCTGACAAAGGGGTTGGGCGCCGGCGCCAACCCCGAGGTCGGCCGTCAGGCGGCATTGGAAGATACGGAGAAAATCATCGAGCTGGTGGATGGATGCGACATGGTTTTTATCACCGCAGGATTGGGAGGTGGAACAGGGACGGGCGCGGCTCCCATCATCGCCAGCCTTGCGTCAGAGTTGAGCGCCTTAACAGTGGCTGTGGTGACAAAGCCGTTTCACTTTGAAGGAAAACGCCGCATGGCGCAGGCGGAAGCGGGGCTGGCAGAACTTAAAGACTCCGTGGACACCGTTATTACGATTCCCAATGAGCGTCTTCTGCATACCGTTGAACCGGGAACCACGCTGCAGGAAGCCTTCAAAATCGCCGACGACATCCTGCGGCAGGCGGTGCAGGGCATTTCCGATCTGATTACTGTAACGGGCGTGATTAATCTGGATTTCGCCGACGTGCGGACGATCATGACCGGAATGGGAATGGCGCTGATGGGCACCGGTATCGCAACCGGCGCGAATCGCGCTGTCGTGGCTGCCCAGAAAGCGATCAGCAGCCCTTTACTGGAGGAAACATCCATTCACGGCGCCAAGGGAGTGCTGATTAATATCACCGGCAGCAACAGCATGACTCTGCATGAAGTCAGCGAGGCCACCAGCATTATTCGCGAGTCGGCGGATCCGGATGCCAACATTATCTTTGGCTCAGTGTTTGATGATGCAATGGAAGAGCGGGTGAAAATCACGGTGATCGCCACCGGATTTGATTTTCCTTCCGGCCGCGCCACGTTGCCTTCTACGGACAAGGCGCGCCACACCGGTGTTTATCCCTTCGATAGAATCGTGGAACGCAAGCCGCCGGAAAGGGACGCGGTTTTTATTCCAGCCGGTGAGGATGGCTTTGACGTGCCGGCCTTTCTGCGAAAGAAGGTTGACTGACCTGTCCGTTGTCAGTAGTCCGTTGAGGATCGAAACTCAAAGGTCAAAAGTCAGCGAGTCCGAGCCGCGCGCGTAAGCAAGCGGACCCTCCGCGGGGATTTGCCACGAAGCCACGAAGAATCGCTGTTCATTTTGACGTAACACTTCTCATAACTCGATCCAGGTTGTCGGAGAAGTGGCACTTCTAAGGCAATCGTTGTCCTTCCTGTCTTCGTGCCTTCGTGGCAAACTACCCGCGCAGGGTCCGCTTGCTTACGCGCGCGGTTCGGATATGGGCATTGGGTCGTTGTCCTTCCTGTCTTCGTGCATTCGTGGCAAACTACCAGCGGAGGGTCCGCTTGCGTACGCCCGCGGCTCGGATATGGGCATTGGGTCCTTACTCCCACGCTCGTAGAAACGCGGATGCCGTGTCAGAGAGGATTCGCGAGGGGCTATATTCATGACGCAAAAAACAGCACCAATGCGGCGCGTTAAGAGTTTACTGTTTCTGCTGGTCGTAGTTTCCGTCGCCATTATTTTCGGACCATGGAGAAGCGTGGGGGCCAAGGCCGATCGGCCGAACATTCTGATTATTGTTGCCGACGACCTCGGGTATGCCGACGTCGGAGTGAACGGCTGTAAGGATGTTCCCACGCCCAATATCGATTCGCTCGCGCGCAACGGTGTCCGTTTTACCAACGGGTATGTCTCGGGGCCTTATTGCAGTCCGACGCGCGCCGCCCTGTTGACGGGTCGTTACCAGCAGCGCTTCGGTCATGAGTTCAATCCCGGGCCGGAAGCCACTGCCGATCCCAATTTCGGATTGCCCCTCACCGAGACAACGCTTGCTGATCGTCTCAAGGCCGCCGGATATGCCACCGCATTGGTCGGAAAGTGGCACTTGGGATATCGACCTGAATTTCACCCGCAAAAGCGGGGATTCGACGAGTTCTTCGGATTCCTCGGAGGAGCGCACAGCTATTTGCACAACAACGACGGCGCGATCATGCGCGGCACCGAGCCTGTCAGGCAGATGACTTACACTACGGATATGTTCGGGGACGAAGCCGTTTCATTCATCGAACGACACAGGGGAAAGCCGTGGTTTCTCTATCTTGCTTTCAACGCCGATCACGGGCCGATGGAGGCTGCCGAAAGGTACATGCCGCGAGTCAGCCACATCCAGGATCCGCTGCGACGCACGTTTGCCGCCATGCACACCGCTCTCGATGACAACGTTGGCCGTGTGTTGACATTGCTGCACAAGCAGCGCCTGGAGGAGAACACACTGATTTTTTTCTTCAGCGATAATGGCGGACCCACTCGGGTCAACGCTTCGCGCAACAATCCGCTGCGTGGATTCAAAGCGCAGACCTGGGAGGGCGGGATCCGCATTCCTTTCATTGTGCAATGGAAGGGAAAACTGCCGTCCGGGAAGGTTTATGATTATCCGGTCATCCAGATGGATATTCCTGTTACGTCAATGATGGCCGCCCGCGTCGATATCAAACCGGAATGGAAGTTGGATGGCGTCGACCTGCTTCCATATTTAAATCGCAAGAACAAGGCAAGGCCTCATGGTGCGCTTTACTGGCGATTCGGTCCACAGTTGGCGATCCGCGAAAGTGAGTGGAAACTGGTAAGGGCCCCAGGGGCTGGAGCGGATTTCATTGAACGCCGAACGCCTGCCAGCACCGAGGGTGCTCACCTTTACAACCTGGCAACCGACATCGGAGAACAGAACAATTTGGCCGAGAGAGAACCCGACAAAGTGAGGCACCTGGCGGCCGCCTGGGAAGCGTGGAACCGAGAACTGGAGCAACCCCGCTGGATTCCCGGTAATGCCAACCGCGCCCAACGTCAGCGTCGTTAGCAGCACTGCCCGGCAGATCATCAAGGCTGCAAAAACATGTCGAAGGCATGTGTGCCGATGCGATTAAGAACGATTCCCATCCATTTTGATCAAATCAGTGCACTTAAGCTTGCTAACAACCAATTGGGATAGTGTCACATTCATGACGGACACACCAAAAAAATGACGTATTCGTCAACTTTTTGACACTTTTTCCTTGACAGTGGCCTGCTTACCGACGATACTTTCGCCCATCTGTACGACCCACACCCAACTGTAGCACCTTTACGTAGCGGTAAAGGCTAACGACGAAAAGGCGAAGCCAGTCGAAAGATGGCTAAGCAAAGCCGCGGACCTAAGTCTGGACGATAAGGTTTCGACGGCTGCCGTACGAGGGGGGCACCACCACCGAAAGGGCAACCTGGTTGAAAGATCAGGGCGCAAAGCCGCGGACCTAAATCCGAGGCCGAACGGGCTGTGTGTCATTGGACAGGCGCAAGCAGCCTTGAACGGTTGAGGGCAGGTCGACCGGTCGCCGAAGTGGAACTCGCTCATTGTTTGGGTGCTCCAGGCTCCGACAAGGGAGCTCTGGATGATTCCACTGCGTTAAGGAGGACTGGATGGCCCACACCATCGTCAAGCGGAAGTGGCTGTTCGCGCTCGCTATTCTCATTGTCCTGACGACTCCCGCGATCGCTGCCACTTCCAAACCCTACGAGAGCCTTTACAACCGGCTCGAAAAGCGCCTGTCACCGGATGTTCTGAGTGAACTTGCCCAAGCTTATCGATCCAGGCAGACGTCACGCCTAGTCCGAGTGATTGTCCAGTTTCAAAACCGCGCTCAAAAGTCTGAAGCTGTCGATCGAGGCCGGCTGAATGAAGCCTGGGTTCAAGCTCTGGGAGGGCGCGTGCTGAAACAGCTTTCCCTGATTCAGGCGCAGGCACTCGAGCTTCCCATGGAAAGACTGGTCGATCTTGCGCTCGGCGAGGATGTGGTTCGCGTCTCGGCCGACGACCCGGTTCAAGCGAGCGGCTATGAACCTGACGCAAGCTTGACGTCCGAGACAACGGGGGCTCAGCAGGCAGGGGCGGCACTCGGTTTGACCGGTAAGGGCGTCACGGTGGCGGTGATCGACAGCGGTATCGATCGACGTGTTGGTCTGAGGGTAATTGCCTCACGAGATTTCACCAACTCTGCCGCAGAGGACGGCAACGACTTCCAGAGCCGGGATGGTTACGGCCATGGAACTCATGTTGCCGGACTCATTGGCGGGAGACTTGAGAGTGCCGGCAGCTCGTTCCGAGGAATGGCCCCTGACGTAAACCTGATTTCCCTGAGGGCACTTGGGGATGATGGTTCGGGTCGCACCAGTGACGTTATAAGCGCGCTGGATTGGTGTGTAAGAAACAAGCGTCAGTATGGGATCAACATAATCAACCTTTCGGCCGGTCACGGACCTAAGGAAGGCTATGCCACAGACCCCTTGTCGCGAGCCGCTCAGCGCGCCGTTGAAGCTGGAATAATTGTTGTGGCTTCCGCCGGCAATTCGGGTTACTTCGAAGGACGGACTGTGGTTGGCGGCATCTACTCGCCGGCAAACAACCCGTTGGTTGTGGCGGTGGGCGCCACAAAATCAAACGGCACTGTTTCTCGATCCGACGACGAAATTGCCAGATTCAGCGCAATTGGACCCTCTTTCCCGGATGGTCTCTTAAAGCCCGATATCGTAGCTCCGGGCCACCGAATCACTTCCATCAACGCGAAGGGTTCCTATCTGGCGGGAACCTATCCCGGCCAGCTTTCCCCCGACAATGAGCTGATAACGCTCAGCGGCACGTCCATGTCGGCAGCGGTAGTCTCCGGCGCTTTCGCCCTGGTTCTGGAGGCCAATCCCGACCTGAATACGAACCTGGCCCGTGCTGTGATGATGTACACGGCCGAAAAAATGACCCGCCCCAATTTCCTGGAGCAGGGCAATGGCGAAGTGAACATCGAAGGCGCCGCGCGTCTTGCAACGGTAATTACCCGGGATATCAGGTCAAGGACACCGGGGGATCGAATTATCCAGGCGGGAGCCACGGTTCCCTTTTCGCATATCGGAAGCGAGAAAGTTGACTGGGGACAGGCCATGATCCTCGGCAGGGGAGTGGTGTACGGAAGCTACATCCGCTCTAATTCTGCCGCTGTCTGGGGAAGCGGCAGAGTCTGGTCTAGTGCGATTACCATTACCGACAAGGCCTGGAGCGATCCGCTGATCCAGCGTTATCACCCGATTTTCACGGGGAAAAGCGGCTCAACTGACAGTGTGAGCTGGTCAAGTCCCGTAGTTTTGTCCGCTTCGGATTTGATTACGTGGACCAATTCAGACCTGATCACCTGGACCAATTCGGACCTGATCACCTGGACCAATTCGGACCTTATTACCTGGACGAATCTGATTACCTGGACCAATCTCATCACCTGGACGAATTCGGATCTGATCACCTGGACAAACTCCGATCTGATCACCTGGACAAACTCTGATCTGATCACGTGGACCAATCTGATCACCTGGACCAATTCGGACCTGATTACGTGGACCAATTTCATCACTTGGACTAACAGCATTGTAACCGGCGAATTTGCATAAAGGAGAAGACATGAATACTCAAATCGTTTACTGGACAAATCAGATCGTTTACTGGACGACGTAAAAGGGTAGCACCAGTTGCTGTTGAGGTTGCTATGCCAAAACTTTCTTCTCGACGAAAAAGGAGATCTAGTATGATAATCAGATCAATCGTCTACTGGACTACGTAGGCTGGATGTCATGGGAGCAGCGTTCGCGCTCCTGTAAACTGCAACGGAATTGAGATAAAAAAGGGGGGGGATGTGGTGTATCCCCCCTCTTTGCGTTGACGCCAGCCCTCGGAACGACGACGCCTAATGATCATTAAAGAGGACAGTTCCGCCCCCCTGAGCCTGCCAGCAAAAGCCTTTATTTACACAATTAATCTTTTAGGATGCGCCATCCTTGTGTGGTCGCTTTTCCAGGTTTTCGTAGTGAGCCGCAGGAATGACGAATGGGTTTTCCTGGCCGTGCTTGCCACCGTGGGAGGTCTTCTATCGGTCCGAATTCCCACCATGACCAATCGGGCCCACTCACTGACGGTAACCTTATCAGACGTCTTTATTTACGTAGCAATCCTTTGGTATGGCCCATATGTGACGGTCATTCTTACCGTCGTCGACACGCTGGTATCCAACCTGCGCAGCCAGATGCGCAAGCAGTTGGACGGCGGATACCGGTTCCTTTTTAATTTCTCCAACGTGGCAATCGGCTCTTTTCTTGCTTGCAAGGTTTTCTATCACTTTTACAGCAATGGAAAATTTCCCGTTGCCTCTCCTCCGGACCTGATCAAGGTCCTGCTCTCGCTGAGTATTGCTTCCATTGTTTTGTTCATCTTCAACAGCGGTTCCGTCGCCCTGGCCATGTCTTTGGTGACCAGGACTCGCTTTGTCGACCTGTGGTGGGACAATTTCCTCTGGACCTCTTTAACCCATTTTGCAGGAGCTGCCGCCGCCACTCTGGTGGTATACCTGCCGCGCCATTACGTCCCCAGAGAAAGTATCTATCTGGTGTCCGTGACCATTCCGATTGTGATGGTCTTTTACTTCACCTATAAGGTTTACCTGGACAGGATCGAACAGGCCCAGAAACACGTGGCGGAAGTGAACGAGCTTTACCACTCAACCATCAGCTCGCTGGCCATGGCCATTGACGCGAAGGATCAAACCACGCACGGCCACGTTCGCCGGGTGCAGAGCTTTGCGCTGGGACTGGCCGAGCTGGCAGGTATAGGGGATACTCGCGAAATAGAGGGACTCAGGGCCGCTTCGCTTCTGCACGACGTCGGAAAGCTGGCCATTCCCGAGTACATCCTCAACAAGCCGACCGCGCTTACGGAAAGTGAATTCCAGAAGATGAAGATCCACCCCATAGTGGGTGCGGACATTCTCAGTTCTGTGAACTTTCCATTCCCCGTCGTGCCTACGGTCAAACACCATCATGAAAAGTGGGACGGAAGCGGTTATCCCGATGGACTGAAGGGTGACGCCATCCCCCTGGGCGCTCGCATTCTGTCCATCGTCGACTGTTACGACGCCCTGCGCTCCGACCGCCCCTATCGGGCGGAGCTTAGTCGCGAAGTCGCGCTGGATTATATTCAGAAAGAGGCGAGTATTTCCTACGATCCGGAACTGGTGCGGCTGTTTTCCGAGAACATTGAGACGCTGGAAAAGCGGGCGCGGGAAGAGGAAGCACATCTGCCCGAGACGGTGCTGCGAAGCATCGAAGAATCTGTTGCCGCTGAGGTGACCAGTCGCAAGCACCGCATTGAAACCACGGTTTTTCACGATATCGCGGCCACGCACAAAGAGATCCATGCCATTTACGAGCTTTCTCAGAACGTGGGCAAATCCTTAAGCGTATCGGAGACACTGGCTATTATCGCGGGGAAGATCAAGAACATCATCTCGTACAGCGCCTGCGGGATTTTCCTGGTAGACAGCGGCGGGGACAGCCTGTCGTGCTTCCACGCGCAGGGAAAAGATGCCGAGCAGATCGAAAAGCTGCATCCGGCGCGTGGCGAAGGCTGCACGGGTTGGGTGGTGGCCAACAATCAATCCATCCTGAATGCCTCACCTGCCGGGGATTTTCCTGATTCGCGTGAATTGCAGAATGTGTTTCAGAGCTGCTTG
Source organism: Acidobacteriota bacterium (assembly GCA_036507075.1). Classification (GTDB taxonomy): domain Bacteria; phylum Acidobacteriota; class UBA6911; order JACQSX01; family JACQSX01; genus DASXQR01. The sequence continues at coordinate 22,219 of DASXQR010000110.1, read as the reverse complement.
TCGGTGCCGTTATCGAGTGAAGGCAATATCGTAGCCGTCATCACGCTTTATTCGGAATTCGCGCGAAATTACTCCCAGGATCACCAGCGGCTGCTGGAGACCATTGGAAGACAGGCCGCGGTGGCCATCAACAACGCCCTGATCTTTGAAGAGACCCAGGAGGACGCCTATACCGACCTGCTGACAGGACTTCCCAACTCCAGATACCTCTACATTTTCCTGGAGCAGGAATTTCGGCGCGCCGAAAGGCTCGGCTATCCGGTTTCAATCCTGGTGATGGACCTGGAAAGATTCAAGCATGTGAATGATACCTATGGGCACCAGGTGGGGGACAGGCTGCTGGTTGAAGTGTCCCACATCCTTCGAAATCAGATGCGCAAATCGGACACATGCGTGCGTTATGCCGGCGATGAATTTGTAGCGATGCTCTCGGGCGCAAACCGGGCGCAGGCCGAAGACAATATCCAGCGCATCCAGAGAAGCGTTGACGAGCACGAAATGCAACTGGACGGCGCCGTTATTCGCATCGGCATCAGCGTCGGGTGCGCCACATTTCCCGAAGATGGCAGGGATATGCAGGCGCTGATCGCGCTGGCCGATCAGAACATGTACTCCAACAAAGTGCAGCGCACTGATCGCAAACTTAAATCAAAGCCGCGATTAATCTCATTCGAAGGTCGACCCCTCGCTTAGTTGCAGCCTATAAGTTTTCGGGTTACGGGTTATCGGGTTACGGGTTTTCGGGTTATCGGGTTATCGGGTTACGGGTTTCGGACGGTCATCAGGTTACGAGTTCCGGATCGAAGATTCAGAGAATTCGTGGGGCTTCGAACTTTGCAGGCTTAAAACTCTAAATTGCGCAATTTCAAAAACCCGTAACTCGAAAACCGTAATTCGAAAACTCGTAACCCGAAAACCGGTAACCCGCAACCCGATAACCCGATAACCCGATAACCCGATAACCCGATAACCATCTGGTTAACTGCCGGCGGCGATACGCCATTGATCCCCAAAGTCTCCGTCATCATTCCTACATGGAATCGCGCGTTGCTGCTTCCCCGCGCAATTGAATCTGTTCTGACGCAGACTTTTGCTGACTGGGAACTGATCATCGTGGACGATGGCTCCCGGGACGGCACGGAAAATGTCTGCAATCGCTTCGGCGCCGATCCGCGAGTGCGCTATCACAGGACTGAGAATCAGGGAGTATCGGCAGCCCGAAACTGCGGCATAGAACTGGCCCGCTCTGACTGGCTTGCATTCCTGGATTCCGATGACGTCTGGCTGCCGGCAAAGCTGGAAAGACAATTTGAAATGATCGGCGCGACCGGGGATCGAATCTGTCATACCGATGAGATCTGGATCCGGCGGGGGCGCCGGGTAAATCCGATGAAGAAACATCAGAAGCACGGCGGCTGGATCTTTCTCCAGTGCCTTCCGCTGTGCGTTGTCAGTCCCTCGTCATCGCTGGTTCATCGGTCCGTGTTGGAGCGAGTGGGGGTCTTCGACACTGCTTTTACCGTCTGCGAGGATTACGAATTCTGGCTGCGCGTCACATCAAGGTTTCCCGTCTCGCTGGTAAATGATCGGCTGATCACGAAGTTTGGCGGCCATGCAGATCAACTGTCTCGCAAATTCTGGGGAATGGATCGCTGGAGGGTCAAAGCGCTGCACGCGCGCCTGCCCGATCAGGATCTCCGGCCTGAATGGCGGCGGGAGATGCTGGTCGAGCTTCTTCACAAAACAGAAATTTTGATCCAGGGCTATGAGAATAACCAGCGGGTTCCGGAAACCGAAGAGTTGAAGGATTTTCTTGCGCGAATGCGGCGATGGGGCAAAGCCCTGGCGGACGACCCGGCTCGAGGGGAACCGTTGCCCGAATTGCCGGCAAGTATTGATCAACCGTCGCTGAAAGAGTGAATTCTTTTACGGCTCCTCAGCTTCGCGGGATCTGCGCCACGTAGCCCTTTCTGTGACGCAACTGGACGTTGTCGCGGTCAACTTTGACTCTGATGCTGCGATAGCCGCCGTTCTTCATGGGATTTTGAGATTCATAAGCGAGGTTGTACTGGCTTCGGAGTTCCTGGTTAATGCTGGAAAAATGCTGGGTCATCTGGCTCGCCGAATAGGGAAAGTAAATCCGGCCGCCGGTTTCCTCGGCCAGCCTTCGCAGCGCCTTGTCCCCCTGAACCTCCCCGCCGACACCGTAGCCTGAAGTGCTGATGGCGTAGACGGATGCATCCGACTCGCGCAGCTTTTCCAGAGTTTCCTCAAGTGTAGCCTTCGAATCGATGTCGGCGCCGTCGGAAAGGAGCACGATTACCTTGCGGCCCTGCAGATTCTTGAGCTTCTGCGAAGCTACCAGACAAAGGGCGTCATAAAGTGAGGTGCCGCCTCCGGCGCGCAACTTTCCAATCTGCCTGGAGATTTCGTTTGGTTTAGAGGTCAGGTCCTGCAGCAGAGTTACCCCGGTATCAAATTCCACCAGCAGCGCTTTGTCGTTTTCGCGCATCACGTTGTGAATAAAATCGACAGCCGCATCCCTTTCGAAGGGGAGCTTCACCGTAACGCTACTGCTGGTGTCGATTACCAGCGCAATATTGAGCGGAAGGTCCGTCTGCTTGCTGAAATTGGTAATGACCTGCGGTTTACCGTCCTCGAAAACCTTAAAATCAGTCTGGGTCAGGTCTGTGACGAACTTGCCTTTCTTGTCGACGGCGGTCACCACTACATTCACCCGATTGACTTCTCTGCGGATGATGTTTTGGTCGCGCAGTGCCTCGGCGGACTGGAAGGCCCTCAGAGGCGATGCCAGCAGCAGGGCCAGGGCGATGGTTAACAAGACAGCAAGAAACTTCCAATTCGGCATGGCCATCTATTTTACCATTCAGGGCGTTCGAATACAGAGCCGCAACGAGCGCATTACATTCACCTCCGAGGTACAGCCCGCTGTAAGTCGGAACCAAGAAGCCGAGCCACCTCTGCCTCTTACAGTACCGCGGGGCGTCAGCCCGCGGCGCTCTTATCAAAGCCATCTCTGACCCGTCAGTTCCGAGCTTAAGCCTCAGGTCGGCCGCTATGCGCGGCGCGTGGCTGACGCACGCGGTAGTGACCGGGAGGAGGCACGGGTCGATTTGCTGCGCGCGTGCCGAGTCAGGCCACCGAGATTGCTCAATCATTCCGCCTCAGAAAGTCCAGCAGATCGACAAGGTCCGGCGGCAGCGGAGACTCAAATGTCATCGCCGCGCCCGTCTTCGGATGAAGAAAGCTCAGGGACGCTGCATGCAGGAATAACCGGTTGAACTGGCGCAGCCGGCCTTCAATCTCAGGGCGCTGAACGTTCTGTAGCCGGCCTCTTCCATAGACGGCATCTCCCACTACAGGATGGTTTTTGTGTGAAAGATGCACCCGAATCTGGTGTGTGCGTCCGGTCTTCAAGTTGATTTTCAGGTAGGTGAAATGAGCAAAGGTTTCCAGCACATCGTACAGGGTGAGGGCAGGACGTCCGGCGCGCGTCACGGCCATGCGAGTTCGATGGTGCGGGTGGCGGCCCACGGGCAACTCTATCTTGCCATGCAGATCCAGGCCGGTTCCATAGACCAGCGCCAGATAGTGTTTCTGCACTTCACGCCGCTGAAACTGGCGCGCCAGTTTGTGGTGGGCACGCTCGTTTTTGGCAACTAGCAGAAGCCCGGATGTGTCTCGGTCCAGACGGTGAACTATTCCCGGACGAGACGGGTCCGCGCGGGAAAGCGTACCAAAGCGATGCATCAAGGCGTTCGCCAGTGTTCCGCTGCGCCGGCCTGCTCCCGGATGAACCGTCATTCCGGCCGCTTTTACCACAACGGCCAGCCAGTCGTCCTCGTATAGCACGTCCAAGGGAAGATCTTCAGCCTGCAGCGTGGAGGGTTCGGGAGGAGGGATGGTAAGGCTTATCGAATCGCCGGCTTTAAGAGAGCGCCGCGCCCGTGTTTCAGCAACTCCATTGACATACACCCTTTGCTCATCAATCAAGCGGGCAAAAAAGGTACGGCTGAAATCCTGCAGACTGTGTGCAAGGAATTTATCCAGGCGGCTTCCGGCATCTTCCTCGTTGACGATCAATTGGTGTTGCATGAATGGGGGCGAGGGATCCGCGCTCAAATGCGGATTTCGGAATGCGGAATGCGGAATATTTCCATTTCACGCCGCGGAACCTGAGACCAATTCATTTTTTTATTCCGCATTCCGCATTCCGCGCTCCGCATTCTGATTCAGGCGACGCCTTCTTCCCGTTCGCGTTTGTTCTCCTCGATGATCTTTGCGGCGATATGCGCCGGAACCGGATCATAGTGCGAGAACTCCATGTGAAAGTTACCGCGCCCGCCCGTCATCGAGGTGAGATCAGGTGAATAGGTGAGCATTTCTGACATCGGAACCTGCGCGCGAATGATCTGATTGTGACCCTTGGAATCCATTCCCTGGATCCGTCCCCGACGGCTGTTCAGATCTCCCATCAGATCCCCCGCAAATTCATCCGGCGCGTAAACCTCGATGTTCATCACAGGTTCCAGCAGCACCGGCTTTGCCTGTTCCATCGCTTTTTTAAAGGCGAGCGATCCGGCAATTTTAAACGCCAACTCCGACGAATCGACGTCATGGTAGGAGCCGTCAAACAGAATAACCTTGAAATCGACCACCGGGAAGCCGGCAAGGTAACCCCGATGAGCCGATTCGATGATTCCTTTCTCCACGGCTGGAATAAAGTTCTTGGGAATGGAGCCGCCAAAGATTTTGTCCTCAAATACAAAGCCCTCTCCGCGAGCCAGGGGCTCCATTTTGATCCAGCAATCGCCATATTGGCCGTGCCCGCCGGTCTGCTTTTTGTGCCGGCCCTGCGCCTCGGCTTTGCCCGTAATGGTCTCACGATAGGGCACCTTTGGCGGCTTCAGCGTCACTCCAACGCCATAACGCTTTTTTAATTTTTCAACAGTGACCTCGACGTGAAGCTGGCCTGAGCCTGATAGCAGGAATTCCTTGGTCTGGGGATCGCGATCAAATCGGAGCGAGCCATCTTCCTCCAGAATTTTTGCCATTGCGCTGCTGATCTTATCCTCGTCCCCCCGGGTCTTCGGCTCAATGGCAAAGCTGATTGCGGGCTCCGGGAACGTGACCTTCTGGAAAACAACGGGACGCGATTTTTCTCCGAGGGAATCACCGGTGGTGGTATCCCTCAGCTTGGCTACCGCCCCGATGTCGCCCGCCTTGATCTCGGGGACGTTCTCATGAGATTTCCCCTGCATTACGTGCAGAGCTCCGATGCGTTCAGCCGAATCCTTTGATAAGTTGTAAGCGGAGCCATCGGCCTTTAGCGAACCGCTGAAGACCTTAAGCAGTGAGATCCGGCCGGCAAACGGATCGGCAATGGTCTTGAAAACAAAAGCCGCCAGCGGCCCGCCGGCGTCAACCTTGAGGCTGATCTTCTGATTTGATTTCTGGTCAGTCGCTTCCACTGGCCTTCGCTCCAGGGGGGAGGGAACAAAACTGACAAGATGATCCAGAAGCTGTTTGACGCCCACGTTGCCTGAAGCCGAGGCCACCATTACCGGGACTATCTTGTTTTCGCTTACTGCCTTCTTCAAACCGACAGTAATTTCTTCTTCGGTCAGCGTTCCCGCTTCGAAGAACTTTTCCATCAGGTCGTCGTTGGATTCGGCAACCTGTTCAATCAGTTTTTCGCGCCGCGAGCGCGCCTCATCCGCCTGGTCGGCGGGTATGTCCTGTTCGCTGAATCTTCCGGATCCATCCGGTTGATAAACAAACGCCCGGTTCTTAAGAAGGTCAATAATGCCGGTAAAAGTCTTTTCTTCACCGATAGGAATTTGCACCGGAATGGCGATCCGCCCCCAGGTGGATTCAATCGATTGCATAGTGCGATCGAAGCTGGCGCGATCGCGGTCGAGCTTATTCACCACAATAACTCGAGGCAGACCGAACTCGTCGGCATATTCCCAAACCAGCTCCGTCTGCACTTCAACCCCGCCGACAGCGTCGATTACAACCGCTACCGCTTCGGCGGCAGGCATGGCCGATTTGGCGTCGTGGATAAAGGCCCGGTACCCGGGAGTGTCGATTAAGTTCAACTTGGTTTTGTTCCACTCGCAATGAGCCAGGGCTGTCTGAAGGGTGATCTTGCGCGCGATCTCGTCATCATCATAGTCGGTCACTGTGGTACCGTCATCCACGCGACCCAGGCGGTTAACGGCCCCGGCTGAAAAAAGGATGGCTGACACAAGGGAGGTCTTTCCGGAATCGCCATGACCTGCAAAGGCAATATTCCTGATGTTTTCAGGATCAAAGACTTTCATAAGGATGACTCCTCCAACTTATTGACATGGCAGCAAGGTTTAAAAGAGTTTAGCATAGCAAATTCTGCGGGTTAAAATTCAACTGTTGGCAGTGGAACCTCCCGATAATGGGACAAAAGGGGTCTGTCCCCCAGAATGGGGGCTGAGGGCAAGAACGATGAAAAAACTCATGTCTCTGATTCTGCTTCTTTTGTTCAATTGCTCCGGAAAAACGTCATCCGAAGCGACTACGTTTGATTCGGGAAGAGCATTTTCTCATGTTGAAAAGCTGGTTTCCTACGGGCCGCGCTCGGTGGGCAGCGAAGGCCATGCGAGAGCGCTGCAATACATTGATGACGAATTGAAGGTACGGCCCTTGGATGTGGAACATCAGACCTTCGACGCCATCACTCCCGCCGGCACTCTGAAGATGGTAAACGTGATCGCGCGGCAACGCAACAGCGCCAATCCGGTCATAGTGTTCGCCAGTCACTACGACACTCTCACTTCGGATCAGTTTACGTTTGTGGGCGCCAATGATGGCGGTTCGAGCACCGGATTACTGCTGGAACTGGCCGGAGTACTGGCTTCCCGGAAATCCGACTTCCAGTACTGGTTTGTATTCTTTGACGGCGAAGAGGCGATCCGGCAGTGGAGCGATCTCGACAGCCTTTACGGCAGCCGCGAAATGGTGCGCCGCTTGAAGGGGTCGGGAGACTTATCGCGCATCAAAGCGTTCATTCTGCTCGACATGATTGGCGACAGGAACTTGAACATCCGCCGCGATTCTTCTTCCACCGGCTGGCTCAATGATCTTTTCTGGGATACCGCAGCACGCGGAAATTATTCCGGATTCGAACCCGCGTCTCAATATGTGATGGATGACCACACTCCCTTTCTCATGGAAGGCATTCCTGCTATCGATCTAATTGATTTCGACTACGGTCCCGGCAATGTGTATTGGCACACTCCCGCCGACACGCTTGACAAAGTGAGTGCCGAAAGCCTGCGCCAGGTGGGCGAAGTGGTCATCAAAACGCTGCCTGCGGTCGAAGACAACCTCAGAAAAACAATCAGGCCCCGGGTAAGACCTGAATGAATGCGCGTTTTCACCACAAAGGCACAAAGAACACAAAGAGAGTCTCTTTTTGTGTTCTTTGTGCCTTTGTGGTTCTCCTCCACGCCGAGCGACCTCGTATCCGAGACTGGGGGATAAGCGTCGGCGTTTTGAAACCAGGGCGCTGGAACGCAATTACCGACGTGGCCGGCGTGAAGGTGGGGCATGTGACCCGCATCGAGGGTGAATCGATTCGCACGGGCGTGACAGCCGTCCTGGCCCACGGGGCCAATCTTTTTCAGGAAAAAGTTCCCGCCGCTGTTTACGCGGCCAATGGTTTCGGGAAACTGGCCGGTTACACGCAGGTGAATGAGCTGGGAAATCTGGAATCACCCGTTGTGCTCACCAATACGCTGTCTGTCGCGCGGGCGATGGAGGGAATCCTGGATTACATGCTGGCCCTGGCGGAAAATGAAAAGGTGCAGTCACTAAACGCCGTGGTGGGTGAAACCAACGATGGATACCTGAATGACATTCGGTCGCGAGTAATCCGATCGAGCGATGTTGTTGATGCTGTCCGGTCCGCGAAAACGGGACAGCCGGCTGAAGGCAATGTGGGCGCCGGCACGGGAACACAGTGTTACGGCTTCAAAGGAGGCATTGGAACCTCATCCCGCGTTCTGCCTTCCAGGTTAGGCGGCTACACGGTGGGAGTGCTGGTACAGACAAACTTTGGAGGCGTGCTCCAGGTATTGGGCGCTCCGGTCGGGATCAAATTGGGTGAATACTACCTTAAGGGTTCGACGGCGACGGGAGCGGCCGCCCATCGATCACCGAAATCTTCGCCGCCGGCAACCGCCGACGGGTCGTGCATGATAGTGGTGGCGACGGATGCTCCACTGATGCATCGCAGTCTGATGCGGTTGGCGCGCCGCGCGGTGGCGGGCATGGCTCGCACCGGCTCCAGCTTCGGAAACGGCAGCGGGGATTATGTGATCGCGTTCAGCACTGCGGCGTCCGTTCGGGTGCGCCATGGCACACAGGCGCTCGTTTCGCCGATGGAAGAACTGACCAACGATGCGATCTCGCCGCTGTTCGAGGCCGTAATCGAAGCGACCGAGGAAGCAATTTACAACTCGCTGTGGCGCGCCGAAACGATGACGGGTTTTCAAAATCACCGGCTCGAGGCGCTTCCGCTCGATCGTGTTCGGCAGATCTTGAGCGAGCATGGCCTGGTGAAGTCCGACAAGACAGGATTGAAGTAGAGGCTGCGCTTCCGACTTTGCGTCGTTCTATGGCTCCCCGAATTTTGGCGTTCCTTGCGTCGATAGCGTGGCTCGTTTCGTTCTGGCTGATGTTGAATCGGACCGAGCCCTTCTACACCCATTTCTACAGCATCGCCTGGTGGTGCTATATTCTGCTGCTGGCCTCTTTGAACGAGATTCGCGCCGCAGAGTCGTCGTTCAGGTTTCCATCGCTCTTTCGCGCCCCGTTTGCCTACTGCCTTCTAGTTCTCTTTTCGGCGGCGTTCTGGTTTGTTTTCGAGCTATACAATGTTCGGCTCCACAATTGGATCTACCGCGGCGTGCCTATGGAGCGCGCTGTGCGGTGGCCCGGCTATTTCATCTCCTTTGGAACGGTTTTGCCTGGCGTTTTTGAGACCGTCCGCTGGCTGGAAGGGCGGTTCCAAGGCGCGGGCCGGGACGAATCGAGGCAAGCAGGCAAGCCGCAGGTTCCGTGGAAACCTCATTACGCGCGCATCGCTGTGATCGGCGGCATCGTGATGATGATTCTGCCGCTGGTGTATCCCGCCCTGTTCTTTCCGGTCGTCTGGGGGGGACTGGTATTCATTCTCGATCCCTGGATGGAAAGATTGGGAGAAACAAACCTGGTGGCGAACCTGTTCTTTGGCAATCGTCGAACGCCTGTCCTGTTGCTGGCGAGCGGTTTGATCTGCGGCTTTTTCTGGGAGTTCTGGAATTATTGGGCAGGCGCAAAGTGGGTTTATTCTCTGCCGTATCTTCAATTCCCGAGGATCTTTGAAATGCCGCTCGCAGGTTACCTCGGTTTCCCGCCTTTTACCATGGAATGCTGGCTTACTTTTGCAGCGGCACGGTACTGGTGGCTTCACCGCGGATGGCTGGGGCGCTGCTTTCTCGCTGTCATTCTAGCCGGCGTCTGCGTGGCGGGAATTTATGCCGTCGATCATTTTACGATCCGCGAATACCGCCCCCCACCCCCGACAGTGTCGCTGGGCACCGTCAGTACCGCGGGCGTCAGCCCGCGCACGGTTGCAAGGTTACATTTACTTAGGTTTTATGTGCCGGGACACGGGCTCACGCCCGCGGTACTGACGTAAGGAGATTGTGGTCGATTAGCTGTGCGGGGGCTGACGCCCGCGGTACTGACGGGTGATTCAGGCGCTGGCGGGGGCTTCTTCCACGGCTTCTTTGTAGTCACAGTCCTCGCGGTGGCAGTACCGGATCAGGCCTTCTTTTTTGGTCTGGCGCTCGATCAGGAAGCGCTCGCCGCAGCGTGGGCATGGAACCGCAATCGGCTTGTACCAGAGGACGAAATCGCATTCCGGGTAAGAGCTGCAGCCGTAAAACACCTTGCCCCGCCTGGACTTCTTGACGACCAACTCGCCCTTTTTGCACTTGGGACATTGCACGCCCGTAGTTTCCTGCTTGATGTAGCGGCAGTCCGGGTATTTGCTGCACGCCGTGAATTCGCCGAAGCGACCGTGCTTGATCACCATTTCTTCGCCGCACTTGGGGCATCGCTCACCCGTGGGTACGTCCATTTTGACATGGCGCTCGCCGCCGCTGGAAACGATCTTGCGTGTGGTGCGGCATTCGGGATATCCGCTGCAGGCGAAAAACTCTCCGAATCTTCCTTTTTTTAGTACCATCGGACGGCCGCACTTCTCGCACGGCTCGGTTTCAATGGCGGGCTCCGGCGCGCTGGAATCAGAACGGGCTTCGCGCTCCAGTTCCTTGGTGTTCTTGCACTCAGGGTAATTGCTGCAGGCCAGGAAGCGGCCGAAGCGGCCCCACTTGATGACCATCTTGTTGCCGCATTTGTCGCAAATCTCTTCCGTCTCGATTTCCTGTTTTTTCAGGTTCTGCATGCGGCGAGACGCCAGATCAAGTTCCTTCTTGAACTCCTTGTAAAAGTCCCGGAGCGTAGCGATCCAGTCCTCTTTGCCCTCTTCGATTTCATCCAGCGTTTCTTCCATGCGCGCCGTGTACTGATAATCGAGAATTTCCTTAAAATGCTGCACCAGCAAATCGGTGACAACTATTCCCGTTTCGGTGGGGAAGAATTTTCCTTCCTGTTTGTTCGCGTAGTCGCGATTCTGAATGACGTTGACGATCTGGGCATATGTACTGGGCCTGCCGATGCCCTTTTCTTCCAGCGCCTTGACCAGGGTGGCTTCGGTGTAGCGTGGAGGAGGCTGGGTGAACTTCTGCTCCTTTGTCAAATTGTTCACCGCAAGCACGTCGCCTTCGCGCACCAGCGGTAGTTGCAGCAGGTTTTCGCTGTCGAGAGCCTCAGCCTCGGCCGGCGCGTCTTCATCTCTTTCTTCATGATAAACCTTGAGGAAGCCGTCGAACTTGAGAACGGCGCCGGAAGCTTTGAACAGCACCCGCCCCGCTTCGATCTCAATGTCGGTCTGGTCGAAAATCGCCCCCTGCATCTGCGAAGCCACAAACCGCTTCCAGATCAAGTCGTAAAGCCGGTACTCATCGCGATCGAGGTATTTCTTAATGCTCTCCGGAGTCCGTTCCACCAGTGTTGGCCGGATCGCTTCATGCGCTTCCTGCGCGCCTTTCTGGCTCTTGTAGCGCGATGCTTTTTCGGGAAGGTACGGATCGCCGTAGCGGTCTTTGACATAACCGCGCACTTCCTGCAGCGCGGATTCCGCCACCCGGGTGGAGTCGGTGCGCATGTAGGTAATCAGGCCCACCGCGCCTTCGTCGCCGATTTCGATTCCTTCATACAATCGCTGGGCAATCATCATGGTACGTTTGACAGCGAAGCGAAGCTTTCTCGCCGCTTCCTGCTGCAGCTTGCTGGTGGTGAAAGGGGGAACCGGGTTCTTCTTCTTTTCCTTCTCGACGACACTGCTGACGCGGAAAGAAACCTGCCGGAGATGCGCTTCGATTTCCTCTGCGAGCTCCTGGCTGCCTACCTGAAATTTCTTTCCATCCAGCTTGATTGCCTTCGCATCGAACGGAGGCGGCGTCTCGCCGCTCAGATTCGCGATAAAGACCCAGTACTCTTCTGATTTGAAGGCCTGAATCTCGCGTTCGCGATCGACAATCATGCGCAGGGCCACCGACTGAACCCTGCCGGCGGAGAGCCCGCGGCGTACTTTCTCCCACAGCAGAGGACTGATCTTGTAACCCACCAGCCTGTCCAGGATGCGGCGCGTCTGTTGGGCCTCAACTTTGTTCTCGTCTATTCCTCCGGGTTTGTCGAACGCGCTCAGAATGGCGCTCTTGGTGATCTCGTTAAAAAGGACGCGATAGATCTTTTGACCGCTCTTTCTGGAAGAACGGAATATCTCGGCCAGGTGTTGGCAGATTGCTTCACCTTCACGGTCCGGATCCGCCGCCAGATAAATCGCAGCCACACTCTTGGCTGCTTTCTTCAGTTCATCGACGACCTTTTCTTTTCCAGGGATTATTTTGTAGGTGGGCTCGAAGTCATTGTCGACATCGACGCCGAGATTTCCTTTGGGAAGATCTTTGATGTGGCCGGACGAAGCCTTGACGATGAAATCTCCGCCGAGGTACTTGCCGATAGTCTTCGCTTTTGCCGGTGATTCCACAATCACCATCGATTTCGTCATAAGAAGTTTCGTCCAGTCCTCAGACTCTTTTTTTCAAAATAGCACACAGGAAAAGCGCGATTGGAAGAAAATTTTTTTTTGTGATCCTGCTTACCATTGAGAAAATGCCTGTGGATTTGCTGCAAAGTGACAGCGCTCATAAGGGATTAGCGTCATTTTCAACCGGGTGCCGGGGACAGTTTTCGCACGTACATATTTCCCGGCAACTTGCGAATCTTACCCTCCAGTTCAAGCTGGAAGAGACGGGAGCAGAGTTCGGAAAAGTTCAAGCCGGAGCGTCCCAGGAGCTGATCGAACGTGATTTCGGCGTCCAGCGGAACCTGGGCCAGCAGGGGATCGTCCTGTTGTTCTTTCCTGTGGACCTTTCTTGCCGGAACGCGGCGAAATTTTTCGGGCAGCTCATCCAGGATGTCCTGCACGCACTGCACGATCTTTGCGCCCTGCTTGATCAAAAAATTGGGGCCGAAACTTTTTTGAGAGGTTATGTTTCCCGGCACGGCAAAAACCTCTCGCCCCTGCTCCAATGCCATTCTGGCGGTGATTAACGATCCGCTGAACTCGGACGCTTCGGCGATCAGAACACCGTGACAGAGTCCGCTGATGATGCGGTTTCGGATGGGAAAATTCGCCGGTATCGGATATCGGCCGGGCGGAAACTCCGACAACAGACACCCTTTCTCGAGAATTTCATAGAAGAGCTTTTTATTTTCCCGCGGATATACCACATCCACGCCGTTTCCGAGCACGGCCAGAGTGTTGCCACGAGCCATCAGGGCGCCGCGGTGCGCGGCACCGTCGATTCCCCTGGCCATGCCGCTCACCACGGTCAAGCCGTGACCTGAAATCTCACTGGAAAGCCATTCTGCCGCGTGGATTCCGTAACTGGAAGCGCGCCGGGCGCCTACGATTGCGATGGCATCCCCGCCGGCCAGCTCGCAGTGCCCCCTCAAATAGATTAAGAGTGGCGGATCAAAAATTTGTTTCAGCAGGTGAGGATAACCCTCGTCCTGGAAGGTATTTACGCGTGCCTGGCATTTCTCGCACCGCCGCAGAATCTGCTCTGCGGTCCTGAGAATGCGCCCGGTCTGGATTTCCTGAATGGCTTCAGCGCTTAAGCCGAGCAGTTCGAGGTGCTTGCGATCATTCCTGAAAAGAGGCTCCGGTTGCCCGAAGATCCGAAGCAAACGGTGGCCGTTTCGGACACCGCACGACTCGAGCGCCTGCAGTGCAACCCAATAGAGCAACGTCGGATCCATGCCCTACATAACGGGGTTGGAGCGTTTTATGCGAAAGTTTTTTTAAAAACTAACTTTCTCCAGAAACTCCCTGGCGCGCTCGGTTTGGGGGGAGCTGAAAAACTTCACGGCCGGTGAATCCTCAAGAATTCGCCCCGATTCGAGAAATAAGACGCGTCCCGCCACTCGTTTTGCTACACCCATCTGATGGGTGACGATCAGCAGGGTGTAGTTTTGTCGCGCCAGGCGTTCGATCACCTCCACCACTTCAAATACCAGTTCCGGATCCAGGCTGGAAGTCGGCTCATCAAACAATATCACTTGCGGTTCCATGGCAAGCGCCCGCGCAATCGCAACGCGCTGTTGCTCTCCGCCGGAGAGCTGCCGCGGATATCGATTTTCAAAGCCGCTCAGATTTACCTCACCCAGCAACTGGCGCGCAGTCTGCTGGGCCGCGGCTCGGGGTTTTCCCAGGACTTTTAGCGGCGCCAGGCACAGGTTCTCCAGCACCGTCAAATGCGGGAAGAGATTGAAAGATTGAAACACCATTCCAACCTGCCGTCTTATCGCCTGCAGCGCGGCTCCGCGGTCACGTGAAGATCCGGAAGCTAAATGCTGTCCCGCGATCTGCACTTGTCCTGCGTCAAAGCGTTCCAGACCGTTGAGACAGCGAAGCAGAGTGCTTTTACCCGCGCCCGAGGGCCCTACGATTGCCACCGTTTCACCTCGTGGAATGGCCGTGGTGACGTCGCTGAGAATAGTCCTGCCCCCGGCCTTTTTGAAGAGCGCCTGAATTTCGATCATCTTCTCAGCATAGCCTCCAAACGACGAGCCACCAGAGCCAGCGGGTAGCTCATCGCCAGATAAAGAACAGCTGTCATAACTCCCAGTTCCATTACACGCCATGTCGATACGGCCAGGATGTTGAACTGCTTGGTGAGCTCCACCACGCCGATGACCGAGCACAGCGAGGAATCTTTAAACAACGCGATGAAATCGTTCGTCGAGGCGGGAAGGGAAACGCGCAGGGCCTGCGGAAGGATGACTTTTCTGATCGCCAGCGACTGCGGCATTCCCAGAGACAACGCCGCTTCCATCTGGCCGCCCGGCACTGACTGAATGCCGCCGCGATAGATTTCAGCTTCGTAGGCGGCGTAGTTCAGCCCCAGGCCGAGAACTGCGGCAATCCATGCAGGAAGGTTGATTCCAATAACCGGAAATCCGAAATAAATCACCAGCAACTGCAGCAGTAAAGGTGTACCTCGAAAAAATTCGATATACCCGGATGCAAGCGACCGGATGATCACCGGACCGTATGTCTTTCCGAGACAGAGAAGCACTCCGGCTGCCACCGCGACGGTCATGGAAAAAATCGAAAGAAAAAGCGTCATTCCGGCCGCCCGCACCAGCAGTGGCAGGTAAATCCACAGGGAAGCGGTATAGGCGCGGCGCGTGACCTGCCCGGACGTCTGATCGAGGCTCCACGACTTCAAGATTGAAACCAGAGACCCATCCGCCTGCATCGAGTTAAGAATCTGATTGAGCTGGTTAAGCAGGCGTGCATCCCCTTTGCGAACGCCGATGGCATATTCGCCGGAGCCAATTCCCTTGGCTGCATAGCGCAGTCCCGGCACTGCTTCGCCATAGTAGCGCGCGATGGGATCATCCAGCAGCACGCCGTCCAGACGTCCCAGAGCCAGATCTTTGTAGGGCTCCACCTGGCCGTCATAAGACACAACCCGGATCTCGGGGATGCGGCGCAGTATTTCATCGGCCAGCGTTCCTTTCAGAGTTCCCACTTTCCGGCCCTTCAAATCTTCCAGCCGCGAGGTTGTCTGGTCTGATTGGCGCACCATCAGCGACTCGGAAAAATGATAGTAGGGAACGGTGAAATCGATGAATTGCCCTCGGATCGGGGTAACCTCGATTCCATTGAGCGCGATATCGAAATCGCCGCGCCTCAGCGCCTGGGGGATTTCATCCCACGGAGTTTGCACCGGAGTCTGGCTCACGCCAAGCCGCCGGGCAATCTGGTTGGCGATGTCAACCTCAAATCCAATGCTTTTTCGGGGATTGGCTGGATCGGGAAAAACGTAAGGGGCCCCGCCTTCAAGATCGGCGCCCCAGCGCAGATTTCCGCGCTTTCGAATCTCCTCCAGCGTGTCGGCTAGCGTGGCGCGGGGAACAAAACATAAAACAACCACAAAAGCGCAAAGGGCACGAAGAACAACGGTGTCTTTGTGCCCTTTGTGTCTTTGTGGTTTCATTCTTTGCAACAGCTTACATCCACCGAAAATCCGGCATACAGAAAAATTGAAAAAGGAAATTCCTTCTGCTAGCGTTCAGCTTGTGAGGCTGCGCCTTTCGTTCATCCATTTTCTGAATGCGTTTCCGCTGCAGTGGGGCTTCATGCAGAAGATTTTTCCCGACGCCTTTGAGATTTCGTTTGATACTCCCGCGGTGTGCGCCGATCGCCTTGCTTCCGGCCGGGCGGACGTTGGATTAATTCCCGCAATTGAATACCAGCGCATTGATGGCCTGAGGGTCGTGCCGCATGCTGCGATCGCGTCCAGGCAGGAAGTCGACAGCGTTCTTTTCGTGAGCAAGAAACCGTTCCCGGAAGTCAAGACCGTGGCGCTTGACACCGGCAGCCGGACTTCTGCGACGCTGATTCGCATCCTGCTGCGGCGCAAATTCAAGATCTCCCCGCGCTATCATTCCGCGCACGGCGATCTGGAGCTGATGCTGTCTGAAAACGACGCCGCGCTGATCATAGGAAATCCCGCGCTGCTGGTGCCACGCGGGCGGTATTTCGTGTTTGATCTGGTGCGGCAATGGGTGGAGCTGACGGGAAAACCGTTCGTTTTTGCCTTTTGGGCGGTACGTCAGGGGGTGGAGATGGAAGCCTATGTTCGGTATTTTCTGGAAAGCAAAGACTATGGCCTGAGGCACTTAAATGAGATTGTGAGCTACTCTACCGCAAGAATTCCGCTCTCGACGGCTGTCGTTCGGGATTACCTTGAAAACAAACTGAACTATGATCTCGACCCGGAGAATATGGAAGGATTGAATCTCTTTTATCAGATGGCTCATGAGGACGGCTTGATCGGCAGGAACGAGAAGCTGCGATTGGTGGAGAGCCCTATGAAGACTGCGGATTCCGGATGATTCCTCGAAAAGACTGGTTTGACCTCGCACAAGTGGTTCCGGACTCCGAGTTGGACCTGATTGACGTCATTGTCCAAGGCGTGCCCTTTGATGACGGAGTGGCGGGTCCCAGGGGAAGCGCGCTGGCTCCCGAGAGACTTCGCGCCACAGCGCG
Organism: Acidobacteriota bacterium; assembly: GCA_036507075.1. Lineage (GTDB taxonomy): Bacteria > Acidobacteriota > UBA6911 > JACQSX01 > JACQSX01 > DASXQR01. The sequence continues at coordinate 5,421 of DASXQR010000110.1, read as the reverse complement.
CACCGACTGGCCGGTTACCGAGACGGGAGAGATTATCGACCGGCTGCGACTCACCGACGTGGGGGATGTTCGCATCGGAAAGAACCGCGAATCGTTCCATGAATTCATCGATCGCCGATTCTCTGCTTTTCCACGCAATGCGTTTTTACTTCACCTGGGAGGGGATCATTCAGTTTCTATTCCGCTCATCCAGGCGTTCGGGCGCAGAGAGAAGGGAAACTGCGGCGTGCTGCTGCTGGATGCGCATCCGGATCTTTGGGACGACTACGAAGGCCAGCGCTTCAGCCATGCCTGTGTGATGAGGCGGGTGCTGGAATCGGCTCCCTTTTCGGCCAAGAGAGTCGCTCTGGTTGGATTGCGCTCTTTTTCCAGAGAGGAAATCGAGTTCATGCAGCGTAACAATCTTTTTTACATTACCGCTCGGGATTTCCAGACATCCGGGGCCGAGAAGTGCGCCACGCGCACCATTGATGTCCTGTACGAGCTGGACAGCATTTATCTTTCCCTCGACATTGACGTATTCGATCCTGCGTTTGCTCCCGGAACCGGATTTCCAGTCGCCGGCGGGCTAAGTCCCCGTGAAGTTTTGAATTTTCTGAAGATTGTTTTCAGCAAGTTGAAAATCACAGCGATGGATCTCGTGGAAATCTCGCCTCCACTGGATACTTCCAATATCACGCTCAATCTGGGCTGCAGGCTCGTTCTCGAAACGCTCGGTTTTCTACAGGCGCGAAAGACAAGGTTTTCTTTATGAAGTTTGCCAAGCCTAAAGTGCTTGCAGGCCTGGATCGGATATCCTCTCATGCCGCTCTTTTTCGAGGAAAGAGGCTGGGGATCATTGCCAATCAGAGCTCTATTGATTACCAGTATCGCCACGCGCTGGATCTGTTCTTTGAAGACAGAAAGCTGCGGGTAACTGCCGCGTTTGGACCCCAGCATGGGATCCGTGGCGAAACCCAAGACAATATGATTGAGTGGCAAAGCTTTACAGACCGTCGCACCGGTCTGATGATGTACAGCCTGTACAGCCAGACGCGCAAGCCGACTCCTGAGATGTTGAAGGATGTCGACGCTCTGGTGTTTGACGTCCAGGATGTGGGAGCGCGCTACTACACCTTTAACTATACGCTTGCTCTGGCCATGGAAGCCTGCCAGGAGTCAGGAAAGGAAGTGATCGTTCTGGATCGGCCCAATCCTATTACGGGCGTCGGATTGGGCGGGTTTCTGCTCGAGGAAGGGTACCGCTCCTTTGTGGGTTTGCATCCACTGCCGCACCGGCACGGCATGACGGTGGGAGAACTGGCAAGCTATTTTCGAGAGGAGCGCGGTTTACGGTGCGAGCTTCATGTGATTCGGATGAAAGGCTGGAAGCGCAAAATGTGGTACGACCAGACCGGGCGCCCCTGGGTATTGCCTTCCCCCAACATCCCAACGCTGGATTCAGCAGTGGTCTATCCGGGAATCTGCTTGCTGGAAGGAACCAATCTGTCCGAAGGACGCGGAACCTCGCGGCCGTTCGAGCTGATCGGAGCGCCCTGGATACAACCCGAAAAACTGGCGCAGCGACTCAATCGATTCAAGCTGGAAGGTGTTTTCTTCAGGCCGGCAAGTTTCATACCTACTTTTCATAAGCACCAGGGAGATTTGTGCGGAGGGGTTCAGATTCATGTTGTCGACCGCGATCGCTTCGATCCTTTCCTTTCTGGCTGCGCCGTTCTGCTTGCCTTCCATGCGGAGGATCCAGGCCGGTTTCAGTGGAGCCAGCCTCCCTACGAATACGAATACGAAAAGCTTCCCATCGAGGTTCTTTTCGGAACCGGCCGCTTGCATAAGATGGTGGAAGAGCAACGCAGTCTTCGAGAATTCAAGAAAGCATGCAGCGAAAGCACGCAGGGGTTTTGGAAGATTCGTAAAAAGTACCTTCTGTACTCTTGATCTGAATTCGCAGGATGTTGTTTCCTCGGCTGGATCCTTGACTGGACTCTGAAATGCGGAAGTCGGAGTGCGGAATGCGGAATGTCGAACCGAGGGTCTTATGGCGAGCGGGCCCGCCACAAAGGAAAATGGATTTAATTGCCTTATTCCCCATTCCCCATTCGGAAATCCGCATTTGCAGGTAGTTCAGCAGTATTCAATGTAAGAATTACATGCTGATTGAAATCCTCAAAGGCGACATAACCGAGGCTTCCGCCGACGCCATCGTCAACGCCGCCAATAACCATCTCTGGATGGGGGCGGGAGTCGCGGGCGCGATCCGGCGAAAGGGAGGCGATCAAATTGAAAAGGAAGCAGTTTCCCGCGGCCCCATTGAAATAGGCGAGGTCATTGAAACTTCGGCCGGCCGGCTTCCTTATAAGTACGTGCTGCATGCCGCCGTCATGGGACAGGACCTGGTAACCAACGCAAATTACATCCGAGGCGCCACTCAAAGCGCTCTGGCTCTGGGTGACCGGCTGGGGCTTTCTTCCGTTGCAATGCCGGCGTTTGGGACCGGAGTAGGCCGTTTTCCGGTGAAAGAATGCGCCCGCATCATGATTCGTGAAGCAAAGCGGTTCACCGGCACGAAAAGTCTCAGAAAGGTGATTTTTGTACTTTTTGACGATGATACGCTAAACGCCTTTCAGCAGGAGATGCAGGAGAGGGACTGATGAGAGAAGTTGAAATCAAACTTCCGGTGTGCAACCTGAAGGAATTTCTGGAGAAACTGGGGAGATTGCGGCCTCGCCGGGTTGCGGAACGAAAATTCGAGGATAATTCCGTGCTCGACCTTCCGAAATTGAGGTTACGGGAGAATGGACTGCTGCTGAGGGTCCGAAACGAACGAGGAAAAGGCTATTTGACGTTCAAAGGGCCACCGCTTGCAAATTCGATATTCAAGGTGCGCGAGGAACTCGAGACCGAGGTTAATCCAGCGGAGGTCCTGGAAATCTTCCGCAAGCTTGGATACAAAGTTGCTTTTCGCTATCAAAAGTATCGCACTGTGTATCAGACGCGCTCCGGTTCGCGCGAGAAGAGCCGGCCGCGATTTGTAAAAGTGATGATCGACGAGACGCCCATCGGTAATTTTGTCGAGTTGGAAGGCGACGCGAAGAGCGTTACCAGGGTTGCCGAGAGTCTGGGCTACAAAAAGAAAGACTTTATCCGGGAGAGCTATTACTCCCTGTTCCTGTCCCATTGCAGACGGAACGGTCGAAGCGCGCGCGACATGGTCTTTCGATGAAGAGCATGGTCTTGGCGGCGGGTTTTGGAACCCGACTGCTTCCTCTCACGCTCTGCCGGGCCAAGCCCGCCATGCCTTATCACAGCCTTCCGATTCTCTGCTACTGCCTGCGAAAACTTGAACAGGCCGGAGTGAGGGAAGCATTCGTCAACCTGCATCATCTGGCCGACACGGTGCGCCGAGCCGCAGGTCAGGCGCACGTGCCGCAGCTCAAGATCCGCTTTTCTTTCGAGCCTGAAATTCTCGGCACGGCCGGCGCGCTTAATCAGGTGCGGCCGGAACTGGCGTCAGAGGACCAGTTTCTGCTGATCAACGGAAAGATCGTGTTCGACTTCGATCTCGAGCCCGCCATACGGCACCATCGCGAAACCAGGGCGCTTGCGACGTTGGTGATGGTTGATCCCATTCCGGGTGAAGCATTTAATCCGGTTTATGTCGATTCAACAGGAAGAGTCAACGGTTTCGGCCGGACCACCGATGAAAACGCCTTCACAGGTCTTATTTTCACGGGGATTCATATCCTGGATCGCCGGATTTGGGAATACGTGCCGTCGCCCGGGTTTTCCGACATGGTGCGCGATGTTTACACGCGCGCACTCGATTGCGGCGAATTGATTGCGTGTTATCATGCCCGTGGGACTTGGCTTGAATTCAGCACTCTGGCCAGGTACTGGCGGCTCAATGTGAAGTCTGGGGGAAACTGGATCGGGGATGTTTCCAAGATAGCTTCTTCCGCTCGCGTGAGCGACAGCGTAGTCTGGGATGGAGTCCGGATCGGCGACGCATGCCGGATCGAGAATTGCGTAATCGGCGACGGAGTAGTTATTCCCGAGGGAGCAGCCTTCAAGAATTCAGCAATTGTTCCGGCAGACTCCGCCGCACCCCGGTTTGAGAAATACCTTGATTCCGGACTGATCGTTTATCCCCTGGGGAACATTCTTGACTGAGCAACAGGTCTTGCCGCCCGTTCAACAGCGGCTGATGGAATTTATCAACGACTGTACCACTCCCGGGCGGAATTTCGTGTCCAAGCTGGTGGGAGATGCATCGGCGCGCCAGTATTTTCGACTCACCACGGAAGACAACAAGAGCTTTATTATCGCGGTGTACCCGGAACCGTTCCAGGTGAAGGACTTTCCCTACTACCAGGTTTACATGCTGTTCGGCCAGGCGGGCATTTCCCTTCCCGAAATCATCGAAATGGACGAAGAGCGGGGCATCGTAATGCAGCAGGACCTGGGAGACGAGTCGCTGCAGAAGCGGCTGATCAGTCTTCCCACCACCCAGTGGGATTCGCTGCTCAAGCAGGCCATTGATGTAATAGCGCGTATTCAAACGGAAGCGAGCAGACGCTGCACGCCGGAGTACCAGGCGTGCAAGCTGGCTTTCGATTACGAGAAGCTTTCCTTCGAATTCAAGTTTTTCTTCCAGCACTACGTCAATTCTTATCGGCAGATGAATTATAACGATGTCAGGACGTCGGCTCTTTACCGTGAATTTGATGCCATTTCCCACGAACTGGCTTCTTACCCGCGGTATCTGACGCATCGCGATTACCATTGCCGCAACATCATGATGATCAAAGATCAGATGTTCGTGATCGATTTTCAAGACGCGCGAATGGGGCCGTCCGCGTATGATCTGGTTTCGATTCTGAAGGACTCAATCGACCTGACAGAGTCCCAGATGCACGCCATGGTGCGGTATTTCCTTTCTCTGAAACACCTGAAACCGGAGGACTATCACGACTTCTGGACGCAGTTTGAATTGATGTCGGTACAGCGCCTGCTGAAAGCCCTGGGCACTTATGGATACCAGATCACGGTCCGAAGCAATTTCATTTATCAGCAGTACATTCCGGGCACGCTCCATCGGGCCTACCAGGCAGTGCTGAAGTTGAAAAGATTTCCACAGATCCAGGCCCTGCTGGAACAGGAGATCTTCGCCTGATGGCGGCCGGGAAAAAAATTACCACAGGGGCACAGGGAACACAGGGAGAGGCAGGAGGCAGGAGGCAGGGGGCAGGAGGCAGGAGGCAGGAGGGGGCGGATGGGACCGCCAGCCGAGCCGCGCGCGTCAGCAAGCGGACCCTCGATGTGTCACTTCAGAATTACCGTTGTGAAGGATAACCTGGCGACCACAATCTACAAAGCTTATCTGCGTGCCGTTATTCCGGAGAGTCCGCTTGCTGACGCGCGCGG
>DASXQR010000109.1:0-6364 GCA_036507075.1 Acidobacteriota bacterium | reverse complement strand
ACCGACCACCTGTGGGGCCACACCGGCGGCGACGCGGTATGGGTCTGGAAAAGCTTCACGCGTGGCCATAACGTGCTGTTCATGGAAGAGATGTTACCTTCGCCCACCTGGCAGGACTCCGCGCGGGAGGCAATGGGCCAGACACTCAGGTTCGCACGACGAATCAACCTCGCCGAAATGGTCCCGGAAGACAACCTCACGCCGACAGGTTTCTGCCTGGCCAAGCGTGGTTCCGAGTACCTGGTGTTCCAGCCGGGCAATCGAGGTGAATTCACGCTGAACTTGAGCGATGCGCCAGGCAAGTTTTCGGTTGAGTGGTTCAACGTCACCACCGGCAGGGCCATGGCGGCTGAGGCGGTCGAAGGCGGCGCAACCCGAGTATTCACCACGCCCTTCGGGGGACCGGCGGCGCTTTATTTGAAGGCGCTTCCATGATGATGCGGTCGTCGCCGCGTTCGCCGCATCAATAAACGCGCACCAGGTGGGCATCATCGGAAATCTCCGAGCCGGGTAGAAACCTCGCCTTTCTCAAATGCTATAATCCCTCTCTAAACGCCCGGAGGTTTACAATGAAACTCTCCTGTGTCCGATTAAGCTTCCTGCTTCTTTTCCTGGGCTCTCTGTTCTGCGGCTCAGTTTCTGCGCAAGAATTTCAAGGCACATTGTTGGGACGCGTCACCGATGCATCCAGGGCCGTGTTACCCGGAGCCTCTATTATCGTGACCAACCAGGAGACCAATACTTCCGTCAGCAGTGTCACAAACGATGAAGGTAACTATCGGGTTCCATTCCTTCTCCCCGGTAATTATCTGGTAGCAGTTGAAGCCCCTGGCTTTAAGAAAATCGTCCAAAAAGTGCACCTTTCGGCCGGTTCACAATCGACGTTGGATTTCACGATGGAGGTGGGTGAAATAAGCGCCACCGTGACGGTATCCAGCGGACAAGCACCATTGCTGGAGACGAGTAATGCTGATCTGGGGCAGGTGATTGAACGTACCTATGTCGAAAATCTTCCTGTGAGCTTAACGCGCAATCCGATGAACCGGATCTTTCTCGCGCCGGGAGTCAGAGGCGATACGGGGACGTACACCTCGAATGCCCAAACAACATTCGACATCATGGGAGGGGGAGGCAAGTCAGGTTCGAATGAGATCATGGTGGATGGAATTCCAAATACTATTCCCCAGAGCGGCGGTGTCGCTGTCTTTATTCCATCCCAGGATCTTGTCGATGAGATGAAAGTGCACACTACCTTGTTTGATGCTGCCTATGGGCATTCAAATGGCGGCGTCGTCAATTTTACAACCCGCAGCGGCACAAATAATTTTCACGGAACAGCCTATGGTTTCAAGCGATGGAGGGCGCTCAACGCCAATAGCTGGAGAAATAATCAGTTGGGTATCGAAAGGCCTCCAACAAACTATCACCAGTACGGAGGCGTGGTCAGTGGACCCGTCTTTCTGCCGCGCTTCGGGAAGGGCGGACCCGGTTTATATAACGGGCGTAATCGGACTTTTTTCATCTTCTCCTATGAAAGTGACTTAGACCCGAGAGACCTGACCAAAGAGGCCAGGGTGCCAACTGCTCTCGAAAGGACAGGAGATTTCTCGCAGACACTCAATCGGCTGGGGACCGGTATTGTTCAGATTTATGATCCCTTGACCACCACAGGAAGCGGAGCCGCCGCGAGACGCACTGCTTTTGCCGGGGCAAGGATTCCGGCTGAGCGGCTCAGCCCGATCGGCTTGGCCGTGGCTAAAGCCTATCCCCTCCCTAATCTCGACGTTCCGGCTCAAATCAACCGCTTAAACTGGGTCGGCTCAGGGATCACTGAGGTAGAGCAGACTCAATGGAGCATGCGTATTGATCAGCGGATCAGTGAGCGCCAACGTATGTTCGGCCGGTACAGTCGCCTCACGCGCCGCCAGGCAGGATTAACGAATGAATTTCCTGCAGCTTATTCCTACCCGTCGGGAGGCACCAGCGATCTTGGAATCGAGAATCGTTACTTCGACTCGGTCGCGCTGGACGATACGATCTCCTTTTCACCTGCATTTATTGGTTCACTACGGTATGGCTTTTCAGGGCGCTCCTCTCCACGAACCGTCCCGGTCGGCTTGCTTAACCCATCTGGCTTGAATCTACCGCCGGTTATTCTTCAGAACCAGTCATTTGCCGGCTGGCCAAGATTTCAACTGGGCGAGAGTTTTCCTGAGTTTGGCTCTTCTTTGCGGGCGGAGAGATGGTACACGCATACGGGTTTGGGTACTTTCTATAAAATCATGGGAGACCATTCACTGAAATTCGGAGTAGATTACCGTCTCACCAGAAAAAACACCAACTCACAAAGTCCCACAGGAGTCGGGGATTTCACCTTCAACAATACATTCACCCGCGCCAACCCCTCGACGGCCTCCACGGGCGACACATCGGGCAGCAGTCTCGCTTCACTGTTGTTGGGCATTCCTAATTCTGGCAGCCTGGGCTTTAGCTCTCCCCTCTCTTTGCAAAATCACTACTGGGGATTGTTCATCCAGAATGACTGGAAGGCGTCGCCCAATCTGACGCTCAACTTCGGTTTGCGCTATGAACTGGAAACCCCGTATACAGAGCGGTTCAACCGCGGCGGCTTTGGCTTTGATTTCGACGCGCCTTCTCCCATACAGGTTCCGGGCATGAGCCTCCTTGGAGGCTTGCTTTTCGCAGGAGTGGACGGCAATTCAAGACGCCAGGGTAATCTCGATAAAAACAACTTCGGCCCACGTATTGGCTTCGCCTTCAGTTTTAGCAATAAAACCGTGGTTCGCGGCGGATATGGTGTGTTCTTCAGTTCTCAAACTTACAATTCGAGTTTTGAAGGTGATGTTGCAACCTTTAACGCATCTACTTCTTACGTGGGCACTACAAATGGCGGCGCTACCCCATTTACGACTCTAGCTGATCCATTTCCCACGGGCATTGTTCAGGCGATAGGCAACTCACAGGGACTGGCGGCCCGCTATGGTGATAATCTTTCGGCCTTCAACCCGAATCGAGTCAATCCCTACAATCAGCAGTGGCAATTAAGCATCCAGCGCCAGCTTCCCTGGCGCATGATGTTTGAGGCGGCCTATGCCGGAATGCTGACTTTGAAGCAACTGGAGAGCTTCGACCTCAACGAAAAACCGGATCGCTTCCTCTCATTGGGGGCGGAGGAGAACAGAAGCGTTCCGAATCCTTTCTTCGGCCCGTTTAACAGTACATCGTCCCTGGGGCGCACCTCAACCACTACTCAGGGGCAACTTTGGAAGCAGTATCCTCAATATACCACCCTCACCATACATGGCTTGAACACCGGTCGCTCGACTTACCATTCGCTGCAAACAAGCGTTGAGAAACGGTTCAGCGATGGCTTGAACTTTCTCCTTGGATACACTTATTCCAAGTCTATCGAGAGAAATACGACCAGCGTTGTCAACCCGCGAAACTATCGCTCCGTCTCTGATCAGGACTTCAGACATGTGATGCGCCTGGCCGTTGTGTATGAGATGCCTTTCGGTCCCGGTAAATCGTTTGCAGCGTCCTCAAATGGCTTTGTGTCGCGGCTATTTGGAGGGTGGACGATCTCTGGGTATATCAACGCCAGGTCTGGAGAGCCACTTTCATTCTCCGGTACTAATGGACGGCCCATTGTTTTGCGCAACCCTTCGAAAAGCGGGCCTGTTCCGGAGCGTTTGGGTGATCAGGTGGATCCGCAAACCCGTCGAGTGGTCAACCCATACTTTGACATTGATGCATTCGTCCAACTACCACAGTACACAATCTCGCCCACCTCACCTTTCTTGGATTGGCTGCGCGGCCCCGGTGACCTCAATCTAAATATGTCTCTGATCAAGGTCATAACAATCAGAGAGAGTGTAAAGTTCCAACTCCGTGCTGACTCAACAAATGTTACGAATTCACCGCACTGGGGTAATCCGGGAACGAATCTCTCCCAGCCGTCGACCTTTGGAGTGATCACCTCCGGCGGCGGCGGACGTTCATTTCAGATGGGTGCCCGGTTAAGTTTTTAAACAGTGACACGAGGCATGAACCGAGCGGCGAAGCAGAGCTTCGCCCTGAAGTTGAGACATTTAGTGGCTGTGCAACGGCTGAACTGGAGCGATACATCCTGCGCGCGATCGGCTGGAACGCGAGGCGGTTGGCCTTGCTGAATTCCAGAAGCAAGCTGCCCTCCCTGTGCCAGTTTTGAGACAATCTTCGGAGCTCTTCCGCCCAAGGCTGGCGGAAAAGCCGCAAGTAGACAGATTTAAGCGATGAGCCAGAAGAAAATCGCTGGGAAAATGGATCGGCGGTCCTTTGTTAAGAGTTCGACTCTCGGATTAGCGCTCCTGGCGTCACCACCCGGCATCTGCAAGGCACAGGCGGACGCCCTGAGCTGGGAATCAATAATGGGTCAATCCTGGGAGCGTCCGAAAAAGTTGAACGTATTTGCGGGAGTGCATCCCAGGCTTTTCTTAAATGATGCGCGCATCGAGAGCTTGAGGCGGAAAATCTCGACAACGCACCGGGGAATTTGGGAAATCGTCAAAGAGAAGGCGGACAGCTACCTTGATCGGATGCCGCCATCTGATTACAACACCCAGCGGGATATGCGAGAGGCGGGTCGCGGAATTCCCTGGCAATGTCTGGCCTATCTGGTGAGTGGTAACACGGATTATTTAGAAGGCGCTAAGAAATGGATAGCAACGATATGTAAATTTCCTCGATGGGAGCAAAACCACAGCCTCTCCGGCGGTGAATGCCTGTTCGGTGTCGCTATCGGGTACGACTGGCTTTTCAAGCATCTCTCAGAAGAGGAAAGAAAGCTGATCAGGGAAAAGCTCGTTTACCAGGCCGGAGCAATGAGAAGCGGCCCGCCAGTCCATCATGATGTCTGGCTCGCCAACCATAATCATGTCGAACATAACGGCTTAGCCGCAGCCGGATTCGCTCTTTATGATGAAGTCCCGGAAGCAATCGAGTGGATTCGTCAAGCTGATCTGGTGTTTCGCGCGATGTTTAATAACACGAGCAATGATGGAAGTTCCACCGAGGGCCATCAATACTGGGGTTATACGATGGAAGCGGTTTTGCGCTATGCCGAAGCCGCAAAAGATCTGCTGGGAGCAGACTACTACGGGAGCCAATGGCTGAAGAGTGTGCCTGACTTTGTCATTCATAGCACAATTCCGGATTTCAATGCTGAGAACTGTGTGATGTCATTCGGTGATTCCCATCGGAATTACGCGTCCCACGGTCCTACCCATATTCTTTATCGGCTCGCGGCTGAGTACAAGAACGTTCATGCGCAATGGCTGGCTAAGGAGATGGACCGGCGTAATGTGGGTCGTGGAGATTATTGCACCTGGACAAGCCTGTTGTGGTACGACGAACGTGTCCAGTCGCTACCGCTGTCGCGCCTCCCAACATTTTGGAACTGTGAGGATATTGGCTGGATCACCAGCCGCAGTAAATGGGACGGTAACGCGGTGATGGTCGGCTTTAAATGCGGCCCCATGCACGGGCATAAGGTCCAGCCGTACTATGGTCGACAATATGATGAGAAATGGGCGGATTATCATTCGCTTGGCGGCGGGCACGGACATCCTGACGTAAACAGCTTTCAAATTTATGCCTATGGCAAATGGCTGGCCATCGATCCTGGTTACGAGTCGCCAAAGCCAACCGCGACTCACAATACAGCTCTTATCAATGGGCAGGGGCAATTAGGCGGCGGCACGACGTGGTTCGATAGAAATGCTGTAATAGGCGCCAGGGCGTCCAGCGCCATCATTAGGGCGGAAACCGAGGCAACTTACGAGTACTTAATTGGGAATGCAAAGAATATCTATCCGGCATCGGCTGCGCTGTCAAAATTCTATCGACATTTTTTATACATCAAGCCCGACGTGATTGTGATAGTGGACGAGCTAAAGTCAAATCGACCGTCGCTGGTTGAGTGGCTGCTACACACGGAAATTGGATTCGATAAGAACAGCCAACACCACTACCTGGCAAAAAATGGAGGCGTCGGGATGGATGTCCACTTCCTGCTTCCAGATAAATTCGATACTAAAGTTGACGTCAAGACGCTGAAGCTTTCCGCTGAACTCAATCCAAACGCATTAATTGTCACTGTCCTGCATCCCAGAAAACTCACTGCTGCGGGCGTCCGCACCCGTCTTGAAACCTACCGGGAGTCGAGACTGAGAGTATTTATTGAATCAGAAGAACGAAAGACGATGGTTAAATTGGATCTTGCCAGGCAGGAGGTCTCGGTGTCGTCCGGAACTTAAAACTGAACTTTTCACCACAAAGGCACATCCCGGCCTTGGGCCGCAAG
>DASXQR010000108.1:0-6551 GCA_036507075.1 Acidobacteriota bacterium | reverse complement strand
GGCCTGAGGATAAGCGGCGCTCCGATCGATCAGATCACGGTGATGCGCGCGCCGCGGGCTGACGCACCGCGGTACTGTTGAGGCGAGCCGACTCACTTGGTTGCCGCACGCCCTTGCGGGACGTGGCTCTGTGCTTCGCGTGCCGCGGTTGTCGACGCGCAATGTTTTTTGACTGCGGCGTGCGGCCACTACGGGCCTCGGCGCTAAATGCGACAAGCGTCTGACCGCGAACTGATTTATCATAGGGTCTTTTCATCTGCGGATTTTCCGCACGGCAGACCAGAACGCGGGGACATTGGGAATGAAAGATTATCCTAAACACATCAAAGAGTTGATCCGGCAATATGCGGATTTGGCTTACGAAGAAGAGTTAGGGCGGGAACTGGAAGGGCTCTTCAATGCTTTTGATGACTGGAGGAATCAAAAAATCAGCAGCATTCAACTGGCTGATCTGCTCTATGAATTCAATAAGGGGCCCGGCAAGGAATTATATGTGCGGTACCATACTCAGCCGGTGCTGGACTTGTTGGTAGCCCAGGCGATCGTCAACGGGACATTAAAAAGAGATCAGGTCCCCGCCGAACTACTCGAACAGCTCGTCACAGCCATTCAGTTTTACGAAACATATGACGACGACCGAAAAAGCTGAGCGGACGGGAAAAAGCGTAGAGAGTCAGAGAGGAGGCGACTCAACCACAGGCACCCGCGCGGTGCCGCGCAAGGCCGCCTGGATCATCAGAAACTCGCCGATATTGTCGGGAGTGAGCAGGCCGACCAATCGACCACCGCGCAGCACGGGCAGCGCGTGGCAATCGCATGCCTGCAGGCGTTGCAGCGCGCCCTCCAGCATCTCAGACGGGTCGGCCGTTTCAAACTGCGGCTTCATCGCCTCCGCCACGCGCGCTTCTCTCCCGCGCTCGGCCAGCGCCTTCATTAAGTCGGCGCGCGTCAGCACACCAACCAGACGGCCCTCTTCCACTACGGGGAAATCCTGCTGGAAACCGGCCAGGATGTGATCGACAGCCTGCTGCAAAGTGTCGCCAGGCGCTACCGTTCTAAATTCAGTGATCATCGCGCGCCTGACGGGAATTCCCCCTAACGCCGATTTCATCTGCACCATGCTCGCCTCGCCCGCCGCGCCCATCCACACAAACAGCGCGATGAACACCAGGAAAGGGTTGCTGAACAGCCCGATGAAACCAAACAGCAGCGCCAATGCCTGTCCAATCAATGCGGCAACGTTGGTTGCACGCACGTAGTCCATGCGCATTGCGAGCAACGCCCGCAGCACCCGACCGCCGTCCATCGGAAACGCGGGGATCAAGTTGAACAGCGCCAGCCATATGTTCACCCACATCAGCTTGGCCAGGAAATGACCGCCGACCAGTTGCACGTCACGCCAGGCCGACGTCAGTGTTGCCTGCCCGACCACTCCGAACAGAATCAGCGCCAGCACCACGTTCACCGCCGGGCCCGCCAGCGCCACCAGCAGCTCCTGCTTTGGATCTTCGGGCATCCGTTCCAGTCGCGCCACGCCGCCAATCGGCAGAAGAGTAATGTCGCGCGTCCGGATCCCGAAGCGCCGTGCCGTGAGCGCATGTCCCAACTCGTGCAGCACCACAATCGAAAACAGCGCAAGGATGAAGATAATCCCGGCCCACGCATCCGCCAGGCTTTGCCGCACCAGGTAATGACTGATTCCGACCCAGCCCAGCAGAATCAGAAATGTGACGTGCATGTACACGTCGATCCCCGCTACTCGAGCCAACTTCCATGACCATTTCATTTTCAGGTTCCTGACAAGATCCGGTTCAATTCCGAAGGGACTTCTTCGGCCGAGCAGAAAACCGCTTTCGGAAACTGCTTCCTGACCATACTCACTTTTTCCGGATCGCCACCGGCAAAGATGATAGGTATGTGTTGCCGCTTCTTTGCTTCCCAGAACCATTCAGCAACGCTGCGTCCATGTGAAGGCAGCCGGTCCAGTGAGATCACCACCACCTCAGGAAGGACAGCGCCGAACCTGGCCGCCAATTCCGTGCTCCAGTGACAGGAAACGTCAAAGCCCTCAGCTTGCAATTGCGCAGTTCGTTCTTCGGCTTCTTTTTGGTTCCAATGCAGGTAGAAGATTCTTGCCATGGGACTCTTTTGCCATCGCTTACTATGGAGCAGAATGAACTGCCGGCGGCCGCGGTCGTGGAGCCAAGAAGGCAAAAAAGAATTGTAGCCCCGGCCAAGCCAAAGGCGCAACCCGGGGCCCCCACCGGCCTCGGGAACTTGTGGAAAATTCACCACCAAGACACAAAGGGCACAAAGAATCCTTTAGCTTCCAGGGGTCAGCTCGCGTGCCATTAGTGGAAATACTCAGCAAGTTGATGAGAGCTGACCCCTGGAAGCTAAAGGTCTCTTCGTGTTCTTTGTGTCTTGGTGGTGAATTTTCACAGGTTCTTGCGCCGGTGAGATGTGCTAAATACAATCCGATGAGCTCATCGACGGATTCAAAGCGCGACTTTCTACGCCACGCAGTGGCGACGCTCGCCTATCGGGGTGGGAAGGTACTGCGTGGAGCCCCCGAAAATTTCGACACTGTTCGGATCGGTGAGACCAGCCGAACGCCCAGCCAGATTCTGGCCCACATCTGCGACCTGCTCGACTGGGCCCTCTCCCTGGTGCAAGGACAGCACAAGTGGCAGGACTCTTCGCCCCGGTCGTGGGAGCGGGATGTGGGGCGCTTCTTTGAAGGGCTGCGATCCCTCGATGAGCACCTGGCCTCGGACACTCCTTTAGGTTTTTCGGTCGAGAGGCTCTTCCAGGGTCCGATCGCCGACGCCCTCACGCACGTAGGGCAGCTTGCCATGCTGCGACGTCTGGCCGGATCGCCGGTGCGCGGTGAAAACTACTTCAAGGCGGATATTGTTGCAGGCCGCCTGGGGCCGGAGCAGTCTTCGAAGCGCGTCGAGTTTGAATAATTGAGCACGAATTCTCACGAATTTCACGAATCCTTCAAATGACTTCGTGAAATTCGTGAAATTCGTGCTCTACTAGCGGGTTGCCGCACCGCCGCGGACAATCCTTCCTGGGACAGGCGGCTCGTAGATGCTTGGATCGTACCAGCAGTACGTTGCCCCATTGTAATAGAGGAATCCGGAGTGACCGTCGATCGTTTGCGCAATCACGTCACGCCACAGATGCGCGGCAGTTTCTGGTTGTAATAAGCCCTGATGACCTGCTTGTACACCTCGGTAACTTCGCATCCTTCCTATAATTGGAGAGAGATTCTTTATTCACTAACTTATATCGCAGGTGTGAAAGGAGTAACAAATGCAGCTTTCACGGAGAGAATTTCATAAATGGCTCGCCGGCACTTCACTGCTTGCCGGCGCTCCGTTCAGTACAAATGAGTCTGGCCAGTCAACGGCTGCCTCGGAGAAAGGTTCTCACATCGGCAATCTTTATCCCTTTGTCAAGAGCCAGGCGGACCGCTCACCTCTGGAACTCTCCTTTCTAAATGCCAGGTTTCGTGATTTGAAAAGCTGGCAGCAACAGGCGCGTTCAAGAGTGTTTCAGCATCTTTTCTATGCGCCGCCGCCCGTCGCAGCCCGGCCGCAACTGATCCGGCGCACCGACAGGGGTGATTACGTCGAGGAATATCTGACTTTTCAAACAACTCCCGATCTACGCGTGCCGGCCTTTGTACTGGTGCCGAAGGGAGTGAAGCTGCCGGCGCCCGGAATAGTCGCGCTGCACTGCCACGGCGCCTTTTACCTCTGGGGCAAAGAGAAGATAGTGGAGAGTGACGACGAGCATCCCGAGTTAAAGGCTTTCAAGCAGCAGGCCTATCAGGGCAAAAGTATTGCCACCGAATTGGCACGGCGCGGCTACGTTGTGATCACCACTGACATGTTCTATTGGGGCGAGCGGCGCATGATTCTGGACGAAGACCCGCCTGCGTTCAAAAAGCACCCGGTAACCATGACAAGCGAGGAGGTCAGGGCCTTCAACCGTCGCTCTCAGGAGAATGAATCACTGGTGGCACGAAGCTTGTTCGCGGCGGGCATTACCTGGCCCGGCGTGATCCTGTGGGATGATATCCGGGCTCTCGACTACCTGGCCTCGCGTCCTGAGGTTGACAGCAAACGGCTCGGCTGTGTTGGGCTTTCGGTGGGCGGCTATCGCAGCTTCCTTTTGGCCGCGCTCGATGAGCGGATCAAAGCGGCCGTCGACGTCGGCTGGATGACCTCGTACGCGTCTCAGATCCATCATCAGGTCATTCACACCATCGGCCTGACTTTCCATCTCGTCGGTCTTTACCGTTTTCTGGATTTTCCGGACTTGGCCGCCCTGATTGCGCCGCGCGCGATGATGGTGATCAATGGTTCCAGAGATGGGTTGTTCGCGCTCGACGGCGTGAAGGCGGCGTTTGAAAAAATCGAACGTTGTTACGCCAAAGCCGCGTTTTCGGAGCGTCAGCGCTGCCGGCTTTTCGACGCTCCCCATGAATTCAACCTGCAGATGCAGGCTGAGGCCTGGGATTGGCTGAAGCGCTGGGTGTAGCGGGTGCAAAGCGCTGGACTGGCTGAAGCGCTGAGTGTGGCCGGACAAAGCACCCGACTAACAGAACCAACGACATCGCATGAGGTACATGTGAAATGATAAGAAAACTGAAATCCGGAAAATACCGCTTATATTCGCGAAAAAAGAACCCCAAGACCGGAAAACGAAGAAATCTTGGAACATTCGGAACACGCGCGGCGGCCCAAAAGCATGAACGGGCGATCCAGTTCTTCAAGCGCCATTAATCGGCCTGCCCAACGGGCCTTGGGGAACGTAAGAAAAGTCAACCGCGAAGGCGCGAAGGCGCGAAAGCAAAAATTACTCTAGCCTCGCTGAATTTCCAGCGGGAATACCGTGTCCATCAGCGACGCGCCGCCGTCCACGGCAATGCTTTGACCGGTAATCCAGCTTGCTTCTTCCGAACAAAGCAGGGCGACGGCGTTTCCTACATCCTCCGGAGTCCCCAACCGGCCTGCCGGTGTCCATCCGCTCATGTGCCATTGCCTCGCCAAATCCTGAACCTGTTCCGGCAGCGTATTGAGCACGCTGTCTTCGGTGAGACCGGGACTGAGCGCATTAACGGTGATCCCGCGCTTTGCCAAAGCTACGGCAAAATAACGGCACAGCGAATCGAGCGCAGCTTTGGCCGATCCCATGGCAATCCATGGCTGCCAGCTTCCGGTGCGCCCGCTTGGAGTGTAAGTAATGGCGATGATTCTTCCGCCGTCGCGCATCAGTGAAACTGCTTCACGAACGCCCACCAGGAAGGCCTTTGCCTGTGAATCGAGGGCCTTGTCCCACTGCTCCAGTGTGATCTCCATCGGCACCTGGTAAAACTCGGACAGGTCCGGCCGCGCGTTGCTGACGAAAACATCCAGCGATCCGAACTCGCTTTTGGTTTTTTCGAAGATGCGGCGGACATCCTCGCATTTGGAAACGTCCGCCTGTACTACGAATCCGTCCGATCCGTGACTGCGAACTTTGGCCAGCGTTTCGGCGGCGGCGTCTTTGTTCTTGTGGTAATGGATGGCGACTTTCGCGCCTTTCTGCGCCAGTTTCAGAGCGATCCCTCTTCCGATTCCACGAGAGCTTCCCGTAATCAGAGCGTGTTTGCCTTTGAATTCCATTTTCTTCCCCCCCCGAATGTTAGGAACAGGGCAGTCCTAGCTACGAGTCAGTACGCGGCTTCACGATCAGCCATTCTGCTGCGGTTGAATAATTATGCGCTACTGGACCTTGCCCTCGGCAATTACCTTACACTCGCCACCTACGATTCGTAAACTGCGATTAATCGTCGTCTGGATCGGGCCGGCCAAAACGACCTCGCTTCCCAAAGTCAAGGCATCTTCGATCATCTCTTTGGCGACCTTGTCGAGATCATTTTGCAGGGGCTTGAGGTTAAGCCCGCCAATGCGCCACTTCGGGCGAACCATCCCGATACTGAGCAGCCGGCACTGCTGGATGTCCAGCATAGGATCAATCCGCAGTTCGAGTCGGACGTTGGAGGCCGAGCCTCCGACATCAAGGACTTTGCCGAAGCTGCAGGGATTGGTCAGGTTGCCGGGATTGGGGCGGACGCGAAGCCGAAGGAGCCGGACGCCTGCCAGAATCAGGTTCAGGTTGCGGTATTTGCCCGTTGCTTTTGGTACCTCCGCAGCAAAGGATTGGACCGTACTTTCAAGTTGCTCGAGCTTCTCTCTGCAACAGGCCTCCAGCGCGCCCTTATCGCTTTCGGCTGTACCTTGCTGGCGTCTGCTTTAGGTCTGCGGGACTTCATCGGTCAATATTGGCCGGGCAAAAGCAAGTCCCTGCCCAACTCAAGTCACGAACTTCGCCGCCGACAGGATCTTCCTTTTTGACTGGTTGCCCGCAAGCCGCACGCTCGCATGCTCGCGCGGCGTCGTCACCGCCGATGTCGTTCGCTTCAGCAATTTAAGATAGCCGTCGTGCACCCGGCCGGCTCTACCGTAGCGACGCGGCATGCCGCGTCAGAGCTC
>DASXQR010000107.1:0-39744 GCA_036507075.1 Acidobacteriota bacterium | reverse complement strand
CCTGTACATCGTCAACGGCGGAACGGTCGAGGGCTTTCGCTCGGGGCGGAGAAATCTTCACAACGCTCTGTACAAAAATAACGGCAATGGAACGTTCACTGATGTAACTCGCGCCGCCGGCGTGCCGGGAGGGGCATGGGGGAAAGGCGTGCTGGTTTTCGATTACGACAATGACGGATGGGAGGACCTTTACGTCACCAACTACGGCCCGAACATTCTTTATCGCAACAACGGCAACGGAACTTTCACCGACGTGACGAGCCGCGCGGGCGTGGGAGATCCCCGCTGGTCATCGGCAGCGGCCGCGGCCGATTACGACGGCGACGGCGATTTGGATCTGTTCGTAGTCAATTATCTGGATTACGACATTAATCATCTTCCCACAGAGGGAAAGTTCTGCTTCTACAAGGGAATTCCAGTCGCCTGCGGTCCGCGGGGTTTGAAAGGCGCAGGCGACGTTCTGTATCGAAACAATGGAGACGGGACGTTTACCGATGTTTCACAGGCGGCCGGCGTCGGCGATCCTAACGGGTATTACGGCCTGGGAGCGGTCTGGGGAGATTATGACAACGATGGAAAGCCCGATCTCTTCGTCGCCAACGACAGCACGCCTAATTATCTCTATCGCAACAACGGCGACGGCACTTTCACCGACCTGGCCGTCCAGACCGGTGTCGCCTACAGTGAAGACGGCCGCGAGCAGGCCGGTATGGGAGTCGATTTCGAAGACTATGACAACGACGGGTGGCTGGACATTGTGGTCACCAATTTTTCAGACGACTACAACACCATCTATCACAACTCCGGAAAGGGATTCTTTACGGACGCTTCCTACGATACCGGAATTGCGGCCGACAGCCAGCCGGATTTGAGCTGGGGAGCGGGGTTTGTCGACTTCAACAATGATGGGTTCAAGGATCTGTTCATCGCCAGCGGTCATATTTATCCCCAGGTGGATCCGCACGGGTTTAAGACAACTTACCGCCAGCAAAACAAGTTGTACCTGAATGACGGCTCGGGAAAATTCCGGAACGTGACGGAACGCGCCGGATCCGGGTTGAAGATCAAGAGATCCAACCGCGGCGCCGCGTTTGCCGACTTCAACAATGATGGATGGATGGACGTGGCGGTGACAGCCCTGGATGAGGCTCCGGTGCTGCTGATGAATCAGGGAAAGCTGGGGAATCACTGGATCGAGGTGAAGTTGGCCGGCACGCGGAGCAATCGACGTGGAGTGGGCGCAAGGATCTCAGTGGAAACTTCCCAGGGCAAACAGATCCGGGAAGTGAAGGCGGGGGGAAGCTTTGCGTCTTCAAATGATTTCCGCGCGCACTTCGGGTTGGGGAAAGTCGATGTAGTCAAGGAGCTGGTGGTGAAGTGGCCGTCGGGGAAGGTAATAAGGATGAGCAGTATAGCGGCAGATAGGATTGTGGTGGTGCGAGAGGAGTAATGCCACAATTCATCACCGAGGCAGCCAGCCCCTTTTTTTGGGGAGGGCGTCAGCAATCTAGCTTTCGGCACAGCGAAGCGGAGCCGTGGGAAGGCCCGTTCCAATGGAGACCAGCCCGCCCGTTTTCGGGGCGGGCGATAAGCATGTAGCCCACGGCGGAGCGAAGCGTAGCCGTGGGGAAACGATTATCCAACACGCCCAGCCCGCCCGTTTTCGGGGCGGGCGCCAGCCTGTAGCCCACGGCGGAGCGAAGCGTAGCCGTGGGAATGCGTACCAATCATCGTATGAGCCCGCCGTTTTTTGGCGGGCGACAGCAGGTTTTTTTCCCTCCATCGAAGATTCTTTCGCAGATTTCACAGCAGCCCAGTTCTGTATATGCGATGGCAC
This sequence comes from Acidobacteriota bacterium, assembly GCA_036507075.1. Lineage (GTDB taxonomy): Bacteria > Acidobacteriota > UBA6911 > JACQSX01 > JACQSX01 > DASXQR01. Next base: position 37,907 of record DASXQR010000107.1, on the reverse strand, counting down.
ATTCATACACTAATCTGCTCTACCACATTCTATTTGCAACCAAGGACCGTCGGTCCTTGATTCCAAAAGAAATCCGCGACAGAGTCCACGAGTACCTCGGCGGGACGATCCGGGGCCTCGGCGGTGTTTCCCTCCAGGTGGGAGGAGTCGACGACCATGCGCACGCCCTGGCGTTATTAGCGCCCACAATTTGTGTGGCCGATTTTGTTGGAAAGCTCAAATCGGATTCGTCCGGATGGATGAAGAATTTCTGTCCCAGTTTTGCCTGGCAAGTGGGGTATGCAGCCTTCACCGTAAGCGAGTCCCAAGTCGATAAAATTCGCCGATACATCCGTAATCAGGAGTTTCATCACCGAAAGATGAGCTTTAAGGAGGAGTTGGAGAAACTGTTAAGAGCCCATAAAATCAGGCGATGACGAGCCTCCGGCGGCTCGCCCGCCCAAAAACCGGGCGGGCTTGTTTCGGTTTGAATTGGGACCGGTCCCCACGGCTTCGCTTCGCTGCGCCGTGGGCTACAGGCTGTCGCCCGCCCAAACAGCGGGCGGGCTGGGGAGCTATTTGTCCACCAAAGGCTTATATGCCCCGGGGCGGCGCTGCTGCCAGACGGCATTGCGCCAGTTGCCGATCCAGTCCTGGCGAATCGGTTCGTCCAGGTCAATTTCAGCGAAAGCCACTCCCGTTCCCTGATTCTTCCAGGTACTGGAAAGTATTTTTTTGTCGGGCGCGATGATCATGCTCGGAATATCGAATCCGGCAGTGACCCAGTACAAGCCATTCTCGGCGGCCCGCGTTTGCTGCGTGCCGGTGTCGCCTCCCCAGATGGGGACGAATACGACTTCGGCGCCCTTCAGCCCCAGAATGCGCGCCGGCTCCGGGAAAGCGGCGTCGTGGCAGATCAACATGCCGGCTCTGCCGAAATCCAGATCGAAAACCGGAAAATCGTCTCCCGGCGTCAGCGACATCGCCTCGTCGATGGGCAATTGCACTTTTTTGTAAATTCCCGCCAGTTTTCCCTTCCGGTCGATGATCACGGCCACGTTATACAGGTACGGCGCCTCTCGCAGCGTGTCTCCATAAATGACGTAGCTCTTGTAGCGCCGCGCCCGTTCGGCAAGCAGGTTGAAGACTTTTCCGCCCGGAATCTGTTCGGCCAACTGCGCATCCTCCAGCCGCGTCCCAACCTTCTTGAAGCGCTCCGGCAGCAGGATAATATCGGGACGGGCCGTGGCAGCCTGATCGATTTTCTGCAGGAAGAACTTCAGGTTGTTTTCCAGATCCGTCGGTCCCGAGTTTCTCCAGTAAACAGTCGCGATTCGAACTTTACGGTGCGGCTGTTCGCGCGCCTCCGTCAAGCTCAGGTCTTTCCATGCCACGCGCGCATCGGGATTCCAACGGAACCAAAGCTCGATGTCCGCGGCGCTTGCCCCTTGGGGCGCCTTAAATAGTTGCGTCACTTCGATGCTGCCGGCAGAGAGCTGGCGAAATTGAGCCGCATATTCGGGCACGTTGCGGCCCGTGGAGCGCCAGTTAAAATCAGGAACCTTCCAACCGACCAGCACCTGAAGCGTCTCGGCGGGGCGAACGAGCTGCTTTGAGTCTACGGTGGCCCTGAACCGGTACACGGCGCCGGCGCGGATTCCCGGAATGGTCCTGCGCCAGTAACCGGCGCAACCCTTCAGGCCTTTTCCAAAGACGCTCAGCTCGCGCTTTGCCGTGTCGGCGGACATCGTGGGAGCAATCTCGTCGCGCGGCGCCCCCGGCGTCCACCCGCCGGTCGGACTGGAATTATCCCAGGCGAGCAGATTGACGGCCGGCTGCGGTTTATCTTCCGCCAGGCAGATGATGGAAAGAAAAAGGATGCCGAAAAAAATACGAATGCAGAACTTCATAATCTCAATCCCGTTTTTTCTGGCTTGGTGCCCTGGTGGTTTCTATTAAATGATCCAGCGTTCAATTTTACATTCTCTCGCCCGCGACGCGGGCGAAAAGAATTGTAGCCGGGGTGCGTAAGCCCCCGGACAGCTTGGCATGAGACTCGGCCGGTGGGCGCGCCGCGACCTTACGGATCGCGGTACTGTAGCGCTGCTTCGCAGCGCGCTGGAGTTTCACAACCGTCAATTCGCTTTCAAACTTCTCTGCAATTCTCGCAATCTTTCGCTGCCGGGTTCCAGTTTCAGGCCTCGCTCAACGGCGGCGCGGGCGTCCTGGATTCTTCCCAGCGCCTTGAGTCCGAGAGCGGAAAGCACAAAGCGAATCGCGCCTTCCGGAGGACCCGACTCTGCGCGCAGCATCATTTCATCATTGGCCAGATTGGCAAGCCGCATATACAGGGCTCGTGCTTCATCGCGCCGGCCGACGTGCTCCAGCGCGAGCGCCTTGTAGTAATAATGTTCCGACCAGGGCTCGGAAGGTTGCACCGGGGATTTCAAAGGCTCATCGGCCGCCCGCCGCCAGAGCGCTTCCGCGTCGGCGCTTTTGCCCGCCAGCTCATATTCGCGAGCTGCGGCGACATATTCTTTCGCTTGCGATTGAGTGGAGGTACGGCCGACGCCCAGGTTTCGTGGAAATTCGGTCGCTTTCACGAATTCGGCGGCAGCCTGCGCGTGGCGGCCTGCCTTTTGATGCCCGCGCGCCAGCCCCAGGTGCGCGTTTCTGTAAACACCCAGCGCCGAATTTTCGCCCTCGCCTGTGACAAACGAATTCTGTTCCAGAATTCGCGCGGCATCCTCATAACGCTGCGCGTCGGCGTAAGCGGCCGCCAGGGCGAGAGAGAGGGATGATTGCGAGCGCGCCGCTGCGGGCGCGTATTCGAGCAATTCGATGCGCCGTCGCACCTGGCGATTTGCGGCCAGCAGCCGGTCCAGCTCAAGGTACAAATGGTGATCGTTCGGCGCAAGCCGGATGGCTTGTTCATACTCCATTATGGCTCGCTGGGTCATGTCGTCCGGCGCGCTGGCGTCGCGCGGTTTACCTCCGGTCTCGCCTGGCTTTGTCCCGGTTGTCGCGCGCTCTCTGTTTTTCGCGGCTGATCGCCCGGAATGTTCCAATGCTTCGGTCATAAGCGCCCTGGCTAAATTTCGACGCGCGACCGGGTTGCCCGGATCCAGCCTGACGGCCTGCTTCCAGGATTCCAGCGCCTCGGCGGACCGGTACTTTGAAGCCAGCGCATTGCCCAGGTAGTAAGCCGCCCTTCCATCGCCGGGATTGGCTGCCAGGGCGTGCTGCAGGATCTGGATTTCTTCCAGGCGGTGCGGAAACACAAATGCGGGATCTGCAGCGGCGCCCAGCGCGTACTGTTGCCGCGCGGCCGGCATATCTCCGGTGATTTCGAGGAAATAGCCGAGAGCGTAGCGGAGCATCGGGTAGACGGGAGAAATCCTGTCGTCAGCGGCCGCCATGGCCTCGCGGCCGGCCGCGAGCCTGGGGCCGCGGTCGATGGACTCCTGCAGAATGGCGCGAGCCTGGTCAAGTTGTCCGGCCCCGGCATAGTCGAACGCGAGTTCCAGCACAGAATCCGGCTCGCGTGAAAGCAAGCGCCACAGCTCGGCGCGCGCCTGATCGGCTTTGCTTTTGTCCGCCGGCGCCGCAAAAGTCGCGTACTGTTCGTGCAGCGCCAAGTAATCGATCGGCATGTCGCGTACCACGGCTTCGATTCGATTGCGGGCCTGCTCGATCCTGCCCGCCTTGCGCTCGGCCATCGCCAGCAGCGCGCGGGCTTTGACATCTTTGGGATTGAGTGCCACCGATTGCGCCAGCAGGCCGAGGGCATCATCGGGTTTGCCTGCCGCAAGCGCCATCTCCCCGAGCGTGTAACGCGCCGCCGCTTCGCGGTAACCGGCGCGCGCGGCACGCGTCAGGTGATCACCGGCTTCTACCATACGGCCCTGCGCCCGGCGCACCAAACCGAGATAATAATGCGCTTCGTTGAGATACCGATTCCTTCTCAAAGCGGCATTCAAGTGCTCGGCTGCCGTGTCGTATTCCCCGGTGCGCAGGTAGGACAGGCCCAGCGCGACATGAGCCGGCGCAAATCCGGCATCCCGCTTCAAGGCTTCCCGGTACGCAGCGCGCGCCACCAGGTCCCTGCTTTCCTTGTCGGCCACCAGTCCCTTAAAAAACGACTGCTCGGCGCTGCCGTCCACCGCCTGGTCGACGGCAGGGCGTGTGGCCGGCTTGAATTCCGGATTGCCATCGGCAGGGGTGTCGCTCCGGTAGCGGAGCAGTTCGCGCCCCTCGCGAGTCCGAAGCGTCACAACGACGGGCCGATTGTCAGAGCCGGCAAGATCGAACGTGGCGGTAAGCGTGCTGGCCGGATCCAGTTGTACGGTTTTGCGGGCAATTTGCCTTCCTTCTGATTCGATCAGCAGCTCGGCGTCGGCAAAGGCGCGGTTTACATTGGCGGAAACGCGCAGGCTTTGTCTTTCAACGACGACATGGAGCGCCGCTTCACGGGTCGCCTCGTCAAAGCCGCCGCCCATGCCGTTCACCGGGAACCAGTATTCGGTGAACCGTTCCACCCGGTGCGGCTCCATCCATTCATGTTCCATTTGCGTTTCGAAGCGGCCGGCTTGAAATTCGACGTATTGCCCGTCGTTGTCCGTCAGTTTTTCAATCCAGATGTTCCCCGTATCGTCTGTCCCCCATGTCCAGCTCTTCTTTCCCGGGACTTCGCGGTGGTCGGCAACATGCACCACTCCCCAGTCCGACTTTTCGTAATAGACGCCGAAAAAATCGCGCAGCGAATTCCGCGCAAAAAGAGAAAGGGGATTGGGAACTTCACGATAAGTTCCGATGTCGACCCCTTTCTCGCGCGGAAACGAAAACACGGGCCAGAATGTGTGCGGGTAAGCCTCACGCATCGGATACACGAAGCGCATGTCGTTTTTTGCGGGAGCGGCGGCGGTGGCCCAAAACCAGTAGCGCCCGGGAAGTTCACGCCGGTTGTTGAGCGTGACCTCCGTCTCCACGGTTTTCCATCCCGGCCGCAGGCGGATTTCCACCGCCCACTGCATGCGCTGAACCCTTTCGGTATCGCCCACAGTGACGGAAGCGACCCCTTCGTCATCTACACGCGTGGCGTAATCGATCGGCGAGACTGTGGTCAGCGTATGCCCGTCGGGGAAATTCCATTCGATCCCGCCCGAAACCCAGGCGCCGCGGATCGCCACCATCGCGTACTTGATCACATGATTGGTATAAAGCACGTCGCGATTGGCGGTCTTGTCGAAGATTTCGTACAGGTGCCCGCCCAGGTCGGGCAATACCACCACCCGCAAATATTCGTTCTCCAGATACACGGCGCGGTATGACTTTTCGATCTTCTTTCCCGTCAGCGTGTCGAGCATCGGGTAAGGATAAATTGGATGCCAGCGACGCCTTTGCGATTCGAGCAATGGAGGATTGGGATTGGGGGCTCCAACTTCGTAGGTGGGAATGACCAGCGGAGCTTCCCAAACGCGAGCCGGCTCCGCCGCGCGCACAAGCGCGCCGGAGGCCAGCAGGAGTAGAGCGAGCAGGAGCGAGCTGGGGAGTGGGGGAGTGGGGGAGTGGGAGAGTGGGGGAGCTGGAGGTTTAGGTCGGAGAGACGGCCTGAGGGCCGTCTCAGGAAATGTCCCGTGATTGCCCTGCCGTCGACTTCGCCCGAGACGGCCCTCGGGCCGTCTCTCCGCATGACCAACATCTGCGCTCACGATTTTCTCCACAAATCATCGTCGGCCTTGCGCGAAAGCCCAAGGAAGATGCCGTAGCCGCACGCCAGAGCCAACGCACTGAAGATCAACCCGATCAACCACCGGCCGAAAATGATCTGCCCGACGCCAAACAGGGAAAAATAAATCAAGCCGCAACCAAGCACCCATTGCACCAGGGCGACTTTTCCCCCTTCGGTCGACACCACGTCCGGGGCAAGCCGTGCCACTGGTTTCCATCCGGCTTTGTTCGGTCGGGTCCTGCGATAAAACGCGACCAGCTTGGATTGCTCGACCGGCTTGGTCATGTAGGTTACAGCCAGCCAGACTACCGTAACGATGGCAGTGGTGATCAGCAGCGAATACGCGAAAAAGACCTGCAGATCGTGCGGCGTGTTGGAAAGTCCGAATGCTTCCGGCCCGAATGCATACTGCAGCGTCAGGGAAACAACTGCTGCGGCGATCATAGCCGAGATTTCCGACCAGGCGTTGACGCGCCACCAGTACCAGCGCAGGATCAGTACCAGTCCGGTGCCGGCCCCGATGGAAAGCAGGATATCGAGGGCGCGGGTCACATGGCCCAGCTTGAGAGCCACCAGTCCGGTGAAAATCATAATGGTCACCGAGGCGATTCTTGAAATCAGAACGTAATGCTTTTCGGCGGCATCCTTGCGGATGTAAGGCCGGTAAACGTCGTTGACCAGATAGGAAGCGCCCCAGTTCAGTTGCGTCGAGATGGTCGACATATAGGCCGCCATCATTGCCGCCACCAGGACCCCGCGCCAGCCGTGTGGCAGCACATCGACGATCAAGCGCACGTATCCCGATTCCGGATCTGCCTGTACTGCCGGATTCCCGGCGTAGTAAACCATTGCCGCCAGAGCGGTGAGGATCCAGGGCCAGGGCCGAAGTGTGTAGTGCATCACGTTGAAGCTGAGAGTTGCCAGCAGCGAAGACTTTTCATCTTTTGCGGCAAACATGCGCTGCGCCACGTAGCCGCCGCCGCCCGGTTCGGCGCCGGGATACCAGACAGCCCACCACTGCACGGTAAAAAACACCGCCAGTGAAACCAGCGGAAGGTAGGCCGATTCCGCATAGGGAAGGAAGCTCAATATATTCTCCGACGAGCCATGGGTTCGCGACAAAGCAGCGGGCAATGCATCCAATCCGCCCACAGCCCTGACTGCAAAGTAAGAGAGAGCGATGGATCCGATCATCGCCAGGAAGAATTGAAAAAAGTCGGTCCACAGGACACCCAGGAAACCGCCTAACGTGGAATAAATCGTTGTGATCGCAAAACATACCAGCACCGCCACGATTTCATTCACACCGACGGTAATTTTGAGAATCTTTACCATCCCGAGTGTCACCGAGCCTGAGACAATCGCGTTGATGGGAAGTCCCAGATAAACGGCTCGAAAGATTCGCAGAAAGTCGGCGCCTTTTCCCGAATAGCGGATGGAAGCGAATTCCACGTCGGTCATTACATTGGCGCGGCGCCACAACCGGGCAAAGAAGAAGACGGTGAGCATTCCCGAAAGCGCAAAGGCCCACCAGACCCAGTTGCCCGCGATGCCGCCGCGGGCGGTAATTCCGGTGACCAGCAGCGGCGTGTCGGAGGAAAACGTGGTGGCGACGATGGAAACGCCTGCCAGCCACCAGGGGATCGAACGTCCGGCAAGAAAGTACTGTTCGGTGTCACGGCTGGCGCGCTTTGTAAAGAAGAGCCCTACCAGCAGGCTGGCGGCGAAATAGACGGCTACAATGGACCAGTCGATGAGCTTGAGCTGCATTTTTCTCCTGTCGCGCGTGAGGGTTGGCCCTAGATTGTCTCCGCGATTACTGAATTTGTAAACGGAGATTTGGCTGCGGAATGCTGGCCACGAAGGCACGAAGACACGAAGGACCGGTATTGTCTTGAAATGATACTTCTCGCAGCCCAACCCGGTTATCGCAGAAGTGGGAATTCTAATTGAATCATTAAACTTCGTGTCTTCGTGTCTTCGTGGCAAGCTCTAATATTTGTGAAAACGACTCTCCGTTTGCTCCCCTGCAAAACACCGTGATATTCAATAAGCAGGAATCTGCTTGCAAGGAAGCAAAGTGAAATCCGAACAAGAGAACAGCAAGACTTCTATTCGGCCGCCGCGAGACGAAAGCGAGCTGGAGGAATTGCTGTCACGCCCCAACGCCGCCGACCTGGAATGCGCGCGCCGTTTGACCGGAGATGTGATGATTCTTGGAGCGGGCGGCAAAATGGGCCCTTCACTCGCCCTCCGCGTAAGGCGCGCTTTTGATTCGGTGGGCGCAACGCGAAGGGTGTTCGCTGTTTCCCGCTTTTCCGACGGGCAAGCCAGAGACGATCTGGAGCGGCAAGGAATTGATACTATTTCCTGTGATCTGCTCGACGAGAAGCAAGTTGGCCACCTTCCCGGTTGTGAAAATGTGCTCTTTCTGGCGGGCAGAAAATTTGGATCGACCGGCAGATCGGATCTCATCTGGGCGATTAACACCGTGGCGCCCGCTCTTGTCGGCGCGCGTTTCCGCGCCTCGCGCGTGGTGGTTTTTTCCACCGGGAATGTATACCCGTTTGTTCCGTCTGATTCGCGCGGGTCCGTGGAAAGCGACGCGCCCGCTCCGGTAGGAGAATACGCGCAATCATGTCTTGGCCGGGAGCGAGTGTTTGAATACTTCTCGCGCGAGAACGGCGCCTCGTGCCTGATCTTCCGATTGAATTACGCCATCGACCTCCGTTACGGCGTGCTGGTGGATGTCGCGCAGTGGGTTTGGGGCGGCCGGCCGATTGAGCTTACCGTTCCCTGTGTAAACGCCCTGTGGCAGGGTGATGCGAACTCCTACGCATTTCGCAGTCTGGAACATTGCCAGTCGCCGCCGCGTGTGTTGAATGTCACCGGTCCCGAGAGGATCTCCATTCGCTCGGCAGCCGAGTTTTTCTCCGACAAATTTCGCAAGCCCCTTCGGTTTGAGGGGCAACCGGCGGCGGGAGCGCTGCTCAGCGACGCCTCGCTTTGCCATAAGCTGCTCGGGCTTCCTGAGATTTCGCTGCCGACGCTGATGGAATGGATCGCGCACTGGATCGAGGCCGGCGGCGCGACGCTGGACAAACCAACCAAATTTGAAGTGATCAACGGAAGGTATTGAGCCGTGCCACGGTTCCCTATGCTCAGCCCGGAGATCAGCGCAATGTTACGGGCCGGAATCGTTATTCCGGCGCATCCGCTGGCGCTGACCGGCGACCGGCGGCTGGATGAAAGGCGGCAAATCGCGTTGACCCGTTACTACTGCGACGCCGGCGCGCGCGGGGTCGCCATCGGAGTTCACACCACACAGTTTGCCATTCGCGATCCGCGCATCGGTTTGTTCGAGCCGGTCCTGAAGCTGGGCATTGAGGCCGTGCGATCATGCGAACGTCAGGGCGGGAAAAAAATCGTAACCGTTGCCGGCATCTGCGGCACAACGGATCAGGCCGTCAAGGAAGCGCTAAAAGCGCATGAAATCGGCTACGACCTGGGCCTGCTGAGCCTTGGCGCAATGGCACAGGTTTCTGAAACAGAACTACTGGCGCATTGCAGAAGGGTCGCTGAAATCATTCCGCTGTTCGGTTTTTATCTGCAGCCGGCCGCGGGAGGGCGGCTGCTCGCCTACAGCTTCTGGCGTGGCTTTCTGGAAATTGAGAACGTGGCGGCAATCAAGGTGGCCGCGTTCAATCGATACCAGACACTGGATGTGCTGCGCGCGCTTGCCGGCAGCGGCCGCTCCGGAGAGGTGGCTCTTTACACGGGAAACGATGACAACATTGTGGCCGATCTTGTGACGGAATTCCGGATCAGCGAAGGCGGGAAAGTCGCAAGCCTGCGCTTCGCGGGCGGCCTTCTCGGGCACTGGGCGGTGTGGACAAAAAGGGCAGCAGAGTTGCTGGACACGGTCCTTCAATCGCGACGCGATGGATGCCGCAATACAGCAGATATTCTGGCGCAGTCTGCCGAGGTGACTGACAGCAATGCCGCATTTTTTGACCCCGCAAACGGCTTTGCCGGGTGCATTGCCGGATTGCATGAAGTACTGCGAAGGCAGGGATTGATGGCGGGCCGCTGGTGTCTGAATCCCGCCGAGGACCTTTCACCAGGGCAGATGGAAGAGATCGACCGCGTCTACAAAAATTATCCCCACCTGAACGATGACGCGTTCGTCAAAGAAAACCTGGATCGGTGGCTGAAGGCGTAAGCGGCCCTGCCAAGAACCGAACCGCGCGCGTAAGCAAGCGGACTCTTGATGTCATTGGTCATTAGTCATCGGGCATAATCGCGCATCAGTGGTCACCAGTTACAAATTGAACTATTGCCTCTGCCTTCTGAGGGCTGAACATCTGACCGCTCGCCGATTATCAATGACCAATGACTAATGACCAATGACCAATGACATCGAGAGTCCGCTTGCTTACGCGCGCGGTTCGGTTGGCGTGGAAGCCTTCCGGCTATTCCTTTTTGTAGACAACGCGACCGCCGACGATGGTCAGGACCGGGCGGATATCCCTGATCTTGTCTGGCGGGCACTTCAGAAAGTCATCCGAAAGCATGGCCAGGTCGGCCAGCTTTCCCGGCTCGATGGATCCCTTCAGCTTTTCATCGAAGGTAAGGTAGGCGGCATTGATCGTCATCATGCGAAGCGCTTCCTCGCGGGAAACTTTCTGCTCTTCACTGATGACCTGGCCTCCCTGAGTTTTTCGCGTCACCATAACGCCCATTGTGAGAAACGGATTGAACGGATTGAGAGCCGTATTCGGGTCCATTCCCAACATGTGGTCCGTATTGGCAACGACAGTGACACCCGCGTTGAGCCATTCGCGCATGCCGATGAAGCGCCGCATCAGGTCGCTGCTCAGGGCTGTTGCCAGACTGTCAGCGTCTTTGTAGAACCAGGCTGGTTGCGTGTCAACGCAAACCCCGAGCTTGCGCGCGCGCGCGGCCACCTGCTTGTCCGGAAAGTAGGCATGGATCAAATTGTATCTGGCCTTCTCGATCGGCTTTGCTTTGCCGGCCGCTTCCACTCCATCCAGCACAATGTCGACTCCGGCAGTTCCCGTGACGTGAGAGGACATCTGCCAGCCGAGGCGATGACCCGCCGTAATGATTTCGCGCACCGCTTCAGGCTTCAAAGTCAGGCTGCCGCGATAATTCGGATCCGAAAGGTTGTACAGCGGCATTGCTTTGGCCCCGTAGGGTTCGCGCATAAAAGCGGTTCCAATCAAAATTCCGCCGTCGACCACTATTTTCAGCGGCCCCGGCGAGAGCCACTCATCGCCTGACCCCGGCTTGAAAGGGAGGCTCTGGATAAACTGCTCGGTCTCGGGGCCCGAAGAGCCCGGAATCCGCAGGGTGACTCGCGAATGCAGCAACAGCCGGTTTTGCCGGCGCAGCTCTTCATAAAGACGGTAGTCGTCAAGCGACGCACCTCTCTCCATCACGCTGGTGATCCCCACGGACGCATATACGCGATGCACTTCCGCCATCTTGTTCAACACTTCCTCCCGGGAAGCGTTTGAGGAAGGAAGAAACCGTGCCAGGTATTTGCCCGCGTTTCGAAGCAGGCCGGTGGGATTTCCCTGGCTGTCCCGGTCGATTTCACCCACGGCAAGGGCAGGAGAATTGCGCCTGATGCCCGCCTTTTCCAGCGCCAGGCCGTTGAGCACGTGGCTGTAGGCTCCATCCATCACCACCGCATGGCGGTTGCTGGCGGCGTCCAGTTCCGCGCGGGTGGGGAACCTCCGTTCCTGAAGTCTTGTTGGATAAGCGCGCGGGATCACGATCCATTCGCCGGCGGGTTTTTTTGCCGCCATGCGTCGCACCCACGCCTGCATCACGGGGATGGAAGTCATTTCTTCGTACTTCTGCACGGCTTCATTCCGCGCCACGTCGGTGGAATGAGAATGGCTCTCGATGATCCCGGGGATCACGGTTTTCCCGCGCGCGTCGATGACCTGAGTGTTGGCCCCTGCCCATTTCCGGATCTGCTCGTTTGTTCCCGCGGCAATGAATCTGTCTCCCCGGACGGCGACCGCCTGAACCACACTGAAGTTCTTGTCTACGGTCAGGACCCTGGCATTGGTGATGACCAGGTCGGCTTTGTCGGCAGATTGTGCCGGCAGGAAAAAGAAAATGAACCACAAAGACACTAAGAACACGAAGACCTTTGTGCCCTTCGTGTCTTTGTGGTGAAAAAGTTTTTTATTGAGCATGTTAATGCCTCCTATCCAAGTTCCGGACCCGCAATTCCGCAAACAAACTGCGGTTTGCCAGGGTAGCGGTTCGAGCCTCGATACATGCGCGTGAGCGGGCGCTGAAATTGAAAACCGACACTCTCAACGATACTCCTGGCATGAGGATTCTCGAGGCACACGTCCACGAAAATCTTAGCGCCCGAAGCACGCCTGAGGAAACAGGCGAACAGTTTTTCCGCGACTGATCGATTGTGCGCCACCCAGGGGCCGAGATAAACGGCGCGGGCGCCGCTTCGCCCCAGGATGTAACCGGAAACTCCGCCGCCGGCGAATGCCGCAGCCGAGAAGGCCGGACCATCTTTCCAGATGGAATGCAGCAGAGCGCTGCGATCCGCTCCGAAGACATTTCGATCGGTTTCGAAGATTCGAGTCACGTCAGCCGATTCCATAGGGCCAAAATCGGAATCCGGGCCTGCATCGGCCGGCTGCTCGGACTGCGATGCCGCGGCCCCTTCCCAGCGCTCGATCATGTACTCGTCGACAAAACCGCGCTGCAAGTACAAATCATGTCCCATGGGCGTGGCGTCCAGTTTTATCGTTTCGACCTGCTTTCTTTCCAAATATTCGATTCCGGCATCGAGCAACGTTTTCCCGATCCCACGCCGCTGGTATGCAGGATCCACCAGCACCATCCCAATCCAGGCAACTCGATTTTCGTAATTCAGAGTGGTGACCGTCCCGCAAATCTGCCCGTCGACGCAAGCAACAAAGCAGCCTTTCGGTTCCAGAGTCAGGAAGCGGCGCCAGTCGCTTTCAGTCTGGTTCCAGCCGGCCGCCTCCCGGAGACGGTCGCCGACGGGAATGTCCCTGTCGGTCATTATTTGAATTTTTACGTCCATGTTGATGGGTTCCGGGAGTTTTGGAGGGGTCAGGTCTTCAAAATTCATTTTTTGGATTTGAAGATGGGGATCCGGATCTAGATGTGCCAAAAAATGAATTTTGAAGACCTGACCCCTCCAAAACTCGCAACTGGAAACCTTGCCGGTTATGTGCAATATATACCGGGGGATTCAAAATCCGCCAATGACGCGGCCGTCGCGGAGGAGGGTTTATGATTAAGATTGCCCGTGCCATCTTCTGTCTGCTCCTGCTGGTTGCCAGCCTGCACGTACTCATTTTGAGGTCACAATCCCAGAATGCTTCACCGGAGCTTAAGGTGGGCATTATCGGCCTTGATACATCCCATGCCGGTGCTTTCACCAGACTGCTCAACGACAGCGCCTCCGCGGACCGCATTCCCGGCGCCCGCGTCGTGGCTGCCTACAAAGGAGGAAGCCCCGACGTTGAAGCCAGCGCCACTCGCATTGAAAGGTTCACTTCCGAGATCAAATCGAAGTGGGGAGTGGAGCTGGTTGATTCCATCGAAGAGTTGTGCCGGCGAGTGGATGCGGTATTGCTTTTAAGCGTCGACGGTCGCCCGCATCTTGCGCAGGTCAAGCCGGTTCTGGCGGCGCATAAACGAGTTTTCATCGACAAACCGTTTGCGGCAAGCGTGCGGGATGCGCGGGAAATCGCCCGGCTCTCCGGCCAGTATGGCACTCCATTTTTCAGCTCCTCGAGCCGTCGTTTCTCGCCGGATATTCGGGGTTTGAAGAACAACACCAAGCTGGGAAGTATTCTGGGAGCGATGGCCTGGGGGCCTGCGCCCACCGAGCCGCATCATCCTGATCTCTTCTGGTACGGAATACACACCGTCGAGACGCTGTACACGCTGATGGGAACCGGTTGCGAAACAGTATCCCGCACCTACTCGGACGGGGCCGACGTCGTGGTGGGACGGTGGAAGGATGGGCGCATCGGCACCATTCGCGCCATGCGTGAAGGCGAAGCCTCGCACCTGTACGGAGCCATCGCATTCGGCAGCAAAGCGGTCATTACATCGGATCCGCCGAAGGGTTCCGACTATCGCGAGCTTGTGGTGGAAATCGTAAAGTTTTTTCAGACCGGAACCCCGCCGGTCCCTGCCGATGAAACTGTGGAAATACTCGCCTTCATGGAAGCGGCCGACCTGAGTAAGGCCCGTGGGGGCGCGCCCGTAAAGTTGCGGGAAGTAAACCCATAATCAGTTGCGGGGATTCAAATACAAATTCACCACAAAGGCACAGCGCGGCCAATGGGCTGGCAACCAAAAAGCCGTCTACGTGCACGTGCTCCTAACGTGCTCCTGAACGTCGACGGCTTTGAAAAACTTTGCCAAAATTTAACTTCGTGTTCTTTGTGCCTTTGTGGTGAGAGATCCCATGAATACAACAACCAGGGACGGAATTTTTGCGGCGGACCAGGCTCGGATTTCGGCTGCTCGCAAATTATTTCTCCAGATCTATGGAAATGAGCCATCGGGGTTGCTGCGCGCGCCGGCACGCATCAACATTCTGGGTGAGCACGTCGACTATGTTTCCTACATCCCCACCGCCTCGATTACCTTCGCCAACTCGGAAAACGATATGTTGTTGCTGTTCCGGCCATCGGGCAACCGATCCGTTCGCGGCGCCTCCACGCTGGGCAGATGCGGTCATTTTCAATTCGAATTGTCCGAAGGGCCGGCTGCCGCGGATCCCGCAGAGCCGATTCAGGCGTGGGACCATTATATTCAGAGTGTTTCGACGCCGGCGCCGCACTGGGGAAATTATGTGAAAGGTGCGGTATTTTTTGCGCTCTGCAGGTTTGGCGAGCGTATTCACAATGGCTTTGATTTTCTCGTGGACTCGCGCATTCCTGCGGGAAGCGGCGCTTCTTCGTCATCGGCGCTCACGGTGTTGTCAGGAGCGGCCGTGCGCCGGGTGAATGAAATTGAAGAGCCGCCCGAGGAACTGGCGCGCGACTCGGCGAAAGCGGAATGGTTTGTCGGCACGCGCGGCGGCGCTATGGACCACATTACCATCTGCGTCGCGGACCGCGGTCAGGTTGTGCATATTTCGCACGGCGCCGGCACGGCGCGACTCTTGACACTCCCTTTCAAGAGCCTGCGCTGGGTTACTTTTTTTTCTCATCCCGCTGTGAAAGGCAGGGAAGCTCTGCTTCACTATAATGAACGCGCAGCCGTGTCGCGAATCATCATTCCCTTCATTCTCCGGGACCGGATGAATCACCGCCATGGATTTGGCGAAAAGTGGCGTGCCGCGCTGCAGCAGCTTGAGAGTAATCCGGGCGGCGTTGATCGGGAGCTGGACCGGCTGATTGATGAATTGCCGGAAAGTATGAATTGGAGTGACATGGAACGGAATCATCACGCAGTCTATCAGGAATGCGCTCGCGCTTTTCCTGCTCTGGTTAAAGAAGGGGCTGCAAAAATCAAAGTTCGGCCCCGCGCGCTGCATCACGTGGGTGAAGTGCGAAGAGTGGCGCGCGCCGAGCAACTGCTGGCAGGGGAAGCCCATCGCGACCAGGAAACGCGGCCGTCTTTGGGAGCGCGACTGCGGGAAATGGGGAAACTACTGAAGGAATCTCATCTCAGCCTGAGAAATCTGTATGAGGTCTCGACTCCCGAGATCAACGAACTGGTGGAAGTTCTGCTGTGGGATTCAAACGTTTATGGCGCAAGATTGATGGGCGCCGGTTTCGGAGGCGTAGTCCTGGCAATGGTCGACGAGGAACATGTGAGCTCGCTAATCGACCGCGTGCAGCGTGAATTCTACCAGCCCCGGCAGCGCGAGGCAGTCAAAGAAAACGCCGTCATGGTGGCGGCACCCGGTGTGGGGTTGACGTTTGCTAGAATTTGAAAATTGGAAGAATGCGAACTTGTGGTTAATCTTTTCACAGGTCCTCAAGTTTTTTAATTTGAATTGGACATCGCAAGAACCGCATGAGTGAACCCGCCCAAACAAAGACCATCCCGAATCTGCGATGGTGGATTGGCGGACTGTTGTTTGCGTCCACCGTCATTAATTACATCGATCGGCAGACGCTTTCGGTTCTGGCCCCTTATCTAAAGACGGATTACGGCTGGACAAACCAGAACTACGGCATCATCGTAAACGGTTTTCGGATCGCGTATGCGGTGGGGCAGACGGTCGCGGGCAGATTAATCGACCGAATCGGCACGCGGCGCGGTCTCACTATTACAGTGTTGGGGTACTCGGCGGTGGCCATGGCCACCTCCATGGCTACAGGGCTGAAGAGTTTCTTCGCATTTCGTTTTCTCCTGGGCGCCGGAGAGTCGGCCAATTGGCCCGCGGCAACGAAAGCGGTGGCGGAATGGTTCCCCAAGAAGGAACGGGGATGGGCTGTAGCGCTCTTCGACAGCGGTTCCTCGATCGGTGGAGCAATTGCGCCCTGGCTGGTGATTTCCCTCTACAAATATTTCGGCACGTGGCGACCGGCATTCCTTATTACAGGCACGCTGGGGTTTTTCTGGCTGATCGTCTGGCGTTTGACCTATTACACACCTGAGAGTCACCCGCGAATCAGCGCCGAAGAAAGGGAAATGATTCTGCGCGACCGCCGGGAAGTTGAAGCTGCAGATGAGGGAGGGGCGGGCGGAGGGTGGAAACAACTGATACGCCTGCCTCAGACATGGGGGATCATCTTCGGGCGATCACTGACCGACCCGATATGGTTTTTTATCACTGATTGGTTTGGCATCTACCTGGTTTCCAAGGGAATCAGGCCGGAGCAGGGACTGCTCGCATTTTGGGTTCCATTTATTGCGGCCGATTTGGGCAATTTTTTCGGCGGAGGAGTCTCCAGTTGGCTGATCCGCCGAGGCATGCCGGTCGTGCGCGCCCGGAAGAGAGTGATCCTTTTTTGCGGCTTCGGCATGACGCTTTTGATTCCAACGATATTCACCTCGAGCTTATATACAATCGCGTTCTTTTTCGGAATCTCCACATTTGCCTACGCCGCTTTTTCGACCATGGTCCTGGTGCTTCCCTCGGATTTATATCCCAGCCGCTCGGTTGCCACGGTGAGCGGAATGAGTGGAACCGGAGCGGGAATCGGCACAATTCTGTCCACCTTTCTTGTGGGTTACGTTTCGGATCATTATTCGTTTGAACCCATCCTGATTGTCGCCAGCCTGATTCCGCTGCTGGCAACGGCACTGGTTTTTCTACTGATCCGGCCGGAGCGGAAAGGCAGCAGGGCAGAGGCATAAAGTGAATGATGGTCATTGGTCATTCGTCATTGGTCATCGGTGATTGGTCATTTTTGCATCATGAAGGTTCGGAAGCTTGGTGCCTTGGTGGTAAAAGAAATTGCACCACCAAGACTCCAAGACGAATGACGAATGACCAATGACCAATGACCAATGACCAATGACCAATGACCCACAACCACTGACCGATGACCCTTCTAACCGACGATACCAAACTACGCCTTCTGCTTGAGATCTCGAGCAAAATCCGATCTCAGGTAGAAACGTCTCTCAATCTGGACGCCACTCTTGATCTGGTTCTCAAAACGCTGGCGCAATTGATTCCGCACGACGTGGCGGCGATTCGCCTCTCGGACGGACCACAAAACCTTCACCGCTCGCTGGTGCGCCGGCTCGACTCGAGCTCTCCGGACAGCGGGCCGGCGTATTCTCCGGCCGATTTGGGCTCGATCGGCATTGACAGCCTCGCTGCCAGGCTGGAGGCTCCCATCCTATTCGACGGCCGTGCCATCGGCTCGATCCTGATAGGGCTTCGGTCGCAGGGAAGCTATGCGGAGGCCGATCGGGAGATCTTGGACTTTTTCGCCAGGGAAGTGGCCTACACAATCGAGAAGGCGCTGCTGCACGAAGACCTGCTGGCAAAGAAGAGATTGGAGAGCGAGCTGGAAGTGGCACGCCAGGTACAACTCAGCCTGCTTCCGGCCCAAGTTCCAGTCTTGCCCGGATATGACATGGCTGCACTGAGCATTCCGGCCGCGGGAGTAGGGGGTGATTACTACGATTTTGTCGGATTCCCGGAGGATAACGTGGGGCTGGTGATCGCAGACGTGGTTGGAAAGGGAATGTCTGCGGCCCTTATCATGGCAAGCTTCCGAGCTTTTCTGCGCGCGCAGATCCGCAATGACTACGCGATCGCCACTATCTTCCGAAAAGTCAACAACCTGTTGAAAGAAGGTCTGGATGACAACCGCTTTGTGACGGCCGTCTACGGTGTGCTGGATTCGCGCAACAGGGTTCTTACTTACTGCAATGCAGGGCACAATCCTCCGCTTCTTTTCACCGGCGACGGCAACGTGGTGCAATTGACCCGCGGCGGTACCGTTGTAGGCGCCTTTTTCGGAGCGGAATACAAGGAGTCACGCCGCAATCTGAAGCCGGGCGATGTTCTTCTACTTTATACCGACGGTCTGATCGAAGCGCACAATTCCTCAGATGAGGAGTACGGCGCAGAACGCGTGATCCTGACGGTGCAGGCGAACCGCCGGGCCTCCGCTCAGGAATTATGCTCTCGGCTTCTGGAAAACGTTACCGCTCACCGCCGAGAGTCCCCTCTGAGCGACGATTTGACGCTGATGGTGGTCAAAGTGGGATAGTAATGCGCGGTCATCGGTCATTACCGGTTACGGGTTACGAGTTTTCGGGTTGCGGGTTGGGCTGGCTTGGCGCCTTGGTGGTTAACAAGAATTGAAACACCAGGCACTAAGCGGGAATCGATTGACCGGGGTAAGGATGGATTGCTTTAATTGGGGGCTTCAAATTAACAAGCGAGGTAACCATGGCTTGGCTTATCTTCGTACTCGGCGCGGTTCTCTCCTGGGGGATGTATGGACCGGCACTTCACAACGGTCAGGTGCAGCTTGGCAATCCTTTACGGGCGTTGTTGTGCGTCGGACTGGCATATTTTTTGATCGGAGTGACGCTGCCGGTGATATTGCTGGGATATCAGGGGAAACTAAGCGGCTTTAGCGCGGCTGGTTCCACTTGGGCTACGCTCGGCGGCGCGCTCGGAGCGATTGGAGCCGTGTGCATCATCTGGGCATTCAAGACGGGAGGTCTCCCCACCTACGTGATGCCGCTTGTGTTTGCGGGAGCTCCTCTCGTAAATGTCCTGGTCACAATGCTGATGCACCCGCCCAAGACGTCTCCGAATCCTCTGCTGTACCTGGGATTCGTCCTGGCCGCCGCAGGCGCCGGCATGGTGCTGTATTACAAACCGCAATAGAGCCGCATTCTCTTCTGATGCTGGTCGAACCAGTCGAAGGCGCTTGATTCGGCACACCGCTTTCACCGCCGAGCCGCTGAGATCGCCAAGTTCTCGCCGAGTCTGCAACCCAGGCTCTGCGAATCTTGGCGTACTTTGCGGCTCGGCGGTGAAAACAACGTGGCCGCCTTCACAGACTTCAAACGCTGTCGCCTGCCTGTTTGAGATTCGTACTCTTTTGGCGCGACTGCGCCAGCAGTATTTCTACTGCTTCCACGATCCAATCGCCGGCTGATCTCACGTCTTGCTCCGTATTGAAGCGTCCCAGTCCGATCCGAATTGTTGCCAGCATGAGCGGCAAGGGGACGCCAATGGCCTTTAGGATATAAGACGGCTCCGGCACGGCCGAAGTACAGGCTGATCCCGAAGAGATCGCGAGATACTTCTCAAGCCGCGCAAGCAGATTTAATCCGTTGATATCTGCAAAGCTGAGGTTGAGATTGCCGGCCAGACGATGCACAGGATGCCCGTTGACCCGCGCACCTTCCAAGCGGCTCTGAATGCTCTGTTGCAGTATTTTTCGAAACTTACCCAGCCGCTCGCGTTCGGAATCCATTTCGACCGACGCAATCTCACAAGCTTTTCCAAATCCCACAATTCCCGGGACGTTTAGCGTGCCGGAGCGAATCCCTCGCTCGTGGCCGCCGCCATAAATAAGCGGCAAGAGGCGCACCCGAGGGTTCCTGCGCCTCACATAGAGCGCCCCTATTCCCTTCGGTCCGTAAATCTTGTGGGCAGACATCGATAGCAAGTCAATCCCGAGAGCATTAACGTCGATGGGTTCCTTTCCCACCCCCTGAGTAGCGTCGCAGTGAAAAAAAATCCCCCGATTCCGGGCGACTCTGCCAATAGCCGCAACATCGTGGAGAGTTCCGATCTCATGATTGGCAAACATGATCGTAATCAGGAGAGTCCTATCGCCGATGGTTCTGCGAACATCGTCGGGATCTACCATGCCGTTTGAGTCCACCGGCAAATAAGTGACTTCGAACCCGGCCCTTTCCAGGGCGCGACAACTATCCAGCACCGCTCGATGCTCGGTCTGACAGGTAATGATATGGTTTCCTTTCTCACGGTAGAATTCAGCGACCCCTCGGATGGCGAGGTTGTCAGACTCGGTGGCGCCGCTTGTAAAAATTATGTCTTTGGCGTCCGCATGAATCAGAGCGGCCAGTTGTGCTCTCGCATATTCAACTGCCGCTTCGGCCTCCCGTCCGTACCAATGCGTTCGGCTGGCCGCATTGCCAAATTTTTCGATAAAGAAGGGAACCATCGCTTCCAGGACACGTTTATCCAGAGGCGTGGTGGCGTGGTGGTCAAGATAGATCGGACCCATACCTTTAAAATCGTGCGAAATCTCATTTTAATCGAAATCCGGGGAAGAAATCTTCACCACAGAGGCACAGCCTGCAGGCCGCAACCAAGAAACCGTTCACGAAAACGTCAACGACCGCGTCTAACGCCTACGAGCACGATCACGACAACCTCCACGTCCTGCGTTCACGGGCACATAGTGGCCGCAAGGCCACAACCAAAGAAAAAGCCGTCCACGTTCACGCGCGCGTGCACGTCAAGGTCCACGATAACGGCCACACAGGACACAAGATGCGGAATTTTCGGGTACCCAGTAGGACAAAGCTCTTGTGCTTTTCCGGGAGCGCGGGCTATTCTTTTGCCGACCATAAACAATTTGAATCACGACCTTCAGGACAAAAAGCGCTGAACGAGGCGTTCGTGCCAAAGGTGATTTTGCTTGGTTTCCAAACCTGAGGAGTCTATCCGTTACAAACGATCTCGGTTTTCGACGCGACTTCCAGCCGAGCGGCTCTACACGGGATCGCACTTCTGGATCGCCCCTCAGGAACAGGACATTTGGCGGATCGGATTCACCAAGTTCGCAATTCGAATGTTGGGTGAAATAGTGGAATGCGGGTTTGAGGTGCAGGCAGGCGAGCTTGTCCGCACAGGCCAAATCATCGGATGGATCGAGGGGTTCAAGGCTACCAGCGATTTGTACTGCGTTGTCAATGGCGAGTTCCAGCAGGAAAACCCCGATCTTCAAACCAAGATTGAGCTTCTCCACCGCGATCCCTACGGCAAGGGCTGGTTGTATGCAGTTCGAGGCTCACCTGATGCTGATTCGGTGAGCGTGCACGGCTATGTAGATATCCTTGACTCCACCATCGACAGGATACAAGGCAAGCAGAATTAAGGTAATGGGTCAGTTTGAATTGTGAAGTTCTCGGCGAAACCTCAGCGGCCTTTGCGACTCTGCGGTGAATTCCGACGCCTTTCACCGCAGAGCCGCAGAAAACGCTAAGTTTACGCCGAGAAGTCCGATTACAGGAAAGGCGAAACTGACCCATTACCAGAATTGAGGACCTCCGCAATGGCAAAGGCGCGATACATCATGGTAGGCGGTTTCCTGGGTTCCGGAAAATCCACTTCGGTCTCCCGACTCGCCCGCCATTTCACGAATCAAGGTCTGAGAGTGGGCCTGATTACCAACGACCAGGGGGAAGGATTAGTCGATACGGCATTCCTCCAATCTCATGGTTTCCCGGTAGAGGAAATCGCAGGCGGCTGCTTCTGCTGTCGCTTCAACTCGCTGGTGGAAGCGGCAAGCAGTTTGTCGAAACATTCTCGACCGGATGTGTTTATCGCTGAGCCCGTCGGAAGTTGCACGGACCTGGTGGCTTCCGTCAGCTATCCTTTGCGTCGCATCTATGGTCACGATTTTACGATTGCGCCTCTCAGTGTCCTGGTAGACCCTCTGCGCGCGCTCCGTATCCTGGGACTGGAGCCGGGACGCGCGTTCTCAGAGAAGGTGGCCTATGTCTACCGCAAGCAGCTCGAGGAGGCAGACCTGATTGTCATCAACAAGTGCGACCTTCTCGAAGCCGGCAGGCTCGAACGCCTTCGAAGTGCCCTGGCCGCTGGTTTTCCAACCGCCGAGGTGCTGGTATGTTCGGCGCGTTACGGCACCGGATTGGACGATTGGTTTGGCCGCATCACGGCGCACGAACTCGGAAACGACGAGGCCATGGACCTGGACTATGACCTTTACGCGGAAGGAGAGTCTTTGCTGGGATGGCTGAATTGCACCGTGGAAGTTCGCGCTGTGCAACCCTTCGACGGTGACGCTCTGCTTATGAGGATAGCCCAGACAATCCAGCGGCATATGCAGGCCGGCGAGGCTGAAATCGCTCACCTCAAGATGACCCTTTCTCCCGATGATGAAAGCGGAGAACTGGCCGTTATCAATCTGGTTCGAAACGATTACATTCCCGAGCTCTCCCAGTCGCTTCTTGACCCGCTGCAGACGGGTCAGCTTATCTTGAACCTTCGCGCAGAATCGTCTCCCGATCAACTGTATGCAGCCACCGATTCTGCTTTGCGTGCCTGCTCGGATGGAAACATGACCCTCCAGATCGAGCATATGGAGCACTTCCGTCCTGGCAGACCTGTCCCGACGTATCGTATTGCGAAGATTGGCGTGGACGTGTAGCCTGTTTTCGAAGGAGATATCAACTTGCGGGAATGTCGCGTTCTCTATTGCCACTGCGCTTACGCCCGCGTCGTGCCCGAGGCGGTCAAGGAAGAGGTGCTGAGCAGGTTGTCCGGCTCAGCCATCGCTTTCGATGCCGTAGCAGATCTTTGCGAGATGTCGGCTCGGCGGGACCCCGCCATGAGGAAATTTGCCGAAGAAAAAGGACTTAAAATTGCTGCCTGCTATCCTCGCGCCGTTAAATGGCTGTTCGCCGCGGCCGATGCGCCACTGCAGGAGGACGTAGAGGTTCTAAACATGCGTGTGGAAACCGCGGAAAATGTCGTCAAACCGCTGCTGGTGAGCATTTCAGAAGATTCAGAGGAGAAGCAGTCGTGAGTTCAGGAGTTTCCTCTTTTTTGCACATCGTCGTGTATGAAGGCGCCGGCAGCCAGACCCTTCCCGATAGCCAGCGCTTTCAGACCGTCAAAGCGCTTCTGGAGCGCGGTCATGCGGTTACATGCACCGGTTCACGGGATGGAGCCGTTTCGTCTGATGGTCGCCCTCTTCTGGTGCTGGGGCATTTTGGCGAGCAGGGAATACCGGATGGAGCCGCTGTCGAGAGCGAGATTCCTGTTTTTTTTCGCGACATCCACGGTCTCGGCGCTGCCGGTGTTGTTGAAATCGTCGATGCCGTTTTGGACGAATCCGAAGCGAAGAAGCCGGGAGGATGGAAGCCCTGGTTCCCGGTAATCGATTACGACCGCTGCACGAACTGCATGCAGTGTCTAAGCTTCTGCCTTTTCGATGTCTACAGCGCTTCAGCCGAAGGAAAGATCCAAGTCCGGAATCCGCAAAAATGCAAGACGGATTGCCCTGCCTGTTCGCGCGTCTGTCCGGAAGTTGCGATCCTCTTCCCCAAGTACAAAGCCGGGCCCATCAACGGCGACGTCGTGAGTGAGGCGGATCTTCAGCGAGAGAAGATGAAGATTGATATCTCGGCGCTTCTTGGCGGAGATATTTACGCTCTGTTGCGGGAACGGAGCCAGCGAGCGCAGACCCGCTTTGCCAGGGAGAGAGATGATGAGAGAGCGCTCAAGGAGCGCCGCAAGTGCCTGGAGAAACTGCAAGCGCAAGTCGACATCCCTCCCGAGGTTCTGATGTCCCTGCCCAGCCCCGATGAAATAAAGTTCAGAGCCGAAAAAGCTCGACTGGCCGCCGAAGAGGCGTTGCAACGTCAGTCTACGGGCCCTGTATCGAGCATCTCCAAGGGCGATGCCGGTGAGTGAACCAAGACTAAAGCCAGCCGTCGTGCTGGTAGCCGACCGAACGCTCAGCGCCGACTACAAGGTCCTCTTTGAAGGGATCTTTGCCACGATGCAGACTACCCAGGTTCCCGAGTGGGCCATGCGTCGTTTTGTGTCCCCCCCAATTGCAGTGGACGATCAAGGTCGCGCAAAGACGGCTCCATTGGGAATTCGCCGCATGGAATCGGCCCTCCTGTCTGATACTCCCCTTACTCAAAGCGACGTGGTCTGCACTACGCCGGAGGCTCTGCCGAAACTGCTGGGGCCCTGGGTCAAGGTCGTGGGCGTAAGTTCGAGCGATCCACTGGGTCGAGGAATGACCAACACCACTACGACCAATTTTTGGCGCGGTGAACTCTACACACGTACCTGGATGAACCGGATGATGGCGGCTGTCAAAGCCGCCAAGAAAAAATACGGGTTCAAGGTAGTAGGCGGCGGCGCCGGAAGCTGGCAGTGGATCCAGAACCCCGAAGAAGCCGGCATGCAGGGGATTGATACTGTTTTCGAAGGCTACTTTGAGGCGATTGGTCCCAGGCTTTTCATGGATCTCATCGAAGGCTGCCCGGCACCATCCCATGTCTGTGAGCGAGGCACTGCCTGCGAGCAAATCCGCGCCCTGCGTGCCGCTTCGATGCTGGGCGTGGTGGAGATTTCGCGGGGCTGTGGCAAGGCCTGCCAGTTTTGCACTTTGGCCTTCAAGAAGATGAGCCACGTTCCTCCGGATACCATCGTTTCCGATCTCGAGACCAACGTCCGCGCCGGCGTGCCGGCAGTGGTCAGCGGCAGCGAGGATTTTTTCCGCTATGGCGGATACGGCCCCAAGGTTCGATACAACCGCCTGCACTCGCTTCTGTCAGAGATGCGAAAGGTACGCGGTCTCTCTTTCATGCAGATCGACCATGCCAACATCTCCTCTGTCCTTCAGCTCAACGCCGAGCAGCTAAGAGAGGTCAGACGGCTGCTGACATGGCAGAAACCGACCGATTACCTCTGGGTGAATATGGGTGTGGAGAGCGCCAACGGTCATCTTGTGTACGCCAACGGACCGGGAAAGATGGCCCCCTTCCGCCCGGAGGACTGGGAAGAGATGGTTCGCCAGGCAGCCGATCTGATGACAAGGACCGGCTTCTTCTCCGTTTTCAGCGTGATCCTGGGGCTGCCGGGTGAAACACCAGACGATGTTGCCCGTACGCTTAAGTTGGTGCGATATCTTGCCAGACAGCGAGCCGTTGTCTTTCCAATTTTTCACGAACCGGTCCTGGTCTCGCACCCGATGCGCGGCGAGCGCTTCACTGTTCGGGAAATGAGAGCGGACCATCTCGAGCTTTACACGACCTGTTATGAGATCAATTTCCGCTGGGTGCCGAAGCTTTACTGGGACAATCAGCGCGCCGGAGGCGTCTCCTGGATGAAACGCATGGCCATTCAAATGCTCGGGAAATCGGAGATCGTGTCCTGGCGTAAGCACTTCTCCTCAGCCCGAAAGCAGATTGCAGCGCGCGCAGCCGGTGTCGCCAGAGATGCCGTACCCGGTCAGACAAACACCATTGTCTACCATCCCTAAGGGGGTATTCATGCAGTTGCCGGTACTTAGTCTTCCCAAGCCTGTGCCGATCCTGAAAAGCCGACCTCCGCACCCCGGCATTCCGGACACTAAACGGGAGCGCGACCAAATCTTGCGTGTCGTTCGCGATTTTGTCAGGACGCACAACCTTGTGACCCCACTGTCACTTGACGAATTGCGTTCGCATACGGACGTTATTGTCGAAGGCGCGCGCCTGGATGAAACTTACAAGGACTACATTGCGGTTTTGGTCAACAATGAAGCCTGGCGGGAAACTCTGGCGGCAATTCCCTACCAGCGCCGGCTGCTGCTACTCCCCAAGTGCCTGCGGGTGGAAGATCAATGCCCCGCGCCGTTCGACGAATTCGGTCTGCTCTGCAAGCAGTGCGGTCTTTGTTCCATTCAGGATTTGCAAGTGGAAGCCGAGCGGCTGGGATACGCGGTGCTGGTTGCGGAGGGTTCGCCCATCGTGATGTCCCTGATCCAGACCGGGAAAATAGATGCGATTGTCGGCGTAAGCTGCCTGTCGGTGCTGGAGCGTGCTTTCCCGTACATGGAAGCGGCGGCTGTTCCGGGCATCGCCATTCCGCTGCTTCAGGACGACTGCAAGGATACAACAGTCGATATCGATTGGGTCTGGGATGTAATCCACCTGACCAGCGCCGACAAGACGCGAAGGATGGATCTGGACGCTCTGCGGCGTGAAGTGGATTCCTGGTTCTCCCGGGAAGTTTTGTCGTCCATACTTGAGCCTTCCGGCAGCGCCACCGAGACAATTTCGCTTGATTGGCTGGCAAAGTCAGG
Source organism: Acidobacteriota bacterium (assembly GCA_036507075.1). Taxonomy (GTDB): domain Bacteria; phylum Acidobacteriota; class UBA6911; order JACQSX01; family JACQSX01; genus DASXQR01. The sequence continues at coordinate 11,624 of DASXQR010000107.1, read as the reverse complement.
AAAACGCTGGCGGCCTTTCCTCACGACGTGCGTGTTTCAAGCCTTCCAGGACGATCCGGAAGCCAGGATTGAAGATGAGTTCCGCAAAATCGCGGTGGCCGTCGAATGCTTCCATAAGGCCTCGCTGGTTCACGATGATATCGAAGACCAGGATTCGCTGCGCTACGGAGAGAAGACACTGCATGAAGAACATGGAGTTCCAGTCGCCCTGAATGTGGGGGACCTTTTGATTGGCGAGGGTTATCGGATGATCGCGTCCAGCCCGGCACCGCCGGAACGCAAGTTGGAAATGCTGCGCGTTGCGGCCGAAGGTCATCGTCAGTTATGTCTTGGACAGGGGGCGGAGCTTTGCTGGATGCGCAATCCCGCGCCTTTGAGGTCGGTTGAAGTTCTGGACATCTTCCGGCGGAAGACCGCTCCGGCTTTTGAAGTAGCGCTGCGCCTGGGAGCCATTTGTGCAGGGGCCGACGAAAGCGTTTGCAAGGTGCTCGGCGAGTACAGTGAGGCCCTTGGAATTGCGTATCAGATCCGCGACGATTTGGAAGATTCCCAAGCCGATGCGGGAAATAAAAAAGTCTTTGCCCTGCGCCCGTCGCTATTGCTTGCGATCGCTTACGAGCGGGCCGCCCATGAAGTAAAAAATACGCTCGAGTTGGTGTGGCGGCGCGATCCGGACCTTGATCTAAACCCTGAGGAATTTCAGCGAATCCTTACGGACCTGAAAGTCAGAGAGCGGGCTGAGCAGCTTCTGGAGTCCTACAAGGAAGAGGCCGTCCGCTCCCTGCGCGCACTCGACAACGCCAATATCAAAGGACTGCTGCGTCGGGTAATCGGTAAGATCTTCAACGTCGAGATTAAGGGCTGGTGCAGTGAGTTTGAGGCTAGAAATGCTGCAGGTCGCGCGTCTGGCGCCGCAACTGCTGTCTGACTCCCGCGACTTGGTTGTTGATTTTATTCGAGGACAGTTAAACGACGACGGCGGCTTCAAGGATCGCTCTGGCAAGAGCGATCTTTATTACACGGTATTCGGCCTGGAAGCTCTTATCGCTTTGCAGGCGGATCTTCCAGTGCCGGTCCAGAATTACGTTTGCTCCTTTGGCTCGGGTGATTCCCTCGACTTCGTTCATCTGACCTGTCTGGCGCGCTGTTATGCCTGCCTCCCTGGAACGTCTCCGGAACCATGGATACGACAGGCGATTCTCAACAGGGTTGAAGGACGCCGATCGCTCGATGGGGGATATCACGAGGTATCCGGTTCTCAGCACGGCACCGTCTACGGGTGCTTCCTCGCCAAGGGCGCGTATCAGGATCTAGGCTCTGAGTTGCCCAATGAGGGCGGTGTGCTCCATTGCCTGGAGTCATCGAAGACCGCCGATGGCGCTTTTTCAAATCAACCACGTGCCTCAATCGGAACGACACCCGCGACCGCCGCGGCGGTAACTCTGCTCAGGACTCTCGGGAAGCCCGTTGAGCCGTCGGTAGGGACCTGGCTGCTTGACCGCTGCTATCGCGAAGGAGGCTTTTTCGCCGTTCCCGGCGCCCCGATGCCGGATCTTCTTTCAACTGCGACCGCTCTTCACGCCTTGGCGGGAATGCAAGTCCCGCTGGAGGGACTGACGGAAGCGTGCCTCAACTTTGTCGACAGTTTATGGAGCAGCAAAGGAGCTTTCTATGGCAATTGGGCTGACGATGCTCTGGATTGCGAATACACCTACTATGGGCTCCTTGCGTTGGGACATTTGAGTTTGTGGTAGGGAAGCTCTGCGGAAACTCGGCGTGCTTTGCGGCTCTGCGGTGAATGCGATGCGTCGATCTTCGGCTGGCTTTGATTGAGCAACACCCGGATGATACTACGATGCGAACCTCACTCGATGAAGCCGCAGCCGATGCAACCCTTTCGACATTGAGAGCTGAGTTGCTGGCGGCGCGTGTACCGGAGGGCCATTGGGTCGGGGAGTTGTCAAGCAGCGCGCTTTCCACAGCAACGGCCATTTCCGCTCTCAGTCTTGTCGACCGGCAGACCTACCATTCTTATATCCACCGGGGGCTGGAGTGGCTCGCTCAAAATTGCAATCAGGACGGCGGCTGGGGAGACACTGTTCGCAGCGTCAGTAATATCAGCACCACGGCTTTGTGCTGGGCCGCCTTTAGCCTCGCGCGCGAACTGGCGACCTCTTGGTCGCAGATGGAACTCCGCGCGCGCGCCTGGATTCAGCAGTACGTCGGTAGCTTGGAACCAGAGCGACTCGCGAGCGCGATCGCCGATCGGTATGGAACGGACCACACCTTCTCTGTCCCCATCCTCACGAACTGTGCCCTGGCCGGACGATTGGGAGAGGGAAGAGAGGCCTGGAGATGGGTAGAGCCCCTGCCGTTTGAGATGGCGGCGCTGCCGCAGCGATTCTACAAATGGCTGAGGCTGCCAGTGGTCAGCTATGCGCTGCCCGCCTTGATCGCCATTGGTGTGGTACAGCACCGGCACCGACCCACGCGAAACCCATTCCGGCGGTTGCTCCGAGACCTCGCCCGGCAGAGAACGTTAAACGTCCTTGTCAGGATCCAGCCGCCCGGCGGAGGTTTTCTGGAAGCGGTACCACTTACCAGCTTTGTTGTCATGAGCCTGGCGGCAAGCGGGCTTCGAGACCATTCCGTGGTTGGCCAGGGGATCCAATTCCTGAAAACTTCGTTACGCGAAGATGGCAGTTGGCCGATCGACACGAACCTCAGCACGTGGGTAACTACATTATCGGTGAATGCTCTGGCCGAAAATTCCGACTTCTCTGAATTGCTGCCGACTTCGGATCGCAACCGAATCCTGGATTGGTTGCTCGGCCAACAGAACCGGCAAGAACATCTCTATACGCTTGCCGAACCTGGAGGCTGGGCATGGACGGATTTGACTGGGGGTGTTCCCGACGCGGACGACACGTCGAGTGTGCTGCTCGCCCTCCGAAATCTGAGCTCCGATGATCAACGGGTCGTAACGGCGGCAACCAGCGGTGTTCGATGGCTCATCGACTTGCAGAACCGGGATGGCGGCGTCCCCACTTTTTGCAGAGGATGGGGAACGCTCCCGTTTGATCGAAGCAGCCCGGATATCACAGCTCACGCGTTAATGGCTTGGTCGGAGTGGTTGAATGACCTTCCGACGGATCTGCAAGTCAAGACGAAAAGGTCCATTGAGCGAGGCATCGAATATCTGGCAAAAGTTCAGCGGCACGACGGAAGCTGGATTCCCCTGTGGTTTGGAAACCAGTTCGCAGAAAACGATGAGAATGCAACCTATGGAACAGCTCGAGTACTGAGAGCCTTGCGCCACCTGGAGAGTCGACGTTTTCGGGGACTTTACCGGATGACGACCCGTGGGTCGCACTGGCTGCTGTCAGCCCAGAACGCCGATGGAGGATGGGGAGGCGCGCCTTCGATTTTATCATCCATCGAAGAGACCGCCGTTGCGCTTGAAGCGCTGGCAGCCGAAACGGACTTTGGTTTTCCGGCCGAAGATGTTTCGGGTCGTGCACCGGCAGCCCTGTCGTCAGATCGGATCAAGTCGGCTGTCTCGGCGGCCGTCGACTGGTTGATCAAGCATACTGAAGGCGGAAAGCGGCTGCCTCCGTCGCCGATCGGCCTCTATTTCGCCAAACTTTGGTACTTCGAACGACTCTATCCTCTGATCTTCGCCGTTGCCGGCCTGGAGAAAGCAAGCAAAAGGCAAAAGGGGGCAGTCCCCATCTGAATGGGGACTGTCCCTCGGAGTTTGAACGCGCCGGTATCCATAGCCGGGATTTTCAACCTGAATTGCTTCGATCTTCTCCTTCAAGTCCGCGTCCTGTTTTTCGCGCACCTGCGGGTCCAGCTTCGGCCGGTAATAATACGTGCTCGGTCGGATCCCGGTCACTTCGCACGCTTTCGTAATTGATCCCAATTCTTCCCACTGATCACAGACGAATCGACGCTTTTCTGCCGTTGTACGAAGCTTTGGAACTTTTTTAAAAAGTCGTTCTGCATCACCAAGTCGCCGATCTTTGCCTTCAAGCGCTCGTTTTCTGCTTCCAGCGCTCGTTCGCGCGCCGACGGTGTGGCGCTCAGCTGATTTTGATCGGCGTGCGCGCGCCAGCGATTGATCACGCTTGCCGACACCTGATACTCGCGCGCCGCCTGGCCGAGACTTTTTTGTCCGCTTGCGATTTCCGCCAGAATTTGTTGCTTGAACTCCAGTGAGAACTTTCGACGGGTTTTTCCCATGGCTCATTGGCTCCTTTGCTGGGGCAAGCCATTTCTCTCGATAGCTTACCCGAAAAGCCAATTCAGCCCGTGCTCTAATCGGAGAGATTCTCTACAATGTGAAGGGCGCGGTCGGAACCGTCGCGGGTGAGGATACTCAGAGGGAGCTTTTCGGGCGGAGCTTAGCTCACGTCAGCACGGGAAAGGCTCGCATTGTTGCCTCGAGCATCAGGCCCTTGCGGAGGTTGCAACTTCCGTTCGGTTCTTGTTTCCCTGGTTGATGGTGTTTCTTTCGTCAATTGGTGGACTAATGGGTGGTCGGAATCCGTACCAGGACTCAACTGGAGAGAAGCGGATCTACGCTCAGTATGAAACCGCCTGGGATTAATTTCACGACAGTGTGGACAGCACCGTTGGAGTGGGACAATGTGCGAAACGCCCTCACAGCTTGACCCGAATAAACAACTTCTGCCTAGTCTGGCCTCAGTTCTATACCTGCCACCAATTCCAGCCTCACTGACGTATCGCTCTTATCTTGACCATATAGGCTCGGTTTCACTCTTGGAATGGTTTATCCAGAACTTTGCTGAAGCTTATCCTACAGCTAGACTCTTTATCCTGTTCGATAACGAAACGGACGAAGTTACTTTCCGGAGTATATCGGCATGTAGGCGGGTGACCCTCCACAGAACTAAACACAAAACAAAGTTGCCGGCACTTGCAGAAGTGGCAGAAAAGTGTGGTCAAGCTGACGTCGCCATCTTCGGTTTAGGATTTGCGTTTGCTCCAAATGATTTGTTGGCAAAAGTCTACTCTCACCACGTTGTGATGGACAATGACTATACCGAGGTTGTTGGTTTAAGCGATGGCGCTGTGGCTGAAATCTACAGTTCTGAGCTTTTATTCTACTTGCTGAGGTTGAATCTGCCGTTCCTGTCATTGAATGACCCTAAAATTGGCATCAAAAGACTTTTGAGCGCTTCTGGCTCCGAGATACGCGGCAAAGCTTTCGATGCGGCTACCACGTACAAGATCGAATCCGAGCACTTACCGGAGAATGTGCGTGTGTTCTTCCCGTCTGATGTTGAGATTGTCAGACGTGTCATTTCTGCTTCACCACACTTTGCCTTTGGGGGCAGTGGTGATGTGTTGTCTCTGCGGCTCTGGAAGGAGACAGCGATACAGATCAGGGACGAAGTTCGAGAGAAGCTTATTAGGGAAACGTCAGTCTATCGCTTGGCGGTCCACACGACGGTACCGCGACGGGTATTATACGTGTCGACTGCATCAGTTTTTTCAGGGGCAGAAGAAGTTCTCTGTCGGGTCATTGCTAACCTTGATTCGGCAAGATTTAAGCCCTACGCGTTGGTGGCAATGCAAGGAAGATTTTCTGAGGGGCTAAAGCAAGCTGGAGCCGAAGTGTTGTGTCCAGAAGACGACTTCGGGAATCTTAGCGTCCAAAGTTTTCTGTTTCTCCTGAGAGTTGTTAAAAGTATTCAGCCTGCGATTATGCATTTTAACGGGCTTGTCGGGGCCCCTCTCTTGTTTGTGGGAGCGCTCTTGGGGATTCCTGTCGTGCAACATGTTCATGTCGCAAATCTCCGAGCTTACGGTGAAGTATTGCGAAACGCAGATGGAATCATTACTGTGTCGAAATTCGTCAAAGGCGAAGTTATAAAATTTAATGTGCGAAGCGATAAAGTTCATGTAATTTGGAATGGAATTGATGCGGTCATTTTTAGGCGAGAGTTATTTGAAAGGGCGCTCCTCCGAAGAGAATTTGGGATTTCTGAGGACGCCAAGGTTGTCTTAATGATTGCCCGTTTTGCACCGAATAAGCGCCAGGAGTTGTTGCTCGAAGCTGCCGAGATTGTGAGAGCACACATCCCATCTTTGAAGATCGTACTAGTCGGAGAGGTCCTTGAAGCGCCAGATTACTACGAGTCAATTAAAGCACTGGTGGAATCAAAGGAGCTGAATGACACTGTTAGATTCCTCGAGTTCCAGCCAGACATACGGAAAATCGAAGCCACGGCCGATGCTCTTGTTTCGTGTTCACATCGCGAACCTCTAGCCACTTCCGTGATGGAGGCAATGGCGATGGAGGTTCCGGTCATTATTAGCGACTCTGGCGGGACACAGGAAATCGTCCAGGACGGCAGGACGGGCTACGTCGTCCCAGCTGGAGATGCAAATGCACTTGCTAAACGTATCGTGCAAGTGCTCAGCAATTCGAATCTTACCCGACAGGTAACGCGGGCGGCTCGGCACTACATCGAATCTGAATTAAGTGCCAGAGTTCAGGCACGGCGAATTATGGACCTCTACGAGAAAATACTTGAAAGTGCTTTGCTCCGAGAATAGCCTCTCGCTGCCAAAAAGTCACTGCTCAGAGACTTTCCGGGAATTACAGGCCTGAACTTATCGCCTGCGGAAAAAATTCAGGGGTTGCAGCAGTGACATCCGCCTTCGCAGCTGCAACATGCGTAGCAAGAAGCTGAACACGTGACACTGCAACCTTGGCCTCCGCCACATTGAACGGTACAGCTTGTTGCTCCGGGTCCACCCGACTGGCAATTCTGACTACCGCAGTCTGTACAAGCCAGAACTCCAAACGGCCCAATGGAGGGAGCTGCCATGACCACCGACAGGGACCCATCTCGGGCGATTTCAGCAACTTCGTCGAGACGTCCTTTATATTTGAATCCGCCAAAATAATGAGAGATTCCAATCCCATGCCGGAGACGGAATCTGGCCGACGACCCGAGCGAAAGTCGTTTTCTTGATTGAGACTGAGATCGCGTTAGCGCATCGATGACTTCGGCAGAGGGGGGATCGATAATCCTGTTCTCGTTTTTCGAGCCCTGTCTGACTGAAAGCTCCAAGGCAATGCCGTCATCGGGCGCGGAAATACTTAAGTTTCCACCTCTGTAAAGAATCCTTGCCCCTTCAATTAGCAGACGGGCAGGCGTGGGACCCGACGGTGTCGTCGGTCCAAAGACGAACACGTCATCTGCAATACCATCGGCTTGTTTTGTGGAAGGATCCCATTTATCCACGGAGACGATAATGTTTCCGAAGTTATCGGTCGTAATTAGCGTGGTACCTAACAAGGAAATTTCCGGGCTTTGCGGCCCTTTCAGATTCTCTCCTTGGGTAATGGGAGTGGTAATCAGACTGGATGGAACAAGCCCGAATACAAGGGGAGTAGCACTCAAGGACAAAAAAGCTCGGCGATGAAGGCGGGAGTTTGTGTCGTTTTGATTCATTTCAACCTCCAACTCACTTAGACATACTTATAAAATTATACCGCTTTTGATGATAGTCAAGGGTTCAAGATCGAGATGGCATTTTAAAAAAGTTCCAGAACTTCAAGCCGATCGTGAGACTGAGAAAAATCAGAATTCGCGCGAAAACTTCAATCTAATTTCAGGTCGCCAGGCAAACTGTGGGTAGCCAGGCTCGACACGTTTGCCCCTAGCTTGTATGAAGCCGGAGCGCGGGATGCCTTGCCCATTTTGGATAGGGGTTAGCCGCTACTGCTTGGAGGGAAGACTGAGTGCCTCTCACCATCAAAGGAGGAAGACTGAGTGCCTCTCACCATCAAGAATCGAAAATCCAAGCGTGGTGGGAACTTGTGTAACTCTTGTATTCTTTTTGAAGCTTCATTCTTGTCGACCTTTTTCGGGCTTGACCACAAAATAGTGGGGACTTTTGGGGTGACGGAGTGATTCGAACTTTTGGCAGGACGGTACATTGTCCGCCGGCAGGCGGCGAAGCGGTCGTCGATCGTATGCTTTTGGTCACAGGTGGGAAGAACACAGTTTCAGCAGGCAGAGCGACCACGCTTCACTGGGACTGCTTGTGATTGGATCGGGTACAGTTGTGATGTGCAGTTGGTGAAGGAAAGGATAATCTCGTCTCAGCCGGACGGTTCCGGCACTGGTACAAGCGGGCCGATTCTGTCGGCGAGATTCTTCCAACAGTTGTGCGCCTCGAGCCAGCCATCCACCATCGGCTTACACAGCAGGTGAAGAAGCGTCTTTAGTCCCCAAACGGTCCCTTCCCGTTTCAGCTTGAGCATGTCTTTGATAAAAGCGGGCAGGCGCTTTGGGCCTGCCAGCTCTTGTTTAATCCGCTTGAGAAACTTCTTTGATCCGACAATGCCTGTCTGGTTCATTCGCACATCTGTCTTAAGCTTGCCGCAGCGGTACTGCTGCTGGAATTGCTCGCGGTACCAAGCCTCAGGCTTGCCGCGCTCAGCATGTTGGCGGCGAATGGCAAGCGGCACGACCAGGCCCTTGCGCCTTGCCGGGCCGGCACATAATGGCAATAGCTGGACCAGCGGTACTGGCCGGCCTGGGTCTCCAGACCTGCTAGCAAGGGATTGGCCTGTACGTAGTTGGCCAGAAACACCAGGTTGGATGCCGTCGACTCCCAGACGGTCAAACGGCTTTCGCTCTTCTCCCATAAGCAAGGTTCGGGTTAAGCACGCCAACGATCGAACTAGCTCGTTCTTGACTCAGTCCTACTACTTTTGGAGTACGTCCCGCTCAATCACTTGTGGTGGTCTCCCCAGGTTTTTAGCTCCTTCGGATAAGGCAGTTTCCTTTCTAGACGGGTTTTTAGCGTAATGTCTGCACAAGGCAACCAACGGATGTTGCTGCGTGGTCATCTCAGCGCCCCGTCCGGGGCGCAAAATGGATTGGATTTCTCGGACCGGGGGTAGGCGCAGAAGGCGCGCCAACCCCCGGCTACAGGCTCAGCGCCCCATCCGGGGCGCAAAACGGTAAGGACCTCAGGGACGTCGTTAGGGGGCGATTTATCGGGCCCATGGGACAGTGCGCCTCTGAAAGGGGATGCTGTCCCTCATTTGCGCTTGACGGACTAAGATCGGTGGAAGACTATACGCCAGACCGTGGAACAAGAAATACGTATGCAGGATAACTCTTCTGACTCGCCGCGGCTGACGCCGATTCAGTGGTTGATTTGTTTTGTGGCTGCGCTGGGGTTCGCGTTTGACACCTACGAGCTGCTGGTGCTCCCGCTCATTGTGCGTCCGGCGCTGATGGAGCTGGCACACGTAAAACCGGGGACGGCGGATTTTAATTTCTGGGTGGGCATGCTGTTTTACATTCCTGCCATTGCGGGAGGGATTTTCGGTTTGCTCGGCGGCTATCTCACGGATCGGTTCGGGCGCAGGCGAGTACTGGTGTTCAGCATTCTGCTGTACGGTTTCTCCGCCCTGGCAGCCGGCTATGCAACCTCGATTGTGATGCTTTTGATCCTGCGCTGTACCACATTCATCGGCGTCTGTGTCGAGTTTGTGGCTGCAGTGGCCTGGCTTGCAGAGCTCTTCCCGCATCCAAAGCAGCGGGAAACCGTGCTCGGCTACACGCAGGGATTTTCTTCGCTCGGCGGCCTGATGGTTACGGCCGCCTATTACCTGATCGTCACGCACGCGGACTCATTGCCGGTGATCCACGGGGCGCATGAGGCGTGGCGCTACACGCTTATTTCGGGAGTAATTCCGGCGATTCCACTGATCGTGATCCGGCCCTGGCTGCCTGAATCGCCCAAGTGGAAGGAGAAGAAGGCAGCCGGAGAGTTGAAGCGCCCCAGCCTGCGTGAGCTCTTTCAACCTGCGCTGCGGCAAACAACGCTGGTGTCGGCCCTGATGGTGGCGTGCAGTTACGGCGCGGCGTTTGGGGCCATTCAGCACTTGCCGCGGATTGTGCCCGGCCTGAAAGAGGTTTCCGTGCTGCCCAGAATTCAGCAGGAACAGACCGTCGGCAGGGTTCAGCTTTTTCAGGAAACAGGAGGGTTGGCGGGGAGATTCATTCTGGCGCTGCTTGTTGTGCGGATTTTCAGCCGCCGAAAGCTGCTGCGCGTATTCCAGATTCCGGGCCTGATTCTGGTTCCTTTGGTCTTCTTCATTCCCGCCAAGAACGATCTGGAAATGCTCAAGTGGGGAGTCTTTCTGGCGGGACTGTTCACGGTGGCGCAATTCAGTTTTTGGGGAAATTACCTGCCCCGTGTCTACCCCACCTATCTTCGCGGGACCGGCGAAAGCTTTGCCGCCAACATCGGCGGCCGGATGGTAGGGACATCGGCTGCGCTGATAACGGCGCAGCTCTCCAATGTCATGCCGGGAAACAGCCCGTCGCACCAGCTTGCCAATGCCGCCGCTCTGGTGGCGTTGTTTGTTTACGCCGCAGGATTCATCGCCAGCTTCTGGCTGCCCGAGCCGAAGACGGAGAAATTACCCGAATAAGCCTTGACGACCGGTGACATAAATTATCCGAAGCAGTAGACCCGACCATCCTGCGTGCCGATCACGATGCGTCCTGCCGCAATTGCAGGCGAAGCGGAGATTGGCGCCCCGGCGTTGAATTCCCACAGCTTGGTTCCACGCGCGAGATCCAGAACGTAAAAGCGCCCGTCATTGGAACCGACATAAGCCCTGCTGCCCGAAATTGCGGGTGAGGACTCGACGCGCGCACGGGTGGCAAACGCCCAGAGCAGCTTTCCCGTGGCCGCATTCAAGCAATGCACCATTTTGTCGCGCCCGCCCACTATAACCTTTCCACCGCTTACCGCCGCCGAGGAGTAGAAAGGGAACTGCCGCTGGGCATTCTGGTATCGCCACAGCAAGCGTCTGCGCGGCAGGTTGACACCAAGCACTTCATTGCTGAAGTTTCCAAAGTAAGCGGCGCTCTGTGTCAGCGCCGGTGACGCTCCGACATAGGCAACTGAGGGAACTTTGAATACTTCCCGTCCGTCCGCGATCCGAATGGCGCGAAAATTTTCATCGCAACCCGCAATATACGCCAGGCCATTCAAGATGGCGGGTGTGCAGTGGACATAATTGTTGGTTTTGAATTTCCAGGCAAGAGCGCCTGTTCCGGCCGACAAGGCGTAAAGATTGCCGTCGTAGGAGCCGATCAGAATCTTGTTGTCGACCACCACGGGAGAGGATTTGATTTCGCTGTTCGTTTTGAACGTCCACAGCGCTTTGCCGCTCGCGGCGTTCACGGCATGAACGGTGCCTGAAAGATCACCAATGAAAACAGACCCGCTGCTTACTGCGGGAGACGATTCACCAATGCCGTCCCTGGAGGCCGCATACTTCCATTTGAGCCTCCCGCTCAGGAAATCCAGTGCAATCAGGTCGCCGGTTTGCGAGCCCACATAAACGGTCCCGTCCCGAATGGCAGCAGAAGATTCAATCGATTCTCCGGCCTCGAACGTCCAGAGCGGCTTCAGTTCTGAGGGAACCGGCGAAAGTGAAACGCCGGTCAATTGAAGATTGCCGCGAAATTGAGGCCACGCATCCGCGGGTGCAGTCCCGGTCTGGACGAGTGAACCGACACCCTGAATCCACAAACCGAGTAGGAGGA
>DASXQR010000106.1:0-14460 GCA_036507075.1 Acidobacteriota bacterium | reverse complement strand
CGAATTTCCTTAATCCCATCCATATACGACACCAGCGCATCCGGGATTCGAACCGATCCGTCCTGCTGCTGGTAGTTTTCGAGGATTGCGAGCCAGGTGCGACCCACGGCCAGCCCGGACCCGTTCAGAGTGTGCACCAGGCGGGGTTTTCCTTTTGGCTCGGCGCGAAAACGGATATTCGCCCGCCGCGCCTGGAAATCTTCAAAATTACTGCAGGAAGAAATTTCGCGATACTTTTTCTGGCTCGGAACCCAGACCTCCAGGTCATAGGTCTTGGCAGATGCAAAACCTAAATCGCCCGTGCTGAGCGCCACTACCTGATAGGGAAGTCCGAGTTTCTGCAGGATTTTTTCCGCCGCGCCGGTGAGCCGTTCCAGTTCCTGGTAAGATTCCTCGGGACGACAGAAGCAAACCAGCTCCACCTTGTTAAACTGGTGCTGGCGGATCAGACCGCGCGCGTCCTTACCGTAAGAGCCGGCTTCGCTGCGAAAACATGGCGTATAGGCCGTCAGGCGCAGCGGCAGAGAGTCGGCTTCCAGCACTTCGTCACGGTACAGGTTCGTCACCGGCACTTCGGCCGTAGGAATCAAATAGTATTCCAGGCCTTCCAGCTTGAATAGATCCGCCTTGAACCTGGGAAGCTGGCCGGTGCCAAAGAGGGACCGATCATTGACGATGAACGGCGGCAATACTTCGCGATAGCCGTGTTCGTGCGTGTGAATATCAAGCATGAAATTGATGAGCGCTCGCTCCATTCGGGCGCCGGCGCTCCAATAATTCGCAAAGCGGGCGCCCGTGATTTTTGCCGCTCTTTCGACATCCAGAATACCCAGACGGCTGCCGATCTCCAGATGGTCCTTAACCGCAAAATCCATCGGCCCAGGCTCGCCGACCCTGCGAATCACTTTGTTGGCGGTCTCGTCGGTTCCAACCGGGACGCTCTCGTGGGGAATGTTTGGAATTTCCGCGAGAAACTGGTCCAGGGCGGTTTCCAGTTCCGCCAATTGCTTTTCCAAAGAACTGATTTCGTCTCCCACCTCGGCCATTCGCCGGCGCAGAGGGGCCGTATCGGTACCCTGTTTGCTCAATGTTCCGATCTGCTTGCTGCTGCTGTTTCGCTCGGCGCGCAGCTCTTCCACCCGCTTTCGAACGTCTCTTTCCTGCCGGTCAAGTTCTTCGAACCGACCCAGCTCGATATCCCAATTGCGGTCCGCCAGGGATTTCCTCAGCCGGTTGATGTTGTCCCGAATAAAAGCCCTGTCCAGCATTTGCGCTATACTCTTTTAGATTGAGCACGAAAAGATTGAGCCGAATTTTCACGAATTTACACGAATCGCACGAAGTTATTTAGAAGATTCGTGAAATTCGTCTCATTCGTGAAAATTCGTGCCTAACTTAAGTTATAGGATTCGTGAAATTCGTGTCATTCGTGAAAATTCGTGTATAGAAAGCAAAAGAGATGACTCCAAACCAGATTCGAAAAGCAGTTTTTCCAGCCGCCGGACTGGGGACGCGATTCCTGCCGGCAACCAAAGCCCAGCCCAAGGAAATGCTTCCCCTGGTGGATAAGCCGATCATCCAGTACGTTGTCGAAGAGGCCGTTCAGTCGGGGATTGACAACATCATAATGGTGACGGGCCGCGGGAAAAATTCCATCGAAGATCACTTCGATGTTTCCTACGAGCTTGAATCCATTCTCAGTTCGCGCAACAAACTGGATTTGCTGCGCCAGGTGCAGCAGATCTCCGAACTGATCCACGTTTCCTATGTGCGCCAAAAGGAGGCCCTGGGTCTCGGTCACGCCGTGTTAATGGCGCAGCGACTGGTGGGCGACGAACCTTTTGCCGTATTGCTCGGCGATGACATCATTGACGCGGAAGTGCCCGTTATGAAGCAACTGATGGAGATGTTTCAGAAGACCGGCACCTCCATTCTGGCCGTTATGGATGTGGAGCCGTCCGCGGTGGATCGTTACGGGATTATCGATCCGGAAGAAGATCCAGCCGGCGGGAATCGATTGTTTCGCTTGCGCAATGTGGTGGAAAAACCGTCGCCCCGGGACGCCCCTTCGCGGCTGGCGGTCATCGGCCGTTACGCGCTCACTCCACGCATCTTTCAGGCCCTCGAGGAAACTCAGCCCGGCACGGGAGGAGAGATTCAGCTTACCGACGGAATCCGACACCTTATGGAGAGTGAGCCGGTATACGGATTCAAATTCCGCGGGAAGAGATTTGATGCAGGCGACAAACTGGAGTTCCTGAAAGCGACGGTGGAATTCGCCCTCAAGCGCGAGGATCTCGGACCGCCGTTTCGGAAGTACTTACAGGGGCTTGAATTGATCCAGGAGAAAACGGGCGCGCGCCGCTGACCTTCGGCGAAGCGGTCCTGGGTTTGTCACTCTTAGGCGCTTACAGCGGCCATGGAGTTTGGACATTTTTGAGAGTGGAGAGACGGCCCGATGGCCGTCTCGGGCGAAGTCGACGGCAGGGCAATCCTGCGACATTCCCTGAGACGTCCCTCAGGACGTCTCTCCGCGCGGCGAAGCCGCGCTGGCCGCTTACAGCGGCCTTGATACTTATCCCACGCTCGCCTTTTCCTTCGGGGAAGAGTCTTTTTTTGGGGTTTCTTTAGACGTCTCTTTAGATGGCTCTGTTTTTGAGGGTTCTTTGGCGCCTTCTGTTTTCGCTTCTCCCGCTTTCGATTCTTTCGTTGAATCGGGCTTGGATTCCCCGCCTTTGCGTGAGTAATCAGTGATGTACCAGCCCTGGCCTTTAAACTGAATTGCCGGCGCGGATAGTTTCTTATCCACTTTGCCTCCGCACTTGGGGCACTTGTCCACAGGTGGATCAGCGAACTTCTGGATCACCTCGAAGTTGTTTCCACATTCGGAACACTGGTATTCGTATAAGGGCATTCGTCCTCCTGAAACTCAGCACTGGCGCGGGTCTCAGCCCGATAGATAGTAAGAGTGCCACTGCGCTTTGTCAACCTGGACGGATTCCGGATTGAGGAAGAACTTCACCACAGAGGCTTAGCGCGGCGAAGCCGCAACCAAAAGTCAAGGAGAGACGGCCCGAGGGCCGTCTCTCCGCTCCCAAATAATTTGTGCAGGCCGCGAAAATTCTCATGGTTAGTAGTACAGGGGACACAGGGTTGTCCGTCGCCCGTTGTCAGTAGTCGCGGACTTTCGACTTTCAGAGTCTCTACGGACCACGGACAACGGACCACTGACATCCTCTCACTACTGAACCGCGGATTGGTGATTGTAGACCGTCTGGATGAAACGATAGACTCGCCACGTCTCGGGCCGGCTCAAATGGATACAGTGCGTCAGTGGGTGGTGGCAACCGACGTCGGCGGCACCAAAATAGCCACTGCGGTGGTGTCGAGTTCGGGGGAGCGACTGTGCGTGCACGAGGAGAATATCTCCAGAACCGGGCTTGAAGCATCGCTCGATCAGCTCGTGCGCTCTTATCAGCGGGCCACCGCTGAAACGACATCGGCGGTAATGGCGTGGGGCCTTGCGGTGCCCGGCATCTGGGATCCTGCAGAAGAAAGGGTTTGGGCGCCGAATGTTCCCGGTTGGGACTGGATCCCGCTGCGAAGACTCCTGACGGAACGGCTGACTGTTCCGGTCTTTATCGAAAGTGATCGCAACGCAAGCCTGATGGGCGAGGCCTGGCTGGGCTGTGCGCGCGATTGTATCAACTGCATCTACTTGATCATCGGCACAGGCATCGGAATGGGCGTTATGTGCGACGGCCGAACCGTTTCGGGCGCGCATTCAGTGGCGGGCGCAGTGGGATGGTTCATCTTGCCGGCGCTTTTCGGTGAGAAGAAGATTCCATTGACCTGGGAAGAAGCGGCGGCCGGTCCGGCGCTGTCAAGACGATATGCCGACGTTTCGGGTCGCCGGGAGGAGCCCCGGTCGATCTTTGACAGGGCGCGTCAAGGAGAAAACGAAGCGCTTGAAGTAGTGCGCCAGACAGCGACGTATATCGGGCTGGGTCTCTGCAACCTGATTGCTGCTTTCGATCCGGAACTTATCGTCTTTGGCGGAGGAATGCGGCATGGCCTGGACCTGATGGAACCGACCATTCGCCGCACAATTGAGCTACATGCTCAGCCTGTGAGCGGCAAAAAAGTTCGATTGGCCGGCTCTGATCTTGGGTATGAAGCTTCCCTTTTGGGCGCAGCCCGCGTCTGCTTCGAGGGTTTGAAAGTTGAACGTGGAAGGTCCAAGGAACGCACATGAAAGTTCTGACTCAAATTCTTGAAATGGAGCGGTGATGTCATCGGAAACTTACCTGAATCGGGCTCAGGAAATCCTCAAGAGAATTGAATCAAGCCAACTGCCTGCCATTCGACGAGCCTCCCAAGCGATCGCAGATTCGATCGGTGCCGGAGGATGGTGTTATGTCTTTGGAAGCGGGCATTCGGTAATTCCGGTGCTCGACATCTTTCCTCGCTACGGAAGCTACGTCGGATTCTATCCGCTGATGGACCCGAGGCTGATGTGGTTTAACGTCGTCGGGCCCGGCGGCGCCCCCGAGCTGCTGTGGCTCGAGCGGCAGCCGGGCTACATCCAGCATTTTCTTGCAAGTTTTCCGTTGCAGGCGCGCGACTCTTTTCTGGTTTTTTCGCACGGCGGCTTGAACGCAGCTCCACTGGAAGCCGCCCTCGAGGCGCGTCGCCGCGGTCTGACCGTCATCGGGGTGGCATCCGCCCGGAACCAAAAGGAGGCCGCTTCTACCCATACTTCGGGGAAGAAGCTTTTCGACTGCTGCGACATCGTTATTGACAACTGCATTGAGCCGGAAGACGCCCAGGTTGAGATTTCCGGACTGGCGGTGAAGGTCGGAGCCGGCTCGACGCTGGCAGCCGTTGCAGTTTCCATGGCACTGGTTTCCGAGACGGCCGTGCTGCTGCGCGCAAAGGGGCACGCGGTCAGGCCCTTTGTATCTCCCAACGTCTCGGGAGCTGCGCCGGACCACAATAAGCAAATCTTTGAACATTATCGCGAACGGATCAGGTCGTCGCGATGAATAACGCGTCGGTTCGGGGACTCACGCGCGGCTGCCATCTGGGAATGTTTGTCTTCGGAACCGTTTTCACGATGCTGGGCGCGATCATGCCGCTCATGCTGCAATCGCGCAATATCAATATTGCCGAGGCTGGGAGCCTTTTTTTCTTTCTCAACCTCGGTTCATTCGCAGCCGTGCTGATTGCCGGGCCGCTGGTGGACAGAAACGGCTACAAAACGACCCTTCTGGTGTCGCCGCTGTTGATCGGGTTTTCTTTTACCGTGCTGGCGCTGGCCCAAAGCTACGTCAGCCTGACGGTTGCCTGTATTCTGCTCGGGTTCGGGGGCGGCGCGCTGAATAATGCGACCAATTCTCTGATTTCCGATTTGCACCCCGAGGACCGGACGGTTGCTTTGAACCGGCTGGGGATGTTTTTCAGCATCGGCGCCCTGTTTATTCCCTTTCTGATGGGAAGCCTGTTGGCGGTGCTCGGAATGAAAGGAGTATTGTTTTCGGCCACAGCCATTGCTGTGCTGGCCGCCGCCGCTTTCCTTTTCCTGAAATTTCCATCTGCGAAGCAGCGCGATCAACTGCCGGTCGGCTCGATGCTCAAAATGCTGTCTCATCCGCTGGTTCTGATCATGGGGCTGCTGCTTTTCTTTCAAAGCGGAACTGAATATTCTTCCAGCGGCTGGATCAGTACTCTGTTTACCCGTGGCCGGGGGCTGGACAACCGGCAGGCTTCCTGGGTCCTGGCGCTGTTTTGGGGCGCCGTAATGGTTGCGCGACTGGGCGTCGGGTTCTGGCTGAAGCGTGTTCCGGAGATACGATTCATGTTTTTCTCCGCATTCACTGCCGCCTTGGCCTGGCTGCTGATGCTCTATTCAAAAACCCTGGTTGTGCAAGTGGCAGGCGTTTTTCTTCTCGGCTACGCGCTGGCGGGAATTTTTCCCACAGCACTGTCGATTATGGGAGCCCGGTTCAGCCAAAACTCCGGCGCTGTCTTCGGGGCTTTATTCGCCTGCTCCACACTGGGCGGAATGAGTGTGCCGGCAACGATCGGTCAGATTGCCCTGCGCAGGGGAATTGTCACAGCGATTTCCATCCTTCCACTTTGTTCGGCCGCCGTGGGGATTCTCTCGCGCATTGCCGCGCAGCAACCAGGGAAGAGTAAGCGGCAAGTTGATAGAATGTGATCCGATTGCGGGTTTTCGGGTTACGAATTCATGTAATTCGACTGACTTGGCGCCTTTGTGGTTGAAAACTCGGACCACCAAGGCACCAAGCCACCAAGCCAGGTTGTAACAATTTCGGAGGACTTATGGGATGGAAAATCACTGTCGATCACAGCAAATGTATCGGGTCAGGAATTTGTGTTTCCGAAGCGCCCAATACTTTCGCGCTCGATGACTCGGGCTTGTCCGTTGTCACAAACCCTGCCGGAGATCCCGAAAAGTCGATCCGCGATGCCGCCCAAGGCTGCCCAACCGAGGCAATTACAATCGTGGATGAGAAGAGCGGAGCACAGGTCTATCCGGAACGCTGAGGCGCCGAACTTGTCCGTTGTCAGTGGTCCGTTGTCAGTGGCCAGTTGTCCGTTGTCGGTTCTCCTTTTGCAAATTCAGGGAATAGTAATTGCAGCCCATGACGGGCTCAATAGGGTCAGTAACCACTGACAACTGACTACAACTGACAACTGACAACTGACACCACTGACCACTGACCACTGACCACTGACAACGGACCACTGACCACTGACCACTGACAATGACCGATGGCCTTTCCTCTCGCCCACTTTAGCCTCGGCTGCGGAATCGCAACGGCGTTCGGACAAAGGATTCACTCGCCCGGGAAGGCCCTGTTCTGGCTCACGCTTTCGATTCTTCCTGATTTCGATTTCTTTTTTGTAGCGGCTCTTGGCCTTGGCCTGCGCCAGTACCATCGGACCTTCACACACTCATTTACGTTTACGCTGGTGGCGTCTCTGGCGGCATTTTTTGTCGGCAAGCGGGCCGGATGGGTGACCGTATGGCGCGACTGGCTGGTCATCTACCTGGTTCTTCTGTCGCATCTTTTCCTCGATTTCTTTTGCGTAGCGAGCGTGGCCAGACATGGAGAAACACTGTTATGGCCCTTCAGCCGGGAACCTTTTGGATATGAAAGTTTTCTGGTGCCGCTCTATCGCCGTTTCGGCGGAGAGCCGAACAGCCTGCAGGTGGCGATCCCCTACACGCTGCTTGAACTGGTGCTATGGAGTCCCGTCACGGTCTGGATTTTGATCACAAATTCGTGCCCAAAGAATTCGTGTTAATTCGTGAAATTCGTGTTAATTCGTGTCTCAACTCGTGAGGCGGCCTTTCAGCTCGGCGGCCAGTTCGGCGTGATCCTTCTCCCGCAGCGGTTTTCCCTGTTGCGTCACCAGAAAAAGATCGTGTGCCACGTTCTCGCTGGTTTCGATGAATGCCGAGTTTATGTCGATTCCCATGCGTGACAGAGTGGCACTGATGCGGAACAAGAGACCGTGGCGGTCCGGGCATTCAATGGAGAGCGCCGTTTGTTTCAGATCCTTCAGATCCATCAGATCGATCGTTACTTCGCCCTCGGCGAAAGGTTCGAATTCTTTTTCCGCAGGCAGCAGGTCCTCGGGGAGCGAGTCGGTTCCCAGATAGCTTTCCAGAAGAGACTGGAAGTTCTTACGATCGTCTTCGTTGCGCAGTTGCTTCTGCTTGTCCAGAAAAGTGAAATGATCGAGCGCAAAACTGTCGCGGTGCGTGAACGCTTCCGCCACCAGGATGTCCATTCCTCTGGAGGCCAACAAACCTGTGACCTGAGAAAACAGGAAAGGGTGATCCGCAGACATCAGAGTCAGAAACCACTCGGTCTCGGATTTCTGCGACAGCAGAGTGATTAATCCCTGCTCTCGAAATCTGCGATACAGCAGGTAATGCTTGATCAGGTCGCGGCGGCGGGTCCGGACCAGGTATTCGGTGGTGAATCCGTTGATGAACTTCTGATAATCACGCTTGGGAAGACGGATGGGAAATGAATCCAGCAATTCAAGGCTTTCCGCCCGGTCGCGCGTCGGCAGATCCAGATAATCGACGCCTTCGGATTTGAGATCGCGCCATTGCTGGATCTTATCTACGATCTTGTCAGTTCCCATCGGATTCCAAAATATCGCTAAAGGCAGGTTTGAGAAAAGCAATTTCTACACCCGGACTTGCCGGCTCGACGAAGTGTGACTCTAAATGTCGCAGTTCTTTGCCCTGCCTGCGACCAAAGTTTCCGGTTGTGAGAGCCAAGAGATTTCCTTCGTACAGAAAGGTTGGTCATGACAAAATTGTGAACCGCAGATCAAATTTTTGAAACCCTCGTAGAAAAGAACTCGCCGGCGCCCTTGAAAGAAGGTGGGAGCAGTGAACTCACGAATAACCCCGTGAAATCACTGCTCGTCAAGGCGGGCTAGCTTTGAGTGTTTGCAGGAGTGGTTAGGCCTCGACGATGGGAATCGACGACGGTGCGCACTCGATCGAATCCCCAAACCAGCAACCCGCTGGTCGCCAGAGGCAAGAACAAGAAAAAAGCACCAATCAGGACCAGAAACAGGATCCCCAACGCGTCATAAAACATTGTCTTTTCTCTCCGTTCGCAAAACCGTTCTCTTAAAAGCAACTCGCGTACCAATAACCTTCCATAAGGATTCAGAACGCCCAAAAAAGTTGACATTAAATCTCTTACGATGAATATACGTTCAAACTCGGTCAACGGATTTGTGGCTCCAGATGACTGAAAAGCCGAAGTCTGCGATGTTTTTTTGTCGCTTCATTTTTTTGGAGCAAGCCCGTCAAAAATTACGCGCCGGCGACAAAAGCGGAAACCCGCCGTCTCAGGAGGCAAAGACGTCGAGACGCCTGGCTGAAAAAAAGGAAGGGCGTGGAATTAATTTCAGAAATGCGTCAGTCGTTCTGCGAACTCTGCAATACTTCGTTCCATCCAGTTTTCCCGCGCCGAGGAATGAAAGCCGACATGCCCTCCATGGCGCGGGAAAAGTGTGATCAAACAGGGATTGCACTGCCAGTCGAACCGGCGAAAAGCGTCAAAAGGAATGAAGATGTCGTCCTGAGAGTGAAGAAGCAGTGTAGGCAGGGCGATTTTGTTCAGATATGGAAGAGAGCTGGTGCGACGGTAATACTCGCGGCCGCTTGGAAAGCCACAGGCTCGGGCAGTATAGCGATCGTCGAATTCGGCAATGGTTTTTACATTGGTTACCGGTACGGGGAACAGATCCGGAAACAGCCGTTGTTTTTTTTCCAGCGTCTTTAACATCGACTTCAAAAAGCGGTAACGGTAAAAAACATTCCTCGGCCGGTCGATCTGGGCGACACCCTGCGCCAGATCAATCGGCGGGCAGACGGCCACGCCGCCGCACACCTCCGCACAACCGGAAAAATTCGAGCCTCCGAGATATTTGAGGACCAGGTTTGCGGAAAGCGAAAAACCGACAATCGTCACACGCTCGAACCCGTTAGTGATAGCCCACTGAACGGCGATTTCGAGCATCAGCGTGAAGCCTGCGTGATAAAAGCGACGGCTGCATCCTTCGCTTCCGCCGCAGTTGACCATATTGACGCGCAGCACCGAGATTCCTTTTCGCAGCAACTCCCGGCTGGCGCCGCGCATGTAGGTCGCTTCGATGCTTCCTTCCAGCCCGTGAAACAAAATCGCCAGCCGCCGGCGATCTCCTGTGAGGTGCAAAATTGCAGTCAGGTATCCGTCGTCGTCGAAAGGAATGTTGACCGGAAACACCTCTTCATTGATAAGCGGGCGCCCCGGGCGGCTTGCCTCTGCGTCTGCCGTCACCCCTTCCGGGTTTCGCGAAATCTTCTCTTCCTTTGCGTGTTGTCCCACAACGTAGTCCCACACCAGTGTGGAAGATGCGCGCCTGTCTTTGAGCGCCGCGGCAATCTCGCGGATCACGTACCAGGCCGTCTGTACGTCGGGTTGCCGCAACCACCATGGCGGGCTGAACTGCTGCGCTTCGGCCCAATGGCGCAGCGCGCGCAGCCGGTCTTCTGGTTCTACAAACAGAGTGGAAGCGGATTTCATCCTGCAGGCAAGAATAGCAGTTTTTTCGCCCTCAATGGGAACGCCTTCTTTGTGCCCTTTGTGCCTTTGTGGTCAAAGAAGAATCACCACAAAGACACAAAAGACACAAAGTGCAGGTGGAGGACCCCATGCCTCCGGAAGGTCTGCCTCGGAAAACCAGGGAGGTCTGGCGGAGGCGCATGGGAATCGAACCCACCAATCGGACGCTCTCGCGCCGACCCAACGGTTTTGAAGACCGTGCCGGACACCAGCCCGAAAGCACCTCCGTACAAGTTACAAGTTGACAGGAGCAAGAATAACCAGTTTGGCGTGTTGTCCGTTGTCAGTTGTCCGTTGCTCCCATAATAATGCGGATTTCGGAATGCGGAATGCGGAATACGTCGAAGTGAAATCCCGAAGGCTCACTTCAAATTCCCTGTGAAAACATTCCACGTTCCGCATTCCAGATTCCGCATTCTCCATTCCACATTCCGCATTCCACATTCTGCATTCCACGGACCACTGGCCACAAGCAACTGACAACGGACCACTGACCACGGACAACGGACCACGCACAACTGGTTATTCTTGCCCCTGTCAACCGGTCACTTGAACCGCTATATGCCCGGCAAACGTCTCGGTATCTTTGCCGTTGATCAAAAACCGCACCGCTTTGATCGCTTTTTCGTTCTCCAGCAGCGTGCGCTCGATTGATTCCATCGCGGTCACTTCGCTGTCAATTCCGCCCGGCAGCAGATTAACCACCTCTTCGGACAGGTCGACGATCATGGTGCCGTCTTTCAGCATAAAAATCTGGCGGATCTTTGTTTGTTTCGGGAGGACAGGCAGCATGTTCTGAGACTCCCCTTCCAACGGGCCTTCAATCAACGCCTGGACCAACTGGCGCGCGCGCACTTCGGGAGCGCGCGCCGCAAATATCTGGCGCGGCAAAGGCTGCAGCGTATGACCGGCCGTTCCCAGAAAATAAACCTTTGAGGAAATCCTTCCCAGGTTGGCGCCCGCCAATTCTTCGCGCTCCATATTGATGTCGCCTGCGGCTTTGCTCTCGCCGGCCAGCCTTTGACGCTCTCTCCAGAATAAAGTTCCAGCGACCACAACACCCAACAGACAAAGCAGTAGAATCCAGATGGTATGCCTCGAATACGAGTAGAACGGGCGGTCCGTGGGACGCTCAACGTCGGACGGTTGCGGCTCGGTGCCGGGGAAGTACGTTTCGCTTTCAGGCTGCTGTTCCATTTGGTCGCTCATTTTGTACCTAGAAAATCGAGAATTCCTGTCGCAATAACGCCCGCCACCGCCTTCATGTTCTTCGGTTCAGCCAGAAACTTTGCCTCATCGGGATTGCTCAGATATCCGGCCTCCAAAATGACCGCCGGCGAAATCGAGCCCTGCAGCACCAGAAACTGATTCGTTCCGGGCTGTGCATCGGATCTTCCAAAGACTTCGTTCAATTTTAACTGCAGGCGTTCTGCCAGCAGACGACTGCGCGGCGCGAACGATGCCTGGGCCGAGCGCCAGGGCTTCAGTCCCAGGGGCGCAGCAACCGCCTGGGTCTGCTCCTGACCCTGTTCGGCAGCAGGCTGACTTGCGGCCGGCGACTGCAACCTTTCCTGGTAGAAGTAGACTCGCGGGCCGCGCAATTGTGTATCGTAGGAACCTCCGAAATGAAGGCTCACGAAGGCTTCCGCCTGAAACGAGTTTGCAATCGCGGTACGATGGAGGATCGGCATCAAGGTGTCTCCTTGACGGGTAATCACGACCCGGTACGTACCGGCCGCTTCAATGGCGGCCTTGATATTCTGGGCCAGTACCAGAGTCAGATTCTTCTCCATCAGCTCGGTGGTGGGATGAACACCCAGATCGGATCCGCCGTGACCGCTGTCCAGTACAATTACATTTCTGTTGGGCCGCCGCACGAATTTTTTAGCCTGGACTGCGGGGATATCCGGAGTAACGCCGATGGGCGGCAGCACTGGAACTTCCGAAGTTGGCGGCGGCGGAAGCGTTTCGGGAACGGCGGGCGGGCCATAGAAATCGACTACCTTGCGCGGCGGGTTCTCCAGCGTCTGTTCGCGCCGGCTCTGGAAATTCGGCCCCTTCTCCACGCGCAGCATCCCTTTGGCAGCATCGTAGGAAATTCGTCCCACAAAAGGCTGGTTGGGAAGAGTGGGAACCGACGGGGCCGCAAACCTGGTTGCAGAGGATATCTCAACGGCACTGCCCGCATCCCGCACCTGGAAGTCGGCCGCTTGCGAGGGCTCCAGGATCAGCCGCACATGATCGGGTGAGACTGCAGTCTGAATGCGAAGCTGCGCGCGCACTTCCGGAGGGGGGGCGGGCGCTTGCAGCTCGAAGCTGGTGGCCGATCTGCGCACCAACTGCACGCCTATGATTCGCGGCAGCGCCTTGTCAAAGAAATCCGAGGTGACGTACCAGTGCTCGTCCTTGCGCCGCCACACGGGCCGGTTCAGGCTCACCATTTCGCCATTGACGCGGATTTCGGCGCGGTCGCGGAAAAAGAAGACGCTTCCTTTGGGACCGCGCAGGACAAATTCCTGCGGGCTGCGCTCCTCGCGTGCAAGGCTGAAGATAGCGGCCACATCGCGCAGCGAGTAATAGTCGGCATGGTTGTGCTCGCGCGGCTCGATATTGCTGCGCTTGTTTTCGCTGAAAAACTGCAGGTCCTGGCCGAAGGAAAACCAAACAGCGGCAAACAACAGAAAGAGCGCGGGAATAAAGATGCGTTTCAACGTAGCTACACCAGTTTACGCATCTATCTTATCACCGCGGAAAGCAGCAGGCAGAACGCGGAAGGCAGAAAGCGGAAAGCAGAAGGCGGAAGGCAGGAAGCAGGAGGTAGGACGCAGGAGGCAGAAGGCGGAAGGCAGATTTCGATTCACCACTGACAGAACCGCGCGCGTAAGTAAGCGGACCCCCCATGTTCCAAACAACACCCCACGCCGGCGCTCCATCCCGCCTCCTGCCTCCTGCCTCCTGCCTCCTGCTTCCTGCCTCCTGCTTCCTGCCTTCCGCCTTCCGGCCTTTACAGCCTGCGACTGTTAATAGCCGCGAAAGGATCGCGCACGAAGCTAAGATCGACCCTGTTGCGCAGTGCTTCTTCCTGGACCTGGATGAGCTCGCGGATTCCCTTGCGCGCCAGCGCCAGGAGCTGCTGCAGTTGAGTCTCATTGAAGGCGGTTTTCTCCGCGGTTCCCTGGATTTCCACAAACAGACCACGGCCGGTCATCACAACGTTCATGTCCACTTCGGCGGTGGAATCTTCCGGGTAACTGAGGTCAAGGCAGGGCGTAGCGTTGACAATTCCGACGCTTGTAGCGGCGACAAAATCGACCAGAGGAACCTGCGGCGCATGCCGGGTCTCCACCAGTTTTTGAAAGGCCAGGGCCAGAGCGACAAAAGAGCCGGTGATGGAGGCGGTGCGGGTGCCGCCGTCGGCTTGTATCACGTCACAATCGACCCAAACGGTGCGCTCGCCCAGCAGCTCGAGCCGGGTAACAGCCCGCAAAGCGCGACCGATGAGCCGCTGAATTTCCTGCGTGCGCCCGGAAGGCCTTCCTTTATTAATCTCTCGCACCATGCGCGTACCGGTCGACCGCGGAAGCATCCCGTACTCGGAGCTGACCCATCCCTTGCCGGTCCCCTTCTGATGCAGCGGGACTTTTTCTTCCACGCTGGCCGTGCAGACGACCTTGGTATCCCCGGTAGTCACCAGGCAGGACCCTTCGGCATGCTTGATAAAGTCAATCTCCATACGAATCGGCCGCAATTGATCGGCAGCCCTTCTATCCGGACGCATGACCTAAACGATATCACAAGACCCGCCGAATGCCGGAAGCCGGAAAGCCAGAAAGCGGAAGGCAGAAAGCAGAAGGCAGAAGGCAGGAAGCAGGAAGCAGGAAGCAGGAAGCAGGAAGCAGAAGGCAGGAAGCAGAAGGCAGAAACAGGAGGCAGGAGGCAGAAGGCAGGAGGCAGGAGGCAGGAGAAGCGGACCCTCCATTTCCAAAACACCACCAAACTGATGCTGCTTCCCGCCTCCTGCCTCCTGCTTCCTGCCTCCTGCCTCCTGCCTTCTGCTTTCTGCCTTCCGCCTTCCAGCTTTCCGCCTTCCCCAACAATCTTCTATAATCAATCGTTTCCAATCGGGGCGTAGCGCAGCCTGGTAGCGCACCTGCCTTGGGCGCAGGGGGTCGGCAGTTCAAATCTGCCCGCCCCGACCAATGTTTGCAAGGGTTTGCAGCAGTCGGCAACGCTCCCCTTGTTGAAACTGGAGGGAATTACATCTACAAAATTATCTACATTTCAGCGGGGT
>DASXQR010000105.1:0-62675 GCA_036507075.1 Acidobacteriota bacterium | reverse complement strand
GTGGGCCACAGGCTGACGCCCGCCCAAAAGCGGCGGGCTTTAGGTCGGCCGTACCATGTTTGGATAGGCCTGGACACGGCACGGGGACAAAATCCAACCAGTACCGAGGAAAACATTAACGTGAGTACAAGAATGCCGGCTAATTTGGACAGCAGTGACATTGACGTTGACGTTGGCGTGCTCGTGCTCGTGCTCGTGGACGGTTTTTGTTGGTCTTTTATGACTAGAATTGTCCCGTGCCGCGAAAATTTGCATTATTAGTAGTACAGAGGACACAGAGAATCTCCCACTCTCGCATTCGGTGCTATTCTGACTGGAGGAGAAGTCGGAATGGATGCGGATTCGATTTCGGGAATGAGGAGAGTCTTTTCAACACCGGCTCTCCTTGTGTTCTTACTGATAATGGCGTACGCAATCATTCCTCCAGCTACCGCAAAGGCCACGCGGAATCCCGATAAACGCCCCGATATATCGGGTTCCAAAGCGGTGATCCCGGGGAATTCAGGCGCGGAGTTGAAAGCCTTGGACCTTCAGATACTTCTTGACCGCAACGGTTTTTCACCCGGTGAAATCGATGGGCGCGAAGGCGCCAACACGCGCACCACACTGGCAGCCTTTCAGAAGGCTCGTGGAATTCCCTCCACTGGTACCGCCGACGCAGCTACACGACAGGCTCTCGGCATCGCCCAGGCAGCAGACACGCTCATCAGCTACACAATCACACCCCAGGATGTGGCGGGACCTTTCACCCGCCAAATCCCCCGGGACCTGGTGCAACAGTCAAAGCTGGCGGCGCTCAACTTCACTTCAGCGGCAGAGGCGCTGGGAGAAAAGTTCCACGTCAAACCATCGCTGCTCCGGCAGTTAAACCCAGGCACGCGATTCGCCGCGGGTGAGCAGATCAAGGTTCCCAATATTGCCGCGACGGAAGGCTCCAAGGGTAACAAGGGGATGGCTGCGGTTTCCGCCGGTCCTGTTACGATTGTCGTCAGCAGGAATCATTCCGCTCTGATCGTTCAGGGACAGGATGGAAGCGTGCGATTCTTTGCTCCCGTCACCACCGGCAGCGAGCATGATCCCCTGCCGGTCGGTAACTGGAAAGTCACCGGTGTTCAAAAAAATCCGACTTTTAATTACAATCCAGACTTGTTTTGGGATGCCAATCCGAAACACTCGAAGGCGAAGATTCCGCCGGGGCCGAACAATCCGGTGGGCGTTGTTTGGATCGACATTGACCGGCCTCATTACGGTCTCCACGGGACGCCCGAGCCGGGAAGAATTGGACACACGGAATCACACGGTTGTGTGCGTCTCACCAACTGGGATGCCATGAAGGTTGCCTCATATGTGAAGCCGGGCACTCCAGTGATCTTTCAATGATCCTGGAGCGCAGGGGAAGGAAGACCGCGCTGCTTGTCGCGGCGAGTTTCTTTGCCGGCGTGTTTTGTGCCCTCTACGTTTTCCCGCGAGTGGCATTGCTGATCAACCCTAATCCCGGACACGAAGTCTGGAGCAGCAAAGCAAGACCGGCCAACCCAACTCAGAATGCGGCCAATCAACCCTCCCGAGCGGAGCTGCGTCCGGACTCCCCGGGACAGCGCGCTTCACAACTCCCGCTGGAGGATAAGAAGCCGGTTGAACACGAGCCCGTTGAACTCCCCGAAACGATAAACGAATCGGTTACAGAGCTGCGGGGCTGGCGGCTTCTGATGCCTCTCGAAGGAGTTAAGCCGGAAACGCTGCGGGGTTCATTCCACGAATTGCGCGGTACCCGGCTGCACGAAGCGGCCGACATCCTGGCGCCGAGAAACACACCGGTGCGCGCCGTGGAAGACGGCAAGATCGCCAAGCTGTTCACAAGCAAAGCCGGTGGAATTACGATTTATCAGTTCGATCAGGGTGAAAAGTACTGCTATTACTACGCCCATCTGGAAAAGTACGCTGATGGCCTCCGTGAGGGTAATTCAGTCAGACAGGGACAGGTGATCGGCTACGTGGGCACTTCGGGCAACGCTCCTCCGAACACGCCCCACCTTCACTTTGCCATTTTCAAACTGGATGCCGAGAAGCGCTGGTGGCAAGGAACCGCCATCGATCCATATGAGGTATTCCGGTAAAAAGTTGTTCAACCACAGAATTGTGAAGTCTCGGCGTAACCTCAGCGATCTCTGCGGCTCTGCGGTGAATTCCGACGCCTTTCACCGCAGAGCCGCAGAGATCGCTAAGTTTACGCCGAGAAGTCCAGGAATGGCTAAACTGACCCACTACCTAACTTTGGCGCTGCATCAGAAAACCGAAGAATCCGTCGATGTCCGGATAACAATCCATCGTGGAATAAATTCTGTCATCGACAAAGGGCTGCAACTCCGGAGAGCGGATAGGCTGAAGCTGAAACAAGTGATTCCTTTCCAGAAAGGGCGTGACGACCTCTTCGTTCTCCTCCGGTTCCGTCGAACAGGTTGTGTAAACCAGATGGCCTCCCGGTGATACCTGCCGCGCCGACTGATCCAGAATTTCCTTTTGCCTGCGCTGCTGGCGCCTCAACGAGGATTCGCTCACCCGCCATTTGATCTCCGGGTTTCTGCGTATTGTCCCCAGGCCGCTGCAGGGAGCATCGACGAACACCAGGTCAAATTGCCGCCGGAACGGCTGCGGAACGGCGGCGTCGCAGGCCACATAACGGAGCGTCTCGAGGCCAAGCCTGCCGGCCCGCTCCCGAGTCGAGGCCAGGCGCGCGACGCTCGAGTCGGCCAGGATCGTAACAGTATCCGGAAATCTTTCCACCGTAATGAACGCCTTGCCACCCGGGGCGGCGCAGACGTCGACAGCACTTGCCGGAGCGGGATGGGCCGGAGGAATGAAGGCCGCCATCTGAGAGGCCTCGTCTTGACGAAAATAATCCTCGCCCTCTTTGAATTCGTCGGACAGCGATTCCGCATAAAAACAGTTTCGCAGTGTCCGGCAATCTCGAAATGTGGATTTTCCACGAATGGAATTCGGTATGCTGCTCCGGCGCACATTCCAGCGAACCGCCCGCTGCGAGTGCTCGTTGTTTTTCAGCGCCATCTCTTCGGTCCTCTCTACACCAAATCTGGACCTCCAACGCCGCAGCAGCCACACGGGATGGCTGGTCCGAATCGCCTGCTCGGCGGCTCCATCGCCCGAAGGAGGCTGCGGTTTTGTGCGCAGATAACCGCGCAATACGGCGTTTACAAAGCCGGCCGCTTTCGAGCCGGCGTGGCGCGCCAGGTCTACCGCTTCGTTGACAGCGGCGTATTCGGGAACTCGAGTCAGGAAACGCAATTGGAAGATGGAAATGCGCAGGATGGCGATCAAAGCAGGGCTGAGGTTTTGCAGCCTTCGCCCGCTGCTCTTTTCAATCAGCCAATCGAGGGTCAAGCGCCACCGCACCACGCCAAGAATCAGCTCATAGGCCAGCGCGCGGTCGTTGTCCGGCAGTTGCGCCAGGTCCCGGGAGTGAAACAAGTCTTGCGTAGACAGTCGACCGGCATCGATTCGGAGAATCAGATCGGCGGCAATTTCGCGGGGACTAAGTCTTGGCACGGAAAAAATCGCCACAAAGCCACAAAGGCACAGAGGGGGTCGTTATGTAGCTTTCAATAGCACTTCTCATTAACGTTTCGGCTTTGCAGTGGGGTCATGACACTAAAAGCCCACTACCTTCGGCTTTTAACCAGCGCATCACTTCTGGTTGAACTGTTAAACTTCGTGTCTTCGTGGCTTCGTGGCTAAGAATTACCGTTTTCAAACTTCACACCGGGCTTCAGACGCATTCCGTTGGCAAAGTCCCTGCCGCTTATGATCCTTTTGCCTGGCGACTGGACCAGATCGAAACCGAGCAACCCGGTTCCGCACTGAATCAGCAGTGAGTCTTCTTCAATGTCCACAAGTTCTCCCGCTGAGCGGGAAGCGCGGGAGTCTTCGATCAGGTGCGTCCGGTGCACAAAGAGCATCGACCGCTTGCACATGCAGAATGCCAGGGGCCATGGATTGAGAGCACGCACCATATTGTGCAACCGCCGGCTGGGCTCCTGAAATTTCAGCGCGCCCTCCTCCTTACGCAGCGGAGGCGCGTATGTGGCAAGCGATGAATCCTGCGGAACAGGCTTGCGGTCATGCTTCAAATAAGCCTGCAGCTCTCGCACGGCAAACTCCGCTCCTATTATCGCGGCCCGGGCAGCCAGTTCCCCGGCGGTTTCATTTTCGAAGATCTCAAATTCGGTCTGCGCCAGAATGGGGCCGGTATCCATTCCCTCGTCCATCATCATCAGAGTGAAGCCGGTCTTTGTTTCTCCATTCAAAACCGCCCGCTGTAGTGGAGCCGCGCCGCGATACCGGGGAAGCAGTGAAGCATGCAGGTTGATGGCGCCGTGCCGCGGGAAGTCAAGAAACCATTTGGGAAGTATTTGCCCGTAGGCCACTACGAAAATCAGATCAGGAGCAAGGACCGAAAGAAGCTGCTCGCCTTCTCCGCTCCTAATTCGTCGCGGCTGATACACCGGGAAGCCCAAGTCGCCGGCCGCCTTTTTCACTGGCGTCGGAACAATGCGTTTGCCCCGCCCCTGTGGTTTGTCGGGCTGGCAGATAACACCGGCAATTTCCTCGCCTTTCCATTGTGCCAGCGCCTTTAATGCAGGCACTGCAAAATCCGGAGTGCCCATGAATACAATACGCATAGGAACCTGTGAAATTCACCACAAAGGCACAAAGAACACAAAGAAGCTTTCGGCTTTCAATGGTCCGCTCTGGCTTAAATGCCTTTCAATCTATCATTTCCATCTGAGCGGACCACTGAAAGCCGGAGCCCTCTGTGTTCTTTGTGCCTTTGTGGTGAATTTTTTCACAGGTTCCGACGCCCGTGGTAGTGATGTTGGCTTCAAAAATTTTTCAACTGGTCGCAGTATCCCTTATAGTTTCGAACCGTCTCGCCGAGCGAGTCACCTCCAAACTTTTCCAGAAACGCGCTTGCGATGATCACCGCCGCCATCGCTTCACCGATCACTCCGGCCGCAGGCACCACACACGTATCGGAGCGTTCGTACACGGCGTCAAAAGGCTCCTTGCTATGGATGTCAACCGAGCGCAGAGGCCGCCTCAGCGTGGGAATAGGCTTGATGTGGACGCGCATCACGATATCCTCACCTGTGCTCATTCCACCTTCCACTCCTCCCGCCCGGTTTGAACCCCGGTGGAAGCGCATGGTTTCGGAGTGGTAGAAGATCTCATCGTGAAACGCTGTCCCGGTTCGCTCGGCACGGTCGGGGACCGACCCGATTTCGACGCCCTTGACGGCATTAATGGAGAGCATTGCCTGCGCCAGACGCCCATCCAGCTTTCTGTCCCAGTGCACGTAGGATCCCAGTCCGGGAGGCACGCCCAGCACTCTCACTTCAAATGATCCGCCGACGGAATCCCCCTCTTTTATCGCCTGGTCAATCAGGGCAATCATCTGCGGTTCGGCCTCGGGATCCAAACAGCGGACCGGAGAATTTTCGATTCGCTCGCGGGCGCTTTCGTCGAAAGCCGGAATTCTGTCGGCATTCACTTCTACCTTCTGAATAGACGCTGTATGGCTGAAGAAGCGGATTCCCACTTCGCGCAGCAGGAGCTTGCAGATCGCACCTACCGCAACGCGCGCCGACGTTTCACGCGCGCTGCTGCGCTCCAGAACATTTCGAATGTCGCTGAAGTTGTACTTGAGCGCCCCTGTCAAATCGGCATGCCCGGGACGCGGCCGGGTGACCGATCGCTTCTTATCTGCGGGAACATCGGCCACAGCCGACATCGGTTCCTGCCAGTTCTGCCAGTCTTTGTTCCAGATCAGAAAGGAGATCGGGCTTCCCAGGGTTTTCCCAAAGCGCACGCCCGAAATGAGATCGATCTGGTCGCTCTCGATTTTCATCCGCCCGCCGCGGCCGTAACCTCCCTGCCTGCGCTTCAAGTCATAATGAATCGTTTCAACATCAAAGGGCACGTCAGCCGGCATGCCTTCCAGTATTACCGCCAGACCCTTGCCGTGCGATTCGCCTGCGGTGAGAAAACGTAACATCATTGGTTGGAAACCTCTGAAATCAAAAAAGTTAAAATAGGGCCGCGGTGACATGCTGTCAAGAACATTGTCTTGATTCTGATTTTCGATCGGGATAACATCGAAGTTCTTCTGAACCTTCGTTTTACAACAATACGGTGAGCCAGGGCCGAGTCTCTAGACAATGAATTTCATCGCCAGAGGCGTATACGAGGTTCAGGAGTTCTTCCTGCTTTCTGTCCGAGCTGTCACCAACATCTTCCGTCGACCCCGCTATTACGCCGACACGCTGATTCAGATGGAAATCATCGGCGTCGGCTCGCTGATGATCGTAGCGCTCACCGGGTTTTTTACCGGAGCAGTATTGGCGCTGCAGTCCGCCAAATCTCTGAAATCATTCGGCGCCGTCGGTTTGACCGGCCAACTGGTGGCGCTTTCACTGATCAAGGAACTGGGACCCGTTCTCACCGCACTGATGGTGGCAGGCAGAAATGGTTCCGGTATTGCGTCTGAGTTGGGGTCGATGGTTGTGACCGAACAGATCAGCGCCATGCGGGCGCTGGGGACCGATCCGACGCGCAAGCTGGTGACGCCGCGCATGCTTGCCGGAACCCTTATGGTGCCTCTGTTGACCGTCATGGCAGACCTTACGGGCCTGCTGGGCGGCTGGCTGGTCTCTTTCTACAAACTGCGACTGAGCACATCGCTCTACTGGTCGGCGGCGATGAAGGCGCTTGATTACAACAATTTTGTGGAAGGCGCAAGCAAGCCTTTCATCTTTGGCTTTATCATTGCCATGGTCGGCAGTTACTGCGGCTTGCGCACAACCGGTGGCACGCAGGGGGTGGGAAAGTCAACCACGCAGGCGGTCGTTATCTCTTCCATCCTGGTGATTGCCTCCGACTTCTTCGTGAGTAAGATCATCTTGGATCTAAGATATTAAAAACAAAAGCTGAACCGCGAAGGACGCAAAGAACGCTAACACTTGAATTGATGTGCGGCGCCGAACTGAAAGGGTTCACTCAGCGTTCTTGGCGTTCTTTGCGGTTCAATTCCTCCGATGCATCTATTAGCCAGGACTCCTGAATCATCGCAATCGGCGCAACCGGCGGCCGACACCAAGATCATTCGCATGGTGGACGTCACCAAATCCTACTGGGATCAGCAGGTGCTCAAAGGCATCGACATGGAAGTCGGCAAAGCGGAAACCAAAATTGTCCTGGGAGGCAGCGGATCCGGAAAGTCAACCATCGTAAAGCTGATTCTTGGCCTGGAAAAACCCGACTCGGGACAGATCTTCATTGACGGCGAGGACATTACTCCGTTGAGCGAAGAAGAGATGATGCGAGTGAGGAAAAAGATCGGCATGGTGTTCCAGGAAGGCGCGCTTTTCGATTCTCTCACCGTGGGTGAAAACGTGGCATACAAAATGCGCGAGGAAAATCTCTTCAAGGAAGAGGAAGTCGAAGCGGTGGTGCGCCGCATGCTCGGATTCGTCGATCTTGAAGACTCCATTTACAAAATGCCTGCAGAGCTTTCCGGCGGCATGCGAAGGCGCGTCGCCATCGCGCGCGCTCTGGTCGGCAATCCGAAAATCATGCTCTACGACGAGCCCACAGCGGGACTGGACCCGATCACGTCTCGAACCATCTGCGAGCTGGTCATCAAACTGCGTGATCTGGAAGGGGTTAGCTCGGTATTCGTCACACATGACCTGAAGACGGCATTTACGCTGGCCAGTGAGCTGGCGGTGGTGGAGCCGGGCGGACGGGTGCGTTTTCTGGGCGAGAACGGCAACTTCTGTCTCATTAATACACGGTTCGTCATGGTCCGAGATGGTAAAATCCTGTTTGAAGGAACAGACGAGAACCTTCGCAGCCTGGATGATGAATACGTCAAAGAGTTTCTCGCTTGAGGAGTGTTGATCTATGGAACGCAAAGGAAGGTTGGCATGGGCCCAGTTAAAGGTGGGCCTTTTTGTGGTTGCAGCCCTGATCGTTGCCGCCGTGGGGATCCTGTCGATCGGCAATGTAAGTATTTTTGCCCCTAAAACCAAGGCTAAAACCTTCTTGTCGGGCGTCTCGGGTTTAAAGGACGGAGACCTGGTGCTTTTGCAGGGCGTCGAAGTCGGCAATGTGAAATCCGTGCAGATCACCAAGTATCTACCCAAAACTATCGCCAACCAGCAGGCTTCCGACACGATTACACAGAATCTCAGGAAAATGGAGATGCTGAAATCGCGCATCGAGCTGCGCCGGGCCAGGTTTCAGGCGGACAGCGAGGAATACAAGAGGCTCCTTTCCACAAATCCCAGCAAGGCTGCCATTCTGGGAAAACAACTCCAGCGCGATCAATCCATCATCGAAAACGAATCCAAGGAGTTTGAAAACGCCCGTTCAGCAGCCGAGAACGCAAAGGCAAGCCTCCAGAACATCGAAGTGACGATGATCCTGGAGAAAAAATACGAAGAATGGATCAAGAAGGACTCGAGCGTCAGTCTTGGCAGTGTAGGACTGCTCGGTGACAAGTACGTCGAAATCTCCCTGGGTCGAACCCCCCTTCCTCCCGATCGCGATAAGGAAGGCGTGATTATCATCGCCGGAAGCAAGACCACCGACTTTCGCCAGATCATCACCGGTGTGGACGACGTGATCGCGAATTTTGGAATTCTTTCCGATCGCATGGAAAACATCATGGCAAAATTCGACGAAGGGCAGGGCACGATTGGAAAGTTCATCAATGATCCGGCCTTCTACGACAACCTGAACCGGGTAACTCTTTCGGCCAACGGGTTCATTGAGAATATCCAGAATGGGAAGGGGACCGTCGGAAGGCTGATCAACGATTCCAAAGTGTACGACTCGCTGGCAGCCACTGCCGACAAGTTTCAGTTGATCGCCGACCGGCTGGGCACCACCGAAGGCACCGCGGGCAAGTTCATCAACGATCCCGCTCTCTACGACAAAGCGGATCGTCTGGTCGGCAATGTAGACGCCATCACGGAGCGCATCAACCGCGGCGAAGGCAACCTGGGCAAGCTTTCAAAGGATGAGAAACTCTACGACGATGTTCGTGCTTCAGTGCAAAAGTTGAACGCCCTGATGGACGACATCAACAGCGGCAAAGGGACTTTGGGGAAGCTGGCCAAAGACCAGGAGGTGTACAACAACATCAATCAGGCCTCGTCTGAGGTCGTGAAACTGATTTACGATTTTCGGAAGGATCCCAAGAAGTATTTGACCGTCAAGTTTGAGATTTTCTAATACATGATTACCGCTAAGATCGGGCAGGGCTGCAAACTCATCATCGACCAGATAGTCTGGTTCCTTTCCCTGCTTAAAATCAGCCCCAACGTGCTCACCGTTTTCGGCGTAGTGATGAGTATCTTCACCGCGGCGGCCCTGGCAATGGGACGGTTTGGTTACGCCAGCGCGCTGCTCATCATTGCCGGGCTGTTTGACATGCTCGACGGCGCAGTAGCCCGCATCTCCAAATCCGAAACAACCTACGGCGCGTTCCTTGATTCCGTCGTCGACCGTTACTCGGATTTCATCGTAATGCTCGGCCTGATTATTTATTACGGCCGGCATGATCGCCTGGTGTACGTCGTGCTCTCGGGAATCGCTTTGATGGGATCGGTATTGACCAGCTATGTGCGGGCGCGCGCGGAATCTCTGATCGCGTCATGCAAGGTCGGATTTCTGGAGCGGCCGGAGCGCGTGGTGATCCTGATACTGGGCGCCCTATTCCAAGGCATGGATGCCGCCGTCTGGGTAATTGCCGTATTTTCCAACTGGACCGTGATTCACCGCATCCTGTACACCCGCCGATACCTGAAAGAAAACTCTCCCGGCCGGCTTTAGCCATTCCGACTATAATCACCCTAAACGCCGGAGAATAAATAATGATGAAAAAACAAATCTGTCTTCCTTTGATCCTACTCTTTGCCGCCATATCCGTTCTGGCCGGGCAGGACCTGTCGTCCATCCGCAATTTTCTGCGGGTCAATGATCAATTCTGCACCGGGGGCCAACCCGAACTTGAGCAACTGGCGCAATTGAAGGCCGAAGGCGTCAAGGCGATCATCAACCTGCGCCAGCCGGGCGAGCACCGCGCAACTGACGAGGAGACAAAAGCCAAACAATTAGGACTTCGCTACTTCAACATAGCCGTCGTTCCTTCCGATCCGAAGGAAGAGCAGGTCACCGAGTTCCTGAAGATCACCGATGACCCGCAGAATCGCCCTGCGTTCATCCATTGCGCGTCAGCCGGCCGCGTGGGAGGGTTCTGGATGATCCGGCGGGTGATCCGAGACCATTGGACTGTGGAAGCCGCCAATGAAGAAGCCAAGAAAGTCGGCATGCGCGAGGGTTCACCGGTGAGTGAGTTTGCGCGTAAGTACATCGAGAAGCACGGGAAAAAGTATTGAGTACGAATTCGCGCAAATTTACACGAATTACACTAATTACACGAATTACACTGATTACGCCAATTTTTCGGACAACTTCGTGAAATTCGCGGAAATTCGTTGAAATCCGTGCCCGCGACCGGCACAGTCACGATCCCCCCAATCCTCAAATCTAAATCTAAATGGCGATAGAATAGCCATATTCTCGAAGACACCCAGGCGACAAGAAAATGGCCCTGCCGTAAATGGCTCCTTAAAAGTTCAAAAGCATGGACACGGATTTCATAATCGTGGGAGGCGGGATCGGGGGAGCTGTCGTAGGCGGGCTTTTGGCCAGCGGCGGAAAGAAAGTCATTGTCCTGGAAAAGAGCACGGCGCCTCCCAACTGGGTGCGGCCCGAGGTTCTGTGGCCGGCTACGGCGCAGGTTCTGTTTTCGCTGCTTCCGCGGGAAAACCTGGAACGCGACGCGATGCTTCCGCTCCGAGGCGTTCGGGCGACTCGACGCGGGCAAGCGGTAATCTCTATCGATTCGGAACTATTGAATCAGATCCAGGTGCAGCCCTGGACAACTAATCCCAATCGCACGCGCGAACAGCTTCTCGCCGGTGGTTTGTTCGAATTGCGCCGGGGTATGGAGGTCGTGGCGGTGCTGAAACAAAACGAGAGGATCATCGGAGTCAAGGCCCGCGACGGACGGGACGGGTCGGTGCGCGACGTGACTGCTCAATTCACCATCGGCGATGACGGCGTCCACTCGCTTGTCAGGGCCGCCTGCGGGATCGAGATAGATACGAAAGTATTTCCTCTGGATTTCCTCTGCTTTGAATTTCAATGGCCGGGCAGCCTTCCGGCCGCTGTCGGCCGGGTGTGGCTGAATCCGGACAGCGCCTCTGGATTCGTCGCAATGCTGGCTCTGCCTCTACCACAGAATAAGGGCGCCGGGCTGGTTGCCGCCTCACCTGATGTTTTCGAAGGTAAGCGAAAAGTTTCGGCCCCCGAAGGCTGGGAGCGTTTTCGTTCATCCGAGCCTGAGATCACCGAAGTACTGTGCGGAAGGGATTTTCGGACCGATCTGGTTCGAGTGCGCCGCCCCTGGGGCCACGCTCGCCGCTACGGCGCTCAGGGAGCCTTCATCATGGGGGATGCCGCCCATCCGGTGAGTCCTGCGGGCGGCCAAGGCGCTAATATGTCGGTGGCAGACGCATGCGCTCTGGCCGACATTTTTCTGCAGGGCTCGGAAGATCCGCTCGCCGCTTACGAGCGGCGGCGGCGTCCGGCCAACGAGCGCTCCCTGCTGTTCACAAGACGGGCAGACCTGATCCTGGGTCTGCCTAACTGGCTGCTGCCCGCGTCACTTCTGCTAAGGGGAGCGCGGTGGGCGGGGTGTCACCCTTCATTGTTGCGCCGCTTTGTCAAATTTGCTTCCACGGCATTCCTCGAGAGCCCAGTTTAACCACAAAGGCACAAAGGGCACAAAAGGAAGACGTGGGGCAGGCAGAGGCTGGTCAGCCAGAAAATCCTTGGCCGCTTTCACTTTTGGAAAAGTTGACCGGCCTCTGCCTGCCCCGCGCCTTCCATTTGTGTCCTTCGTGTCTTTGTGGTTAAACTCTGATGCACGAAATCAAGGACCGAACCGTCATGACTACATCTAGACGCACTTATCTGATCAGCTCATTGCTGCTTGCGGCGTTTCTAATTGAAATGGCGGGAAATCCACAGCGACCCGACGTCAATTACGACGACGCGAAGGTCGGCAGCTACACGCTGCCGGATCCGCTGTTGCTGCAGAGCGGCGAGCGGGTGCAGGATGCGGCCGCCTGGCATAACCGGCGCAGGCCCGAGATTCTGGAGCTTTTTCGAGCGCATGTTTACGGCCGCAGCCCTGCACCACCCGCCAAAACAGAGTTCCAAGTCTTCGATCTGGACAAAAGCGCCCTGAACGCCACGGCAATCCGCAAGCAGGTGCTTATTACTTTTAACGGGCAAAAAGAAAAAGGTCCCGGCATGGACCTGCTGATTTACCTTCCGGCTGCGGCCCGCAAACCGGTTCCCTTGTTTCTCGCCCTGGGTTTTACCGGCAACCACACCATTCACACCGATCCGGCCATCAAGCTAAAGGACGAGTGGTCGCGCGATAAGAAAAAGGTGACGGCCGATGAGAGCCGGCGCGGTACTTCCACTTCCTGGCAAGTGGAAAAGGTACTTGAGCGTGGGTATGGACTGGCCGCGATCTATTACGGCGACATCGAGCCGGACTTCCCGGGCGGGATGGAATATGGTGTGCGGCCGCTGTTTTTCAAGCCTGGACAGACGGCGCCCGCGCCGGATGAATGGGGCGCCATCGGGGCCTGGGCCTGGGGCCTGAGCCGGGCGATGGATTACCTCATGACGGACAAAGATGTCGACGCCCACCGGGTGATCGTCATGGGTCATTCGCGTCTTGGCAAGACCGCGTTGTGGGCGGGCGCCCAGGACTCGCGCTTTGCCGTTGTCATCTCAAACGATTCGGGCGAAGGCGGCGCGGCCCTGAGCCGCCGCAACTTCGGCGAAACGATCAAGCACCTCAATACCAGCTTCCCCCACTGGTTTTGCGCGAATTACAGGAAATACAACGACGCCGTCGATCAGCTTCCCGTCGATCAGCACATGCTTCTGGCGCTGATCGCGCCCCGCCCTCTTTACGTGGCCTCGGCCGAAGAAGACCAGTGGGCCGATCCAAAGGGAGAATTCCTGTCGGCGGTCGCAGCCGGACCGGTCTACCGCCTTTTGGGCAGGCAGGAACTCGACAGCGATCGGATGCCGCCGGTAAATCAGCCGATCATGAATGCAATCGGCTATCACATCCGCACGGGAAAGCACGCGCTGACCGCCTACGACTGGGACCAGTACCTGACCTTCGCCGACAAGCACCTGCGCGTGTCTAAAAGATGATTCCCATCTATGTAGGCTGTTCTGAGGTCATTGGACTCAATGATAAGAAAGCCTCAGAATGAACGCAGCCGCAGCGCGGTGGTTACCGTAGCGGCCAGTTGGATAACCATCGTGATCGGCGGCTGGGTGATTTTCAGATTCCTGAGAGCCGTTCTTCAGGAGCGTTTCTTCATCTTTCTTGCAGGCCTGTTTGGAATCGTACTGATAGTCAATGTTGCGTTCCTGATCCTGTGGCGCCGGCGTCCCGACCTGCTGGATCGCTTCCGTGAAAAAATGCAACGCGATGCCGAGGCTTCGCGTCGCCTTTATGGTCCCGTTGCCCGGTTGTTATTCGCTCTGGCCGGAATTCTTTTTGCTGCCGTCGCGGTGGCGGGAGGATGGGTGATGTGGAAGGCGCCAGACTTTGGCCTGTTCGCTGCCTTGTGGGTCCTTCCTTCAACTTATTTGGCCGTGACAACTCTTTACATCGGCATCACCGGAAAGAAGGAAGCGCAGGCTGACGGCGCTCTCTTTTGGTGGTTGTTCTGGCCATGGTGAATTCAGGAGAATGTCAGCGGCGTTGAACCGCGAAGGCGCGAAAACGCGAAGAAAAGATTTAAGTAAAGACAATGGAGCCAAGCGAACTTCCCAAGACAGCCGACCTTGTGATTATCGGGGGAGGCATTGTCGGAGTCGCCTCGGCGTTCTTCGCGCAACGGGCCGGCCTGCGCTGCGTGGTTCTGGAAAAAAGGCCTCTGCTTTGCACCCTCACCACACCCGCTTCTACCGGCGCCTTCCGGGCGCAGTTCGACAACCCGGAAGAGATTAACCTGGTCCTGGAATCGATCGAGTTCTTCACTCACTTCGGTGAGATCGCAGGAATTTCCAATTGCGATGTTGGAGTCCGGCAGCAGGGATATCTCTGGGTGACAACAGACCCGGAGAAAGCCGAGAAGCAAAAGGAGCTGGTGGCGCAACAGCATGCCTGGGGATTGCGCGATGTGGAATTGCTGGCAGGAGGCGAGGCTCGCAGGCGGTTTCCACACCTGAGCCCGGATGTCATTTCCGCCCGATACCGCGCCCGGGATGGATGGCTCGATCCGCGCAAGCTGACATTGGAAATGGCGCGTTCTTCGGGAGCTGTTTTCTGTGTCGACACGGCGGTCACGGGATTCGAAAGAAAAGGCGGCCGTATTGCAGCCGTTCAAACCAGTCGAGGCGCTGTGACATGCCAGGCAGCCCTGATTGCGGCCGGGCCGTTTTCCGGGCAGGTAGCACGCACAGCCGGCATTGATCTGCCGCTGATTCTCAGGGTGCGCCAGAAGCTGGTTTTGCCCGAAGTCCCTGAGATTCCGCAGCAGGTGCCCATGACCATTGACGAAGATACCGGCGCCCACTGGAGGCCCGCCTCAAGCGGGGCGTTCGTTCTGCGTACGCAGCCGGACACGCCGCCGACGCCCCCACTTGAAGACGTACCGACTTCGGTGTCATTCCTGTTTGATGTGATGGATCCTGGAAGCCGCAATTCCGTGGCGCGTATTTCTCCCTTGTGGAGAAACGTCTGGAAGGGACAACTGAGAT
Source organism: Acidobacteriota bacterium (assembly GCA_036507075.1). GTDB lineage: Bacteria > Acidobacteriota > UBA6911 > JACQSX01 > JACQSX01 > DASXQR01. The sequence goes on along the minus strand of DASXQR010000105.1, from coordinate 47,726 downwards.
CCTGGTACTTGATGGCCGGCCAGTACGTCTACACGCCCGACCATCGCCCTTTGCTTGGTGCATCGTCCATTTCCAACCTCTGGTTGAACTGCGGTTACAGCGGGCATGGAATCATGGGAAGCCCTGCGGGCAGCCGCCTGGTGATCGATCAGATGGTCGGTAAGTTGAAGGCGGAAGAGAACCCGTTTCGGCCGGACCGGAAAATGGTGGTAAGAGAATTCGACGTGCTGTGAGCTTCACCGCGCGAAGAACTGGAACCGCAAAGAACGCGAAGAGCGCCAAGCATTAAGATTAATTTGCCCCCCATGACCTTGCTATTGCCGCCACGCGCCCGATTCGGTAGCCCGGAGTGCGCTCGTATAACTTAGCGTTCTTCGCGTTCTTGGCGGTTCAAGTTGTTTCTGCTGAAGCCTTCTCAATCCGAGGGCTGGTTCAGGATCTTCAGGGCGGGGCTGGCGGAGGCGTGTGCGGGGGAGGATTTCTTTCTGGCGCGAAGACTGGCCAGAGGCTGGGCGGGTCCGCGCTGCGGCGCCCGCCAGAAATCGAACGTTGAAACCTGGTGTACACAGGCCACCGTGCAAAACGGCGCGCACGACTTTTTGGTGTAGTACTCGCGAACGATGTCCTCGGTGCCGTACGTTTCCAGCGGAACGGCCGGATAGCCCCGCTGCTGGGAACAATAATGAACCAGGCCGTTCTCGCAGATATACAGGTAACGAGCGCCCGCGCGGCACCTCCAGTTGTTCGGCTTTCCATGCACCAGGCTGTTCTGGAAATAATTGACCCGCGCGTAGTGTCTCTTTCCCATGCCCCGCACGGTCTCAAAGATGCAACGCTCTTCTTCGCTCAATGGTTTTAAGTGCCCGCTGCCGTCATGAATGATTCCCACCGTAGTGGTGAATCCAAGCTCCACCGCCCGCCTCGCGATGGTGAGCGCGTCCTGCGGATTCTTAATCCCTCCGCCCAGAACGGAATTGACGTTCACTTCAAACTGCGCGTACTCGGTCAACAATTGCAATTTTTTGTCCAGAACCTTGAGACTCTTTTTAGAGACCTCATCCGGATGAACATTGTCGATGCTGATCTGCAGGTACTCAAGACCGGCGCGGTTCAGCTCCTGTATTCGTTCCACAGTAAGCAGATAACCATTGGTGATCAGTCCGGCAATCATTCCACGCTTGCGAATACGGGTGATGATCTTGTCCAGATGCGGGTTCATCAGCGGTTCGCCGCCGCTGATGGTAACAATCATGATGCCCAGTTCGGCCAGGCGGTCAATGCGCCGGGTCATCGCCTCCAGCGAGACGGGATCAGAATAATCATCGAACTCATTGCAGTAGGCGCAGGCGATGTTGCACCGGCGCATGGGAATGACATGCGCCAGCAGCGGTCGATGCCGGAAGAGAATTCCGTAGGTGATAAGACGAAATTGACGGAGCTTGCGATAGAACTTCCTGAAGAGCCTCATTCGCGAGATGTGTTCCACTGCAAGCGCCAAGGCCACAGGGGCAACAACCTGCGACCTTCGCATTTGCAGCTCAGAAAAGCCTCAGCCTACCTGCACATCTTTTGGAAGCTTCAGCTTGAATTTGTCTTTGTCGACCCCGGGATTGAGCTTGAGGTCGGTAAACTTGATCAACAAATAATCCCCATTCGGCTCAACCAGTTTCTGCTGGATGGGAACCCATGACTCCTCGGCCACCCACAGCACAATTTGCGGGAAATAGGCAGCCGCCTTCTCCGATTTCGGCCGCAATTCTAGCATGTGCGTTTTTTTGGCGTCTATCTTTTCCTCACCCAGCAGCTTGATATTGTAAGTTTCATTGAGCGAGCGGCTGGTCGATCCGAAGCCTAGGACCAGGAATTCCGCCTTGTCCTTGTTCTTTCCCAACTGGTATTTGCGGGCCTGCTTGATGCGCGGTTCGTAGAAAATCACATCGCCCTTATTGATAACCAGAACATTCGTCTCCGGTTTGCTGATCTCCTTTCGGAGATACGCCTGACCGTCTTTGTCGCGTCGATACCAGAGCTTTCCCGATTCAGGGCGGTCGAACTCCTTCAGTATAGCGGTCCACTTCTGCTGCGTGATCCCGGCAGAAAAATTCGTCACGTTGCGGTTTGCAGCCTCCATTTTGGAGAGAACTTCATCTTTGGTCAACGCCAGCGCGGTGACCGCGCCCGCCAGCAGCAGGAACAGTAAGAGAATTGCTTTCTTCATTGCTTCTTGACACCTTGAGCCGGGCCAGCCTTCGCCGCCGGGGAGCGGTCGGTCAGCTTCAAAACTTGCTCCTGCCGGTCACCACGCCCGTCGTGCGATCGAAACTCTCCGCGAAAAAAACTGCGCGGCGTAAACACGATGAACGCGACAATCAGCGCGCACATCACATCGTACTGCCAGCTCCCACGCTCATGGTTCCAGAGCACGATGCTCACCACGGCTGCCCAAATCTTTTTCATTTACTCCTCTTGCTAAGACGGCGGGACCGCCCAATGGTTGCAAGTCTAAAACAGTCCCCCATTCTCAACAGCATACACTACATGCTGCACGCGGTTGAGTATTCTCCCGTCCTTCATCTCCACAATCCGGCTGGCGTAAGAAGCGGCGTCCGGATCGTGCGTGATCATGATAACGGTCTGCTGATACTGTTCGTTCAGGCTCTTGAGAAGCGCCAGCACGCGCTCGCTGTTGCTCGAATCCAGGTTCCCGGTTGGCTCGTCGGCCAGCAGGATGGCCGGACGGTTGACGATCGCTCGCGCAACCGCGACGCGCTGCTGCTCGCCGCCGGACATCTCAAAGGGCTTATGATGAAGCTTGTTTCCCAGCCCCACCATTCCAAGCACCTCATCAACCTGAAAATGAGCATTCGTGTCGCGCCGAATTTCCTTCGCTACCCGGATGTTATCGACAGCCGTGAGCGTCGAAAGAAGGTTAAATCTCTGGAATACGAAACCGATTTTCTTGCGCCGGATTTCCGTTCTTTGGGCGTCGTTGACCGCGCCAATTTCCGTTCCGTCAATGTAGACCTCGCCGGCCGTGGGCTGCAGTAAACCTCCCAGAATATGCAGCAGCGTGGATTTGCCACATCCGGAAGGGCCCATAATTGCGACAAATTCGCCCGCCTTGACCACAAGATTAACGCCGTTGAGAGCATGCACCTCTATCTTGGCAGCCCTGAAGGTCATGCGCAGCTCGCGCACCTCCAGGATGCTTTTCATGCTGCGCACCTGGCGCAGAAGATGAGGGGTCACATTACTCATAGCTGAGCGCCTGAACCGGATCCTGGTTGGCCGCCTTGAACGCCGGATAGAGCGCACCTATCAGTCCGCCGGCGATGCCCAGAAAAGCGGCCAAAACACGCCAGCCCAGTGTGATCTCAATCGGCAGCAGGGGAAAGGACATTCGAATGAATCTATTCACGATCAGCGTGATCAAAAAGCCTGCCGCCACGCCTGTCAGGCAGATCAACAACGACTCCTTAAGTATGATGCCCACAATGTAAGCTTTCGAGGCGCCCAGGGACTTCAGAATGCCTATCTCGCGTGTGCGCTCGGTGATCGTGGTGTACATGGCAAGAAGAATGATCAGGAAGCTGATAATAGTCGCCAGGGAAACAACCGCGTAAATGAAGTTCCGGAAAACGGGCAGCCCGCTGGTCATCAGGTTGGGCAACTGCGAGGCGGGCGTTATCTTGTAACCGGGCGCGGCAGATGTCAAATTCCGCAGCACCGCTTCTTCCCGCCAGCGCGGATTACGGCGGATGAAAAACAGCGAAACCTTGTCCGGTGTGCCGTTGAGCTCCTGCAAGGTTTTCAGCGGTATGATCACGCGCGCGCCTACGCCGCTCTCAAAAACCCCCACCACTTTGAAGTCATGATCCAGCAGATGCAGCTTGTCACCCAATTTCAGCTTGTGGCTGCCGGAGTAGAGACTGTCAATTGCCGCCTGCAAACCGACTCTCGGCAGTGTCCCCTCATCGAATTTCAAACCCCCACTGACACTGTTGTAGCTGTCCGGATCAACGCCATATACCAGATTGAATCCGGGAGTAATGAACTTGACTAGAACGGGCGCGGCGCGCTCCACGCCTTCAACCTTTTCAATTATCCCTCGCAGCCTTTCCGGCAAGGTGCCGCTGTTGACCGCAAAAAAGAGCGATGCGTCCGAAGGCTGGAAGAGAAAGTCTCCACTCACCCGGCGCGTGCGGGTGGCCGTTTCACTGAGCTGGCCGTAGGAGAGGCCGACGGAAACCAGAATCAGAACTATACCGAGCGCCACGGCCAGAACACTTACCATGGTCCGCGTGGGCCGCTGCAGCAGGTTTGAGTACATCATTTTCAGCATGCGTGTTGACCACTTCTTGTTTTTTGGCAAAGTTTTTCAGAGCCGTCGACGTTCACGAGCACGTGCATGTCAACGTCCACGATTACGACTTCGCTCGATTCGTCACAGACTGTACAGAACTGCGGGGCTGTTGTGCCTGGTCGTGTTCGTAGACCCAAGACGTGGTCGTAGACGTGCACGTGCTCGTGAACGTCGACGGCTTTTTGGTTGCGGCCTACAGCCACGCTGTATCTCTGTGGTGAAAAGCCCATCAGTACTAGTCCTCGGTCTTCCCTTTTACCTCCACCACCTGCGCTCCCGGCGGCACCGGAACCTCGAAGGAAGCTTCCTCAACCGGTTCATTCACTTTGATCGCTTCCCGATCAAAATTAAAGGTCAAACGATAACTGTCTCCCGCCCGGTTGAGATTCAAATCCAGGAAAACCGGCAGGCCATTCACCTGCGCCTGAGAGCCGTAGAGGGCATCGCTGACAAGCTGGCCGTCTGCGCCATACCATTGCTGCCGAGTGATGCGAAGTTGCGAACGCTCAATCCAGATCCTGCGCAGCAGTCGCGGACTACCTGCTCCGTTTTCAAAGTCATCGATGACATAATAAGAAAAGCGGGGGTCCGATTCCTCGTACACCAGAAACGAGCGGTTGGCCACGCTCAGCACGGGCTGAACAAAGACAGCCTCCACCACATGTTGCGGGCGAATGTTGTAAAAGGGATTGTCTCCTTCAATTTTGACCTGGACCGCTCCGGTGAGATATTTGTTTTCGCTCGGGACCCAGACCTGAAACCTGCTTCCATTGGCGGCCATTGCGGCAACAGTGGAACTTGTCAAAGGGTTGTTAATGTTCATCCGTATCCAATACGGTCTTTTGACAACCATGTAACCGGAACCCCGCGGATAACTTTCCTTTTTTTCCTTCTTAACGTAGTAACCTTCCACCTGCACGCGCAGGCGGCTGTACGTGATCGTCTGCACGGCGGCATATCTGTCGTTTATCAATTGCCGCAACTGGTCGCGGCTGGCAACCTGAGCGTTCTTCTTTGCAGGCGCGATGGAGACTTTCTCGGTTTTCTTGAGGCAGGCGCCCGTCAAAGCGAGGACCAGTGACAGCCATAGCAGGAGCCTTCTATGCATCCTGTTCTCCCTTTACGCCAATCCAGCCCAACCGCCGGCTGAGAAACAGCAGGGCCAGGATGAGCAGCACGGCAACGAACAGGGCGGTGCCGACGGCAGGAAGGTTGTCCTGGATATAGGTCTTCACCTGCTTGCCAAAGAGAACTGCCAGAATGCCCCAGGTGAAATAGCGGGCGCTGCGACCCACCAGCACGGCGATCAGAAAGTGACGAAAGGAAACCTGGAACAGCCCGGCCGAAAGGACGAAGACCTTGAAGGGCATGGGTGGCGGCAGCATGCAGGAAACGACGATCGTCCAGAGCCCGTATTTCTGATAAAGCGCCTGAGAGCTTCGCAATTTGTTTCTGGAAATCCGGTGAATATAGGCCCCGCCCTTCCTTCCCACCGTGTAAAGGAGCGTGCATCCCAGCGCCGAGCCGGCAGTAGTCATCAGCACCAGGTAACACATACGGCTCCAGCTTTGACCGATGGATAGGATCACAATCAGCAGGTCATTGCCTTCCGGCACAGAGAGAAAGGAGGAATCCGCGACCGCAATCAGAAAGACGCCCGGTCCACCCAGACCAGAGGCAAACGCATAGGCCTTCAGGGCGATTCCTCTCAGCAAACCCATAGTTACAAACTCCCAGATGCAACGATCAAGCCAAAAAACTTTAATATTACCATTTTAGGATGAAAAGGCGGGGCGCGGGGCGGTTTTGGGTCTGGTTTGTGCTGCCCGTCGAGGAAGGACTTCACCACAGAGGCACAGCCCGGCCGTAGGCCGCAACCAAAGAAAAAGCCGAGGACGGTCACGTGCACGTGCACGTCAACGACAGACGTCAACGACCACCTTCACGCTAACGAAGAAAAACTCGCAAGTTTGCCTGCAGCACGGTTAGGCATGCGAGGCAACTCCTCGAACGCATCCTGTCGATGTTGACCAAAATGATTAAGCTCTAAATCTCTCAAGCAGCTTGGACCTGTTCCGTGGACATTGACGTGCACGTGGCCGTAGACGATAAACGTCGACGTTGACGTGGTCGGTTTTGTCTTCTGAAATCTTTTTCCCGATGGCAGCCAAACCAGATCGCTATCCAGCCGATGGGGTCGTATCTCAAATCCAGTTGAAAACCTGCTTCTCTTCCCCCAGGTCCCTTGCAGCCGGCGTGATGATCGTTCTGGCATTGACCGGCAATTTTTCCCGGCGATCCACGGCCCGGCGCACATCTTCTTCGCATACAAAGTCGAGCGGTTTTGCCTTCGGCACGGCTGGAGGAGAAGAACCCGGGGACTCTGTTGTCCGCGAAACAGGAGCGGGAGCGGCGGCAGGAACCTTAGTTAAATTCTTTTTTTTTAGAAATTCTTCCACTACTTCACGAATCAACTCACGGCTGGGATTACCACTCACAGAAGAGGCTACATGCGGCGACCGCCCGCCGACTTCAGTCGCAGCCGCCGCGGAAACCGCATTACCCACGTTGACCGGCCGCGTCTCATAAGCGAGTCGCTTGATGTTGATCAGGTTCAAGGGCGAGATGTTGTCCGTGGTGATGTTCCCTCCCCAGGTGCCGCATCCCAGCGTCATCGAAGGAACCAGATTGGTAGTCAGTCCGATTGAACCGTGTGTGGCCGGCGTATTGACGCAGATCCGAAAGGCAAGTTTGTGCAGACCGAACTCCTGGATCACTTTCGGATCGTTGGCATGGATGGCCAGCGTGTGGCCGGTTCCGCCGAATCTCAATATCTCGTTGCAACGCTCGCATCCTTGCTCCCATCCGTCGACAACAAACAAGCCGAGAATCGGGGAAAGCTTTTCCATGCTGAGCGGGTAATCCTTGCCCACTCCGTCGATCTTGCCCACTAGCGCCCGCGTTCCATCGGGCACTGAAATCGCGGCCATTTCCGCAATCCGCCGCGCAGCTTTCCCCACGATAGCCGTATTCAACGACCGGTTGGGCGCCATCACGACCCGATTTAGTTTTTGCAGCTCTTCGGAATTTAGAATGTACGCGCCGTTCCTTTTCAGTTCTTCGAGCACGTTTTGTGCTACCGGCCGATCCGCCACGATCGATTGTTCTGAAGAACAGAGCGTCCCATTGTCAAAACACTTGCCCGTCAAAATGTCCTTTACGGCTTTTGCGACATCGGCGGAACGATCCACGTACGCGGGCACGTTGCCGGGCCCCACCCCGAAGGCTGGTTTTCCCGAACTGTAGGCAGCTTTAACCAGGCCCGTGCCGCCTGTTGCCAGAATCAGCGAAGTGAGCTTGTGCTTCATCAATTCGGTGGTGCCTTCAATAGTCGGGTGCTGCATGCAGGCAACCGCTCCGTCGGGCAATCCCGCTTCGCGCGCGGCCTCCTTCATGACGCGGGCAGTTTCATTGATGCATCGCACCGCGGCCGGGTGAGGGCTCAGCACGATGCAGTTGCGGGCCTTAATGCAAATCAGGATCTTGTAGATCGCCGTCGAGGTGGGATTGGTGGACGGAATTATGGCGCACACAACACCGGCCGGAGCCGCAATTTCAACCACTCCATTGGGGCGGTCTTCTTTCAATATGCCGACTGTTTTGAGTGGGCGAATGTAGGCATAAACGTTCTCAGCAGAAAAACGATTCTTGATGGTCTTGTCGGCGGGAATTCCGTAACCGGTCTCTTCCACGGCCAGAGCTCCCAGTCTTTCGCAGTGAGACTGAACCGCTGCCGCCATTTTGTCGATGATGGCATCCACCTGCTCCTGGGTAAATTCTGACAGCAGCTTCTGAGCCTCGTAAGCCTGGGTAACGAGGGCGCGCGCTTCCTGTATCGACCGAAGGTCTTTGTCGACGATCACGAGGGTTCGGCTTGACGTGTGTTGCTATCTTTTCAAACCCTGACCGGGTTGATTTCCACTGGGGAGAATTTTTTCAACTTCGGCATGGGGCCGAGGAATGACATGAACGCTCACCAGTTCGCCCACGCGCCGCGCGGCGGCGGCGCCCGCGTCGGTAGCGGCCTTGACGGCGCCTACATCGCCGCGGACCATCACGGTAACGTAACCCGCACCGATGTACTCTTTGCCGATCAAGGTAACGTTGGCCGCCTTTACCATTGCATCAGCAGCTTCAACGGAACCTACGAAACCTTTCGTTTCAATCAGACCCAGGGCTTCCTGTGGCATTTAAACTCCTCTCCCCTTGGAAAAAAAATTTGCAAAAACGTGATCACCGTAACACACAGAAGAGGACCGGTCAAGAAAATGGCCCGAACGCCACTTAGGCCTTTAATTTGTTTGACATAGCGGGTACATAGTTTTATGATGACGTCACATTTTACGCTGTCGCAAAAAGATGCAAACCGTTGGTTCCTGGCTTAGATCTGCCCGGGCAGAGCGTGACCTGTCTCTTGATCAGATATCTCAAGCCACAAAGATCAATCTGCTCTTCCTGCGGTCTCTTGAAGAGGATCGATTTGATCGTCTGCCGGGAGGAATGTTTCCTCGCGCGATGGTAAGATCTTACGCACGGGCGCTCCACGCCAACGCGGAAGAAGCCGTTAACATCTATGAGCGTCAGTTTCCTCCGCCGCCTCCCCCTCCCGAACCGCCTCCTCGCAACTGGAACTGGCTGTTTCGGGCAGCCGCGATCTTGCTTATCACGGCCGCTGCCACCGGCTTTCTTTATTTGCGCGCCGGCTGGCTAAACCGGTCACGCCAGAATAACGCGGCCGCCATCCAGCTTCCTGCGTCGCCCAAAGCGCTCATTCGATCGATGCCGTCCACAGCGCCGGAGCCCAAACAGTCGGTACCGTTGATAAAAACCGTCAATAAACCGTCGGAAAGCGTCAATTTGATGCTGCAAATCGTTGTCTTGGACGAGTGCTGGCTGTCTCTCTCTGCTGACGGAAGTGTTATCGATCGGCGCCTGCTGAAGAAGGGTGAAGCCTATAATTACAGCGCCAACAAGAACTTCGAGGCAGTGGTCGGCAATGCCGCAGGCCTGAAGTTCGTCATCAACGGCGAAGTTTGGGAGAATCTCGGCAAGTCCTATAGCGTCAAAAGAATTAGAATTGACAAAGATGAGGGCAGGGTCCACATTACGACATAATGGCGGACGTCTCTCATTCCACAAATAAAGCTCCCTCCTCGTACAAGGATTACCTCAGAGACAGTGAGCTCACAGCCATCCAGGACAAACTGGAACTGATGGACGTGGGTACCAAGATGAGGCTTGCCTTCACCGGGTCTCCCTCGGTGCGGCGCATTCTTGTGCGGGATCGAAACCGCCGCGTTTCCACGGCCGTGTTGCAGAGCAAGCTTTCCGTTGAAGAAGTGGAAGCAATCGCCGGAATGCGGAACGTGGACGAAGAAGTTCTGCGAATTATCTCCCTCAACCAGGAATGGATGAGCCACTACTGCATCCTGGTGGCCGTTGTCCGCAACCCCAAAACTCCTTTGACCAACGCGCTGCAGGCCGTTCCGCGCCTGATGATTCGCGACGTGCGCGCGCTGTCAAGAGACACCGGCGTTCAGGAAGGCGTGCGCAACATGTGCATGCGCCTGGTGCGCACCAAGAATCTGTAGACACGGACCCACCCACAAATACCTGCAAAACCTTTTCACCACAAAGGCACAGCACAGACGTGGTCGTTGACGTTGTCGTGGACCGCTTTTTGGCTGCGACCGACACTGCCGGGCTGTGCCTCTGGGTAAAAAATTTTCACGCAGTTGAGTATTGTCTGGACTTTGCTTCTTCTGCCGTCGTTGAATCACAACTGTGAATGAAGTCCAAACCATGGTGGAGATTTACTGCCAGCAGGTGATCCCCTTCCGCACGCGCAAGATTCGGCTGCCGGGAAGAAAATGCAGCGCCCAGATCATGTACACGTTCCTCGGTTACGAGGTGAAGGCGGGGCGAAAGAGATTGACCTGCCCCGACCTGGTGACGGCGCGCTACCTCAAGATTTTCGCTGAGCTTGGAATGAAGCAGGTCCTCATCCCCTACGATCCGACTCGTACTGCCCGGCTGATTGATCGATTGGAAAAGAGTTTCGAGACTGTGAAGCGTTCCACTGAAGGTGTGGCTCTCCGCCTGCGCTTCAGCCGGGCGCGCCGTGAATTGCTGCAATGCCAGCCCGAATCCAGTTCCTGAAGCGGAAACGCTGCCATCTGTGCGAGGAAGCGCTCGCCGTTCTGCAGCGCGCGTGCCAGGCGCGCGGATTGATGTTTGATTTGATCGATATAGACGACACTCCGGGATACCAGGCTTACTCCGAACAGATCCCGGTTCTGCTGGTGGATGGAAGGAAGATCTTCAAATATCGCTTTCCGGAAAAGCGGTTGGCAAGAATCCTGGATCGAATTTGAAGAACCAGCCGCCGATTTGCACTGATTAACACAGATGGAACTAGCCGCCGATTTGCGCGAAGTACGCTGATTGATATCCGGGCCGAGGGATGGGCTTAGTTATTACCGTGTGTCAGGCGCGCTGGGCTTCGACGCCGATCCCTCGACGCGGACATTCTTCCGTGTTAATCCGTGTAAATCAGCGGCCCGTTTCTATCCGTGGCAATTTGCGTGAATCAGCGGCGGGGCCTCAAGGTTGGATACGGATGATTTTGGTGGGAGGCTTGGGGACCAGGGAGTTGCGCAGCCTCTCCCGAAATGTGCTCTCGTCGGCTTCGATGTGAGACTGCACGTATTGAAAAAGCGTCTCAAACTCTCGCTGCAGTAGTTGCATTCGCTCCCGCATACTCAAGATCACTTCCACGCCAGCCAGGTTTACTCCCATGTCCCGGGTGAGATTCAAAATGACTTCCAGCTTCTGCAAATCGCGGTCGACATAAAGCCGCGTGTTGCCGCGCGTGCGTGAGGGTTTCAACAACCCCTCGCGTTCATAAAGTCTTAAGGTCTGGGGATGAATCCGATATCTGGTGGCTACCGTACTGATGGTGTATCCAGTCTCGATCTTTTTTTTCATCCGACACCTGCCTCACTCAAAACGCATTCCATTGCGAGGATTGTAGGGATTGAGCTGCTCCAGCTCGCGCAAAATCTCTTTGGATCGCTCGTCCTGAATTTTCGGAAGCACCACTTTCACTTCCACAATTTGATCGCCGCGATCGCCGCCGCGGCGCGATGGCACTCCCTTTCCCGCCAGCCGAAACTTCTGGCCGCTCTGCGTGCCGGGAGGGATCTTCAAAAGGGCCTTGCCATCCACTGTGGGAACTTCGATTTTTGTGCCCAGCAGCGCCTCCGTCAGTGTCAAGGGAACCTCGCACACCAGATCGTTCCCCTGACGCGAGAAGAACGGGTGCGGAGCCACTTCGATGACAAGATACAAGTCGCCAGGAGTCCCGCCGCCCTTTCCGTCATTCCCCTTTTTGGGCACTCTTACACGGGAACCGGTTGCCACGCCCGGGGGAATGCGCACGTTGATAGTTTCGACCTTATCGATTCTCCCTGTTCCCCCGCACTGCCTGCAGTCGCCCCGTGAAATCCGACCCGTGCCGCCGCAGTTGGTACAGACAGAGGCAAACTTGAGCGGGCCTCGAGACTGCTCGATGCGGCCCTTTCCCTGGCACACCGGACAGACCGTCTCGGCCTTTCCTGACGTGGACCCGGTCCCGTGGCAAACGTCGCAGGTTGCTTTGCGGCTGATGCTGATTCGCGTATTCAAGCCGCGAATTGCATCCATGAATCCGATATTCAGATAATACTCGAGGTCTTCGCCGGGCATCGGCCCGGCCGGTTGGCGCGCGCGACCGGCACCGCCAAAAAATTCGGAGAAGATTTCCGAAAAATCCGAACCTCCGCCGCCGGCGCCGAAGCCGGAGAAATCAAAACCTTCGAATCCGCGACCACCGCCGGCGCCGCCATAACCCGGAGGCGGCTGGGCCTGGAAGCCTTCCCTGTAGAAACCATACTGGTCGTAAATCTTGCGCTTTTCGGAATCGCTCAGGACGGTGTAGGCTTCCTGAACTGTCTTAAACTTTTCTTCTGCTCCTTTGTCTCCGGGGTTTACGTCAGGATGGTACTTGCGGGCCATCTTGCGATAGGCCTTCTTTATCTCGTTCTCACCGGCGCCGCGTGGAACTCCCAAAATCGCGTAGTAATCCTGATTTGCTGTGGCGGCCATGCTTCAGGTGATTTCAATCCTCCTCTTGTCCTTTTCTTTCTTGGGAAGATCAATCTTCAGAATACCGTCGGACAGCTCCGCGTGCACCTGGTCCGCTTGCAGCGGAACCGAGAATTGGAAGGTTCTCCTGAATTCGCCGTGAGGGCTTTCCAGTATGTGTTGTTTCTCGCTGTCGCCAAGAAGCAGCTCCCTTCTTCCCTCAATTTGAAGTTGATTGTCGTGGATCTGGATCTTGATCTGTTCCGTCTTCATTCCCGGCACTTCGGCCTGCAGAACGTAGCGCTCCTCGGTCTCATAGATATCAACCGGCGGAACCCACACCGACGGAGCTTCCTGTCCCTGCAGCTCGTCGCAGAACATTCGCGTCAGCCGGTCCTGGATCGCAATCAAGCCTTGAAACGGGTCGTGCTTTCTTGCTGACATTCGCGCTTACTTGTTTTCGTCGACGTCGACAAACTCGGCGTCAATCACTTCTTCATCCTTTTTTTTCTGCTCGCCCGCAGAAGGCTCCGATGAAGCCGACGGACCGGCTCCCTGCGCGGCGCCTTGAGCGCTCTGGGCCGACTGGTACATCACCTCGGCCAGCTTGTGCGACGCCTGCGTCAGCTTATCCACAGCGGCGTTAATCTGCTGCGCGTCATTGGACTCCATGGACTTTTTGGTTTCCTCGATGGCAGCCTCGATGTTCTTGGCGTCGGCATCAGGAATCTTGTCCCGGTTTTCACGCAGGATTTTTTCGGTATTGTAGACAAGATTGTCAGCACGGTTACGGGCTTCAATCTCATCGCGCTTGCGGCGATCTTCGTCCGCATGCGATTCCGCTTCCTTCATCAAGCGGTCAATCTCTTCCTTGCTCAGGCCGGAAGTGGCGGTGATGGTGATTTTCTGCTCTTTGCCCGTGCCCAGATCCTTCGCTGAGACGTTAACGATGCCATTCGCATCAATGTCAAACGTGACCTCGATCTGAGGCACTCCACGCTGAGCTGCGGGAATTCCGACCAGGTGGAACTTACCCAGCGTTCGGTTGTCGCGCGCCATGGGGCGTTCTCCCTGAAGCACATGCACCTCAACCGACGTCTGATTATCGGCGGCGGTCGAAAAAATCTCGCTTTTGCGCGTGGGGATCGTGGTGTTCCGATCGATCAGCTTGGTGAACACACCCCCCAGCGTCTCGATGCCGAGTGAAAGCGGCGTTACGTCCAGCAGCAGCAGGTCTTTGACGTCTCCGCCAAGGACGCCCGCCTGAACGGCAGCGCCCACAGCCACCACTTCATCGGGATTCACGCCTTTGTGAGGCTCCTTTTTGAACAGCTCGCGCACAATCTGCTGCACCCGCGGAATGCGCGTGGATCCTCCGACAAGCACGACTTCCTGAATATCTTCGGCCTTCACGCCGGCGTCGGCCAGCGCCTGCTTGCAGGGAGCGACGCTCCGCTGCAGGATGTCTTCAACCAGTTGCTCGAATTTGGCGCGGGTCAGCTTCATCGTCATGTGCTTTGGCCCGCTCGCGTCGGCGGTGATGAACGGAAGGTTGATTTCCGTTTCCATGGTAGTGGAGAGCTCCATCTTCGCCTTTTCGGCGGCTTCCTTCAGCCGCTGCAGCGCCATCCGGTCTTTGGACAGATCGACTCCCTGATCCTTTCTGAATTCGTCAATGATCCAGTCGATGATTCTCTGATCGATATTGTCGCCGCCCAGATGGGTGTCACCGTTGGTGGATTTCACTTCAACGACGCCTTCCCCCACTTCCAGTATTGAGATGTCAAAAGTGCCGCCGCCAAAATCGTAGACGGCAATAGTTTCGTTCTTCTTCTTATCCAGACCATAAGCCAGCGCGGCGGCAGTAGGCTCGTTTACCAGCCGCAAAACTTCCAGCCCCGCAATGCGGCCGGCATCCTTGGTTGCCTGGCGCTGGCTGTCATTGAAATAGGCCGGCACGGTGATGACCGCCTGCGTTACCTTCTGTCCCAGATGCTCCTCTGCGGCCGCCTTCATTTTCTGAAGGATCATGGCTGAAATCTCGGGCGGTGTGTATGTCTTGTCGCCGATCTGCACGACCGCGTCGCCATTGGGGGCGCGGGTCACCTTGTAGGGGACCATTTTCATTTCTTCTGTAACTTCGTCGTACTTGCGTCCCATGAAGCGTTTGATGGAAAAGACGGTGTTTTCGGAATTGGTGACAGCCTGGCGTTTCGCCACTTGGCCGACCAGTCGCTCCCCGCTCTTGGTAAAAGCCACAACCGACGGCGTGGTGCGGCTTCCCTCCGGATTAGTAATCACAACGGGCTCCCCGCCTTCCATGACCGCCACGACGGAGTTGGTTGTTCCGAGGTCAATTCCAATGATCTTGCTCATCACGAGCCTCCCTTCACTTCGACAGTAATATCTATGTTATTGCAGAGCTTCATCTTGTCTTGCATGGCATAAGGGCAATATAGGATGTGAGTGTGTTGTTGTCAATTTGCGGCGGTGATATCAGGGTTAAACGATACCAGCTCTTTAGGTTATGAGGGAGTGGAGGAGGGATGGAGGGATGGAGGGATGGAGGGATGGAGGGATGGAGGGATGGAGGGATGGAGATTGAGAACGTCTCTCCCTCAATCTCTTAACCTCTCAATCCCTCAATCCCTCCATCCCTCATCCGGGCTTACGCGCGCAGCTCGGATACCGGCCAAGCCCCCGGGCGCAACCTTGATGCCTGCGAAGCCATCTCCAATGCTATAATCGGTGGGGACAGGTGCAGTGATTGAACAGAAATTCAGACTCTACTTTGCGGGGTGCAAGGCTATCCTGGAAGGCGCCCTCTAAGTTTTCTACCCTGGGCCGCTCGTCAGTCCGGCTCCGTCGCGTTCTCCGCTGGATTGGCTGGTCTTCCTTTGGCATCGCTCTTCTTGTGGCGGCCATGAGCGGAGCGATCCTGGGCCTGATTTTCGGCTACGCGGTGGATCTGTCCGCAGTCCAGGCGTTGGAAGACACCCGGCCTGATGTAATCTCGTATGTGTATTCTGACGACGGCAGGCCAATCGGTCAGTTCGCCATCGAGCGCCGCGTAATCATTGGCTACAATCAGATTCCAAAGCGCTTCAAAGAAGCGATCATCGCCACAGAAGATCAGAACTTTTTCAAGCACTCCGGCATCGATTTTTACCGGCTGGGACGGGCCGCCCTGGAAGATCTGGTCACCTGGAAAAAAGCCCAGGGGGCCAGCACGCTGACCCAGCAGCTCAGTAAACTTCGCCTCACCAGCCCCAAAAAGAGTTTCGAGCGCAAAATCAAGGACGCGTTGTTTGCCCTGCAGATTGAAAAGCACTACTCGAAGGAGCAGATCCTGACTTTTTACTGTAACCAGATTTACCTGGGCCACGGCAACTACGGCGTCACCTCGGCGGCAGACTTCTATTTCAGCAAAACGCCCAGCCAGTTGACGCTGGCCGAGTGCGCCCTGCTGGCCGGCATGGCCCGCTCGGCAATCTGGTATTCGCCGATCAACAATCCCGACCGGGCCTTGACTCGCCGCAATCTGGTGCTGCGTCGCATGGAGAGCGAGAAGTATATCGATCACGCCCTGGCGGAGAAAACTATGAAGGAGCCGATTGTCCTGAACATTCGGGACAGCAACAACTCGATGGCTCCGTATCTCGTCGAGCAGGTCCGCCAGAACCTTGAAGAGCGTTTCAAAACAGATGAGATCTGGCGCAAAGGAATGCAGATCTATTCCACGATCAACCTCGACATGCAGGTGGCGGCCACGGAGGCTCTTCGGAACGGCTTGCGTGCCTTCGACAAGCAGAAAGGCTGGCGCAAGCCCGAGATGAATATTTTGAGCTCAGGCAACAAGCTGGACAGCTATGTGCACCCGGATTGGTCTCTGATCCTGCGGCCTGGCATGGTAGTGCACGGATTAATCACGAGCGTGGATTCCGATTTTGCCGAAGTAAAAATCGGCGAATATCACGCCCGCATCGGGTCCAAGGAAATTGCGTGGACCAAGAAGAAGTCCCCAGCCAAAATCCTGCGCGCCGGAGACGTGTGCGCATTCGAAATTCAGAAAGTTGAACCATCCAATCCTGAGATCAAAGTAACGCTGGATCAGATACCGGAAGCGCAGGGAGCTTTTGTAGTCATCGAAAACTCCACGGGTGAAATCAAAGCGATGGTGGGCGGATATGACTTCAACCAGAGCAAATTCAATCGTGCCACTCAAGCCTTTCGGCAGACAGGCTCCATTTTCAAGCCGATCGTTTACACTGCCGCTCTGGAAGAGGGATTCAAGCCGGACGATATCGTTCTGGACGCCCCCGTCAGCTTTGGCACGTGGTCTCCTCAAAACTACGATCACGAATACAAAGGGCCGATTACCATTCGCAAGGCTCTGGCAGAGTCCCGAAATATGCCCGCAGTGCGCGTGGCTTCCAAAATTGGAGTAAAAAACATCATCGCCATGGCGCACCGATTCGGAATTACCAGCCAGTTCCAGCCTTACCTTCCGATTGCGCTGGGAGCAAATGAAGTTACGCTGCTGGAGATGACTTCGGCGTTTTCAACCTTCCCAAACAACGGAATCCAGGTGAAGCCCTACTTTATACGGCGCGTGGAAGATTACGATGGGATCATGCAGGAATCGCACAAGGCCAGAATCAGCGAAGTAATCTCGGCCGATGTTGCTTGCGACATGGTTTCGCTGCTGCAGGGTGTGATTCAGTTCGGAACTTCGACCAAGGCGAAGGTGCTGGGTCGTCCCCTGGGCGGCAAGACGGGCACCACCAACGACTGCACCGACTCCTGGTTCATCGGCTTTACTCCTTCCATGACGGCAGGCGTTTGGACAGGTTACGACACGAAGAAATCTCTGGGTCCCAAGGTGACCGGAGCGGCGCTGGCGCTTCCCATCTGGATTGACTTCATGCAAAAGGCGCTCAAAGACAAACCGCCCGAAAAATTCGCCGAATGCGAGACCGCCAAAGATGCAAAGAAGCAATTGCTGACAAGCAATGAGTCAAAGGCGGGTGAGGCTCCGGCTCTGCAGAAACCTCAGACGACCGTACCTGCCACCCCAGCGAGCACTCAGCCGCCGACCGCCCTGCCGGCCCCCGCACCCTCGCCCGTGCCTCCGCCCCCGCAGGGGGATTGAGGGATGGAGGGACTGAGGGATGGAGGGATGGAGGGATAGAGGGATGGAGGGATTGAAGGGATGGAGGGATTGAAGGGTGGACGGATTGAGATTGAGAACGTCTCTCCCTCAATCTCTTAACCTCTCAATCTCTTAGCCTCTTAACCTCTCAATCTCTCAATCTCTCCATCCCTCAATCCCTCAATCTCTCCATCCCTCAGTCCCTCCATCCCTCCATCCCTCAGTCCCTCCATCCCTCAGTCCCTCAACACTACAGTTCCCAGAATCGCCAACTGAGCTCCCCACGTCTTATCTCCATGGTGGCAACCGACAGTGGAAGTGAAAAGCGCCGGGGCCCGGCCGCGCCCGGATTGAAAAACAGCGTGGGACCGAGATATTCACTATACATTTTGTGCGAGTGACCGAAGAGAAAAACCCCGATCTCTCTCGATTGCAGCAATCTCTTCAGGTCGGAAGGCGTCGCTTCGACATTGCAACCCACATGCCGAACAAGGAATCGAACATCTTCAACTTCGGCTTCGATTTCCGCCGGAAGATGGCCCGCCTCGGCATATTCGTCCACGTTTCCACGCACCGCCAGAACGGGGGCAATTGCTGAAAGATTTTCGAGGATTTCCAGTCTGCCGACATCACCGGCATGGAAAATGCGCTCTACGCCCTGGAAGCATGGCTCAATCTGCGGGCGCCAGATTCCGTGAGTGTCGGAAAGAATTCCAATCTTCAAATATCGAATATCTCGTCGGGTTCAGAAGCGACGCCACCGGTGATGATCTTACTTCTCCCGCGAAACAATGAATTCCGGTACTTGAAGCAATGCCTGGCGGTAAGACGATTCGGCGAAGCATTCCAGGCAGCGCCTGGCATTCTCGGCATAATCCGCGGCTTTTCTGAAAGAACGCTCCAGGGTGCCGCCTTCATGGACCCACTGCAGCAGAGTTTCAACGTCTCCCGGGTCCATTGTCAAAGATCCCAGCAGCGACTTTACTTTGGCGGCATATTTTGGATCCGCATCTTTCATAAGATAAATCAAGGGAAGCGTCAGCTTGCCCTCCTTTAAATCGTTAACTACCGGCTTGCCCAGCACAGCCTGGCTGGAGGTAAAGTCCAGCATGTCGTCAATCAACTGGAACGACATGCCCAGATTGAACCCGTATTCGGCCAACGCCTCTTCTTCAGTGGGCTGAACACCCGCCGCCATTCCCCCCAGACGCGCGCAGCCCGAGAAAAGGTAGGCCGTCTTTTTACTTACCACATCGAGGTGTTCCTGTTCTGTGATATCAATTCGTCCGTTCCTTTCCAGTTGAACCAACTCGCCTTCCACCATCTTGCGGGTTATGTCAATAAGCAGATCCAGGACGCGGAAACTTCGTTCTTCCAGGGCAATGTAAAACGCCGTCATATAGAGCCAATCACCCATTAAAACGGTGACGTTGTTGCCCCACTTTGCATTCACGGACGACCGGCCCCGGCGAACCTTGGAATCGTCGATGATGTCGTCGTGCACCAGAGTCGCGGTATGAATCAATTCCACCACGCTTCCCAGGCGCACCGCTTCCGACCCGGAACAGCCGCACATTTTCGCGCACAGGAGCAGCACGGCCGGCCGGATGCGCTTTCCGCCGCTATTGTGCAGGTACCGGTTGATGTGATCTACCAGAGAAACGCTGGAAGCCGAGAGACGCAAAAGCTCGATCTCGACCTGCTCCATTTCCGGAGTGATCAGCCGGTAAATTTCCTGGGGACTGGAAAACGGAGCTTCCAAAGATCGGGCGGTGTGATCTTTCACGTCGATATCATACAAGCTGAGGGTCTGAAAATCCAAAGTCGAAGGTCGGATCACCGCTGCCATCAGTACCGCAACCGCAAGCCCGGATTATTCAAAAACATTAACCGCGAAGAGCGCCAAGAACGCTAAGGCCAGCGCGGGGTGACAGCCTGGAGCTCAAAGCATGAAGTCCAATAAAGATTGCGTGTCGTTTTTTTGCGTTGGTCTTCATGCTTTGAGCTCCAGGCTGTCACCCCGCGCTAGCTTGGCGCTCTTTGCGTTCTTTGCGGTGAAGATTTGTGACTGATCCAGGCTTGCGGTTGCGGTACTGATGGCAGCGGTGATCCGACCTTCGACTTTCGACTTTCGACTTTCGACTTTCAGACTTTCGACCCTATTTTTACTGTGTTCGGTAATTCGTGAACTCCATATGGATTCCAAAATCTTTGGACTTCAGCATCCCGATCACGTCCTGAAGCATGTCACGCGACTGGCCCGAAACGCGGACATAATCTCCCATGATCGCCGCCTGCACTTTGAGCTTGGAATCCTTGATTTCCTTTACGATGGCCTTGGCTTTTTCGGTGGGAATTCCCTGCTGCAGCGTGATTTTCTGCCGTATTGTTCCCCCCGCGGCGTCCTCCGCTTTCCCGTAGGTCAGTCCGTTCAGCGGCACGTGACGCTTCACCAGTTTCTGCTGCAGGATGTCGACCACACTTTTCATTTTGTATTCATCATCGGACACAAGCAGCAACTCTTCTCCCTGCAATTGAATGTCGCTGGCAGACCCTTTGAAATCAAACCGGGTCTTGATTTCCTTCATCGCCTGCTGCACCGCATTTAACACTTCCTGATGATCAATCTTGCAGACAATATCGAATGAGTTCTTGCCACTCATAATTTACCCCTTCGGAATGCGGAATGCGGATTCGGCAATCTCCTATTCCGCATTCCGCATTCCGAAATCCGCATTTGAGACGGCCGCTTTGAACAGACGGTAAAAATTCTTCGTCGTCTGATTCTCGATTCTCTCCAGCGGCTCGTCTCTCAAATCAGCCAAAAACCGCGCCACGTGTTTCACATGCGCAGGCTCGTTGCGCCTGCCGCGGACCGGAACCGGGGCCAGAAACGGAGAATCGGTCTCTACCAACAACCGATCCAGGGGCACCTTGCGCGCTACTTCCTGCAGATCCCGGGCATTTTTGAAGGTCACGTTGCCGGCAAATGAGATCAGAAATCCCAGATCCATGCAGCGGCCAGCCATCTCCCAATCGCCGCCGAAACAATGCATCACTCCCGCCGGATCAAGACGAGGAGACTGCTCCAGTACGGATACGGTGTCGCGCCCCGCTTCGCGCGAATGAATGATCACCGGAAGGCCGGCATCCCGGGCCAGCTCCATTTGCCGCCTAAACACCAGGCGCTGCTTTTCGGCGGCAGCATGCATATAGGTGTAGTCCAAACCGATCTCTCCCCACCCGATCACCTTGTGATGGCTGGCGAATTGCAGCACGAATTTCTCCACATGCTCATCGTAAAACTCCGCGTCGTGGGGATGAATCCCGGTGGTTGTGTCCACACAATCGAAATTCTCGGCCAACTGCACGGCGCGGGACACTGAGCGCCGGTTCCAGTCCCCCGTGCCAATGCAGAGGATTCTGTCAACACCCTCGGCCTGCGCCCTGTGAATCACATCATCCCGGTCCGCGTCGAAATCTTCAGTCTCGATATGGCAATGGGAATCGATCAGCATCGCGGCTATTTCAATTTGGAGCCGGGGGAAACTTCTTCCATAAATGTCGCCAGGATCGGAGTTTCCTGCTCGGTGGCAGCCAGCACCATACCATTCGACTCGATCCCCATCAGCGTTGCAGGCTTGAGATTTGCGACCAGAATGATCCTTTTGCCGAGCAGGTCCTCGGGCGCATACTTTTTGCCGATGCCGGCAACCACCTGCCGCCTTTCAGACCCGATATCGACCTCCAGTTTCAGGAGCTTTTCCGATTTAGGAACTCTTTCGGCCTGCAGGATTCGGCCTACGCGCAAATCCACCCGGGCGAAATCATCGAGCGTGATCTTGTTGTCCCCCGTGAGTTGCCGCTCGGTGGGCTGTGGCGGAAGAGTTTTCTCCATGAACACATCCTTGTCTATTCTGGGAAAGATCTGCTTGACGGGGCCGATGGAGGCGCCGCCGGGAAATTCACCCCAGCGCACGCGATCCCAGGTTATGGAATCCAAAGAAGAGGAAATTCCCAGCGATTTCCAGATCTCCCCCGCCGTCTCGGGCAGCATGGGGCGCAGCAGCAGCGCCAACAGGCGCAACACTTCCACCGAGTTCACCATTACTTTTTCAAGCTCCGCCCTGCGCGCCGGATCTTTGGCGAGCTTCCAAGGCTCGTTTGCCACAATGTAGCGGTTGGCCGCGGAAATGAATTCCCACACCCCTTCCAGCGCTCGATTCAGGTTATAGCTCTCAAATTGGCGATGGAAATTCTCAACAGTCCTGTTGAACTGTGATTCCAGTTCGGGTTCCACCCCGCCGCCGGATGGAACCTTGCCGCCGCAGTAGCTCTCCACCATTTTCAGGCTGCGACTGACAAGATTGCCCAGATCGTTTGCTAGGTCACTGTTGATCCTTTGCAGCAGACCGTCAAACGTAAAGTTCATATCCGCTCCCACTGGAACCTCGCGCAGCAGGAAGTATTTGAGCGAGTCCACCGCGAAAGACTTCTGGAAGAGAAGCGGATCGACAAAATTGCCCCGCGACTTGGACATCTTCTCGTCCTGTGACAGCAGCCATCCATGCGAAAGAATCTGGCGCGGGATCTCCAGGCCGGCCGCCATCAGAAATGCCGGCCAATAAACCGCATGGAACCTCACGATGTCCTTGCCGATAACATGCAGGCGCGCCGGCCAGTATTTCCCGAAGCGATTCGGATCGCTTCCAAATCCAATGCCCGAAATATACGAAGTGAGAGCGTCAAACCAGACATAAACGACGTGGCTGGGATCAAATTCGGCTGGAAAGCCCCATTTGAACGATGTGCGCGTAAAACTGACATCCTTCAAACCGCCGCTTACAAAGCTTACAATTTCGTTCAGCCGCGACTGAGGCACGACAAAGTCAGGCCGTTCGCGGTACAGGCGCAGCAGTTTTTCCTGAAAGGCCGAAAGCTTGAAAAAGTAGCTCTCTTCGGTAACATGCTCGGTGGGGCGGCCGCATATTGGACAGTTCAGCGGTCCTTCCCCCTCACCGGCATATGCCTCGCACTTAACGCAGTACCAGCCGCTGTACGATCCTTTGTAGAAGTATCCATTTTCCCGCACGCGGCGTGAAATCTCATCCAGCGCTTTTTGGTGTCTGGATTCTGTGGTGCGGATGAATTCGTCGAATCGGATGCCAAGCGTCTTCCAGGTCTTTTTCCACTCCACCGAGTTCCTGTCAACCAACTCCTGCACGCTCAGGCCCTGCTCCTGAGCGGTGCGCTGCATCTTGAGCCCATGTTCGTCCGTTCCGGTCAGCAAACACACATCATCTCCGTGATAGCGCCGATAGCGCGCCAGCGAGTCGGCCAGAACGGTCGTATAGGTGTGGCCCAGGTGGGGCTTGTCATTGACGTAATAAATTGGAGTGGTGATGTAGTACGGCTTAGACATTTTGTTTCAGTTTCTCTTCACGATTTCGTCCCTGCCTGCAATCCAGCCTGGTCCCAATACGCCGCCATTGCTGCATCATAGACCTGTCTGACGGGGACACCGGTCGCTTCGGCGATTTTTCGGCAGTCCTCGAATTCCGGGGCAAATTTGAAGATCTCATTGCCAAAGTCGGCCACCTTGACACGCACCGTTCCGTAAGCTGTATTTACCGGCACCAGGCGGCGGTTAAGCACTTCGCGCTGCCGCACGTGATAGCGGATACCAAGAGTAGTCGTTTCACGAAACAGAATTCCGACCAACTCTTCTCGCCGTGCAGCCTCGCAAAGAACGGTCACCAGGGTTCCGGGGCGACCGTTCTTCATCATCGCCGGCTGGTAAAACACATCTAGCGCCCCGGCCCCGAGCAGCCGATTCAGAAGCGGACCATAAAGCTCGGGATTCATGTCGTCAATATTAGTGTGCAGCTCAACAATCTCATGCGCCGCCGGCAACTGCTGGCACTGCGAAAGAAAGATCCGCAGCACGTTCGGTGTGCCTGGAAAATCTCTGTCC
The DNA here is from genome assembly GCA_036507075.1 of Acidobacteriota bacterium. GTDB lineage: Bacteria > Acidobacteriota > UBA6911 > JACQSX01 > JACQSX01 > DASXQR01. The sequence goes on along the minus strand of DASXQR010000105.1, from coordinate 24,053 downwards.
CCCGCCCCGTAGCCGATCTTTTCCTTTCGCACGGCGACCCCGGCCGGCATCGGCTCAGCCAGAGCCGCCAGTATCGCTGCTCCGGTGGGAGTAGTCATTTCGCTCTCAACCGTTCCGGCGTATGTAGGGATTTTCCTCAGCAGCAGCGCCGTTGCCGGAGGCGGTACCGGCAGCAGGCCGTGCTCGCACTTCACCATGCCAAAACCGACGCTCACCGGGTGCGTAAAAAAGCGTTCCACTTTGAAATAATCAAATCCGACGGCGGCCCCGACAATGTCGGCGATCGAGTCAAGCGCTCCCACTTCATGAAAATGCACCTTCTCGATCGTTGTGCCATGCACAGCAGCTTCCGCCTCGGCCAGTTTCCTGAAAATTCTGAGCGCCGTTTCAACGACCGGCGCGCGGAGGGAACTGGCTTGCAGCATCTTTTCAATGTGGGACAAATGCCGGTGTTTTTTTTGTTCCCGGCAGGAAACGCGAAATTTTGACGCGCGCACGCCCGCCCGCGACACAGATTCGAACGCAACCTCCAGGCCTTCAACGTTCAAAGCGGCATAGCTCTGTTGCAGATGCTCGAAAGGCAATCCTGCATCCAGCAGAGCGCCGACGGTCATGTCGCCGCTTATACCGTTAAAGGGATCGAAAATGAGAATCATGATTGTGTTTGCCGCTGTACACGCCAGGCTTGGTGCCTTGGTGGTTCAATCTTTTTTGACCACCAAGACACCAAGCTCTTTAACTCTCATTCTGCCGAATCCGTCACAACTGTGAAAGAACTTCGCCGGCCTTCCCCTGCAGGAAAAGATCGGTATGCGGGGTGAGGTCGGTCGGCTGGATATTTACCTCCACAACATAAGCTCCCCGCGATCCCGCCAGCAGCGGAAGTCCGGCCGCCGGATAAACAACGGCTGACGTGCCGACTACAAACATCAGATCGGCGCAACCGCAGAGTCGCTCGGCCGCCGCCCAGGTATCGGCCGGCAGCATTTCCCCAAACCAGACTACGCCGGGTCGCTGGATGCCCCCGCAGGCGCACGTAGGAGGCACCTGCCTGAGCGGGGCCTCATCATTTCGAACCAACACCCCGCAACGAATACACTGAACGTCCCATATGTCTCCGTGAAGGCAATAGACGTTCCTGGTTCCGGCCCGCTGATGCAAGCCGTCCACGTTTTGGGTCACGACGTGGACGTTTTGGAATTGTTGCTCCCAGTGCGCGATTTTTCTGTGCGCGGAGTTCGGTTGTTTGGTCAGGAGGGCTGATCTGCGGGCATCGTACCACTGCCACACAAATTTCGGATCTTTCGAGAATGCTTCCCTGGTTGCAAGATCTTCAACTCTGAAATTCTTCCAGTAGCCGTCCTGGCCGCGAAAAGTCGGCACCCCGCTTTCCGCGGAAACCCCGGCGCCTGTGAAAATGACCGTACAGCGCGACTCCTGCAGGCGCTCCCGCAGGGCACCTGCCTGTTCCAGCATATCACCGCACCCCCTTTCTGCACGTCGAACGTCTCCTCCTGAATGTGGAAAATGTGGAATGCGGAATGCGGAATAAAGAATAATTAAGTCTCGGCGTCGCAGACTTGACATAAATATATTCCACATTCCACATTCCACATTCCATATTCCGCATTCCACATTCCGCATTCCACATTCCGCATTCCACATTCCACATTCCGCATTCCACATTCCGCATTCCGCATTCCGCATTCGGGCGGCCTTCGGAAATTTTACAAAATCCGCAATACTACTGCAGTCATGTCATCGTGCTGGGTGGCAGCGCCGGCAAATTGGTCGGCCGCCACCATCAGGCGCCGAACGATCTGTTTCGCGCTGAGGTCGGCACATCCCTGGGCGGCAGAAATCATCCGTTCTTCCCCCCATTCCTCGCCCGCGACGTTCATCGCCTCGCTGATGCCGTCGGTGAATGCCAGCAGGGTGTCCCGTTGGCGCAAGACTTCCACGCCCTGCTGATACGGCGCGTTGGGGAGAAGACCGACGACCGGCCCTCCCACTTCCAGCCGGATTACCTCCCAGCCCTTTCCAAAGGGACGCAGAAGGATCGGCGAGTTGTGGCCGGCGTTCACATAAGCCAGGGTGCCCGTGGAGGGCTGATATTGGGCGTAAAAGAAGGTTGCGTAACGGTTCGACGCGGAAGTGTTGTACACAAGTCGATTCACGTTTGCCATTAATTTCGCCAGATCACTGACCCCTGCCATGGTTTGTCCTCGAAGCGACGCCTGAAGACTGGCCATCAGCAAGGCGGCCGAAATACCCTTGCCGGAAACATCCCCGATGGCGATTCCCACATTCCCATCCGCCAGGCCTAGAAAGTCATAATAGTCTCCACCCACACCGAATACCGGGCGGCACGCCCCGTAATAGTCCAGCCCGGGGAAAGCCTCCAGCTCCTGGGGAAACAGCCGCTCCTGCACTTCACGCGCGATTTCCAGCTCGCGATTGATCCTTTCACGCTGCGCCACCTCGGCCGCAATAGCCTCGGTGAGCCGGCTGTTTTCCAGCGCCAGGCCGGTCTGGGTTGCAACCGAGCGAAGCAACCGCGCGTCACTGCTGGAATAGGGTTCTTCGGACTGTTTGGCACCGAGGCTGACAAAACCGAGCAGCTCCTCCTTCACTGAAAGAGGAAGAAGTAATTGGCATCCCAGCGCCTGAAGCTTGGCGCGTTCCCCGTCCATGCCGGGCTGTTTGAATACCCAGGAAGCCGGGTCATCAAAATAAACGCGCGCCGGCTGGCGCGTTTCCCGAAGGAAGCGAACCGTGCCGCCCTGCTCGGCAAACCTGGCTTCGTTGATGTCAAAACCGCCCGAGTATCCAAGCGCATGAGCCGGCCGGTACTCATCGCCCTGCCGCAATATCATGGCGATCTGAGGCACATGCAGCGACTCGGAAATCCGCGCTGCGACCGTCTCCAGCAGGGGGCCGGTTTCAACGATGGTCCGTACCTTCTCGCCCAAGTCTGAGAGAATCTGCTCGGCGTTATAGGCCTCGCGAAAAAATCGCCTGTCCGTCCAGATTGCCAGGCGCTCGGCCCCCTCTCGTGTGACTGTAATCAATCCCCAGCCGGCTCCAATGACAGCGATTTTCGCGGCCCAGTTCGCGTTGGATTGGACAAGGGAAATGATTGCGGCCGCCACGGCCACGCTGGCGCCAATCCGCAGTAATCTCACCCCTCCCTTCGCGATCGCGTAGCGAACGCCCTGGCGCAACACCATCCGCACGTCCAGCGCCCGCTGCACCACAATCACGTATGCCAGAGTCAGGGGGAAAATCGAGAAAAACAGCAGCGCGAAAATAAAAATCCAGGGCGGCACGCCTTCTCCGGGACCAGCGTTTCGAAACAGACCCCACATCACCAGCACGAACATTGGAGCCAGGCTGAAATGCGTGCCCATGAGCAAGACCTTCAGGCGACGGCATCCATCGGGGGTGGATGCCATGCCGACTTTGGTGTGCAGGCTTGCAAAGAAACAGCCCACGGAAACCAATCCGATAATGAATCCAAGCCTGCTGTATGGGTCAATGACGCGACTGATGGGTGCTGCCGCCGAGAAACTTTCGGTACTCACAATCGTAATCACCACGTCCGCGATGATGAAGAAAATCAGAGGAGCAATCAAAATCCATTTCACCCACGGCCAGCGGCGGTCGAAAATGAGTCTTTCCGGAAAATACAAGCCGAACAGCAACATCCAGAGCGGCCACGCGGAGCCAAATACCTTGTGATAAGCAAGGGCCAGCTCGCGCGTGATCCCGGTGACCCGCGGATTCAGCATTTCGGTGCCGATCTGGCCGAAGCTGATCATCAATCCCAGCACGATCCAGGCAAGAGGATCTCGCGGGCGCACCAGCACCACCCAGAAACCCAGCGCCAGACAGAACCATGGCATGACGATTGCCAAAACCACCGTCACCGCGTTTGCCGTCCAACTGCGCGGCGCGCGGTCCGGGGGGACGAGTGAAAACGCGACGGACTTTTGAATCCACTGGCCGTCGGGTGCCCGGCGGCGCACTTCAAGCTGAAGTCTTTCTCCCGGACGCGCCGGCGTGAGAGCGTCGGCAAGCGCGCTGTAACCGGTCAAGTTTCTGCCATTGATGGTCACAATCACATCATTCTTCTGCAGACCGCCCGCTTTCCCTTCCGGTGTAATCCGGGCTACCGTGCCGCCCATCGGCTCCAATGCGAACGGCATGCGTGGAAAGGCCGAAGGGTCCAGTAAGTGCCGGGCCACGTCAATTGTGAGGCGGGTCTGGTATAAGGCGGCCACGACAAATACCGCAGCCAGACAGGCGTAGAGGATATGGATGCGTTTCATGCCAATTGTCGGTTCCGGGTAATTTCAGATGGCACTATTCTTACCATAAAGCGCGCCATAGGGACTGAGGATTGAGGGATGGAGGGATCGAGGGATTGAGGGATAGAGGGATGGAGGGATGGAGGGATGTAGAGCGTAAGTGAGAGTGGAAAGTGGGGGAATGAAGAAGCAGGGGAACGAGCGACAATCCCTCAATCCCTCCATCCCTCAGTCCCTCCATCCCTCAGTCCCTCCATCCCTCAGTCCCTCAATCCCTCAATCCACGTGGTATAAATAGACTCTTCTATGCTGAAAGTGATTGAAGAGCTGCAAAACGCGTTCCGGGCACATGTGCGGAACCGTTACCAACTGGAGATCGACAATCTCATCGCCGAGAATCCGCCGCACCTGGAGTTCGGGGAGCTGGCGTTCCCGTTTGCATTCGAGCTGGCCAAAAAACTGAGAAAAGCCCCGCGCCAGATCGCCCAGGAGATCGTTGCCGAGATGAAAACGCCTCGCGGCGTGGCAAGACTGGAACCTGCCGGGGCGGGATACATCAATGTCTTCCTTGATCGTTGGGCGTTCCTGCAGGGCCAGACACAACCCCGGTCGCAGGCAGCTCCAGACGGCGGGAAAGTGATTGTAGAGCACACAAACATCAATCCCAACAAGGCGGCCCATATCGGGCATCTGCGAAATGCTGTCATCGGAGACAGCTTCGTTCGCATGCTCCGATTTCTGGGCCACAACGTGGAAACCCAGAATTACATTGACAACACCGGAGTACAGGTCGCCGATGTGGTGGTCGGCTTCATGCACTTGCGCCGCATGACGCTGGATCAGATCCAACGCATCAAAAACAAGTTCGACTATTACTGCTGGGATCTTTATGCGGAAGTTTCCCAATGGTATCAGGGTGAGGCGGAGCGATTGGCGCTTCGACAGCACACGCTTCACGAAATTGAACACGGAGTGGCGCCAACGGCTTCTATTGCCGATTACGTTTCCACGGAAATCGTCAAAGCGCACCTGCGCACCATGCAGCGCATCAACGCGCGTTATGATCTGCTGCCGCGCGAAAGCGAAATCCTGCATCTCAGGTTCTGGGACAAGGCGTTTCAGTTGCTGAAACAGCGTGGCGCGATTGAGTATGCCTCGGATGGACCGCAGAAGGGTTGCTGGATTATGAAATTCGGGCCCGAATCGGATGCTTCCCTCCCCGACGCCAAGATCATCGTCCGGTCCAATGGAACGGTCACCTACGTCGGCAAGGATATCGCCTATCAAATGTGGAAATTCGGCCTTCTCGGAAAAGACTTCCACTATGTGCCCTTTTATTCTTATCCCGACGGCCATCAGGCATGGATAACCACGCTGCAATCCCGAAACGGAGCCCCGGACTTCGGAAAGGCAAGCCGGGTGTATAACGTCATCGACTCACGACAATCGTATCTGCAAAAAGTGGTAATCGAAGGATTACGCGCGCTGAATTTCAACCGTGAGGCGGACAATTCAATTCATTTCTCCTACCAAGTAGTGGCTCTCTCGCCTCGATGCTGCGCCGAGATGGGAATCCAACTGTCGCCGGAAGATGCCTCGCGTCCCTATGTCGAGGTCTCAGGCAGGAAGGGATTGGGCGTAAAGGTCGACGATCTTCTGGACCGTCTGTTGTTAAAGTCGCGCGAAGAAGTGGATCGCCGTAAGAATTTCGAAGACCCGGCAGAGGCGGAAACAAATGCAAGTCAGATTGCCGTCGCCGCGTTGAGATATTTCCTGGCAAAGTTTGCGCGCAATTCCGTAATCGCTTTCGATTTTCAGGAGGCACTCAGTTTTGAGGGCGAGACGGGACCCTACGTGCAATATGCCGCGGTCCGCTCGAACAATATCTTCAGAAAACTTGAAGCTGAAAAACCTGGTTGGAAGGAGGCGGTCGACGACTTCTGCCGTTCGGATTCGGGCGTGCTTAGTGAAGCAGCACGGTTACTGTTGCAGAGCGAAGCGGTCTGGGAGCTGCTGCTTCTCAACGGCCGGGTGGATCAGACCGTGCGCCAGGCCGTCGATAGTCTGGAAATAGCGGCGATCGCGAAACATGCTTTTAATCTGGCGCAGAAATTCAATCTCTTTTATCACAAGCATCATATTCTTTCTGAACCGGATGAAAAGGCCCAGCAATTGCTCCTCGCAGTGGCGGCGATGACCCGGGATTCACTTACCCGGTTATTGGATTTGCTTGGAATTGAAGTTCCGGCGAAAATGTAACTATGATCTTTCTGTCTTTTGTCCTTTTCGCGCTGCAGGCCGTTGCAGCCCCTGTCACGCCCCTGACTGACAAGGAACGCTCCCAGTACGCTCAAAAGAGCGACTTTGGCGACAGGATGAGTTTCTTTGACGAAGTTGTTAAGCGGTATCGGAAGGACTTTGAGCACGCGAACAAGGCCGGCAACATCAATCAATTCGTCAAAATCCTGAGCGATTACGACGAGTTTCTGAAGATGGTCCACGACGATATCGACAAAGCTTCCGGCAATAAGAGCAAGTCCAAAGGCCTGAGAAAGCTGGAAATTCAAATGCGCAATGCCAAAGAGGATCTTGAGAATTTCAAGGTGAACGCCACGGCAGACCAACTGGAGGCTTTCGAGAAGTCGATCGCGCACACAGATTCGGTTCGCGTCTTCATTCTCCAGTTGGTTTTTGGCAAAGATTTCTTGAAATCGAAATAGGACACCGTCGCAGTTGCCCAAAGGAAAAGCCATGAGCAGCGAGGACAACCAGGAGAAAACGGTATCGCTGGCGGAGCGGACTTTCGCCCGCCCGTCGCCGCGCCCGCGCGCCTTGAGGATGCGACGCCAGGCCGCATCTTTTCTCGCGCTTCGCTTGCTCGGCCTGTGGGTAGCGTTCGGCGCTCTGGCATCCCCCTCGCACGCCCAGCGCGGCGATTATCTGACCGAGGGCGAGGCGGACCGAATCCGTGAGGCTCAGGAACTGTTGCCAAGAACACGGGAATATCTGCGCATCGCCACAGATCGAATTCGCGAAATCGGCCGGCGGTCAGGCAAAGAATACGACATCAAGGTCCCGGAGGACAAAGAAAAGAAGCGCGGTATGCCGCGCTGGCTGGAAAAGAGGATCTCCAAGGAGCCAAAGACCAAGGCGGAACCCAAGGAACCGGAGAACCCGCTCGAGTTTCACACGCTGCCAAATCTGGTAAACGGCATTTCGCAGTCGCTGGGCGCCATCATGACAAACATCGACGAGCGGGTTCAGTACAAGCGCAGCGACCCGAAGGAAATTCTGAAGTCCCTTCAGGTACTGGAAACTTACACCGCCCAGGATTTCGGCGTGTTGCATGACCTGAAGGAAAATGCCCAGAAAGACAAGGACATAGACCTGTACAAGGCAGTGCGGCGAGCAGAGGAAAATCTGGAGCGGGCGCGCGACGGTGCCAAGGCCGGATTAAAAGAGTTGCAACCCACGGCGTCCCCCGCCGACAAACCCAAATCTTAGTCTAAAAGTCGAAAGTCTGAAGGTCGAAAGTCGAAAGGCTGAATTCTGGATCCGAAGCCGCGCCGCGCGCGTAAGGGCGTGTTGCCCAAATCGGAACAGAATACACTATGTTCACCGCAGAGCCGCCGAGAACGCCAAGTTTCGCTGAGGGTGTGATGAAACTCTGCGTAAACTCGGCGTTCTTTGCGGCTCTGCGGTGAATGCAATGTGTCCGTCTACGGCTGGCTCGGCTTCTGGCTTTTGACCTTCAGACTTTCGAGTTTCGACCTTCGACCTTTGACTTCAACTTTCAACTTTCAACTATCGACCTTTGACTTCGACTTTCGACCTTCGACTTTCCGACTTCCATAAGAAGGGCTCTCAGTTCGTGTAACCGCTGTTCCAAACCAACCGGATAAACTTCGGCTCCTGTGAACTGTTTGACTTCCGGCTTTAAACATTCCAACTGCCGCTGCGTCCTGTCCTTGATTTGCACCAGTTCCGGAAGCTCAGCAATGATGGACCCGTCCCGCATTACGGGGCTCAGAAGGTTTTCAAAAACGTCCCGCTCGTCGAACGAGACACGCGCTTCCGGCTTTTTCAATCCGACTGCGTCGATCTTCCGGCCCGGGGGATCCATTTCATTGAAGATCACATCACCGCAGTATTGGCCGCCGGTTCGATAACGCCGCACCTGCAGGATGCCGGGTATTGAACTCTTTTCAGATCCGTCAGAAATCTTCAACTTCGGTTTCCAAGGCGCACCCGGCTTACGCAGCGCAGCCAGTTTGTAAACGCAGCCCATGCTCGGCTCATCGAAAGCCGTTACCAGTCGCGTGCCGACTCCCCAGGCGTCGATTTTTGCTCCCTCCAGTTTCAGCTTGCGGATGCCGTATTCATCCAAATCGCCGCTGGCCACAATCAAAGCCTCAGGGAAGCCCGCATCGTCCAGCATGCGGCGCGTCTGGATGCTCAAAGCGCCCAGATCTCCCGAGTCCAGACGAATGCCTGCCAACCGATGCCCTTTGCTTCGCAGCCACGCGCCCGCTCTGATGGCATTGCGCACACCCTCGATGGTCTTGTACGTGTCCACCAGAAAAATCGAGTTGTCCGGCATCGCTTCGGCGTATTTCTGGAATGCCTCTTCCTCCGTATCGAATGCCATTACCCAACTGTGAGCATGGGTTCCCCTGACCGGCAAGCCAAAGAGTTTGCCCGCGAGCAGGTTTGAAGTGCCGGCACAGCCGCCGGCGAACGCTGCGCGGCTGGCGCTGATTCCGCCGTCGGGTCCCTGGGCGCGACGAAGTCCGAACTCCAGAACCGGATCTCCATCCGCTGCCAGGCAGATTCGTGCCGCTTTGGTCGCGATCAACGTCTGGAAGTTGATTATGTTGAGCAATGGCGTTTCCAGGATTTGACAAAAAGCCAGTGGCCCAGTGACACGCAACAGCGGTTCGTGAGGAAAAACAGCCGTGCCTTCCGGCATGGCATCCACGTCGCACCTTGGTTTCAGCTCTCTCAGAAACGCTGCGAACGCCGGTTCGAAAAGCGGCTTTGAATCGGCAGGGCAGAGCCTCGCGAGGAAAGACAGATCGCTCTCGTCAAACTTGAATTTTTGAATGTACTCGATCGCCTGCTCCAATCCGCACGCAATCGAGAAACCTCCTTGAAAGGGGTGCTTGCGAAAGTACAAATTGAAGACAGCCTGGTGCTCCGCCATTCCGGCCTTCCAGTAACCGTACGCCATGGTGAGCTGGTAAAGATCGGTAAGTAGAGCAAGCGACGTTTGATAAATATTGCGCCGAAACGATTCCACGCTCACACCAGGGTGCTGCGAGACCGATCTCGGCGGATCACCTGCTCGCTTTGAACGATGCGCGCGCCGGCATTTCTCATCTCCTCGAGAGCGTTCGCCTGATCCCCCGGCCGCGCCTCCAGCCCCTGGCAACCATCCAGAACAATCCAGATTGAGAAGCCGAGCTTGCGGGCATCCAGCGCGGTGTACTTGACGCAGTATTCTGTCGTCAGACCGGCGAGATAGACTTCGCTGACCGCTTTCTCCCTGAGGTAATTCTCAAGACCGGTCGACTTTCGATGACCATTGTCGAAGAACCCGCTGTAGCTGTCGATTCCCGGGTCTGTCCCTTTACGAAATACCCGGACGATACGCTCCAGCGAGAGTGATGGATGGAATTCAGCGCCATGCGTATTTTGAACGCAATGGGGCGGCCATAAGATCTGCGAAATGCCGTTCAGATCGATCACATCCCCTGCTTTTTTCCCGGGATGATTGACGGCAAAGCTGCCGTGCGACGGCGGATGCCAGTCCTGAGTCGCGATCACCAGGTCCATGAACGGCTGCAGTCGATTTGTTACAGGCACGACTTCTTCCCCTCTTGGAACAGGCAGGGCGCCACCGGGAATGAAATCATTTTGAATGTCTACTAAAAGCAAGGCTCTCATCGCAAAGATTTGAAAATTAGAAAATCTTAATGCTTTGAGTCAAGATATCTGATGAGCACGACCTCGTTATGACACTGGTTGTAGATCATCTCATCGACCATCATCCGCGTCAGCAGAATTCCCAGGCCTCCCGGACGCAGGCCTAAATTCTCACGCACGCGCTGGTGCTGGATCGGATCCACGTTTTCAGCCAGTGCCGCATGCGGCAGCAGCTCCGGGCTGAAGCCTTCGCCCGGATCCTTTATCCGATACAGGATCAGGCGGGGTGTTCTCAGACAGGCCACTTGAACATACCGCTCCGGGTCATTCTTCCCGCCGTGTTCGATCGCGTTGCGCAACATCTCACGAAACGCGAACGCCATATTTTCGCGCGCATCGGCGGGAAGCGCGGCTGTAAGCTGCACCATTATCCTCTCCAGCGGCTCGACGGCCGAGAGGTGACACGCGATTCGCAGCTCAATCCATTCGGGCCGCGCTGACAACACTTCGATTCCGCCTTTCTTATGAAAATCCAGCGCGGCTTGCACTGCGGAAAGCAGATCTTGCGGGGAGAATGGCTTGACCAGAAAATCGAACGCACGGGCGCGCAACGCGCTCAGAGCTGTTTCCTGGGTGCCGGCGCCCGACATCACAATCACCTGCACGGCAAGGTTGCGCTGCCGCAGACGTTCGAGCATTTCCAGGCCGTTCATGCCCGGCATCCAGATATCCAGCAGCGCAACATCAACATTCTCTGCGGAAAGGACTTTTAGTCCTTCTTCCGCATCCAGCGCCGATAACACACGGAAGCCTTTTTTCTCCAGCACGGAACGCAGGTGAACCTGAAGGCTTTTGTCGTCATCCACGACCAGTACGGTGTGCCGCATCGCTCCTCCAGGCAAGCCTCACTCCGTTTTTGCCCACGCCAGTATAACTCGTAGCGTGATCAGAATTGTGATCGGGACGCCCCTCTTCGCCTCGCTGCGCTCGGGCTCTGACCTGTTTGGAGAGCCGCCCGCGCAATAGCCCGCTAAAGCGCCGGATCTACGGTAGCTAGAGGTGTGACAATAAAAGATGAACTAGACATCGACAAGACTGAAGGTCTTTGGATAAATTGGATCCTCACCGGATTTATGGCGCGGAGAGCCCGCCGATGCCGGTGCTCGTATACTGGCATGAAAACTCCCATTAAAAGGCCCATCGTTACACAGAATCCGGAAAACAGCGAAACTCCGCTGCCCGAAATACGCTCCTGGGTGACACCGAACAGCCTGTTTTTTGTAAGGAATCACTTTGAAGAGCCCGTTGTAGATCCCGATGAGTGGAGGCTGCAGGTGCACGGTCACCTGCGCAGAGCGCGAACCTGGACGCTGCCAGAGCTGATGGAATTGCCCGAGCACACCGTCTTTGCCACCATGGAGTGCGCCGGTAACGGGCGATCCTTTCTCCGTTCCGAAGAGGGAGTGCAGTGGGGGGCGGGCGCCATCGGCCATGCCGAGTGGAGCGGCGTGCCGTTGTCGGCCGTGCTGGAGCAGTCTTCGACTTTGACGGACGCGCTCGAGGTGCTCTGCGAGGGAGCCGACAGCGGCACAGAACCGGATCACCCCGAGGTAATGCGCTTTGCACGCGGGCTGCCGATTCAGAAGGCCCTGCACCCGGACACGCTGCTTGCATTCCGGATGAATGGCGAGCCGCTCTCGCCCAGTCACGGCGCTCCAGTGCGACTGGTGGTCCCAGGCTGGTACGGCGTCTGCTCGGTCAAGTGGATCTGCCGTCTCGAGGTGCTGGATTACCCCTATGAGGGTTACTTCCAAGCAAGAAAATATACCATCCGGAAACAGGATTCAGGCGCCGCGGTGCGGACCTCAAGGATTACCCGCATTGCGGTCAAATCCGAGATTATCCGCCCGCGGGAAGGAGCCGAGTTGCAGCCCGGTGTGAATCGAATTTCAGGCATTGCATGGGCCGGCGAGGATCCGGTCAGGATGGTGGAAGTCAGCGCGGACGGCGGAAGGAAGTGGGACCGCGCCGCACTCGTCGGCCCGCAGGCTCCTTACTCGTGGACGCTCTGGGAATATCTGTGGCATGTGGAAAAAGCAGGCGAGCATGTTCTGCTTACCCGTGCCACCTCAGCGTCGGGGGAAACGCAGCCAGCATGGCACGACAAGCTGCGCGGTGGGTACATGATCAACTTCTCCCGGCCCCACATGGTGCGGGTGACGGCAAAAGGCCGGGCTGAAGATGCGCCCGGCGATGCGGCTACACGCCTGCAGGACCTCACCTCGCAGGCCCAGGAGTTAAGCCTCAAGCGCCTGGACGTGGAAATGGATATTGGATTCATCGATGGCGGCGGCATCTGAACCGCCAAGAGCGCCAAGAACTGAACCGCCAAGAACGCTAAGAACGCCAAGGATCAGATTTTCTCAGCGACGGTCTCTCGCCACACACGTGCGATTACTTCAAATCTCATTCCGTAATCTGAAATCCGGTCCTTTGCGTTCTTGGCCTCTTGGCGGTTCACGTTCTTGGCGGTTCAGCTTCGCAGGGCCAGACCCCGAATCTGAAGCATGTTTTTGATTTCTTCGGCTGTTTCCATACCGACTGCGGCGACCAGCTCTGCCTGACTCAAGCGCAGAATCGCCGGCAGAGTAGCGATCCCGGTTCTTCTCAAAGCCTCGTGTGCACGCAGGGACAGGGGCAGATCTCCAGCCGGTGGTTCGGGGGGAGCAGGGTCTTTAGCAGGTTCGCCCGAGTGTACGGGATTAAGAACGTTGAGCGACTGTTCGAACAGGCTGTCCAGGTCCTTGACGGTCATAACGGTACCCTTAGATGGTACCCGCGGATCGGCGCGATGCCCGGATTGAGCCTGCTGGACAGCCGGCTGCTCTTCGCGCTCTGACACATGGCGCGCAGTTTCTTTGTCCGGGAAAGCCACCACATTCCTGGATGAAGCAGGAGATTCCACCGGAAGATTTCGAGCTTCCTGAACGTTTCGAGTTTCGGCCGCCGGCTGGCTTATCGGTGCAAAGTAGCCGGAGGCGGCATCATGGCCGACGGCGAAATCCGGAAACTCGGTGATACCGGTGAACTCCGCCGGCGGCGGTGCGGCCCGTTCCGGCTGCGATGCGCTGATCCCCACCGATTCGCCAGAGGGACGGGCTGCCTGTTGCTCGAGGGGGTTAACAGGGGGCTTGGACACGACGGACTCCGAGCTCTGTTTGACCGCCGGCATCGAGACCTCAACTGGGTCCTCACGCAATATTCGCAATATCTCGGCTGCGTCCATATTCTTTACGTCAATGGGATGACCGGCACGGTATTCCGGCGGAGTGGAAGAAAACTGCCCCATCGACTCGTTTTGTGCCGCTTCCCGAGACGGGGCATTTGCCATAGTGGGGGTGGCGGTTTCGGGAGACAGATGTGCCACCGAAGGCGGTGGATTCGCAGAGCCTTTTAAGCCGGCTCCGGTATTCGCATCACTCAAAACGGACCCGGCGGCAGGATTATCTCGTTCAAACCGTGGCAATGACGCAGGGGCCGCAGCGTCGGCGGGTGGAATAGCTTTGCTGCCGGCAAAATCCTGTTGAATCGAAACTTCGGCGCCGGAGGGGATCGTCTCCCCCGATCCGGCCGACGGCTGCCGGGTGCCAAGACTCAGTGGAGCCCCGGCGGCTTTGAACTGCACCATAATGTCGGCCAGGAGGCGTTCTACTGAACTTTTCAGTCTTTTCGCAGGCACCTCACCAAAGGCGGTCAGCATCATCTCTTCATCAGTGGTGCGGGGCTGCGCCGGGATCTGAAGCGTCTCCAAATGCTCTCGCACCAATCCGATCAGCGAAGCGGCCGTTTCCAGGTTTCGGATCAGCTCCATCGCGGTCAGCACCGAGCGGCGTTCTGAATTCGGCTCGGACAAGAGCACGTATTCCAACAGATCATCATCCGGTTGGTAGAGAATCTGGCCGTTCCGCAGCGAGAAGGTTCCCAGGCCGCTTACGACTGCTTCTGCATTCTTTGCCAGGAGATACTTGATCGACAGTCCGAGGCCGCTGAGCGCTCGATGGGCCAGGTCTTCGATAACCTGTTCCCGATCGGCACCCACGTCGACCCCTTCGAGAACCAGTCCCCGAAGAGCCTTCATCAGCAATTCCACGGTCAGGCGCGCATCCGATGCCATTGTTAGAGGATAGTTTGCCAGAATATAAGTGAATGTGTCGAAAAATACGAAAAGGCTAATGGATGAAATCTTTTTGCGTCAGGCCTGGAGCGGAAAACGTCGAGTTGAGGTCAGGCGTCAGGGCGATAGCTCTTCGCCAGACCTCCAGATGAGTGGAAAGACGGCCTGAGGGCCGTCTCTCCTCTCAAAAATCTTGGGCGGACAGGGAGTTACCAGACCTCCAGATGAGTGGAGAGACGGCTTAAGGGCCGTCTAGGAATGTTGCCTGGATTAACCCTGCCGTCGACTCCGCCTGAGACGGCCCTCGGGCCGTCTCTCCACTCTCAAAAAATCTTGGGCGGTCAGGGAGTGACTGCGTGCTTAACTTTCGTCGCTCCCTTTTTGGTGGCTTTGCCGGCCTTCTTGGTCCCGCTGACAGTTTTGTCTTTGGCGTCTTCGGTTTTGTCAGCGACTTCGACGGCTCCCTTTTTTGTCCCTTTGCCGATTTTCTTGCTTATGCTTACCGTTTTGTCTTTGGCGTCTTCAGCCTTGTCGGCCACTTCGACCGCTCCCTTTTTTGTCGCTTTGCCAACTTTCTTGCTTACGCTTACAGTTTTATCTTTGGCGTCTTCAGCTTTGTCGGCCACTTCGACGGCGCCTTTTTTTGTCGCCTTGCCCACTTTCTTGCTGCCGCTTACCGTCTTGTCTTTTGCATCTTCGGCCTTGTCGGCAACCTCGACGGCGCCCTTCTTAATTCCCTTTCCCGCCTTTTTGACTACGTTGTCGGCTCCAAGGAGAGTAAAAGCCGCCGCAAATACGATGATCAAAATAAACCTGGTCTTCATATGCCTCCTAAGCTTTACACTTGAATTTAAGCATGGGTGCAACGTGGTTCAAAGGACGGCGCAACAAAGCGGGCAGTAACAACCAGGATCAGGCTAACCGGCTGCGGCAGGACATCAACCGTTTTCACGGCGCAGTCGTCACGTGCTGGGAACTTCAGGAGAAGGCGCGTCAGTTGCCTGAGAACGAACGAAAGGGCCTGGCGGAAATGATTAACTCCCAACTGAGGGAAACGGCGGATGCGTGGAGCGCAATCGCAACGGAAAGCCGCCGCTTTTCCGATGAACTGCAGATGCGTCTGCAAGCCTTGGCGGAGCTGGCCGCCATGGATCCAGACAAAGCGAATTTGATCCGCCGAACAAAAGCAATGGCTCGCTTTACGCAGAAACTCCTCGAGCAGGTTGAAAAGGAGGCGGCGTCCAAGTCTAAGCCCTGAAAGTCCAAGGTCACCAACAGTACCGCGATCCGTTACGTCGCGGCGCACCAGATAAAGTCGGCAGCGGTTTGCTAAAAAGCGCCTCGCCCTGACTGTTGTCGCTTATCGCAGGGAACTGTGTCTGGCACGCCGCGACCTAACGGATCGCGGTACTGTTATGCGGTGCTGACTTTCGACTTTCTTGTAAAATACCGGCCATGACCGAAGGCGAGAAACAGCAGTTGGACGAGATGGGATACCTCGTTCTGGCGGACTTTATGGAACGCGATCTGCTGCACGAACTGCGGACGCGCGTCGAGGAGCTGTTCGAGCTGGAAGGAGACGCAGCCGGCTCTGAATTCAAACAGGAGCCTTCCGCCAGGCGACTGGCCAACCTTGTCAACAAGGGAGAGGTTTTCCAGCGAGTGATTGCGTTTCCCAGGATTCTCCAGTGTATGCGACATGTCCTGGGAGAGCGGATAAAGCTGAGCAGCCTGAATGTCCGGTCGGCCAATCCCCATTCTGACTGCGCGCAACCTCTGCATGCTGATATGGGCGCAGTCCCGGATGAAAAAGGATTCTGGGTCTGCAATTCGGTCTGGATGCTGGACGACTTTACACGCCTGAACGGCGCCATTCGGCTGGTGCCCGGCTCTCATTGGCGGCGGCAACTGCCGCAGGAAGTGCTCGAAGATCCGTCCGCTCCTCACCCCGATGAATTGCTGTTGACGGGAACAGCCGGATCTGTGGTGATCATGAACGCGCATTTGTGGCACGGCGCAACGGCCAACCGAACCAGTTTGCAGCGCCGTGCGATGCACGCCTTCTATACCCGAGGCGATAAGCCGCAGCAGCAGTATCAAAAGCGGCTTCTTTCCCCAAAGGTCCAGCAGAATTTGAGTCCTGTGTTAAGGGAGCTTCTTGCCCTGGACGATGCGCTGAACGACGAGCTGAGTTCGAGGGAGATCCCGCGCAGCGGGTTTCTCAAATAAAGGTCGAAAGTCGAAGACCGGAAGCCGAACCGCGCGCGTGAGCAAGCGGACCCTCCCGTCATTGGTCATTGGTCATTGGTCAGCAGTAGTCAGCAGTCATTGGTCACCACTATCGGCACCGGTCACAAACTAACCGATGATTTCTGGCGTACCACTTTTGAACTATAACCTCTGTCTTTTGAACGATGACGGAATGAATGATGACAGAATCAACGATGATTGGACGAACTATGACCAATGACCGGTGACCAATGACCGGTGACCAATGACAAATGACGGAAGGGTCCGCTTGCTTACGCGCGCGGTTCGGCTTTCGACTTCTTACCGCTGCGGCAGAGAGACAGGCATGTCAGTGTCAGGACCGAAGTAGGGATAATGGTCCCATCGATCATCGTCGATGGTGGCGCGCGGATCGCCGGTCCTGACCATCCATTGCTGAAGACGCGCCCAAAGCTTCCGCTGTGACGAGCGGTAAGCCGGAAGACCGGCGACGTTGCGTACCTGCCCCGGGTCGAGCTTCAGATCGTACAGCTCTTCGGCGGGGCGCTTTTCGAAGGCGAGCTTGAAGAATTTCAAGATAGCGGGATCTTCGCGCCGGCGCAGTATCAGATCCTTTGTCGGAGAATTATCACAGTCGCCGTAGGCGCCAACCGATCTGTGTTTCTCGGGATCACCCCCCGGCCAGCGATCCGGCCGAAAATTGCGGATATACAGGAATTCCCGCGTGCGGATGGCGCGCGCCGGATAACCGAGATCTCCCTTCCTGACGTTGGCGTGTCTCTCCCGCTCCAGAAAAACAGTATTCCGATCTCGAGCTTTCTCTTTTCCTGTCAATAGACCAAGAAAGCTCCGACCGGTCATCTCGGGAAGTGGTTTCAAACCGGCCGCCTCCAGGAAGGTCGGGGCATAGTCTGCAAAGCTGATGAAATCATCGACTGTTCTGCCCTTGAGAGCGGTTCCCCATCGAATTGCCAGCGGCATGTGAGTCCCCGAGTCGTGCAGGTTCGTTTTCGCGCGCGGAAACGGCATGCCGTTGTCACTGGTCATTACCACCAGAGTGTTTTCCAGTTGACCGGCAGCTTCGAGCAGCTTCAAAAGCCCGCCCACTTCCCGATCAAATCGCTCTACTTCATAGTAATAATCCAGAATGTCACTGCGCACTTCGGGAGTATCCGGCAGGAATGCCGGCACGATCACATTCTCCAGCTTCATTCCGGATTTAAGCCCTGCTCCCTTCTCATAAGCACGATGCGGGTCGTGACTTCCAAACCAGAAACAGAACGGTTTGCCCGCGGGTACGCTCGCCAGAAATGCGGCAAAGGTTGCAAACTCCGGCCCTGCAGGATTTCGCGTGCGACCACTTCCCTGCAGGCTGCCAGGGCCCCATCCTTTTCGGGTGAAACCGACTGAGTATCCGGCCTCTTCGAGCAGGTCTGGATAAACTTTGAACTTTGAAGGCAGGATGCTCCAGAGGTTTCCACCCTCCTCCAGGCGGTGGATCGCCTGCCCGGTCAGGATGGCGCCCCGAGATGGAGTGCATGATGGCGAAGCGCAGAACGCGTTTGTGAAGAGAACTCCCTCGGAGGCGACCCGATCAAATGTTGGCGTCTTCACAACCCTGTCCCCGTACGCTCCCGTGTGCGGCCAGGACATGTCATCGGCTATTGCGAAAAGAATGTTGGGTCGTGTTGAGGCTTGAGCGGATGGAGCAGATTGCGCGAAGAGCAAAACACTAAAGAAAGTGGCAAGGATGAAAAATTTGATCTTCATTGGAAATCGAGCTTAAGCCTGATGATTGACGGCTTCAAGTTCAAAAAACGGAAACCGCCAAGAACGCCAAGAACGCCAAGAGTATAATCACTTCGGTGTCACCCCCGAGGACGTTGTATTGGTCTGATATTTCGAGCTGTTTGCCGGACGTAAATGGTTTAGATCCATTTTAAACCTTGGCGCTCTTGGCGTTCTTGGCGGTTCAGTTCTTAGCACCCGGGGCGCGCTTCGACTGCGCCCATTTCGGATATAATTTGTCGGCTTAAGCAGTTAACCCTTCCCGGAGGGCAGATCATGAGCGGATTTTTCACAAAGCGCCTGGCGACACTCTTCATCGCAGGCATAGCACTCACAGGCAGTTCTTCCTATCTTCGGGCGGAAACGTACATCATTCCGCACTTCGCCGCCGGCCGCATTCTGGAGTCCGGAACGGTTGACAGCCGGTACGCTTCTCGATTCAGTGTCGTGAATCTGGGAAGCTCAGATACCAGTGTGACGATTGACGCTTTCGACAGTACCGGGACCAGGTTGACTATTGTCACCTTCGGACCGACCAAAGTCACTCCACAGGGCATGGGCCAGTATTTTCTCGACAGCCCGGAACTGCTGGTGACCGGCTGGCTGCGCATCACCACCTCACAGCCCGCCGCCGTGAGAGGCTCTATCATTTTTCTGCAGATCGACACTCTGGACATCCAACCGCTCTCCGCCTTTCCGGCAATGGCGTACGCTAACACGGATTCCAATCCCGGCGAGAACTTCATAAGCGCTGTCGTCCCTGTAGCACTCTACGAAGCCGGAAGCACAGGAATCGCCCTGGCATTTCCCTCCTCCGGCGGAGCGGAAGCAGTCGTGGCGCTCACGCTGCGGGATTCCGAAGGGAAAGTGCTGGGAGACAAGACAATCCGAATTCCGGCCAACGGCTATAAATCCTTTCTGATCGAGGATCTTTTGCCCCAGATTCGAAGTTCTAAGACCGGCGTTTTGACGCTTTCAACCATTGCCACACCCATCTACGGGGTCGCCATCGAATTTCAGGCCCGCCCGTTTTGGATGAGAACGATAGAAATGTCAAAGAGGTAAAGCGAATTCTCAGGGAGGAACCATGAAGATGCGCAGCCGTCGCAAGTTTTTCACAGACTCTCTCTATCTGGGCGCCGCCGGGATGACCGCTCTGGCGGCGGCCCCCGCCGTCCAGGACGCAAACCATCGCATTCTAGGGGCCAACGATCGAATTCGTGCAGGCCTGATCGGGTGCGGCGGCATGGGCAGGAGTGACCTCAGAGATTTTCTCAGGAACAAGAATACCGAATGCGCGGCGCTGTGCGACGTCGATGACGAGCAAAGCGCACGGACCGCCAGATTCGCAGAGGAACAGTTTTCACAGAAACCTTCGCTGATGGCGCGCGATTTCAGAAAAGTCCTGGATGACAAGGGAATCGACGCCGTGATCGTGGCAACACCGGATCATTGGCACGCTCTGCCTGCGGTAATGGCCTGCCAGGCGGGCAAAGATGTGTACGTGGAGAAGCCCCTCTCACTGACAATTGCGGAAGGCCGCATCATGGTGGAAGCAGCACGCCGGCACAATCGCGTCGTCCAGATGGGGACACAGCAGCGAAGCGCAACGCACTACGCCGAGGCGATCAATTACGTGCAAAGCGGCAAACTGGGAAAAATCCGCCTGGTGCGAACGTGGGCATATCAGGATTGGATGGGAAATATCCCCAGGGTACCCGACACCGAACCGCCCTCAACAGTCGATTACGACCTTTGGCTGGGGCCGGCCCCCAAACGGCCTTTCAACAAGAATCGCTTCCACTTCAATTTTCGATGGTACTGGGATTACGCCGGCGGTCTGATGACGGACTGGGGCGCGCACATGATCGACATCGCAAACTGGGGAATGGGGATCAAAGCGCCCAACTCCGCGATGTCGGTAGGCGGCAAGTATGGGTTTCCCGATGACGCCGAAGAAACGCCCGATACACAGCAGGTGCTGTGGGGATTTCCGGATTTCAGCATGGTCTGGGAGCACGCCACCGCGATTGGGCGCGGTCCGGAAGCGCGCGATCATGGCGTTGCTTTCCACGGGAACAACGGTGTTCTGGTAGTGGACCGAGGCGGCTGGGAGGTTTATCCGGAATCTGAGCGCACGGGACGCCGGCGCGAATACCGGGCTGCGGGAGTTCCGCGCCAGGGCGCCGGAGGCGAGGACTATCATCTGGCGCACGTGAAGAACTTCATCGACTGCATGCATTCGCGCAAACGCCCCAGTTCCGATGTTGAGATCGGACATAACTCCATGATCGCCTGCCATCTGGGCAACATTGCATTTCGAATGGGAAGACGGATCCAGTGGGACGTGGAGAACGAACGAGTGGTCGGCGACGCGGAAGCCAACCTGTACATCTCGCGACCCTACCGCGCGCCGTGGAAACTTTCACTCTAAAATAGAGTCTGAAAGTCGAAGGTCGAAGGTCGAAAGTCAAAAGCACCCGCGTCCGGCTTTTGACTTTCGACATTCGACTTTCAGACCTTTAGCCTTGATCACGGGCTTAGTTTCCAGAAAAGCCCCTTGGCGTAGACCCAGACTTGGATTCCTTCCAGGTCTTTGTGGTTGCGGTGAACAAAAACGGCCGCCAGACTTGCCCGCCGCAAAACGTCGTCTTGCAGTACCAGCAAACGACGGTCCGCCGTGCATCTCTTCAGCCAGTCGGTCGCCCAAAGAGCGGCCGAGTCCAGTGAGAGGGGAAACTCTCCCGACTGATTCCAGGCCGGGCTCAAACAATCTATAACCACTTCGCGATCGGTCGAAATAAGGTCAAACTGATAGCTGCTCCCATCGGAGAGATAGGGCACCTGGCGCGAAAAGGTTTTGGCGAACAAATCCCCGAAGTGATATTCGACCAGCCTCTCAAAGTCGGCGGCCTCAAATCGCCTGCTATCAGGTTCCGGCACTGCCTGGCGATTGGCTGAAACAAGCCTGAGCTTTGGCTTTTCGGTTCCCCCACCGGCTTGCCTTGCGTCCTCATCGGCAGCTGAAATCACGCCCTCCGTCGCAGGTATTCCGGAAGCCGTTCCAGACGAATCCAGATGGGCAAAGTTCTTCAAAATCCCGATTGCGATCTCCTCGTCCCCGGGCCAAGGCTGGCGCGATGTGAACGTTATGACGTTTCTCAATTCGCGCAGCGTCACAATCTTGTAATAGAGCTGCTTTTCGTCGGGATAACATTTGCGGAATTCTTCCTGCAGAACCGCCAGCGAGGCGCCGTGCTCCAGGTCCAGTGCTTCGCGGAGAAAAACTTCAATGGCCGCGCACACACGCTGAATTGCCGTTCGAGGATTGCGACCCTTATTTTCTTCCAGTTCCTGAATACGATGCTCAAGGTCCATTCCGAAGGCCTTCAATTAGCCGGAACAAGTTCAAACTTTCTAATCTTCGGCTGTGCCTCCGCCCGCTGCTGGCGTACCAGGTCGGCATCCAGGTCATCCAGGGCGGCGAGAGCCCTGCCAATCGCGCCGGAAGTGTCTTTCTGCAAGGGCACCTGAACCTGACGCCATCGGGCAAAGTGGATGGTATTGTGCTTGAGTGTCAGAGCGTGCACTGAAAGCGACTGCTGCAGCATGGGAGTCGGCAACAAAGCGAGATTGATTCCGTCTTCCAACTGCTCCCGCGAAAAATTGCCCGCTTCCCTGCCTTCGATCTTGAGTGTGTAGCGCGGGCCCGGCAGCCCCACAACTCGCAGCATTTGACGGTTCAAACTATCGATCACATCCGACGCCTTGACACCCAGAGCCACCGTGGGTTCGTTAAGGTCGACGGGAAGCGGCAGCGCCATGTCCAGTTGGTTCCACGAAAGGCCGGAATCCGCTGTGATTTGTTCGATACGCGCATTTTCAGCCTTGACCGCGCGGCGACCTTTCGCATCAATCTCCACGTTCGAGACGACTGCCGGGGCATTCCAGGCTTTAAGCAAGGCTGCGGCCATCAGCAAGTGGCCCGCCGCTCCGGGGTGAACACGGTCGGGGATCAGTTTCTGGGCGGCCGCCGGATCGATGCTCTGCGCTTTCTTTAGCGACTCGACGACTGAAGTATTCAGGTCGGCCGTATCAACGTTGTGGCTGCGCGCAAGCTCCTGAACGAATTCCCCATAGCGCACCAGTACCTTGTTGTACCCTCCTTCAAAGTTAGGAGCCCGGGTTACATCATCAAAGGGAGACGGCAAAATCAATGTCAGTCGCACTCCCGGCAGCGCGTCCTTGAGCACTTCCACAATATGCTGGTAGCCCTTTTTGTAAGTGTCGAAAATTGCCGAGTCAAAAGCCCTGTAACTACCATCGTTCATTCCCAACATCACAGTCACTACGGTTGGCTTGTAGGCAATCACATCCCGCTGAAGCCGCTGGTCGACGGGTCCTCCGCCGCCACCGGTGACGCGATCTCCACCCCAGCCGGAGTGAACAAAGCTCACATTCATTCCGGGAAACCGGGTCACTACGTAGCTTTCAACAAACGTTGTATAGAGCCGTTGGTCGGTAATGCTGTCGCCGTAGAAGACGACACGGTCCCCGTTCTTCAGGTAGAAGTTGCCCTGAGCCGCCAAAAGGCAGGACAGGCATAGCCATAACACCAGGAAATGACTGATGCGTCGCCAGATTCTCATTTGAATCCTCCATCCCTCAGTCCCTCAGTCCCTCCGTCCCTCGATCCCTCCTGTCACTGCCTGGTCTCGTTCCAGTAAATCTTGACATTCCTGGTTGCGCGACCAGCGGCGATGATGTCAGGACGTTTGTCTCCGTTCAAGTCTGCGATCACCAGATCTTCCGTGGCCATACCGCCGCCGTCGACCATCGCGGCTCGGTTCCATCGACCTGCAGGATCGATCTTGTAAACGGCAAGCCCGAAGTTCTTCTCGCGCCAGCCCACAGCCAGTTCATCATCCCCGTCCCCATCAAAATCAGCCCAGCCGAGAGCATGCCCGCCGGCGAGCTGATCTTCTATCACCTGCCGGTTCCACGTTCCGTTCTCTTCCCGGTACACAACCACGGAATTCCCGTGCCAGGGCTCTACAGTAGCAATCACCCTCGCTGAGCGAGCCTTGCCCAGTTTGATTTCGCCAGGCGCACCCGGCGCGACGAATGTTTTTGACCAGCTCCCGTCCGGCTTCCTCTTCAATACATGGATTCCTTCGCGGCTCGCCGTCAGAATTTCGTGGTCCTTGGCGCGATCAAAATTCGTCACAAGGAAATTGTGGACGATATGAAGTGAATCGTCCGCAACCTCGGCCGGCCACGTCTCCAGCGCCGGCCTGGCAGGCACATGGAAAACCAGGATCCTCGCTCCCTGTCCCTCCCACTCGGGTCCTTTGGTCCCTCGTCCATGTAAAGGAACCACAATCAGCTCCGGCTTCCCATCACCGTCAATATCTCCCCACCGAATTCTGTGAAGCGTGGGCTCGGATGTGATCTGTGTAAGCTTCCACATGCCTTCCGGATCGGCATTATTTCGCCCGATCCACTGCAGAGAGCCGCCTGCGCTCGTGTTGGTTGGCTTCCAGGCAGCTCCCAATGCGAAATCGACTTTGCCGTCGCCGTCGATATCCTGCGCGGCAATACACACGTTGTCCTTTTCCGTCGCGCCA
>DASXQR010000104.1:0-16077 GCA_036507075.1 Acidobacteriota bacterium | reverse complement strand
AGGGACTCGCCGCCCTACCTGCACGACGGCAGATTGCTGACGCTGGATGATACCGTCGAGTTCTTCAACTTGATTCTTCAGACGAAGTTGAGCGCTCAAGAGAAGAAGGATCTGGTCGCATTTTTGCGAGCCCTTTAGGAGGCTCTGCTGTGGTTATCACTCATCAAAAGGAGTCATTATGGGCGAAGAGGTGCAAGTTAAGCAGTCAACTCATTTGATGCGGCGGTTCGTCATCTATACTGCCGTGCTGCTCGTTGTCTTCCTGCTCGGCTTCATACCAATGTGGCTCAAGGCTCGTGAATGCTCCGGCAGCCTTTCTGAGGCAAACCACCAATTAAGCTTAATCCGGATGCAGAATGCCCTTGCGTCCGCAGTAATTGACGCGCGGCGAGGCGATTATGAGCCGGCCCGCCAAGCTGCCAGCCGCTTCTTTACCACCTTACGGGAAGAAATTGACCGAGGGGTCGATTCGGTCCTCACGCAGGCACAAAGAGAAGGAGTGCAGCCGTTGTTTACAAAACGTGATGAGATCATTACTTTGCTCGCTCGAAGCGATCCTGCTGCCGCAGATCGTCTCTCCGATTTGTACACCTCATACCGTAAGATCATGAATAGCTAAGCGCCTTATTCCCTGAGGTCCGATGAAGCCGGCAAAACGGGCGACGAAAGTAGTTGTCGTCACATCGGTGATGCTCTCGTTTATTTCCTTCTGGCGCGCTGCCGCCATCGTCCTCAACGATCTCGGCTCGTCGGCTTACTACGTCGGCGGCATTGCCGAGCAAGCAGTCGGACGCGCGGCCCCCTGGTTCATCTTCGGTGTGATGCTCTTCTCTTATGCCGTGCGGGCCGTCTATATCGAATCCTGCGGGATGTTCACGCGCGGCGGCGTCTATCGCGTCGTCAAAGAGGCGATGGGCGGTACCCTCGCCAAACTTTCGGTTTCCGCCCTGATGTTCGACTACATTCTGACGGGGCCGATCTCCGCTGTTTCGGCAGGCCAGTACGTCGTCGGCCTGGCTGCACAGACGGCCACCCATTTCGGATATGCGTGGGCCCCCTCGAAAGCAAAGATAAACTTGTTGGCCGCGGCCCTGGCTGTGTTGGTGACCCTTTACTTCTGGTGGCGGAACAGGAAAGGCATCCACGAATCATCGGACGATGCGCTGAAGATCATGTATGTGACCACGGTGATGGTGGTGATGCTGATTGGGTGGTGCGGGTTGACAATCCTGACGCAGCCCGCAATGCAGCGCTTGCCGCCCGCGCCCCTGCCGGGCCACCTCGCGTTCAATCGCGATGCCGTCGGGTGGTTGCCCAAGATCATGCCAGGCGCTCTGCGGCCACTAACCATTGTCGCCCCTCCAGCCACGACGCCCGCGCCCGAGCAAGCAACACCGGAACCGCTGCACGGCCTGGCGCCCAACGCAGGCGCTCTGTTGGGGCTGATCGGCATCATGATTGCCTTCGGGCACTCGTTTCTGGCGATGTCCGGCGAGGAATCTCTCGCGCAGGTCAACCGCGAGCTGGAATACCCTAAGCACCAAAACCTGGTGCGCGCTGGATTTGTCATCTTCGTTTACTCGCTGCTGTTCACCTCGCTCGTCTCGTTCTTCGCCTATGCAATAATCCCCGACAACGCCCGGCCACAGTATTTCGACAACCTGATCAGCGGCATTGCCTTACACCTGATCGGCCCAATGCCGTTAAAACTCCTCTTCCAGGCTTTTATCGTGATGGTCGGGTTTCTTATGCTGTCGGGCGCAGTGAACACAGCAATCATCGGATCCAACGGTGTCCTCAACCGAGTTTCTGAAGACGGCGTGCTGACGGATTGGTTCCGCGAGCCGCATAAGAAATACGGCACCACCTATCGGATGATCAACCTGATAGTGGTCTTCCAACTTGCGACGATCATTGCCTCGCGCGGCAACGTCTACGTTCTGGGCGAGGCTTACGCATTCGGCGTCGTCTGGTCATTTGCTTTCCAGGGATTGGCGGTGATCGTACTGCGCTTCAAAGACAAATCGCCGCGCGAGTGGAAGGTCCCCTTCAATATCAATCTGGCCGGCAATGAAATTCCGATCGGGCTTGGCGTGATCGTAACGCTGCTGTTCTCGATAGCCGGAATAAACCTGATTACCAAAGAGGTGGCAACGATCAGTGGAGTGGCCTTCACGCTGGTCTTTTTTATCCTCTTTGTAATCTCGGAGCGCATCAACGAACGAAAAGAGGGAGCGGCCGGCCATGTCGAGATGGATCAATTCCAGACCCACGCGCAAGAGCGCGTGTCAAACGAGAGCCTCGGCATCCGCCCCGGCAACACGCTCTGTTTTGTTCGTGATTACCACTCACTCGATCACATGCGCAAAGCTCTGGAGCTGGCCGACGCGGAAAAAAAAGACCTGGTGGTGATGACCGTGAAGATTCTAAAAGGACCCCACACCGGGTACCAGGGCATTGCTGAGCACCGGCTTTTCACCAGCCACAAGCAATTGTTGTTCACTCATGTGGTCGCGCTTGCGGAAAAGGAAGGCAAGCCCGTGCACCTGCTCGTCGTGCCCTCTTCCAATATTCTCGACGCTATCGCCTGCACTGCTGCGCAGCTCGATTCGGCGGAAGTGATCGACGGGCCATCACCGGTGCTGGCGCCAGCAGGGCAGGCGAAGCGTTTCCGAAAAGCGTGGGAGAACCTGCGAGATAAACCCAAGCATCAGGTCTGGTTCCGTATCATCGAACCCGACGGCCACACGCACGATTTCCGTATTTTGAGCGCCTAGTACCTGATTCCATAAATTCGCGCAGGAGGTTTCCACCACAAAGACACAAAGGGCACAAAGCGAGACGAGGAGAGGCAGAGTCCGGTCAACTAACACGCTGCCACATTTTGACTTTGAAACCTGACCCGGCTCTACCTGCCCCTCGTCTGACTTTGTGCCCTTTGTGCCTTCGTGGTGCAAAAATTCTTAGTTACGCCCGTCGAATGACGGCGTGGTAAGCTACCAAAAGTAAAACCGAGCCCACCACAGCAACAAACAGGCTGTAAAGATTAAAGCCACTTACCCCACCGGCTCCGAGAGCGTTGAATAAGAAACCGCCGACAACTGCACCCACGATTCCGAGTACAATGTCGAGCAAAAAGCCCTCACCCCTCTTATTGACAATCTTGCTGCCGATAAATCCAGCCAGCAAGCCCAGGACGATCCAAGCGAGAATTGACATTTCTGTTCTCCTTCTGGTGTTACTTCGCGTGGCGTTGAAAACCCGTCGGAGAATCGATGGGACTTCAAGACTTAGCGTTTTCCCCCAAGGGCGGTTGCGAAATTGATCTGGTGTCCCTGACCTGCCCCGAGAAGATACACCTCTTCTATACTAGAAGCTTCAAAGAGGGGTGTCTGTTCACTTATGGACACCTTCGTATTTTGGTCGCACACTAAGCAGGTGAAAAAATCGGTACCGCGAGCGTAAGAAGGCGCGAAAGCACGAAAGCAAAAACTGCTCTAGTCTTCCTGGATGGTCAGAACCACAGCCATTTCATTACTTAGTCACATTTGGGTTAGCCAAGTAAATCTCACTGATTTCGCGCTTTCGCGCCTTCGCGGTTCCGGCTGCAATTTTCGCTCGGCACTGCGCTTTTTTGCTGCAGTGTTCATATTTGACGCGAGCTTGTTTCGGGGCGATAATTGCTAAGCCCTACCAGAAACCAACCAAGCTGGACATGGAGCGCTAAGGTGCCGACTAAAGAACTCCGACCGCCAAAAGTTAAGAAGCAGCACCACTATATCGAGAAACTCCTGAAAAAAGTAAGGGAGGGAAAGACGACTCTCGATCTTGGCGCCCACAAAAGAATTTTTTCACAAGGAGACCAAGCCGAGGCTCTGTTTTTTATCGAGAGCGGCAAGGTCAAGATTTCCGTGGTTTCTACGGCCGGGAAAGAAGCGACACTTTTTATGCTGGGGCCGCGAGAGTTTTTCGGTGAGGGATGCCTGGTCGGCCAGACTGTACAGATGGGCACGGCCGAGACGCTGGAACCTTCTAAAATATTCCGACTCGACAAATCAGCCATGGTGCGCGCCATACACAGCCGGCCCGAGTTTGCCGAGACTTTCGTCAGTCTGCTGCTGGCTCGCAACATCGCCCTGGAAGAAGATCTCTGTGACCAGCTCTTCAATCACAGTGAAAAACGGCTGGCGCGGGCGCTTTTGAAGCTCTCTCGGTTGGGTAACGAGAACGCCACGCCTGATGTCACAATACCCCTGGTAAGTCATGAGATTCTTGCGGAAATGATCGGCACTACCCGCCCGCGTGTCACTTATTTCATGAACAAGTTTAGAAAGCTCGGCCTGATCGACTATAACGGCAAAACCGTCGTGCGCGCAGCGCTCCTGACCGACGTAGTTCTGAGTGACTAAATCTCCATTTCATTGACTAGACTTGGGAAGGCGTGAAATCGATATCGACACAGCCTTAGGGTCGGTCGAAGAGTTGCCTGTGTCCGGATCGATTGAAGGCTCCGTTATGCCGTGTTTATCGCAGGAAGACTGAGGAACGCTGCCGCCGGGGAAATACTCCATATGCACGTTGTCGCAGGCCGGGGTGGCCAGCAGCCCACTCTCTGCACAGATACTGGCTCGCTCGATTCCAGCAGGCATCAAAAATCCCGTGACGGAAGGCCGGTTGAAGCAGTGTTTCATGAAATCTGCCCAGATGGGAACTGCAAGGGTCGCTCCGTAGCCGTTGCGGATGATTTTTCGCGGCTCATCAAAACCCACCCAGACGCCAGTCACCACGTCGGGTGTAAAGCCGATAAACCAAGCGTCGCGGAAATCATTCGTCGTTCCTGTCTTCCCGCCCGCCGGCAGACGAAAACCAGCCCCGCGCACACCGGCTCCGGTTCCGTAATCCACGGCGTCGGTAAGCATCGTTGTCATCAGGAACGCAGTCTGGGGATCGATGGCGTATCGTGTCACCGGGTGCCCTTCGTACAGCACCTGGCCGTCTCTGGTCTCTACGCGGCGGATGATGCGTGGTTGAGTCACTCGCCCCTGGTTCGGAAAAGCCGAATAGGCCCTGACCATTTCCATCAGGGTCACTTCTCCGGTGCCCAGGGGCAACGACAGCACCGGAGGGAGGTTCCCTTCCATCCCAAAATCACGGGCGGTGCGGATGATCGTTTGCGGTCCAAGCAGTTTCCCCACTTGGACTGCGACAGTGTTAATCGAGTTTCTTAGCGCAACGCGAAGAGTTACAGACCCATACTGTCTGCTATGACCATTGGCGGGCCGATACACCGCATCTCCCGTCCAATACTCTTCACGGCTGCCATCGATGATTGTCGCGGGCGTCATTCCCGTATGCAGCGCCGCAGCATAAACGATGGGCTTGAAGGCCGAACCGGGCTGGCGCTTGGCGTAAGCGGCGCGATTAAACTTGCTCTCATTGAAATTGCGTCCGCCCACCAGCGCATAGATTTCGCCTGTGTGAACATCCATGGAAACCAGCGCGCCTTGCAGGTAGTCAGGTCTTTCTTCACCGCCGGTGATGTTTTTGTGGCGCCCCAGAAACTGCGCGCGAGTATCGGCGGCGAAGCTCCGCTGATGCTCGATTCCAGCCAGATGATGCTCTACGGCCGTTTCAGCGCTTTTCTGCATAGCGGAATCAATACTGGTATAAACACGCAAGCCGCCGTTGAAAATCTTTTTGTATCCGAACATCGCTTGCAGTTGGTCCTTCACGTAGTCGAGGGCGTAATCGACGCCTTCGGAGTCATCGGTCCGAGCCTTGACCACAAGCGGCTGCTGTTTTGCCGCCGCGGCGCGCCGGGCGCTGATAAAACCGCACCTGGCCATCGCGCTCAGCACCAAATCGCGACGTTTCCCGGCCGAAGAAGGACTGATGTGAGGAGAATATAGGCCGGGAGCCTTGGCAATTCCGGCAAGCGTGGCGGCTTCTTCCAGACTCAACTGTGCCGCGGATTTTCCAAAATAGCCCTGCGCTGCCGCCTCCACGCCGTAGTATCCGGAGCCGAAATAAATGCGATTGGCATACATCTCAAGGATCTGGTCTTTGGAGTAGTTGCGCTCAATTCTGCGCGCCAGCCAAAATTCCTGGATTTTTCTTCTGTAAGACCGCTCGGAATTCAAAAATACATTCTTTGCGAGTTGCTGCGTAAGGGTGCTGCCTCCCTGGGTGACCCTTCCAGAAACCAGGTTGGCAAAGGCGGCGCGAACGATAGCACTGCCTTCATAACCCGAGTGCCGATAGAAATTGTGATCTTCCACCGCAAGGATGGCGTCCCGCATTTCTTTGGAGATTTGGGATAAGGGCACCACGGTCCGCTGTTTCTGGTGAAACTGATAAATGAGTTTTCCGTTCCGATCGAAAATGTTCGTGCTCTCTTCCATGCGGGAAACCGACTGAATGTCCCGCTTTCCTGCTGCCGCCGCAGATTGGGTGAGGACAAAGGTTCCGGCAGCCAGACAAAACGCCAGCAATCCCACGCATGCAAATAAAGAGTAGCGAAGAGAGGGGTGCTGCTTCAGCAACTCCCGCAACCGACAGAGCCGTTGCACCGACCATTGTTTTGTTTTGAGGTGGTAATAGGCGATTCGCCCTTGGAGTGTCGCCATCCATTCTTTTGCTTGTTCCTTCCCGGGCTTCGGACGCTCGCAAACTCTGGGTCCAAACATGGCAATCTCCTTGGATTGTCGTGGCCAAGGGGCCGAATCCCAGATTAACAAAATCTAGTTTATTAGACCTTCGGAGCTCCCCTAGTAACTTAACCATTATAGGTAAAGTAAAGACGGGCGTCTGTTCAATTAAGGACATCTTGGTGGTTTGATTGCACATTCGCTGCCGCCGTCAATGGCGAGGTTGGGCTCGGGAAAAGCTATATAACTTGCCTGAGAAAAGCGCGTTTTTTTTTTGGCTATGTCCATTTTTGAACTGACCACTTACGATGCGAGTGAGACAATCAATCGTCAACTATTAGACAAATCGTTGTACCAAGAACGCTTTCTTGCTCTCTGACTCCTCGCGGGAAGCGACGGGAATTTCTCCCAGAAAGTTTAGTTTACGCATCTGAGTCGAAACAAGACCCTGAAAGGAGTCTTATGAGCCGAAATAAGCCATTTCTGATTGCTTTGTCCATTGTACTTGCGTCTCTGACGTTTTCATGGGCGCAGGCAGGCACTTTGACGCTGAGGGACGGGCGTGTATTCAACGGGACCTTCCTGGGCGGAACCTCCAGTACCATACGTTTCAGAACGGAAGGGGTAGCTAAGACCTTCCGCCTTGCCGACGTTCGGGATGTTTCTTTTGTGGATAACATGGCAACCACGACGACTGGGCCGACTTCGTCCTCCACTCAGTATGGGAAACACTCCGGAACCCACACCGACACTAGCGGAACGCATTCGCGTACGCACGTGGGCGAGTACTCCACCAATCCGCAGTCGTCCGCTTATCCGCGTGCCGCCATGCGGGACCAGTACGTAATTCCATCGGGGACGGTGCTGCGTGTACGCACCAGTGAGGTCATCGATTCTGATGTCTCCCATGTCGGCGACGCGTTCAGCGGAACCTTGGAGAGCGACATCATTGCCAACAATGAATTGCTCGCCGAAAGAGGCGCTCCCGTAAAACTTCGCATCGCCCAGGTGGACCAGGCAGGTAAATTCGAAGGACGCTCCCAACTGATCATCGATTTGGTGGAATTGACGAGCCAGGGCCGGTCCTACGCGGTGACCACTTCTCAAGCTACACAACGGGGTGACAGTCAGGGTAAGAAGACAGCGATCGTTGTTGGCGGAGGAGCGGCGCTCGGCGCCATCATCGGAGCCATTGCCGGAGGCGGCAAGGGCGCGGCGATAGGGACAGTGGTTGGCGGCGCCGGTGGAGCCGGCTACCAGATCCTTACCAAGGGCGAAAAGATCAAGATTCCTGCCGAGACGGTGCTGGAGTTCACCATGCAGCGTGAGCTCTACCTACGCCGGTGATCTAAGTCGCAGATCGAAGGTCAGTAAGTCGAAGGTCGCAAATCGCAGGTCCAGAATGGAGGCCTGGGGCTTGCGGCCCTTCGCCTTGTTCAGGACGCATGAAAAAATTGAACCGCCAAGAACACAAAGAACGCCAAGGGCATCATGCAAATGTTTCTCTATGATGTGTTTGGAATTCTCTCTCTACTCCGGAACTCCCGACTAAAATCTGGTCTGCTGGGTTAAAATCGGGGGAGATGCTTTTTGATGGAGACGGAGATGAACCTTGTCGCAGCGTTGCTGATAACGTTCACGTTCGCCAACCAAACCACGTACGAGGAGAAAATCAAGGAAGCGAAAGAAAGCTTTTATGCAGGCAAGTACGCGGAGGCGGAACGACTGGTGATGCAGGCACGGACCATTGACCCCATTGATCCTGAAAGTTACGAGCTTAGGACAACTATTATCTTGTTCCGCTTGAAGCATGTCACAGGAATTGAAGGAGCTCGGCAGGAAGGGAACGTCAAAAAAACAAAAGACATCCTGACAGCGTGCCGGGTGTGTCCGGAACTACTAAAGCAATTTGAAAGCGATGCCGCCGAAGGGACTCGGCTGGCACGGCAGATACTGGTAAACAGACCCGATGATGAACGAGCCACGGTCCTGCTCGCGAAAATAGCTCTCAACAAGCTCTGGCTCAACCTGCAGATTCTGGACAAATGGGAAGGGTGGCGAGAGTATAAAGAGGCGAGAAAATTGTTAGCGAAAGTACTCGCACGCAACCCTGACAATGTCCGTGCGCTTACCGCCTCGGCATGGATCAACTATATCGTTGCCGGCCGCAATTTTTTGGTGCGAGCAGTTTTGGGGGGCGGAAACAAGAAAACGGCGCTCAAACAGTTCCGAAAGGCGGCAGCGTGTGTTCAGTGCGATTTCTTTGACAGGATTGAAGCGAAATTCAGCCTGCTGGACATACTCAAGCAGGAGAAATCTTTCGCCGAGGCATCTGCACTGGCCAAAGAATTAAGCATCCGGTTTCCAGAAAATGAATCTGTTGCTGGTCTGGTCGGCAAAAAAACCGTACCTGACTAAAATCCGCCGGAGAAGACCGAATAACGCCTGCGGTTCCGTACGCTGCACCGTCGAATTCAGCTTTGACATCAACTTCTCGCTTGCTTTAGACAACAGGCTTTCTGCGTGTGCGACCGAAATCGAGAGCCTTGCCCCGATTTCATTCAGGCTGAGGGATCGATAGCGGTTCAGAACGAATACATCACGTTCCACCTGATGAAACTCTCGCAATGCCTCCAGAATTGCCGCCATCCACTGATTTCTCATCTCATCTGTTCGAGTCTTGGCCATGCTATTGGAACATTCCTCGGATTTCGCCTTTCTCATCTTGCGTTAGCCCACCGGTTGAACTTGCCGAAACCCCACATCACAATTCCAAGGAGCATGATCACCATTCCAGCGTAGCCGACTCGACCCGGTGGAGTTCCAGCTTCGAGCTGCACGCACATCAGCACAGTGCCAATTATTGTGAGCAGGATTCCCAAAGTCTGAACCTTCTTGTTAATGCAAAGATTTGAAAGCGCGGATCGAAATACATTGCTTTGTTGCTGATGTAACAGGCCTCCGCATTGTTTGCACACGCGTGCCGCATCTTGAATTTTTTCCAAGCAATAGGGACACTTTTTCATTCGTTCTGCGAATACGGTCAGTTTGTATTCACCGCCGAGGCGCAGAGCACGCTGACATTCGCAGAGGTTTGGTGCAGACTCTGCGAGACTCGGCGATCTCGGCGCCTCGGCGGTGAGCGGCGGGTGATTCTTTACACCGGGCGCTTCAGTACATCCCGCCCATTCCGCCGCCGCCGCCGTGCGGCATGGCGGGCTCCTTCTTTTCCTCGGGAATCTCCGAAACCAGAGCTTCCGTGGTCAGCAGCAGGGCGGCGATCGAAGCGGCGTGCTGCAATGCCGTACGGGTCACCTTGGTGGGATCGATCACGCCCGCCTTTACCAGGTCTTCAAACTTCTCGGTCTCAGCATTGAAGCCGAAGTTCAAGTCCTTGCTTTCTCTTACCGTGCCGACCACCACGGCGCCCTCGTGACCGGCGTTGTTGGCGATCTGTCGGAGCGGCTCCTCCAACGCTCGACGGACGATGGTCAAACCGACCGCTTCGTCGTCCTCCAGCTTCAGCTTATCGAGAGCCTTGATAGCGCGAATGAATGCGACACCGCCGCCGGGGACGATCCCTTCCTCGGAAGCCGCCTTGGTAGCGTGCATGGCGTCCTCCACTCGAGCCTTCCTCTCCTTCAGCTCGGTTTCGGTGGCAGCCCCTACCTTGATGATCGCCACTCCTCCGACCAGCTTAGCCAGCCGTTCCTGCAGCTTCTCGCGATCGTAGTCCGAGGTTGTTTCCTCAACCTGCGCGCGAATTTGCTTGACCCGACCGGCGATGTCCGACTGTTTGCCGCGGCCTTCGACAATGGTCGTATTGTCCTTGTCGATAGTGATCTTCTTGGCTTGCCCGAGATCTTCAATCTTGACGTTTTCCAGCTTGATCCCAAGATCTTCGGAGATCACCTTGCCGCCCGTCAAAATGGCGATGTCTTCGAGCATTGCCTTGCGACGATCGCCAAATCCCGGCGCCTTTACCGCCACGGCCTGTAATGTTCCGCGCAGTTTGTTGACCACCAGGGTCGCCAGCGCTTCGCCTTCCACGTCCTCGGCGATAATCAACAGCGGCCGGCCCGCCTTGGCGACCTGTTCCAGCAGCGGAAGCAGATCCTTCATGGAGCTGATTTTCTTCTCGTGCAACAGAATCAGAGCATCTTCCAGAACGCACTCCATGCGCTCCGGGTCGGTGACAAAGTAAGGCGAGAGGTAACCGCGGTCGAACTGCATTCCCTCTACGACTTCCAGCGAGGTGTCAATGGTCTTGGCTTCTTCGACGGTGATGACGCCGTCCTTGCCGACTTTGCCCATCGCCTCGGCAATAATGTTGCCGATATTGCTATCGTTGTTTGCCGAAATCGTTCCCACCTGGGCGATCATTTCCTTGCCGCCCACCGGCGTGCTCATCTTCTTTATTTCAGCCACGGCGGCCTCGACCGCCTTGTCTATGCCGCGCTTCAGGGCCATCGGATTCGCCCCGGCAGCGACGTTCTTCACACCTTCCCGGTAGATGGCCTGGGCCAGGACGGTGGCCGTCGTGGTGCCGTCTCCCGCGACATCACTGGTCTTGCTTGCCACTTCGCGCACCATCGATGCGCCGATATTCTCCAGGCCCTCGAGATCAATTTCCTTGGCGACGGTCACGCCATCCTTTGTGATGACCGGCGAGCCGAACTTTTTTTCCAGGACTACGTTGCGCCCTTTGGGGCCGAGTGTGATCTTTACGGTGTCGGCTAGCCGGTTCACTCCACGCAGGAGGGAATGGCGCGCCTCTTCACCATGAGTAATGTTCTTTGCAGTCATAATCTTGTTCTCCGTTTCTTTCTAAACAGCTCTAAGGTATTCAATGACAGGCTTAGTGCACCTGTTGTGCGGCCGGTCTCCCGGGCGCCTAGGCGGCAGCGCTCTCGCTTTTTGTGCCGGCGCTGATAATTCCCAGGATCTCCTCTTCGCGCATGATCAGGAATTCCCTGTCATCAATCTTGACTTCGGTGCCCGCATACTTGCCAAACAGAATGCGGTCGCCGACTTTTACTTCCAGGTTCAATTTCGTTCCGTTGTCCAGGATCTTGCCATTTCCTACGGCAATGACCTCCCCTTCCTGTGGTTTTTCCTTGGCGGTATCGGGGATAACGATTCCTCCTTTGATCTCTTCTTTGTCGGAATCAATACGCTTAACCAAAACTCGGTCATGTAAGGGTTTAATACTGCTCATAATATAACTCCTTTACTTTGTTAGATTTAGTAGATTCCGGCCGCACGGGCGTGATCCCGTGAAAACCGCAAAACAACTTTTTTCCCGAACTTCTTAACTATAATACGTTAATTAAGTATCGCTGTAAACATAGATCGGAGATTGCTGTTAATTAAAGTCGGTTAATACCTCGCGTCCATCTTGGATGCTTTTTTGTATTCGGATATGCGGCGCAGCCTCCCTTATGAATTGCGAAAGTGGAGGGGGTCTCTGAAGTTTTGCAGCTCGCGGTAATAATAAAGAGCCGTAGGTCGTTTTCTCTTGAATCTCAGATTTTTGAGAAATTCAATTTCTTCCTGCGTGACGTCACCACTGAGAGATACATCCCGGAGGAATTCTTTGAGCCCTGGTTCTTCTTGGAAAGCCGGTTCGATTTCCTTTTCGACAAACTCAAATTTCTTTGGCTCTCCAGGCGCTACTCTTCGGTTCAGGACAACTTCCATGCTAAAAGTCGCAAGATCGATGTCCCAGGATTCAATCAGAGGGTCCAGGAAAGATACGCAGTTTTCAACCGACACATGAAAAACATCCGTGTCGAGGAACTCGAGGATGATAACGCGCATTTGTTCGTAGCTTCGCCCGCCGAGTCGAGCCACCAGGTGAACCCAGTTTTCGTTGTCCAATTCTTCTTTCGCTACCCTCTTGACTACGTCCAAAAGCTTCTGTGTGACCAGGCGCTCCAGCTCACCGAAGGGCTGCTTTTCAAAAATCCCCCGCACCAGTTGTTTTTTGTCGGGTTTGCATTTACTGAGCACCAAATCTCGCACCTCTTTGAACAAGGGCGCGGGAGGGTCCGCCAGCTTCCTCTTTAATTCTTCCTGGCGCTGGAGTGTGGCCAACTTTGAAAGCTCACCGTTCGGCAGCCTCAAGAATTCGCTCATCTTGTCATAAATGTCAGTCCGATTAGGTGCCGGAGGCGACTTCTTCCGTGTCAGCAACTGTGAGATGTACGACTCGGTCACCTGTGCGGCGCTTGCCAGATTCTTCTGCTCAAGACCCAATTCTTCCAGCCGATGCCTGATCACAAGGGCGATATCCATTTCCGCAATCCCTTTACTGTTAACCTATATTGATTAATTGCAGTCCTAAATCAAAGACGTTTTCAGAATGTACCATTGACATTTTAAGTAAAGTAACTTAACCTAGTAAAGTTATTTCCTCAATTAAGGTGTTTATTCGGATTACCTGAACTAAGTCAGGTTATCTGAAATCACGCCAGGCTTAAGACAACCCATGGAGGTTGCCATATGTTTGCACGAAATGTCTCGATGCGTTTGAAACCCAATAGCATTACCGACTTTACCCGGACACTTGAGAACGAAATCATCCCGCTGCTCCGAAAACAGAAAGGCTTCCAGGACGAGATCGCCTTTGTCGCCCCGAACGGCACGGAAGCGGTTGGAATTAGTTTGTGGGACAACAAGGACAACGCGGATACTTACGGCCGCACAACCTATGCGGAAGTTCTGAAAGCCTTCGCGAAAGTGGTTGAGGGGACTCCCCAGGTTCACACCTATGAGGTTTCCAACTCGACCTTCCACAAGGTTGCAGTTCCTGCAGCAGTCTGAAGGCGGCAGGTCTCGGATGGGGCGGCCCGGTCCGCCCCTTGTGACTCGTTCGGCAGTTGCAAACTCTGACGAAACAGGAGTTTGCACCACAAAGACACAAAGGGCACAAAGCGGGGACGAGGGGCAGGTAAAGTCCGATCAGGTCCCATAACACGTTGCCGCATTTTGACTTTGAGACCTGACCGGACTCTTACTGCCCCTCATCTGACTTTGTGTTCTTTGTGCCTTTGTGGTGCAAAAATTCTTGGGATTAATTGGGATCAATTAAGGAATCGACTATGCAGATCCAGTATGTTGGCTTTAATGTTGCGGCCGATTCGCGTATCTATAATTTTCATGTGGTCCAGGCCGCCGAGGAGACGCGCGAATTCATGCTCGAAGTTCAATTCGAAGCATTTCGGTCATCCTCCTTAAAATTCCAGGACGGTCCGGGCCTCTGTTGGGGACGACTCAAGCGGGAGCTCGATGGAGAAACGCAGACATTGCGCGCCCCGGCCTGCTTGCGTATCGGGAACGAGGATATCGCAGAATACCTAGAACAACATTATCCTCGTAAGCGCCGCTCAAAGCCAACGAAGGCCGAGGCAAACGCCGCGTTGCAATCGTAATCATCAATTCCTTTTGGAGGATCCCAATGATCAGCTCTCGCACTCTGACAATCTCAATTCTTTCGATGGTGTTTTTGACGCCATTGATTTATGGGCAAGATTTGTCCGGGTACCGGCAATTTCAGTTCGGAGCGGACCTTCCATCGATAGCGAAACAGACAGGCATGAAACCGTCTGAAGCAACGACTATCCACGAGCGTCCCGCGCTGATTCAAGAACTGGAGTGGCAGTCTTCTTATTTATACGCCACCAGCCCTGCCCTCAAATCGGATTCGGCCAGAAGCCTCCTCTTCAGTTTTTACAACGGCCATCTCTTTCGAATAGTGGTCAATTACGATCGCTATAAGACGGAAGGGCTGACAGACGCGGATATGATCGAAGCCGTCTCTCTAAAGTACGGAACGGCAACAAGGCCTGCTACTGCAAAGAGCATCAGCCTCTTTTCGTCGCAGATTTATAGCGACAGCCAGCATGTCATAGCCTATTGGGAAGACGCCCAGTACGCATTCAACCTGTTCCGATCCTCCTACGAGCCTACTTTTGGCATGGTGGTGGTTTCCAAATCGCTGGACGCCCTGGCCCGGACCGCCATCGTTGAAGCAGTTCAGCTGGATGTGCAAGAGGCTCCCCGACGAGAACTGGAACGTCACAAGAAGCAGGAAGAGGAAAACCGCGTGGCGCAAGAGAAGGCCAGGCTGGCGAACAAGGCCGTCTTTCGCCCTTAGAGCGATCGCTGACGAAATGTCAGAACATCGCCCATACAAG
The DNA here is from genome assembly GCA_036507075.1 of Acidobacteriota bacterium. GTDB lineage: Bacteria > Acidobacteriota > UBA6911 > JACQSX01 > JACQSX01 > DASXQR01. Next base: position 1,232 of record DASXQR010000104.1, on the reverse strand, counting down.
ATCCAAAAGCTTTGTGTTAATCGGCATCGGTGATTCGTGAATGAGTGGAGGTAACGCGGATGATCAGCCAATTTCACACGATAGTCAATCCGGCCACCAGCAGGGTGCCAACCAAGGTGACAGTTGACGAAGTGAAGCGAAGAATGGACCGCGGCGAGTCGCTGATTCTCCTGGACAACCGCGATTCAAAAGTATGGGCCGCATCCAACGTCAAACTGCCCGGAGCTCTTCATGTGTCGCCCGATGACGTAAAAACACGTCTCAAAGACCTTCCGCGAAACACCAGCATCATCACCTACTGTGACGGACCCGACGAAGTTTTCAGCGACCGTGTGGCGCAGGAACTGTACGGGCATGGTTTTGGTAACATTCGCGTGCTGTACGGAGGTCTTGACCTCTGGCAGCGGGCCGGCTACGGCGTCGAAGAACTAGAGCTCAAAAAGCCTCAGACGGCGCGAAAGCAGTCGAAAGCCGCAGTTAATCCGGATTATGTTTCCGAAGGACGCGGCACTGCCTGGATATCCATTGCATTGCTGAAAGCTTCCTGCAAGTGCATGTCAAGAATATTTTCAAACATGTTCAATTTTTGAATGTCTGGACAAGCTGGATGTGAGCGACCGTCATGGGAAGCGCGGCAACAGCTGCTGCCAGTCGGGCGTCGGCGGTAATCATTCGCGTCTGGAGTCGGATGGCGAGCGCCAGATATAGCGTGTCATACACGGTGCATCCTGTGGCGTTCGCTAGATCGAAGGCGTCCTCCGTCAACACACGGCACTGGAGGATCTCAACGGCGACGCGCCCGATGTCTTTCACCAGTTTATTGCCGTGCTCGGCGCTCAGCTCACCGCGTCGGATTTTCTTCCAGATGGTATTGGCGGTTTCGGCAAAGATTAGATCCGGCGCGAAATACTGATGCGGCAGGCTGAGAAGACGGCACGCAGCTTCGCTGTGAACCTCCGGGACGAACCACTTAATGACGACGCTGGCGTCGACGACGAATGCGCTCACCGGGCATCACGGCCTTCGCGAATTAACGCGGCGCTGTCGCTCTGTGAAGATGCTCGAAGGCGTTCCAGCCACCGCGCTGAGAGGCGTCGTGTTTCGGCAAGACTTCGTGCGCTGGCATTGCGCAGGACCTCGTGGATTTCCGCCTGCAAAGACCGTCGGTGGGCTTTGGCGGCGGCCTTCAACCGCTTCAAGACATCGTCATCCAAATCTCGAACCAGAACATT
>DASXQR010000103.1:0-3888 GCA_036507075.1 Acidobacteriota bacterium | reverse complement strand
TGCCGCTGACATCGCTGATCCAAAGTTGCCGCATCAGTTGCTGCAACGCGCGTTGGACGATTTTGGCCGCTGCGATGTGGTCTTCAATAATGCCGGGGTTATGGAAGTGGGATCCATCGCGCAAATCGATCTGGACAAGGTCAGTGAGATGGTCAGGATCAATGTGGACGCGGCGTACCGAATAACTTATGTCGCCTTACGCCATTTTCAATCGGTCAACGGCGGTCACCTGATCAATACATCCAGCATCCTGGGCACCAAGGTGCGTCCCACTGCCGGCGCGTATGCCGGGACAAAATATGCCATCGAGGCGTTCTCGGAGGCTTTGCGGATGGAACTGGCGGGAACCAACATCAAGATCAGTTGCATCGAACCGGGTCTGGTCGCAACCGAATTACACCGGCACTGGGAAGTAAATCCGAGAAAAACCCTGAATATTGAAAAACCCTTGCAGCCGGAAGATATCGCTCGCTGCGTGCGATTCCTGCTGCAGCAGCCCGAGCATGTTCGCATTCCAAGGATGATGGTGTTGCCGGGAGAACATCAGATCTAGAGTTTGCAGTATGAGAATTCAAGTCAGACTCCACCTGATTGCAGGCAAACTCCTTTCGCGCTTTCGCGCCTTCGCGGTGAGTCTTCCGAAACTGACTTACCAGTAGTCCTCCGTGAAGATCTCCGTGTGGCCGCGTTTCAGCAATACGTCTTTCAGGTCGGCTATCATTCCGGGATTGCCACAGAGGTAGAAGGCTGCGCCGTCGTTGATCAAATTGGAGATCGTCTCTGTTGCCAGTCCTTCGGGCGGTCTCGGATCAACCGTTCCCGCTTTTGGTTCATTCAAAAAAAGACGAAACAGATCATTGACGCGCCCCTGGCCAAGGACCGGTTGATAAGCCGGATCTTTTTCCGGCCGGCTTACCGTGGGAATGTAGAAAATGTGCCGATCCGGACGTCGACTAAACTCTTGCAGCTCCCCGCGATAGCCCAGATCCGACGAATAACTGGCGCCGTGCAGAACCACCACGTTGTAATCCCACTTGCCGTCGGTCGCATCGGAATCGAGCTTTCGCAGCATGCTGATGAAGGGCGCAAGGCCGGTCCCGGTGGATATCAGAAACAGATTTTTTCGTTTTGTCTGGCTGAGCGTGAACTTCCCCTTTGGACCCATATACCAGGCTGATTCTCCCGGTTTGAGGCGAAACAGGGAAGGCGTGAACTCTCCATCCGATACTTCATTGATGTAAAACTCGAGCGCGCGCATCTGATACGGCGATGACGCGATCGAATAGGGTCGAGGCAGGAAGCCGGTCGGCGTATCTAATGCCAAAGTCGCGTATTGTCCCGGCTCGAACAAAAACTCGTCGGGCAGCGCGAAACGAAATACCGACAGCGCCGGGCTGCCGATATCGATCTTCTCCTGCAGCGTGGCCACTTTCATCTTGGCGCGCAAGGATTCTCTGCCCATCGCGGTAATTATAAAGAAAGACTTCCCTGGGAAAGCCTAAAAACTCAAAATAGTTTCTCATGCAACAGGCGCTGTTGAATTTCCTGCTGGCGGCAGTAATTCTGGGGGTCGCCTTCGTAATTACACAGTGGTTTGCCGGCAACATGTATTATCGCTGTTCCAACTGCGGGACACTGAATGCCAAAAGACGCGATAAATGCCGCAGTTGCGGGGCGGCCATCGGTTCCCACGAAAACAAAAATCATCGCCGGCATTGACGCCCTAAACTCGACAATTCAGCCATCAGCCATCGGTCATCGGTCATCGGTCATCAGTCATCAGCCATCGGTCATCGGATCAGACGGGTGTCAAAGAAATATCTCTTGGGCATAGCAGCGCAGGTATTTGAAGCTGGCTTGGTGTCTTAGTGGTTCAAATTTTTTTACCATCAAGACACCAAGCTCCAGATCTTTCACACTGCATGACCGATGACCAGTGACCGATGACCGGTAACTGATGCCTGAGAGCGGATAGCTGATTGCATAATTGATTCCAATCTTTCCGTCCGTGATAAAGTCACTTTGTGCAAATTACCGAAATCCTTCAGAGTTGGGGAAAGACGCTGCTTGGTCGCACGCCCGCGCTTTCCATTGAAATTACCCGCGAGTGTCCTCTCACCTGTCCAGGATGCTATGCATACAATGACGAGCACCTGGGGGGCGATGTGCTGCTCAGAAACGTGGCCGATTACAAGGGCGAGGAATTGATCCGCCGCGTTCTGAATCTGGTTGACCGATACCAGCCGCTCCACATTTCCATTGTCGGCGGCGAGCCGCTGGTCCGATTTCGCGAATTGAACGAGCTGTTGCCTCAGCTTGGGAAGCGCGGCATTCACACGCAATTGGTAACGAGCGCTGTTCGGCCGCTTCCGCGCGAGTGGCACGCAATCCCGCGTGTTTATTTTGTCGTTTCCATCGACGGTTTGCAGCCTGAGCATGATGCGCGCCGGAAACCCGCCACGTACGAACGAATCTTGAAGCATATCGAAGGACACCGGGTGACGGTGCACTGCACCATCACCCGGCAGATGACGGAGCGTGCCGGTTACCTGCGCGAATTCATGGAATTCTGGTCAGCCCGGCCCGAGGTTTTAAAGATCTGGATGAGCATTTTTACCCCGCAGATCGGCGAGACCAGTTATGAAATCCTGCCAAAGGACGCTCGAACACGCGTGATCGAAGAGTTGCTCGAGCTGCGGCGCGATTTCGCCAAGCTGGACATGCCCGAAGGACTGATCAAGGCCTATGACACCCCACCGGCGGATCCCGACCACTGCATCTTTGCCCGCACCACCCGCTCCGTGACAGCCGATTTGAAGCGCCAGATTACTCCGTGCCAGTTTGGCGGTAACCCGGACTGCTCCCAATGTGGCTGTATTGCATCGGCGGGCCTGACGGCCCTGGGAAATCATCGCCTCCCATTCGGCATGCGCGTGGGGGCTCTTTATGATGCCTCTTATAAGCTCGGCCAGTGGATCGAGGGTCGCCACTTCCGATCAGACGAGATCTGATTTCCGCAAAATCACATTTTTCTCACCCAACCAGCCTGAAAAGTTTACAATTGCCTGCAGCCAGGAGGGAGGGAGGAATGCTTAAGCGTGAGTTGCGACTGGGAGACACCCTTGACGACTATTGCGTGCGTTGCCGTCTGCTGACAAATCACACGGTGGTAGCAATGGTGGCCACGCAGGTGGGCAAGGTTCGTTGCGAAACATGCTATTTCGAACACGAGTTCCGCAATGGTGAAGGCGGTAAGAAGAAAGCGGAACGCTCTGAAAAAAAAGCCAGTTAAAAAGCCTTTCAGCCGTTAAGATTCCTTCGGCTTGATCCTGAACGTTTCCTTCAGTCCCAGCTCCTTTGCCTTTTCTCCAGCCGCTTCCGCTTCGGAAATCATTCCTTTCTGCTGGTACGCCATCGACAGGCTGGTCCATGCCAGGATGTTGTCCGGCTGCAGTTCCGTCAGCCGCCTGGCAGCCTGGATGGATCGATCCAGGTCGCCTCTATGGTAATGGGCCATGGCAAGAGCCTGGAACGCATCGCTGAACGTCGGATCCTGTTGTGTTGCCTGCAGCAGGAATTCGATCGCCTTGTCGTATTGATCCTCAGCGAACGCTTCCATTCCCTTTTGGTAGAGTTCCTCGTTATTCATATGTGTTTTCTGTGTAACAAGTTGGCAATTTCTTGTTTTTTCGACCAGATTTCAGAAGACATCCGATCACGTCAACGTCGACGTTTATCGTCTACGTCCACGTCACTGCTGTCCAAATTAGCCGGCATTCTTGTACTCACGTTAATGTTTTCCTCGGTACTGGTTGGATTTTGTCCCCGTGCCGTGTCCAGGCCTATCCAAACATGGTACGGCCGACCTAAAGCCCGCCGCTTTTGGGC
>DASXQR010000102.1:0-7894 GCA_036507075.1 Acidobacteriota bacterium | reverse complement strand
CGAGAGAAAGTGCGGCGTCGTTACGACCAATTGACGTCGCAGGCCCTTTGCTGTCAGCAGATTATCCACGAGACCGCGGCTTTCAGCCCGATAGAAGACACCCCCCTGTGGCGCCGACGCAAAAGTGGCAGTGTTCCATTTTTTGCGTACGAACGGGTTTCCTCGCCGCGCAATGCACACGTTGCTCTCCTCAAACAGATCCATCGCGTGCGTACTCACCTCCAATGCAGTCGTGTCCGGGTAAAACCCGATGGCAGCGTCGATGGCTCCTGTCCCCAGCTCCTGCTCCGGAGGGATGAATATGCGCTCCGGTCGCCGGACGAGTATCTGGACTCCCGGCGCTTGCCGACGGAGCTGCTGCGCCAGTTTTCCAAGCAGAACGAGTTCGGCATAGTCAGTCATAGCCAGACGGAATGTTCGCATGGCCGTAGCCGGATCGAAGGCCGGCTGGCCTCCCAGCAGCCCGCGCACTTCTACCAGCGCCTTGCGCACTGATCCTGAGAGTTGAATCGCTCGCGGAGTGGGCACGATCCCGCGCGCCGTCCGACGGAATAGAGGATCTTCGAACAGGTCACGCAACCGACCCAGAGCGTTGCTCATCGCCGGTTGTGTGATACCTACCCGCCGAGCCGCTCTGCTGACGCTGTGTTCCTCCAACAATGCCTCCAGGTAGACTAGCAAATTCAAATTCACTGAATAGATATTCATACAATCAATATTATCGTGTATGTATTATCAATGCATCTAGAAGAATCCCGGGAACGGCTGAACGACGCGCCGCACGGGAAGCGGCCGTTGCACTGGTCGAGTTGCCCGTCCTTTGGTGAGGCTGCGTCAGATCGATTCCGTATCGATCAGCCGCGACAATTGTTTCATCAATCGGATCGCCCGGTTTATTTGTGCTCGCCAGGAAGCGAACGCTGCCAATGCAGCAATCAATCGCGAACTGGCAGCACCGAAGCGCGCTTTCACGCTGGCACTCCAGGCAGGGAAGCTCGTCGCCCGGCCGCACATCCCAATGCTTGAGGAGCACAACGTACGCACTGGTTTCTTCGAGCCTGCACAGTTCGAATCAATTCGAAACCTGCTTCGTCCTCACCTGCGTCCACTGATCACATTTGCCTACATAACTGGCTGGCGCACTCGAAGTGAGGTTTTCCCCCCGCAGTGGCGCCAGGTTGATTTCGCAGCTGGCCGTGTCTGCCTTGACCCAGGAACGACGAAAAACGGCGAAGGCAGGCAGTTTCCCTTCACTGCTGAACTTCGCGCGCTACTGGAGGCACAGAAAGCAGAAACCGAGGCGTTCCAGAAGCACAACGGTAAGCTCTGCCCGTGGGTATTCCATCGGAAGGGACAACCGATTCGAGACTTTCGGACAGCATGGCGGAATGCCTGCACAAAAGCCGCACTTCCAGGACGTATTCCTCATGACTTCCGCCGCACGGCTGTGCGCAACCTGGTGCGCGCCGGCATCCCGGAGCGTGTCGCCATGCAGATGACCGGACACAAGACCCGCTCCGTGTTCGAGCGATACAACATCGTCAGCGAAGGCGATCTCACCGAAGCGGCGCGCAAGCTGGACGAAGTCTCAGGCCAAGTTTTAAGCAAAGTTGCCACTCGACGCTCGGGTGTCAAAATTGTCAGACGCGCTAAGTCATTGATTTAGAATGCCCGGGACCGGAATCGAACCGGTACGCCCCTTTCGGGGCCCAGGATTTTAAGTCCTGTGCGTCTGCCAGTTTCGCCACCCGGGCGTGTGTGACTTTGAGTGAGTCTACCAATGATCCGGGCTGATCGTCAGTAATTCGACGGTTTCCAATACCGATTTTCGAAGGTTCCAAATGCGGATTTCGGAATGCGGAAGCCGGAATAGGAGAGCGGTTTAATCCGGGGCCGCGGAACCGCCGCGGAACCGCTGCGAAGGCGTCTGACTTGGATATTTCTGTGAAAGCTGAACAAAAACTCGGTAGTGTCCTAACTTAGGACAGCACCAAAAACTCGCCTACAGGCCGCGGTATATTTCCCGGCGGTGACCGATTCGAATTACAAGGACGATCAGGAGAACATCCCTCACTTGATAGACGATGCGATAGTCCCCCCCACGAATGCGGAAAAGGTCCTTGATCTTTGCCTTGTAGGGGCTCTGCCTGGTGTGGCCGCGGCTCTTTGGCAAGCGCCAGGACCTTCTTGTCAATTCGCGCGCGGATTTTAGGCTCAAATGTCGTCAATGTGCACGGCGAATCGCCCGATTTCCTCACGGTCAGTACCGCGTGGCGTGAGCCCGCGGCGCGCATATCAAAAAGCCTGAGGCTTATGCATCGTACTGATGGGCAGATGACGGTGATGAGCGCGCTGCGGGCTCACGCCACGCGGTACTGACTTAGTGGAGGCAGATTAATTCGCCGCGCACGGGCTGAGAAGGTGTGAAAAATCCCCGTTCCACCGGCACGGGCCGGTGGAGACGCGATCTGGCGGTCTGGGCTCACGCAAACAACACGCCGATTTTGCGTCCAGTTTCGAGAATATGAAGGCGGGCTTTGTCGTATTCCTCGGCGTTTGGGAGGTGTTCGAGCATCAAGGGGGGCTGGTGTGGAAGTAAGGATAGCCGGCGCAGGTAGGTTGAATAATCCAGCGACCCGCTTCCGGGGCGGACTTCCCGGAAATGCACATTCATCTCTATGTCCCAAGCCAGGTCCTTGGCATGGCAACTGACGATATGCGGGCCGAGCTTGTCGAAACATTCATTTAGCAATGCTGCGTTGCTGTAGAACCTGGCGGGTGAATTTATGATGTTGCACGGATCCAAGTGAACGGCAAACGCCTTGCGATCGACCGCCTTCATCAATTTAAGACAGGCATCGGGACCATCAGGAAGGAGCCATCCCATCATCTCGTAGGAGAACCGGGCGCGCGCCGGTTTTACCGCGTCAATGATTTTGCGCGCATTTTCGACTATGGCATCAAAGAACCTCTGCGAGAGATTGTCCGGATGCGGTCCAAACCAGGAAGCCGGGTTGAACGAACCGGCAATATCAACGCAGCCGAGAGCGCCCACGGCCTCTGCCAACGCCAATCCTTCAGTAACGAACTTTAAATTGGCCGCTCTCTTCCCGGCGTCCGGATCCAAAAGGTTTACCCACCGTCCGACTTCCGCAATCACTACCTGATGTCTGGCAAAGGCGTCAGCCACGGCTCGAATCCGGGCTGCATCGGCGAGCTCAATTTTTGGGCAATATGCGGCGCTGTAGGCCAGCCTTCGATGTTCACGCGCCAAATCTTCAGGATCATCGGCGCGCAGAAAAATCGGGCCGCCCAGTCGAACGGGATAACTGCGTGTGTGGCTTTCTCTGCGCTTGCCGCCGGCAATCAGATTCTCTCCAGCCAGTTGCCCCAGCAACAGTCCTCCACCGCCTGCAAGAAAGCGCCGCCGACTTAACCTTCCAATGGGATGCAAGATTCCTCCGGCGATTACGATACGAGTAAAGCCCGGGCCGGTCAACGCCTTGCTATTGGGCCGCGAATGAACGCGGTTCAAACGGATTGGGTGTGTTGCGCGATGCTCGTCACACTCTGAATGTGCCGGCCGGCGTTAGGATTTCGCCCTTGGTGGCAGAGACGAAGAGCATCAAACCTGAAAAACAGCGCGCGCTGATTGTCGAGGATGAAGCCACAATCGCGCGCCTTCAAACTTCCTTCCTTGCAAAGCTCGGCATCGCGGCTGACGCCGTGCAGACCGGGGAAGACGCGATCCGGTTCCTGGAACGGCAGACCGTGGATCTGATTATCTCGGACATCCATCTGGCGGGACGGATCAACGGCATCAAGTTCTATCACTGGGTGCGCGATCACAAGCCGCAACTGGCCGAACGGTTCCTCTTCATATCGGGCGATCTGACCGGCGGCGACACGGAGATCCTGTTCCGGAACTGGCCGGTGCGGCGGCTGCAGAAACCGTTCACATTTGAGCAGTACCGGCAGGCAGTCGCCGATATTTTGGGAGCCTAGGATTGCCACGAAGACAGGAAGCTTTCGTACCCATCTCGAACGGGACACTTCTCGAAATTCCTGATAATGTTTTGAGAAGTGAGACTTTTAGGTCAGTTTAGGTCTTTGTGGCTTCGTGCCTTCGTGGCAATCTTGAGTGGAGCACGAATTTTCACGAATTGACACGAATTTCACGAATCTTTTAAATAGGTTCGTGAAATTCGTGTCAATTCGAGAGAATTCGTGGTCAATATTCCCAGGATCGTTTGCAGGGGCGCGCTTGGTGGCGTCCGTGGCGGTGGTTCTCCTCCTGACCGCGGGCGTGCTGTCGCAAACAGAGCCGCCGACGCTGGCCGTGCCGAAACCTTCCGAGACAGCGGCCAGCAATGTCCGATACGAAGATGTTACCCCGCTTGCAGGCTTGAGCGGTTTTCTCCATGTCTCAGGCTCCCCGCAAAAGAATTACATCCTGGAGACACCCGGGTCGGGCTGCGCATTTTTCGATTATGACAACGACGGCTGGATTGATATTTACCTGGTCAACGGCTCCACCTTCGAAGCACTGCAGGGAACCGGCAGCCCTCCGCGAGCGGCGCTCTTTCACAATGAAAAAAATGGAAAGTTCACCAATGTGACCCTGCGCGCCGGTGTCTCCAACGAGCGCTGGGGACAGGGTGTTTGTGCCGGAGATTTCGACAACGACGGCTGGGAAGATCTCTACGTAACCAACTATGGAAGAAACAGACTGTACCGAAACAACGGCAACGGCACATTTACAGACGTAGCCGGCAAAGCCGGTGTGGCGCTGGACACGTGGTCGACCGGATGCGCGTTTGGCGATTACGACGGTGATGGGAAACTGGATCTCTTCGTTGCCGGTTATGTGGCGTTTGATCTGAAACATCTTCCTCCGCCTGCGACGCCACCCGAATTGCAACCCCAGGAGCCTTCGTCGGTCCAGCGCGGCGCCGCCGGGCAGGCAGCCGCCTCTTCCTCTTCCGCCAATTTGTCGAACGCCACCGGTGGGACCGGCGCTTCCTATTCGGCGGGGGCCAGAGAATGCCGCTATCGCGGCGAACGGGTGATGTGCGGACCGCGCGGTCTACCCGGAGCGGGGGATCACCTGTTTCACAACAATGGCGACGGCTCCTTCTCCGATGTCAGCGCCGCGGCCGGGGTCAGTGACCCAAAGGGACTGTACGGCTTCGGCGTGGCTTGGTTTGATTTTGATGACGACGGCTTCCTTGACCTTCTGGTCGCAAACGACTCGACGCCCAATTACCTTTATCGAAACCGCGGCAATGGAACTTTCGAAGATGTCAGCTACGCCTCGGGCGCGGCATTGAATGAGAACGGGCGCGAGCAGGCACACATGGGCGTGGCCATCGGCGACTACGACAACGACGGACGCGACGACATTCACATCACTAATTTTGCCGACGACACCAACGTGCTCTATCACAATGACGACGGCGCCAACTTTTCCGATGTTACCGTGCAGGCGGGACTGGGTGAAATAACGCTTCCATTTCTCGGGTGGGGCACCAACTTCTTTGACTACGACAACGACGGATGGATTGATTTATTCACGGCCAACGGGCACGTTTACCCGGGAGTGGATTCGGCCGGCTGGAACACCTCTTATAAGCAGCGCGCATTGCTTTTCAGGAATTGTAAGCATCGGTTCGCGGAAATCGGCGCTTTGGGAGGTGAAGGCCTGTATCGACCTCGCAGCGCGCGTGGATCCGCGAGCGGCGATTTTGACAATGACGGCGACATCGACCTTTTGATTAACAACATCGATGGCCCGCCGGCGCTGCTCCGCAATCAGGGTGGAAACAGCTCGGGACACTGGCTTGAATTAAGATTGAAGGGAGACTTGAAACAGAAGTGCCCGCGCGACGCCATCGGCTCGGTGGTATTCTGCACGGCAAACGGAGTCCGGATGCGCGGTGAGGTTGCCAGCGGGCGAAGCCACATGTCGCAGTCGGACATGCGCGTACACTTCGGATTGGGGGCGGCCACAAGGGTAGACAAGCTGGAAGTGCGCTGGGCAAACGGCCGCAGCGTGGAGTATACGGTGGGTAAGGTGGACAGGCTGGTGGAGATTGAACAGGTGAATGGAATAAAAAAATGAACCAGGAAATGCTGAATGCGGATTGCTATGTTCACCACAAAGGCACAAAGAACACTAAGCAATCCTTTGTGTTCTTTGTGCCTTTGTGGTTAAGAATTACTCCATCAATTCCGCCACTTTCTTCAGGTCTTCGACGAAGCGCCGGAATTCGGCCCGTCTGGTTTCTTCGTCCGGAGCACGCAGCAGGGAAGAGGGATGGACCGTGGCGAGCATGTAAGGCGCCAGGGGAGACGGGACCCGTTCCCCTCGCTGGCGGCTGACGCGAAATTGTTTTCCCAGCAGTGCCTGGGCGGCCGTCGCTCCCAGGCAGACGATAATCTTGGGCCGGATTAGTTGAATTTCCGCTTCCAGCCAGGGCCTGCAGGCCTCGATTTCCGCCGCGTTTGGTTTTTTGTGAATGCGCCGTTTGCCTCTCGGCTCCCATTTGAAGTGCTTGACCACGTTGGTGACGTAGACCTTGGATCGGTCGATCGCTGCTTCTTCCAGCGCCTTGTCCAGAAATTTGCCGGCCGGCCCGACAAAAGGCCGGCCCGATAAATCTTCCTGATCGCCAGGTTGCTCGCCAACCAGCATGATCTCCGCGCGCCGCCCGCCTTCGCCAAAGACCGTCTGAGTGCCCCGCTCCCAGAGATCGCAGGCCCTGCAGCCGGACGCCGCCTCCCGCAGCTTGGGAAGCGTTGGTTTGTCGGGGACAGGGGCAGGGCCTTGCCCTCCTGCTTTGTTCCTAGCCATCAATTTGATTTTAAGGTGGGAAGGAAGGCCTGGTCTCAGGCCGCTTGTAGTGGCCTCCCGAAGGGTTTCAGCCCCGGCCTTTCCAGGCCGGGATCAAGGTATCTAAATATTAATCCAAGGCCGGTTCACCGGCCTTCAAATCACCGGCTTTAGCCGATAAAACATTTTCCCGTAACGGACAAACCCCCAATTTCCGGACCCGAATTTCCTAAATGGGCAGAGTCCAGACGGAGCCGCGAAGTGTAAGCGAGCGGCACTCCAGACTGACGACCCAGATCAGCAGCGTCGACAGCCCTGCATGGATTAACGTCTCTGCAGAATCGCAAATCCGGCGAAGAAGCGAACTTATCACATCCCCGCCGCTCGGCGTTAAACGGCGCGCCGCATCAGGACGGCCGTAGAACAGCGTGGCAGGCGCCACTCGGGCGAGGAGGCGAGTTGTGAATCGTAATCGGCGCGGCTGGCTTCTTGAAACTGGAAACATCGCGCAAAGAAATCGCGCGCCGTGGTGGTCAGCAGTAATACTTCTTTTATTCCCTCACCCGGGGCGTGTTCCAGAAGCATTGCAGTAAGACGCGTTCCGACCCCGGCGTGCTGCCGGTTGGGATCTACGGCAATCGATCGAAGCAGCCCGATCGCTTCGTGGCGTTCCATCGCCGCGCACGCGACCAGCCTGCCTGCTGGATCACGCGCCACAATAAACCGATCCAGGCACTCGACGACACCTTCGTGGGGCAATCCAACTCTTGTTAGAAGGGCAAGGATCTCGGCAAGGTCATCCTTTGACGCGTGCCGGATTTTGAGGGAGTCAGTAGTCATGGGTCCTTGGTCAGTTGTCCGTGGTCAGTTGTCCGTGGTCAGTAGTCCGTAGTCAGTAGTCCGTTGTCAGTAGTCCGTTGTCAGTAGTCCGGTGTCAGGTGTCAGGTGTCAGGTGTCAGGTGTCAGGTGTCAAAATCCAACATCTACTGACCACTGACAACGGACAACTGACCAGGGTGAACACCTCAGGACATCGTTGACACTTTGACCTCACAACATCGT
>DASXQR010000101.1:0-8134 GCA_036507075.1 Acidobacteriota bacterium | reverse complement strand
AAATCGCATCCGTTCTTCCATCGTCGACCTCTCTGCCCAGGGCATCCTGTGATCTCCTCAAAGACCCCATTCTGCCCTGTTCAATTGTGTCAACGATGTTGTGAGGTTAAAGTGTCAACGATGTTGTGAGGTTGTACCCGGGCGACGGACAACTGACCACGGACAACTGACCACGGACAACGGACAACGGACAACGGACTACGGACTACCTCCCCGTATCCACGACTGCAAACTCCCTTGTTTGATGCACAACATGCCAATCTTCGTTTTGCATTAATTCTCTCCAGGGAAGCGTTCCCGTTTTCCACAATACAAGATAGCGAATTCCAGCCCGATGCACGACAGCCACGATCTCCGGCACCGAGCGCGTTTCCTGTAAAGAGAGCGCATTGAGCGCATCGGCCGATTCGCGGCAAGCCCCTTCGTACTGCACGGCGAAAGCTCTCGACTGGAGCTGATTGCTTGACAGCGACAGGCCGTTACTGCGCTCGGCAAGGAAGAGATCCGCGTGCAGGAGCGGAACTACCGCGGGCAAAATCGTCGACCTTCCCCAATAGATTCCCATCAGGGACGCCTGAAACTGCGCCTTTTCCAATCGTGGAGCAATCTCTTCCAGTTGCGCAAGTGCGCGGTTCCAGGCAATCTGCCTGGGGAGAATGTTCCAGGCGTGCCACAGCAGGAGAATCACGCAAAGCGCGCCAACGGCATGGTTCCAGCGGGAAGGCAGCCAGAGCGCGGCCACTGTAACGGCTACCAGCCAAAGCCGGCCCTTGATCGCCATTGTTACTCCGAGCTGATCAGGTACCACCAGAAAGCAGAGAAGGAACGCGGCTACCATCGCCAGAAAATCAAAGCGCCGCTGCCGCCAGGCGCGATACCCAAAACAAACCAGCAACAACACCTCAATCAGCAACAACACGTATTGCTCTCCGTAACGGTACCAGACGTTCAGTGAAAGAGGCGAAAAGTCGGCGAAATGCAGCCATAGTCGCGCCCTTGTGATCTGGTCCACGGTTGTCCCCAGAGGAGCCAATTGTCTCCATAGAAACAAAACCGCGCCTGCGGGAGCCATGATGAGCACCAGAATTTGAAGAACGAGAAGCACCGGCCTGTTCCTCAGTTCGGCCGTACCTGCCAGGATCGCCAGATAGAGCGCGAGCAGAAAGGTCGCGAATACAAACAAGTGCGTCGCGTACAGGACCGTTCCAAGGCAAACGAGAACGGCGGGCGCGTACCATGAGGGCGCGCTTCGGATTTGAGCAATGACCGCCAGGGCCAGCAGGAACATTCCCAGAGCCAGATTGAAGTTCCAGAAACCGGCAAAAAGAAACGGATTGAGAATGAGAATATAGGCGCCCAGGCCGGAGTTCTGCGGAAAGCAGTTGCTCAAGCCTGCGGCGCCCGCGGCAAAGAGCAGAACGTAAAGCGTAGCCCAGATTTTTTCGGTCAAGGCCGCCCCCGCCACTGGAAGCAGCGCCGCTCCCACCCACGTACAGAGAGAATTGGGCGGCGGAGGAGTGACAATGCGAACGCATTCCGCCGAGTTGCTGGAGCGCAAAAGCTCGGAAAAAACCCGGCAGGTGTAGAGGTGAGAGGGACCGTCCTGGGTCAAAAATCGCGGGGGCGCCCAGATCAGGATCAAGGCCAGCGACAGCAATGCGGCGTGCCATTGCCATGCGGGCATTGCGCGGCTTTTGTTTTGCGACTCTGCTAGAAAAACGTTCGATTTATCGAGCTTCAGGCGCATTTTGGGGGCTGTAAGGGAGATCACATGCGATTCTTAGCCGAGTGGGCTTTTATAGAGCCAACTTTTAGCTGCTCTCGCTTCATAGTCGTGAATTAAAGGCTGTTACTTCTGAAATTTTTTCCGAGCAGCGGATCTTTTGCGTTGACTCACATTGGCATCGTGGCTAATATGGCCGAACCCATTTAGGCACCTTCCAGTGTTGCTGACTGTCAGGTTGCGACGGTCAGAGTAGTAACACAATCTAGGAATGTTGCAATTTGTTTTTCCTGCACTTTGCGACTGGGAGAGTTAAATGAGGAAAGCGAGCTTCACTTTTGTTGTGGCCAACCCGAAGGCGGGCCGGATCCACAAGCTCCATGTTCCCCAATCCATTGTTCTGACCGGCGGAATCTTCTCCATTATTTTCTTAATCGTCAGTTTTCTGGCTTCCCTCCATTATTCTTCTTTGAATTACCGCACGCGAGATTACGAGAGAATACAGACCGAGAACTCCGACCTGCGTAGTGAGAACCGACGCTTCAAGGCAACTACGACCGAACTGGAGGAGAAACTGGTTTCGCTGGAAGTGATTTCGCAGAAGTTAAAAAAGATGTCCGGCATGGGTGACTCGGCGTCTGCCGGGGTGGGAGGACTTTCTTCCAGCATGCCGTCGTTTATTCGAACGGCTGATCGGCTGACGTATCTCGACAGCCGAGTCGGAGATCTGCAAAGCGAATTTACGGAGTTGAACAATTTCTACCAGCGTCAAACCATGTTGATGGCTGTAACGCCGTCTATTCTTCCGGTAAACGGGTATGAGAGCGCCGCTTTCGGTTACCGTCAGGATCCGTTCCACGGTGGGAGAGAATTCCACTCGGGAATTGATTTCTCATCGCCCAGCGGCAACAAAGTCGTGGCCACTGCGGACGGCGTTGTCACTTTCGCCGGTTCCCGCCCTGGCTACGGAAGAACCGTGGTTGTGGACCATCGATTCGGCATGTCTACACTTTTCGGCCACATGTCGCGTGTAAGCGTGATTCCCGGACAACAGGTGAAACGCGGTTCGATTGTCGGCTATGTGGGAAGTACGGGCCGATCTACCGGCCCTCATCTTCATTATGAAGTGCGTCTGAACGACCGCCCTCTAAACCCGGTGAATTTTCTCCACGGCCGTCGTGGTTAAAGCTTTTCCATTCAAACGGTTGTAGCCCGAACTCTGCCGTCTCTCATTCTGCCAGGCAGGTCCGCCCCGCATTTTGATTGGCCCGGGTCATCCAAACTGTTATAATTGAAGAGTTTTCAGGCGTGATATCACGCTTGGAGTTGATCGACGTGGAGTTCCTCAGGCAGGAACGCCACGTTACATTTTTAGGGAGAGACCGCATTCATATTGATTTTTTTGTTTCGGAGGACAGCAGCCCGCAATGGCGCGTCCGCCTTTAGTAACAGTCGCCGCCGGTTGGCGGCTTTGGTTCAACAGATCAGGCCATTCAGCGATTGTCGGGTTTGCCCCGTCGCGGCCTCAGATAAACAAACGAGTAAACGATTCACGGAATCGGAACTGGAGAGTTCCACAGACGTTTTCGCAGGTTCGGTGTGGGAAAATACTTCCCGAGAGCAGATCACTGTTCCGCCGCCCCCTGAAGCTTTCCGCCTGGCGCGGAAAAACTGTGACGGTTTGTTGTTGCGGCCCCTTCCCGGGCCCACACAGCTCGGATTCATGCAAATACTGACTTTATCCGTTCAAACCTTCCATAGAGCAATCGAAAACGCCTCTTCTCTGAAGTGGAGCGCCGCTGTGTACCTCCAATCCGGATTCCCTTATGGAGGTATATGTCAAAAGAGCTTATCGTCAGCGCTACCACGCTGGAAACAAAAGTAGCCATCCTGGAAGAAGATCAGGTTACCGAGATCTTCGTCGAACGAGCCAAAAACCGAGGGATCCTCGGAAACATCTATAAAGGAAAAGTCACAAAAGTTCTGCCGGGCATGCAGTCGGCATTCGTTGACATCGGGCTCGAGCGGGACGCCTTCCTGTATGTCTCCGACTTTGTCGAAGATTACGAAGAGTACGAAAAAATGTTCAACGACGCAGAGCAGGCAGCCGAGAAACTCCTGCGCGTCGAGAACAAAGAAGACCACATACAACCCGATGAGCCTCGCCGCCGGCCCCCGCGCGGGCGAGGTCGGCAAGGCCGCCGCGGGCGCCCCGATCGGCCCGATCGCCCCGATCGCGTGGAAAGGCCCGACAGGATGGAACGATCCGGAAGGCCGGAGAGGTTTGAGAGATCAGAAAGGCCGGCTGTGGAAGCGCGACCCCCCGACAGGGAATCAGGGATCGGCTTAGCAGGGCCAGAGGCCGAATCGGCGTCCGCCGAACCTGCGCCGTTCGAGAGTCAGGAAGCACGATCCGAAAAGAGGGCAGTTGAGACTCCGTTTGCAATCCCGGAGCCGGCGCCTGTTCGAACATCAAGCAGTTGGCTGGATGAGGTGCGTCAAGCTCAAGCGGCGCTGGAAAGAGAGGCAAAGGAGACTTCCCCTTCATCTTCGGGCTCAGACATTGCAGAATCCCGGGAAGACCGTCAAGCCGGTGTCCGGCATCGTCGGGACGTGGATGAGTTCTCGCTGCCGGACGATGAGGGCGGAGATGCGGAAAGCAACGACCGCTTCCGGCGTGAAAGCAGCGTTAAAACCGACGCGGAGCCTGAATCTATCGTCCCCTCGGCGGTCAAAGCCCCACAAGATTTCGTGGAGCAGTCGACTTGGGTGGAACCTGCAGATCAGCCCGGCCGTTTTGGCAGCCGGGAAACCGAGGAAGAAGCCGGCTCCGATCAGGCTGGAACTGTCCCCCCGGCTGTGGAAATGCCGGGCGAAGAAACAGTGCCGGGGCAAATTGAACTTCCTGCCGGCAGCCCTGGCGAAGGAAAGGACCGCCGGCGCCGGCGTCAGCGTCCTTCCCCACGACGGCGCGTGCGCGGAAAGAACCAGGGTCACCATTCTATTGGCGATCTCTTGCGTGAGGGCCAGGAAATTGTCGTTCAGGTTGCAAAAGAGCCCATTGCCAAGAAGGGCGCGCGCATCACCTCGCACATTGCCTTGCCTGGCCGGTTCATTGTCTACATGCCGACGGTGGATCATGTCGGGGTATCGAGAAAGATCGTTTCCGACAAGACGCGGGCCCGCCTCAAGGAAATCGTGCTGCGGCTGCGGGGAGACAGCAAGCGGGGTTTCATTGTACGCACCGCAGGCGAGAACGCGGAAGAGAAAGACATTCGGGCCGATATGATGTATCTGACCCGTCTGTGGGACGAGATCCGCCAGAAGGCGGAGCGCAAATCGGCCCCGGCGGTAATTCACAGCGAGCTGGACCTGGTGCCGCGACTGCTTCGCGATTATGTGTCGGGCGATTTCAAGGCCATACGAGTGGACGATGAAGCCGAGTACGAGCGCATTGTCGAGTTCATTCACAAGCTGGACCCGTCGCTTGTCAGCCGCGTCAAGCTGTATACCAAAGCCACACAGATATTTGATGAATACGGCATCAATGCCGAGATCGAGAAGGCGCTCAAACAAAAGGTGTGGCTGAAGTCGGGTGGTTACATCGTAATTAACCAGACGGAAGCCCTGGTGGCCATCGATGTGAATACCGGCAAATTTGTGGGTCGCGGAGACAGCCTGGAAGACACCATCACCCGCACTAATCTCGACGCCGTCAAGGAAGTGGTGCGTCAGATCCGGCTGCGGGATCTGGGTGGAATTATCGTGATCGATTTTATCGATATGGACGAGCGCCGCAACCGCCAGAAAGTCATGGACGCGCTCGAGCGCGAGCTTGCCCACGACAAATCGCCGACCAAGATCCTGCAGTTCAACGAATTCGGTCTGGTGGCGATCACGCGAAAACGGGTGAAGCAGTCGCTGGAGCGGACGCTTTGCCAGCCATGCCCTTATTGCAACGGCGTGGGGATGGTGAAGTCATTACGCACCGTGTGCTACACCATCCACGCCGAAGTGAAGAAACTACTGCCTGCGATGGGTGACGGGGAAGAGCTGATGCTCCGCGTAAATCCTGAAGTGGCCCGGGCGCTGCGCGAGAAAGAGCATGTCGTTTTGGACGAAATCCACGAGATGACCGGCAAAGATGTCTCAGTCAAAGCGGATCCGCTGGTGCATTTCGAGCAGTTCGATATCGTCGAAATGTAGGCTGCGAAGTTTTCACCACAAAGGCGCAGCGCGGCAGGGCCGCAACCAAACGCGTCATTGGTCATCAGTCATTGGTCATTATTGGTCATCAGTTAAAGAATCTTGCCAAAAAAACAAGAAATCGCCAACGGGTGACACAAAGGGCACAGGCCGCAACCAAATACATCATCGGTCATTGGTCATTAGTTAAACAATCTTGTTTTCTTAGCAGGATCCTTGTCAACCAATGACGAATGACTAATGACCGATAACGCGGTTACGGCCGGTTTGTGGTCAAACTTAACTCCTCATTTCAACTCGATAACCAGAACTCGGGCCGCCTTTTTAGATGTGTTCTCAGTGGCATGCGTCACGGGGTCACTCCAAACGGCCTCATCAGCCTTTGTGTCCCGTTCCGTCACCTTGCCATCGGGCGAAGTATACTTCGCTTTCCCGCCGGTAAAACTGTAAACGACGTTTGCCGGATGCGAATGCATTGGAAGTTTTTCACCGGCCTTCAACCGCACCTCCACGATCCGGACCTTTTTATTATCGAGCAGCACCTTGCAGTTTTTCGGCGCTACTTTTACGATGTCTTGCGCCATTATTCTTCCCGACAAAGCCAGGGCGCAGGACAGGATCAGAAAACCGGGACCAAATCTTTTCATGCTCGCCTCCTTGTGATGAACTGAATTTCATATAAGCATGCTCATATGAGTCATCGGTTGCAAGTACTGTTTAACCACAAAGGCGCAAAGAGCACAAAGGAAGACGCGGGGCAGGCACCGCCCTTTGCCTGTCTCACGTCTTCCCTTGTGCTCTTTGCGCCTTTGTGGTTAAAAGTTATGCGAAGTAAGTGCTAACGCCCCCGTTTAGCTGCCTGCCAGCGGGCTTCCATCTCATCGAGGCCGGCCTTTTCCAACGGCATGCCTTCATCCCGGAATGATTTTTCCATTCGCTGGAATCGCTCTGTAAATTTTCGGTTGGAGCGTGCGAGCGCTGTTTCCGGATCTAATCCGTGTTTGCGGGCCAGGTTCACCGCTACAAAGAAAATATCGCCCACTTCGTCGGCGATTTTTTCCGGATCGGCGGTCTGCTGGGCCTGATGCAATTCTTCGAGCTCCTCGCGCATCTTTTCGATCACCGAATCCGAATCAGGCCAGTCAAATCCAACCCTGGCCGCCTTGGCCGTAAGTTGAAGAGCCGTGTAAAGGGCCGGCAGCGATTTGGGAATTCCGTCCAGCAGCGACTTCCTGTCTTGCTTGCCGGCGCGCGATTTCTCAGTCCGCTTAATCTGCTCCCAGTTTTTCAGAACCGTCGCAGTGCTCTCCAGTTTCTTGTTTCCGAAAATGTGGGGATGGCGGCGGACCATCTTCTGATAAACGCCGCGGACCACATCGCGCATATCGAACTCTGCATTCTCTTTGGCGATGCGGGCGTGGAACACGATCTGGAAGAGCAGATCCCCGAGCTCTTCACACAGGTCGGCTGGGTGATCCATCGCTTCGATCACCTCAAACACTTCCTCGACCATCATTGGCTTGAGAGTTTCACGGGTCTGTTCCTTGTCCCAGGGGCAGCCGTTTTCGCCGCGTAGTATGTCCATCAGAGCGACCAGTTGAGCGAATTCTTCCATGCGGGTTTCCTTTTTCCTTTGTGCCCTTTGTGTCTTGGTGGTTATTAAAACCTCACCACAAAGGCATAAAGGACACTAAGGCTCCTGTCTTCAAGCTGCTTCGTTCGTGCTAAACTGTTTACTTTCGTTTTTAGCGACTTATCTGACTGTGTAACAGGCACGAGGATTCTATGGCTGACAACAAAGAAAATCCAACCGAGGGTTTCAAGATCTTTGACCGTCGGAAGTTTACTCTTACGGGCGAAGAAAGGACCGACCTGAAACCCGAAGAAAGGACTCCGCCGCCGGCGCCCCTGAAGGAGCCGCCAAAGCGGGAACCCCCCAAGAGTCCTCCTCCCCGGGGAGACCTTCCCAGACGCGAGCCAGGTCCCACGCCCCCTCCGCTAAAGGAGCCGCCCAAACCGGGCCACGTAGACGCTTCCGGCAAACAGACGCCAGGCGCTGACGAGGACAGCAGCGCCGAGTTTGGAGCGTTTCTGATGTCGCTGGCGAATACGGCCATGATGTATATGGAAGCGTCGGCCGATCCCCTTGCGGGACGCGCTCAGCAAAACATCGCCGCGGCAAAGCAGATGATCGACTGGCTATCC
>DASXQR010000100.1:0-47490 GCA_036507075.1 Acidobacteriota bacterium | reverse complement strand
ACTTGAAGTATGAAGGCAGCACCGAGTCAACACCTGGCACCGTTTTGATGGCCTTCATACTTCAAGTTTCAGCCCCGTCCTGTGCGCTCTCTTGGCGTTCTTGGCGCTCTTCGCGGTTAATGTTTTTAAAGGTTCCGGACCAGTAGGTATGGCCGATGACTAGTGACCTATGACGAATCACCGAGCGCTTGACCCTCTTCCACGCTTCATGATATCCCTTAATCGTTTTTGAGGTGCTTGCCTTAAATCGGCGAGTCAAAAGGGAAGTCGAGTGAAAAGCTCGCACGGTCGCGCCACTGTAATCAGCGAGCGCGCCGGCAGAATCGCAGCCACTGTTCCGCTCAGCGGGATGGGAAGGCCGCCGGCGTCGCGTTGACCTGTAAGTCAGGAGACCTGCCTCAAACGAATCGGCATCGTGCCATGCTTCGCATGAGAGCGGACGTTGTCAGGCCAGGTTTGACTTCTAACTTTCCTGCCTTGTAATCCTCTCTCATACGAATTCACCAAAAACCCTCCTTCGAGAGAGAGGAGAAAGGGATTATGATTTCCAGAGCTTTCCTTTTCATAGCAGTTTGCCTCACTACCATAACCTGCGTTGCAGCCCAGTCGGAGACCGCCATTTCCGGGCGCGTCACCGATCCTCACGGCGCAGCGATCAGCGGGGCTATCGTGACGCTCTTTGCGCGCGACAATAGCGTGGTTCAAACCGTAAATACCGACTCCGGCGGAAATTACGCCTTCAGACATCTGGTGTCCGGGGACTATCTGGTTCAAGCTGAAGCCGCGGGTTTTGTCCGGGCTTCCACCAGTGCGGTACAAATTGCTGGATATGCCGCAATAGTCGATCTCACTCTGAAACTGGCCGGGGCGCCGGAGTTTGTCGTGGTCACGGCCGCGGGTAATCCCCAGCCCGTTGACGAGCTGTCAAAGTCAACTACCGTGGTCAGCAGCCAGGAAATTGAACAACGCGACGAGTATTCCCTTACCGAGGCCCTGCGCACGGTGCCGGGGCTGCGTGTGCAGCAACTCGGAGGTCCCGGCTCATTTGTGAACGTCAAGTCAAGGGGCTTGCGAAACCAGGATACGGCGGTGTTGATTGACGGATTGCGCTTCCGTGACCCCGGTGCGCCCCAGGGAGACAGCTCCGGTTTTTTGGAAGATCTTCTTTTGACCGACACCGATCGAATAGAGGTCCTGCGCGGTTCCGGTTCTTCGCTCTACGGGACAAATGCGATTGGAGGCGTGCTCAACATCGTGACAGACCCAGGCGGCGGCCGGGCAAACGGCCATGTTTTGTTTGAGGGCGGCTCGCTTGGTCTCTATCGCGGCAGGGCCGGCTTTAGCGGCGGGACTGAGAGAATTTTTTACAGCGGCGGAGCGTCCCATCTCAACGTCGTTCACGGCGTCGATGGAGATGATGCAGCGCGCATCACCAACGGCCAGGGCCGTGTCACCTTTCGGCCTTCGCTAAACAGTTCGTTTTCAGGGCGTATTTACGCGTCCAATTCATTCCTTCAGACCAACTCGATTCCCGAAGCGACTGGAATACTTCCGCCCTCGGGTATTATCGACGCCGTTCCACTGTCAGGCTCAGAGCTTCGCAGGTATGAGACGGGAACGCCTCTTTCCCGGTTGAATCTCGGCCGGGCCAATTTTATTCCGGCGGCGAATGATCCGGACAGCCGGCGTGAGGCGAATTTCTTTTCCGGATTGCTCAGCTTTACGCAACATCTTAACGAAACCTTCTCGTATTCGGTCGACTATCAAGGCTTGGTGACCCGTCGCACGCATCGGAACGGCCCCGGCGGCGTTTCTTTCCAGCCCGCAAACACGACAACGCGCTCGGATTTTGACGGCAGCCTGCACACACTGCTGGCGCAGGGAAGCCTGCGCGCGGCGAGCACGCACCTGACCGCCGGCTACGAGTTTGAGTATGAAGGCTATTTAAACCGGTCGTTTCCGGGAAGGTCCCCGGAGAATTCAACCGTAGAAGCGTCTCAGCGGAGCAATACATTGTTTGTACAGGACCAGTTGCGGCTGCTGGACAATCGATTGCAATTTTCGGCGGCGTTTCGCGCGCAGTTTTTTTCACTGCACGATCCCCGTTTTACGCCGCAGGCTTCCGCTCCATATAAAGAAATTACATTCACCTCGCCTCCGCGCGCTTATACGGGTGATGGATCAGTGGCATATTTTTTCCGAAGCACCGGGACGAAGCTCAGAACGCATGTCGGAAACGGTTATCGAGCGCCGTCGATCTTTGAAAGATTTGGAACATTCTTCGGTAGTTTTGGATATTCCGCCTACGGAGATCCGCGGCTCCGGCCGGATCGGTCCATTGCCTTTGACGCCGGAGTGGACCAGAAGTTGTTACGCGACCGCCTGAGCGCTTCGGCGACTTACTTTTACACACGCCTGCAGGAAGTGGTCATTTTCGATTTTTCCGGGACCATCAATCCGGCCACGGATCCCTTTGGACGCTTCGGCGGTTATCGAAACAGCGGTGGTGAGCTGGCGCGGGGACTGGAATTATCGGTTTCCGGCGCTCCCCTGGGAGCGCTTGACCTGGCACTGGGCTACACCTACACCAATGCCGATCAGAGAAATCCGGCTGCAAAGGGCGTGGTGAGCTCCTTTGTCATTCCCCTGCATCAGTTTTCAGCCGTCGCCACGCAGCGCGTCACACCGCGCTTTTTCGTGAATCTGGATTTGATCGCATCGAGCGGCTACCTTGCTCCCTTCTTTGATCCGAAGACGTTTGCCACGCGGGCATTTCGGTTCGATGGAATAGTAAAGACCGATTTGGGCGCGAGCTACACCGTTCCGGTCTCGGATTCAATTCGTCTTCGTCTTCACGGCAAGGTGGATAACATTTTCGACCGGCACTATTACGAAAATGGATATCGTACCCCGGGCGCAGCGGGCATTTTGGGGATGAAACTGGAGTTTTGAGATAACCACAAAGACAGAAAGAGCACAAAGGGGGCTTTGTGACCTTTGTGTCTTTGTGGTGGAATGAAAATGCGAAGATTGCTCCTCACGACTCTTCTGATCGGCGCATGGTTTTTTTCTGCCTGTCATCCCCGAGACGCAGGGAAACCGGGGCCGCACGACACTCATCGCATCGTCTCGATGGCCCCGAGCCTGACTGAAGCGCTGTTTGCGCTGCAGTCAGGCTCGCAGGTAGTGGGCGTAACCAACTACTGCACTTATCCTCCCGAAGCGCTGCAGAAAGAGAAAATTGGGGATTTCATCAATCCAAGCATCGAGAAAATTGTTTCTCTGAATCCTACGCTCGTGTTGGCCGAGAGATGGAGCTCTTCAAAAGTAGTATCTCGCCTGCGCAAACTCGGGCTGAATGTGGTGGAAACCATCAGTCCGCTTTCGCTTCCGGAAATTTATCAACAGATTGCAGAAGTGGGCCAGGCCACAGGCAAATCGAAACTGGCCGACTCTCTCATTCAAGAGATGCGGAAGCAGGTGGAGGAGATTCGACGACGAGGAGAAAATCTGCCCCGGCGCCCGACCGTCTATGTGGAGATAGATGTGCCATCGTGGACAGTGGGACGGAACAGCTTCATTACAGATGCGATTTCGGTCTGCGGTGGCAACAACATCTTTGGTGACGTTGCGCGACCCGCTTTGCAGGCTTCCGTGGAGACAATTCTGGACCGCAATCCCGAAATCATTCTGACTTTCCAGGCCACGGCGGCCGAGATTCGTCACAGACCGGGATGGTCGAACCTCAGGGCGGTCCGGAATGGCAACGTCATTGATGATTTGAAGCCAAACCGGCGATTCAACGGCAGCCTGCGCCTGGTCGAGGGCCTGCGCGATTTTCAGGAGAGGATCATTAAATGGGGATCATTAAATGGGGACAGTCCCCAATTGATCATTAAATGGGGACTTAAATGGGGACAGTCCCCAAAAATAAATCATGCAAAATGAATCAAAAATAGGGACAGTCCCCAATTAGTCCGTCCCCAATTAGTCCCCAATTAGGAATGGGTGGCAATGAAATCAGGTGGGAAGAGGCTCCTGGCTCTGCTGCTGTTTACCATCGCGCTGGCCGGAGTGTCGCTGGTCATCGGGCCGGTGCACACGCCGTCGGCGGCCATTCTATGGCACGTGCGATTGCCGCGCGTGCTGCTCGCCATCCTGGTGGGGGCCGGTCTGGCAGGGGCAGGCGCCGGTTTTCAGGGAGTATTGCGAAATCCTCTGGCCGATCCTTACATCCTTGGAACATCGAGCGCCGCTGCCGCCGGTGTGATGGTGGCGGCCATGCTGCGGATTCATCACCCCGCGGCGCTCTACCTGTTTTCTCTGGGCTTCGCTCTGCTCTCGATTTTTGTAGTTACGCGCATCGCCCGGACCGGCGGTAAGACCCCGGTGCAGACGCTGGTGCTGGCGGGAGTAATCGTGAGCCTGTTTTTCAACGCAGCCGTGTTTCTGTTCTTCTCGATATTTTATCGGGAATCTTTCAGCATCCTGTTCTTCCTTCTGGGAACTCTTACGGAAGGCGATTCGACCTTGATCACAATTTCGGGATTCATGATAGGGGCGGGTCTGTTTGCAAGCTGGATCCTCGCCCGGGAGTTGAATCTTCTGACACAGGGCGAAGAGGCGGCATTCCATCTCGGAGTGGATGTGGAAAACGCCAAGCGCATTCTGTTTGCAGCGGCTTCCGTGATGGTTGCCGCCTCGGTAGCCGTTGCAGGCATGATTGGATTTGTCGGTTTGATCGTGCCTCATATGATGCGGCTGCTGCTGGGGCCGGACCACCGGGTGCTGATTCCCGCTTCTGCTTTGGGGGGTGCCCTGTTCCTGATTATCGCCGACGCGCTCGCCCGGAGCCTGGCACCCCCGCTGGAAATCCCAGTGGGCGCGCTTACGGCGCTGTTTGGCTCCCCTTATTTTATTTTCCTGCTGCGCCGGAAGCAGCGAATGGGAGAGTTCTAGGTGCCGGCGATTGACGTGGAAAATGTGAGTTATCAGTATCCCTCCACTGGATTTGCGCTTCGAGACATCACGGTTCAAATAAGCCGGCAGTCGTTCCTGGCTCTGATTGGTCCGAATGGAAGCGGAAAGACCACGTTGCTGCGATTGCTCAGCAATGCCGTCCAGCCTCACGGCGGAAGAATCCTGTTTGACGGCAAGCCATTGTCGGACGTTCCTCCCCGGGAACTGGCCAGGCAGATGGCGGTCATTCCATCCGAGCAATATTTTGAGTTTCCGTTCCGGGTAAAAGACGTCGTCGCCATGGGCCGCTTTCCGCACATCGGCAGGATTGGACGCATGTCCGCGCAGGATTGGGAAATTGTAGAGCGCGCCTTGCGCGAGACCGAACTGGACCACGTGAAAACAAGGGCCGTGTCTGAGCTTTCCAGCGGCGAAAGGCAGCGCGTGCTGGTCGCCCGGGCCATTGCTCAGAGCCCGGCGGTGTTGCTTCTCGACGAGCCTAACGCGCATCTGGATATCAACCATCAGATCTCAATTTTTCGATTGCTCCGCTCGCTGCACGAGAAGAGAGGAATTACCGTAGTAGTGGTGATTCACGATCTGACAGCGGCGGCAGCGTTTTGCAAGTCGGTGATTTTGCTTCACCTGGGCAAGATCGTGAAATCCGGAATCCCTGAAGAAGTGATCACCACCGACATGATCCGGCAAACCTACGGGGCCGATGTGATGGTTTTTCCAAGCCCGTTGGGTGGGTTTCCGCAAGTAACCTACCAAGGCTTCAACAGGGAAGGCGCGAAAGCGCGAATTGATTGAATGCCGGATTCTGGCTGATCTTAGTGGTCTTTGTGCCTTTGTGGTGGGCGCCTTTTCCACCACAGTGGCACAAAGATCACTAAGGACTCTTCGTGGCTTTGTGGCAAAAGAAGGACCGGCGACAAATTCATCCCGCAAGCTGGTATTCTTGACTTTGATAATTTGCCATTCGCATGAGCATCGTGACCAGGCGCGGGGACAAGGGGAAAACGGATTTGATCGGGCGTGTGCGCGTTTCAAAGACGAATCTGCGCGTGGAGTGTTATGGAACTCTGGACGAACTGAATGCACAGCTCGGTTTGGCTCGTTCTTTGTCCGCCGATACGGAAGTTCGCGACAAGATCGAGAAGATCCAGCGCGAGCTCTTTACGATCAGCGCCGCAGTTGCCACTCCGCCGGATTCCAAAACATCACCTCCGCAGATTGATGATGAGATGGTTCAGCGCCTGGACGACCAGGTTTCCCGGATAGAGGAAATGGATGGCATCCTGGGGGATTGGGCGCTGCCAGGCGACCGCTCCGACTCAGCCGCTCTCGATGTGGCGCGCACCGTCTGCCGCAGAGCCGAGCGCTGCGCGGTGCGTGTCGCCGAGCAGGAGGAACTGAATCCGAATATCTTGGTTTATCTTAATCGCCTGTCTGACCTGCTTTGGCTCTTTGGGCGCCTGATTGAAGTCAGGAGCGGAGTCGATTCAGCCCTGCGGCCCGGGAAGAAGAAGCGCAGCGGCGCTGGTCGGCCGGTGAGGGGACTGAGGGATTGAGGGACTGAGGGATGGAGGGACGGAGGGATTGAGGGACTGAGGGATGGAGGGATGAAGGGATAGAGGGATGGAGGGACTGAGGGATGGAGGGACGGAGGGATTGAGGGACTGAGGGATGGAGGGATTGAGGGATTGAGAGACTGAGGGAATTGAGAGATCGACAGATTGCAGGGGTGTGTTGCTCCCTCGCTCCCCCCGAGCCCTCACTGCCCCACTCCGTTCTATGCCTCCATCCCTCCATCCCTCCATCCCTCAGTCCCTCAGTCCCTCAGTCCCTCAGTCCCTCAGTCCCTCAGTCCCTCAGTCCCTCAGTCCCTCAGTCCCTCAATCCCCGCTGGGTAGATTTGTTTGACAGTGAGCCAGTCTTTTGTGCCACCATCGCCACGAATGGCTCAGCCTGAGATCAAGACGGTTGCATCGCAAGCACAACCACGCATTCGGTTTGACCGAAACGAGTTCTCAGGAGCGTTTGGCGACATCGGGACCGACTTTCCGTTGATAGTGGGGATGATTCTTGCGGCCAAACTGGATCCGGCCGGCGTTCTCATTCTCTTCGGCGCCATGCAGGTTCTCACCGGGCTGCGTTACGGAATCCCGATGCCGGCTCAGCCGCTCAAGGCGATGGCAGCCATCGTCATCACGCAGAAGCTTAGTGGCAACATTCTTTACGGTGGGGGACTCGCCATTGGCCTGGTGATGCTGTTCCTTGCCGCTACAGGCCTGATTGACGCTGTAGCCCGGGCGGTGCCAAAACCGGTGGTGCGCGGCATTCAATTCGGCTTGGGTCTTCAACTGGCCAGGCTCGCGCTGGAGCAATATCTTCCGACCGAGGGAGTTATCGGGTACGCGCTGGGCGCACTGGCCTTTGTTATGATTGTCTGGCTGCTCGGCAATCGCCGTTTTCCTCCGGCTCCTCTCGTGATTCTGCTCGGCATCACTTACGCGCTCTTCTATCGAATCGATGCGCGGGCCCTGCTTGGCGGTGTAGGCGTGGCATTGCCCCGGCTTCACGTTCCGGCGCGGCAGGATATCTTTGCCGGCCTTGTACTGCTTGCCCTGCCGCAGATCCCCTTGTCTATCGCAAACTCCATTCTTGCGACGCGGCAAATTGCAAACGACCTCTTTCCGGAGCGCCGCATCTCGGTGCGCACAATCAGCTTCACTTACGCCGCGATGAACCTGATCAACCCGTTCTTCGGCGGGATTCCGACCTGTCACGGTTCGGGAGGCATGGCCGGGCATTATGCGTTTGGCGGCCGCACCGGGGGTTCTGTGGTGATCTATGGTTTTTTGTATCTTCTCCTCGGGTTTTTCTTTAGCGGCAGTTTCGAGCAGGTAATTCACTTTTTTCCCAAGCCGGTGCTGGGGATGATTTTGTTCTTTGAAGCGCTCACATTACTGGTGCTTATTCGGGACATCACCGAGTCAAGAGCTGACCTTTCTGTCACTCTGCTTGTGGGGCTTGCGGCTGTCAGCCTGCCATTCGGCTATGTAATCGGGCTGGTTTTGGGAACCGTGCTCGCCTGGCTCGTGAAACGACGACTGACCGGGCTTGTCGAGGGGGAGCCGGGGGACCGAGGAACTGGGGACTGAGGGATTGAGGGATTGAGGGATTGAGGGATGGAGGGACTGAGGGATGGAGGGACTGAGGGACTGAGGGATTGAGTGATTGAGGGACTGAGGGACCTGAGGGACTGAGAGACTGAGAGACTGAGGGACGAGAGTATAGCCATCCCTCCCTCCATCCCTCCCTCCATCCCTCCATCCATCCCTCCATCCCTCCCTCCCTCCATCCCTCCCTCCCTCCCTCCCTCCATCCCTCCATCCCTCCCGGTGGCCGTGCTAAAATCGAGCGCGTATGTTCACAATCAGCCGACGGCAAACACCAACTGTTTGGGTGGGTAACGTTCCCATCGGCAGCTGTCATCCTGTGGTTGTTCAGTCGATGACCAATACGGACACGGGAGACGTGGCCGCAACGGTCGAACAGGTTGCCGCTCTCGCGTCTGCAGGCAGCGAGCTGGTTCGTGTGACGGTCAACAACAAGGAAGCAGCCCGGGCTGTCTCCGAAATTGTGCAAAGACTGGAAGCGCACGGCTGCACTGTGCCGATTATCGGGGACTTCCACTACAACGGTCATCTTCTGCTTGAGCAGTTTCCCGCCTGTGCCAGGGCCCTGAGCAAGTACCGGATCAATCCGGGAAATGTCGGAATGGGAAGACAGCACGATGAAAACTTTCGACGCATGATCAGTGTGGCCCAGGAAAACGGCAAGCCGATTCGCATCGGAGTAAATTGGGGATCCCTGGATCAGTCGCTGCTGGCTCGCATGATGGATGAGAATGGCCGGAGACCGGATCCGCTCGATGCTCAGGAAGTACTGGCCCAGGCGGTGGTGGCGAGTGGGATTGACTCGGCGCGTCTGGCTGAAAGCTACGGATTGCCGCACGACCGAATAATATTGAGCGCGAAAGTTTCCAATGTGCAGGACCTGGTCAGTATCTACCAGAACCTGGCACGGCGCTGTGACTACCCGCTGCATCTCGGCCTGACGGAGGCCGGCATGGGAAGTAAAGGAATCGTGGCCAGCACGGCGGCGCTCTCGCTGTTGTTGCAGCAGGGCATCGGCGACACGATTCGCGTCAGCCTTACGCCCGCTCCAGGCGGCGACAGGGCCGAAGAGGTTCGGATTTGCCAACAGATTCTGCAGGCGATCGGTTTGAGGAGTTTTGTTCCGCAGGTTACGGCCTGTCCCGGATGCGGGCGTACCACCAGCGTCTTTTTCCAGGAAATGGCAGACCAGATTCAGCAGCACTTGCAGAGGCAGATGGCCGTGTGGAAAGCGCGACATCCCGGTGTCGAAAAACTGAAGGTGGCGGTCATGGGCTGTATTGTCAACGGTCCTGGGGAATCGAAGCACGCTGATATTGGAATTTCACTTCCAGGAACAGGCGAGGAGCCCAAAGCTCCTGTTTTTGTCGACGGGAAATTGGTTATCACGCTTAAAGGCAACCAGATTGTCCCTGAATTTATCCGTATTCTCGAAGATTATGTTGAGCGCCGATTCACGCCGTCAGCGGATGCCGCCAAATCCGAAGGCTTGAAGGTTTGAACGTGTGACGAACCCGGATAATTGAAAAACTTCACCGCAAAGAACGCGAAGAACGCCAAGAATCTGAGGGACTACATGAAACGATTTGCCGTAATCCTCCTGCTGCTTTCATTCGTCGCAGCCCCGGCGACTGCTCAAAAAGTCCAGGCTAAGAAACGACCAGCCGGCACAGCCGCGAAAGAAAAGGCTTCGCAGCCTGTCGATTCAGCTACGAAGAAGAAGGAAACGGCTGAGGCCACCCACCCCAAGAAAGTTAAAGAGGAAGTAGAACAGGCATTCAATGAATGGAAGGATGCTTATGCAGAAGGGGACAAAAATCAGTTCCTGAAGGGCTTCGCCCAGATTCCCGAGCTGGTGGTGAGGATTTCTCAAAGTGAAATCATCGGATACGACAACTACCTTCAAGCGTTCCAGGGAAGAGAGATCCCCAAGACAACCCAGTCCTTTCGAAACGTAACGACCTATCCTATCGACGAAAACGCCGCATTCGTGACTTACCTTCGCTCGACCGGGCGGAGCGGAGAAAATGGAAAGCCCCTCGCCTACCGCGGCACCGTCATCTTTGCCAGAACCTACAGCGGCTGGAAAGTGATCGCCTGGCACGCCCATGTGGTAGAAGACATCCCCCCTCCTTCTGCCAGGGATTGAGTTGAGCCGGGTTATGAAGGGGAATGAAGGGTTATGAAGGGTTATGAAGGGGGTGAAGCGTTGTGGATGGAAGTCATAAACGCACTCCTTATTTGTTGGGCTCGGTGTCTTGGTGGTTCAGTTCTCTTTGACCACCAAGGCACCAAGCCACCAAACTTCACGTTCCTTTCATCCCCCTTCATAACCCTTCATCCCCTTCATCCCCCTCATCCCCCTTCATAACCCTTCATAACCCTTCATAATCCCCACATCCAATCAGCCCAGACTTCCCTCTAGTCGGACGCCGCGTTCCGTCTCGGTCCTGCGGGACTGTTCGATGACCAACCCCTTCTCGTAAGCGGCGAACAAGGCGTCCACCAGATCCGGATCATGAAATGACCCTTTCACTTCTTCCATGATCTGGCGGACGCGCGCAGTGCCGAATCTTTCGCGATAAGCGCGCGTTGACGTAAGAGCATCAAAAAAATCCGCCACGGCCAGGATTCTTCCCTGAAGCGGAATCTCGTTTCCTTTCAATCGATCCGGATAGCCAAGGCCGTCGATGCGCTCATGGTGGTGGCGGATTCCGGCCAGACTCTTACGAAGCTGTTTGACCGAGCTGACAATGTTGTATCCAATGACCGGATGCTGTTTCATCACCTCGTACTCGGCGTCGGTTAGCCGGCCGGCCTTTAAAAGGATGGCATCCGGCACCCCGATCTTGCCGACGTCGTGAAGCAGGGCGGCATTTTTAAGATGATGCCGATCCTCTTCACACAGCCCGATCTCGTCGGCGATGGCGAGGGAAAACTCTGTCACACGCTCGGAATGACCATAGGTATAAGGATCACGGGCATCCAGCGTGGCGGCAAACGCCCGAATAGTATTTGCCGACAGTTCGGCCAGTTCACCGTAGGCTCGCGCCTTGGAGATGGCCGTGGCTGATTGGTCTGCAAAGGCTTCAAACAGCGGGATGTCGTCCTCGGAAAAGGAAGGACCCTCCGAGCCCTTCTTATTCAACACCTCGACCACGCCGATGACTTTGCCCGCCTGGCGCAGCGGCGAACAAAGGATACTCTTTACGGCAAACCCGATTGATTTGGCCACATCCCTGGCATGCCTCGGGTCCTTGGATACGTCGGGCACCAGCAGTGTTTTTGCATTGTCCAACACCCAGCCGGCGATTCCCTTGGACTTTTTCATCCGAATTCTCTGTGTTTCTCTGCTCCTCTCTCCCAGGGCAACCTCGAAAAACAGCTCCCCTGTCTCCTCGTCCACCAGGATCAGAGAACTCGCTTCTGCATTCAGAACGCGCGTCGCGCCGGCCATGATGGTGGGCAGCAGCTCCTTGAGATCCAGGCTGGCGGCGATGCTGCCTGCGACTTCGAACATCAGCCGCAGACTGTCAATCTGCCTCAAGTTGTCATGGCGATCCTTGTCAAACTGATCCTGTAACTGTTGACTAATTCCCCGCAGGCGGACTACTTCGTCCTTCAGGCGCTGGTTTTCCGAAATCAACTCTTTCGGACTCACTGAAACGCTCCCATTCAGGCGCCCTGCCGAAATCCGGCGACGCCCCGCTTATGATTGGAAGAAAAGGAAGCCAAACTACGGCTGTCTAAGCCTTATTCTATGGGCGGTCGCGCGGGTAAGACAATATTAAAACGGGGTTCGTTGCCACAAGGCCACAATGAAGGGGAATGAAGGGTTATAAAGGGGAAGGAAGGGGGGCGTCAGGCCACTCACCCTTTGTTGGCTTAGTATCCTGGTTGCAGAATTGAAACGAACTTTTCTACAAAAATGATGTTTACGGGGTCTCGTAGCGGTGTTTTGGCGGTTCAAATTTTTTGACCACCAAGGCACCAAGCTACCACCTTCACATTGCGATCTTCGTCCTTATCCCCTTCCTTCCTCTTCATAACCCTTCATAACCCTTCCTTCCCCTTCATAACCCTTCCTTCCCCTTCATAACCCTTCATAACCCTTCATAACCCTTCATAACCCCTCATTGTCGCTTGGTGGCTTTGTGGCTGTAATTACCAGGAATGGGATGAGGGCCAGGGCGACCTTAGGTACGCCGGTGAAGGGAATCGGATATCTTTGGGAGGGGCATCCGATCCAAGTCCTTCTACTGGCCCTCAGTTTCAATTGAGCAAGAGTTTATTTTCGCGCCAGATATTAGTAAAATTAAAAAAAGTCATTTCGATATTCAGAGAGGCTTATGGACTTTCACGAGCTGAAGGTTTTCTGTGACCTGATCGAGACCGGCCGGTTTTCCAGAGCGGCGGATCTGAATTATGTCTCCCAGTCCGCCGTAAGCCAGATGATTAAGAAACTGGAGGACTACTACGAGGTCAAACTGCTGGAGCGGGGCAGGGAAGCAATCTCCCCCACGGCAAAGGGCCAGGTCTTTTATCAGCACGCCAAGGAGCTTTTGAACGGGTTCGCGCAACTGGAGAGCGAGCTCAAGCCAAGCGACCAGATCAGCGGCAAGGTAAAGGTCGCCACCGTCTACAGCGTCGGGTTGCACGAGATGTCGGAAGTTGTGCGGCGCTTCATCCGCAAATATCCGGACGTTCACCTTCATCTCGAGTACCAGCGGACCAACCGCATTTACGATGATTGTCTCAAGAACCTGATCGACGTCGGCATCGTCCCCTATCCGGCGGCCCGCCCGCAGATCGAAACCGTGCCGTTTTTCCACGATCGTCTGGTGCTGATCACGGCCCCCGGATCGACCATGGCCGACCGCAAGAAAATCTCCATCAAAGATCTGGATCGGCAGCGGTTTGTAGCCTTCGAGCGGGACATTCCCATACGGAAGGCGATTGACAAGATTTTCCGAGCCGAGAAGATCACTGTGGAATATGTGATGGAGTTCGACAATATCGAAACCATCAAGTGCTCTGTGGAGGTCGGCTTTGGCTTTTCCATCGTTCCGGAACTGGCCATCCGTGAGGAGGTCAAAGCAGGGACCCTGGTTTCGATCCCTTTCTCGCAGGTGTTCTACCGGCCGGTGGGAGTAATCTACAAGAAGGGCCGGTCGCTCACCACCGGCGCCCAGGCCTTCATCCAGTTCCTGCAGGAGGAAGGGAAACGGCGGCCGATTGTGAAATAGTTACGGGTTGGCGGGTTTCGGGTTCCGAGTTGGGAAGGTGCGGTTTCCGGGTTGGCGAGTTGCGAATTGCATTGAAAATTGGCGAGACTTGTTACATCGGCAGTTTCAAACAAGAATTCTCGCTTCACAATTCGTGGACCCGTAACTCGTAATCCGAAACCCGTAACCCGTAACCCCGTAACTCGCAACTCGGAACTTGCAACTCCCATGAATACCAGAGATATTCTCGAATTCATCCAGAGAGAACGAAAACCGGTGACACTCAGGAAAATCATTGAACATTTCGATTTGGATGTCGACGAGCGACGGCAGCTCAGGCGCTGGCTCGAATCGGAGGTTCAGGACGGGCGGTTGGCTCGTGTAAAGAAAAACCTTTATTCCACGGCGGGCGCCCGCCCGGCGGCGAATCTGCTGACGGGAAGGCTGACGACGCACCGCGACGGATACGGGTTTGTCGTGATTGAAAGGGAGAATCTGCCGGATGTTTTTATCCCTCCGGATAATCTGGCCAATGCGGTTCATGGCGACAAAGTCCAAGTGCAGGTTTCCCGCAAAGGCCGGGCCGGCAGGCTGGAAGGGAAAGTGGTGCGCGTGCTGTCGCGCTCCCAGGAACAAGTCGTGGGCAAGCTCTTCCGCCATCGCGACCAGTGGATGGTTACTCCTCTGGACGAGCGATATCACTACACCATCCAGATCACCGGATCGCCCGACAAGTTGCATGAGGGTCAGATCGTCAACGTAGATATCGTGGCCCAGCCGAAACGCTTTGAGCCGCCCCTGGGAAGGGTCGAGGCGGTGCTTGGTTTTCCGGACGATCCGGAGATCCAGTTCAAAATTGTTTGCTACAAGAACCAGATTCCGATGCAGTTCCCCGATGAGGTGCTGCAGGAAGCAGAGGCAATCCGGGCGCCGGGCCGGGCGGAGATCGAAAGCCGCGAAGACTTGAGAGATGAGCCGATTGTCACGATCGACGGCGAAACGGCGCGCGATTTTGATGATGCCATTTCGATTGAGCGCGCCAAAGACGGGTTTCTTCTGGGCGTTCACATCGCGGATGTGTCGCATTACGTAACTGCAGGGCAGCCGCTGGACACGGAAGCCTTTGTACGCGGCACCTCGGTCTATTTTCCGGACCGCGCGATCCCCATGCTGCCCGAAAAGCTTTCCAACAATGTGTGCAGCCTGAGGCCCGATGAGGACCGGCTGACGATGTCCGTTTTCATGGAAGTGGACAGCCGGGGCAATGTCGGCCGCTACCGGTTCGCCCACAGTGTAATTCGCAGCCGCGCCCGCATGACCTATACCGCGGTAAAGAAGATCGTGGTTGATCATGATCCGGCTCTGACGCAGAAATACCGCGATCTGGCGGAACGATTCGAATGGATGCTGGAGCTTTCCCGGATTCTCACAGCAAAAAGAAAGGCCAAAGGAGCTATTGATTTTGATCTTCCGGAAGCGGAGATCGAGTACGACGTTAACGGAGAGATGTTTGACATTGTCCGGAGCGAGCGCAATGAAGCGCACCGGCTGATTGAAGAATTCATGCTGCTGGCCAACGAAACCGTGGCCACCTATCTGACGGCCCGCGATCGGGGGATGATTTACCGGGTTCACGAAGAGCCGGATCCCTTCAAGGTCAAAGAATTTGCGCGCCTGGTGCGGGAGTTCGGCTACAGTCTCGGGCCCGAAAAAGAAGAATACTCGGCCAGGGATTTCCAGCGCCTCAGCGAAAACTTCTCCGGAAAGCCGGAAGAACGATTCCTTTCCTACATAATGCTGCGCTCTTTCAAGCAGGCTCGATACAGCGACGAAAATCTGGGACACTTCGGGCTGGCGACGCACTTTTACACGCATTTCACCTCTCCCATCCGCCGCTACCCGGACCTGGTGGTACACCGGCTTCTCAAGCAGGCGCTGGATAATTCAGCGGGACGCGAGAAATGGCGGGGAATGCTGGGGGAAATCTCCGATCAGAGCTCGGAGCGCGAGCGCAGGGCGGATGAAGCGGAGCGTGAAATCATGAAATGGCTGATGGCCGTATTCATGTCCGGACGGTTGGGTGAAGAGTACAACGGCTTTGTGAGCAGCGTGCGCCACAACGGCCTGTTCATCGAACTGCTCGATCACTTTGTGGAAGGATTCATCCACGTATCCAAGATGCCGGACGACTACTATTTCTTCGACGAACGGACACACCGTCTTATCGGCGAGAACTCGGGCAGAATCTTCAGGCTGGGTGACAGAGTACGAATCGTTGTGGACAAGATTGATCGCGATCGCCATCTGATTGATTTCGCTCTGGCGGAAAAAGCGGGCGCAGAGACCGGTTTCAAGCGTCGGAAGCGCGGTAGAAGCGGTTCACGGCGTCGGCGATAGTTGTGTCGTCGTCGGGCCAGACCGTCCGAAGGTCCACAATCAGCCGGTTTTCTTCGATCCGCGCCACGATCGGCGGCTCCTGCTGCCGCAAAAAGCGGTGCATTGCTTCCGCGGAGCGTTCCCCCGGCTCGAAAACCAGCACGATGGTGTCGATCTTCACGTCGGGGGCGCTGCCGCCGCCGACCAGGGAAAATGAGTCCCTCAGCTCCACCCGCCCGGCCGTGACCTGTTTGGAGAGCTTTTCGGCCCGTGTCTTCAATTCCGATACTGCCAGCGTGAGAAAATGGTGGATCGGCAATCGCTCCTTTTCGCCGGTCAGGTATCGGTAAAGAGAATGAACCAGAATGGCGTATCCTGTCTTGTCCAGACGCAGAGCGCGCATCAACGGATTGCTTCGGATGCGCTTGATCCACTTGGGATTTCCGAGGATCACTCCTGCCTGGGTCGCTCCCAGGAGCTTATCGCCGCTGAAGCAGATCAGGTCCACGCCAGCATTGAGGCTGCTGCGCACGGTGGGCTCGGTCTCCGCGAATGCCGGGTTGTCGGAAATCAATCCGCTGCCGAGATCTTCCACCAAAGGCAACTCGTGCCGGCGCGCCAGTTCCACCAGTTCCTGCAGCGCGGGCCGCTCGGTGAATCCCACGATGTGAAAATTGCTCGGGTGGACTCGCAGGATCAGCCGCGTGTTTTTGGAGATGGCGCGCGCGTAATCATCGGCTCGTGTCTTGTTGGTGGTGCCCACTTCCCGCAGTTTTGCGCCGCTCTTTTCCAGGATTTCCGGGATGCGAAATGATCCGCCGATTTCGACCAGCTCGCCGCGTGACACGATCACCTCGCCTCCAGAGGCCAGCGTTTCCAGAATCAGGAATACCGCCGCGGCATTATTGTTGACAACCGCAGCCGCAACTTTGTGGCCGGTGATCTGCTCAAGAACGGATTCGATATGAATTTCCCGGTGACTGCGTCCTCCGGTTTCTAGATCATATTCGATATTGCAATAGCCGTTGGATACTTCGCGCAGGTAGTCGATCGCCTCGGGATCCAGCGGCGAGCGGCCCAGATTGGTATGGATCACAACGCCGGTGGCGTTGATTACGCGCCGCAGGGGAAGTTGAATGCTCTGGCGAAGCAGGCGGTCCACGGTCTCCGGCAATCTGGCGATATCGGCCTCCAGGGCTGTGGAATCCGGATCTGTTTGGACTTGGGAACGCAGTTCGGAAAGCGCGCGTTGAACCTGGTGCACCACCAGCTCGCGGGGATGTGTCTCGAGCAGCAGGCGCAACCGATCATGCTGCAGCACGCGGTCGACGGAAGGAATCTTGCGATAGAGTGAATCCATTCAGTTCGAAGTCTAAAGATCAAGGATATCAATAATCGGCGGGGAGAAGAATCCTTGAGGCTGCGCCAGCCTGGATCATTCAAAAAACTTAACCGCCAAGAACGCCAAGAATGCCAAGATAGTAAGGCAGGCCGGTAAGATGGAAGGATGAGCGAATCAATCAAGGGCTTTTTGAATTACGAGAATGAGATTAGTTAAATAGCGGTGGCGCACCAGCCCGCCGCCTTTTGGCGGGCGTCAGCCTGTGGCCCACGGCGGAGCGAAGCGCAGCCGTGGGAATTGCGTCGCCCGCCCAAAAGCGGCGGGCTTTAGGTCGTCGGCTTTTTCTTTGGTTGCGGCTCTGCCGAGCTGAGAAATCGGCAACCGTGCGCCGGACACACCAAGCCCTGAACGGATTAACGGCTGTGTTTTGAGCGGAAATTCCGGCCCCCCACCGAGGCGGGATTCATCCAGGGGCAGGCTTTCTGAAGGCAGAAGGCCCCGCCCCCCCTGATACATCAATTTAATTGACTGCTTTTACAACGTTCTCGGCCTGTGGTCCGCGCGGGCCCTGGCTGATGTCGAATTCCACCATCTGACCCTCTTTCAGTGTTTTGTAACCTTCCTCTTTGATAGCGGAATAGTGCACAAACACATCGCGTCCGCCCGGTTCATGCTCGATAAAGCCATAACCTTTGGCGTTGTTGAACCACTTCACTTTGCCTGTGACTTTCATCTCTCCCACCTCCTGGGCAATTCAACAAAATCACACTCTTCACATGGGGTATGAAGACATCGAGTCTACAAAGGGAAAACTGGCAAATAAATTGGTTGGCTTAACGGAATGTGAAGGATGTTTGAATGCCTCGAACTCACCTCAGAGCAATTGTGGGCGCAGTTGTAGCCTAGATTTTGCTCCTTGTCAAGAGGGAACCCGAAAAAAAGACTGAACTTGGAGGTGGGCGGGGAAACGCCCGTCCAGCCTGTGCCGGCCGACTGCACCGACAGAGCGCGACCGGAAGGGTGTACTGCCCAAATCGAAGCCGCCCGTAGACGGACACGTAGCATTCACCGCAGAGCCGCAAAGAACGCCGAGTTTCCGCAGAGTTTTATCACAACCTCAGCCAAACTTGGCGTTCTCGGCGCCTCTGCGGTGAACAGAATGTAGCCGTCTCCATCCTGTTCCCGCGGTACTGATTTTTGGTCACGTTCTTCCGGTCGCGGCTCTGTCGGTGCAGGTAGGCTTTAGTTATCGCAGGCTGGACGGGCTATTTCCCAAAAGGTCTTTATACCCTTTCATAACCCTTCCTTCCCCTTCATAACCCTTCTTTCCCCTTCATAACACCCACTGTGACAGGCTGACCTGGGGAAGTCTCTGTCAGCACGCCGTACAGGTCGGGGCGGCGGTCGCCGACCGTGTCCATTTCGAATTTTCCTTTTTCAATCACGATGCGCTTTTCGCGAGCCCTGGTTGGCTCAATGTCGGCTGCAAGCAGCGTTTCTGAATGGGCGTCGGCTTCCGCGATTCGATTTCCCGCGGGATCCAGGATGCAGCTTCGCCCGATGAATCGCGCGCCCCGTTCCGTTCCCACTCTGTTTGCTCCAATCAGAAACACCCGGTTCTCCAAGGCGCGCGTCCGCAGAATAAATTCCGGCGCGCTTTCCGCGCCCACGGGCCAGTTGGTGGGAAGCACAATGATATCGGCGCCCTGCAGCGCCAGGCAGCGGGCCACTTCGGGGAACCGCTGGTCGTAACAGATCATCACGCCGATCCTCCCGATCGGTGTATCGCAGACGTGAAGCGGAAAATCACCGGGCGTGGCGAAGCGGTCCACTCCCAGGAAAGGAAGATGTGTCTTGCGATAGTGCCCGAGAAGCCCGTCAGGCCCGCACAATATGGCTGTGTTGAACAGACGCTCGCCGTCTCGTTCCAGCATTCCCATGACGGCGAAGACATTCAGCTTGGCGCACTTTTCTTCAAGCTTTCGGCTACCCGGGCCGGGTACCGGTTCTGCAACGGAAAGCGCCTCGCTCCTTTCATCGAAAACATAACCGGAAAGAGCCGCTTCGGGGAAAACGGCCAGCTTTACACCCGTCGCGGCGGCCTGGTCGAGATACTGGAGCATCCGCTCCAGATTGCGCTCGGGTTTTCCAATTTCGGGATTAAATTGAACTGCTGCTACTTTTATCATTGTAAATCTTCGTGGCTTCGTGGCTTGGTGGCAAATATTCTAGCGAGCTGCCGGTCATGCACTCGGGAGAGCAGCGCCACACTGATTGTCGCGCCTGCCAGCGCCAGAAACATGTCCCACTGAGTATCCCATGGATCCCCCTGAGTCCCCAAGAAGGCAGTGGCTGCCTCGCCGCTGGCCAGCGCCGTCCACCACTCGATAAACTCATAACACGCGCTGATGGCAAGACAGACAGAGACTACCAGGAAATTCATTAATGCTCCCGAATGCAATGGGCTTTTCCTGGCGAGGAATTCTCGTACCAGAACAGCGGGAACGAATCCCTGAGCGAAGTGTCCCAGCCGGTCATAGTGGTTGCGGGAAAGACCCCAGGTGCGGCGTATCCAGTGGCCCAGCGGCACCTGGGCGTAGGAATAATGACCTCCCACCATCAGAATCAGCGCGTGCAGGAAAATCAGGCGATAAGCCAAAGGCGTAAGCGGGAATCTCCCGTAGGTGAATAAAAGGATGGGAACTCCGAACATCACAGGAAAGTTCTCCATCAACCAGGTAAGGCGGTCGGTCTTGGGGGAAATACCGAGAGCGACAAACAAGAAGACAGTTGCCGCCAGCAACACGCGAAGCTCGACTGAAATACGATTTGGTTTTTTCAAGGGTCTGCCACAAAGTCAAGAAGATACAAAGAATCAGGTTTGAAGCGACACTCTGTCATTGATTGACATTTCTACGAAAAGGTTAATTCTAATTAAATGATAAGTCTTTGTGTCTTTGTGACTTTGTGGCAAATACCCCATGGTATTATCCGATTTTTTGGTGAATCAATATGCCCAGGCGCGCGCTCATCAGTGTTTCCGACAAAAGCAATGTTACCTCTTTCGCCTCGCGACTGGTGAGCTGTGACTTTGAAATCATTTCTACGGGGGGAACGGCGCGCGAGCTGCGCAAGGCCGGCATTTCGGTAACGGAAGTTTCCGAAGTCACCGGGTTCCCGGAAATATTCGAGGGCCGGGTAAAGTCGCTGCATCCGAGAATCCATGGCGGTCTGCTGGCGCGGCGTGACCAGGATTCCGATGTCGCCGAGGCGCGCCGGAACGGAATTGAAATGATTGACCTGGTGGCTGTAAACCTTTATCCGTTCAGTAAAACCGTGGCACGTTTAGAGGTCACACTGCAGGAAGCCATTGAAAACATCGACATCGGAGGACCGGCAATGGTGCGCGCCGCGGCAAAGAATTTTGAGTGGGTCACAGTGCTGGTGGATCCATCCGACTATAACTGGGTAGCGCAGGAATTTGAGGCACATGGGAATGCAAGTCGCGACCAGCGCTTTCATCTGGCAAGAAAAGCGTTCGCGCACACCGCCGATTACGACTCGCGCGTGGCTGCTTACCTGTCCGGCTGCGAAGCTGCAAGAGAGGCAAATTCGCTTCCGGCGCTGCTGGCGCTGCAGGCCGAAAAAGTAATGGATCTGCGTTACGGAGAGAATCCCCACCAGCGCGGCGCACTCTACCGTCATAGGGATTCGGAAGCATTTTGCACCGTCGCCACGGCTGAACAGCTCCAGGGAAAGGATCTTTCATTCAATAACTATCTTGACCTGGATGCGGCCTGCAGGCTGATTCGCGAATTTGACCGCCCCGCCTGCGCCATTATTAAGCACAATAATCCGTGTGGAGCGGCCGAGGCCGAAAATCTCGCGCAGGCCTATCAGCGCGCGCTGCAAACCGATCCGGTGTCGGCGTTCGGCTCGGTCATCGGTTTTAACCGCGAAATTGATTCGATCACTGCGACGGAACTGGCCAAACTCTTTGTGGAAGCGATCATCGCCCCCGGCTACTCGCAGGAGGCGCTTCGGATCTTATCAGCGAAGAAGAATCTTCGACTGATGCGACTGGAGCCTTTTCAGCCGGCCGGCGGCTGGGACATTCGGTCCATCCAGGGAGGGCTGCTGCTTCAGGATCCGGACCAGTTTTATCTGACCGAAAAAGACCTGAAAGTCGTCTCGAAACGCAAGCCCGGCGCCGAGCAGGTTCGAGATCTTCTGTTTGCCTGGCGGGTCTGCAAGCATGTCAAGTCCAATGCGATCATTTTCGCGTCACAAGGAAGGACACTGGGTATCGGAGCCGGCCAGATGAGCCGTGTCGACAGCGTGCGTCTGGCTTGTCAAAAGGCAAATGCGCCGCTCCGGGGCGCTGTGATGGCTTCGGATGCCTTTTTTCCGTTTCGCGATGGGCTCGATGAGGCCGCCAAAGCAGGCATCTCGGCCGCCATTGAGCCGGGGGGTTCTGTCCGGGATCAGGAAGTGATCGAGGCGGCGGATCAACACGACATGGTGCTGATCTTTACCGGTGTGCGTCATTTCCGTCATTGATCGAAAAAACAAGCTGCCACGAAGGCACGAAGACACAAAGGGTTTCCGTATTTATCCTGAAGTGACACGTTGCAAATCCACTATCATGTTCCTAAAAGTGGCACTCTACCATTAGCTTAGATTTTCGTGTCTTCGTGCCTTCGTGGCAACTCTTGGACCAGTGTGGAAATCCAATGGCTGAAATTGCAATCCTTGGCGCCGGCAGTTGGGGAACCGCGCTCGCCATTCTACTCGCTCGCAAGGGTCACGCCGTAAGACTGTGGGCAAGGCGCTCCGAGCATGCCGAGGAAATGAATCACAGCCGTTTAAACGCGCGCTATTTACCGGGTTATGAACTGCCGGCCGGGCTGGTGGTAACCTCGAAGATGGCAGAAGCGCTGGCTGACGGCAAAATGGTGGTGTGTGCCGTCCCGTCCAGCTATTGCCGTGAAACCTTGGAGCGTGCCAGCACTCACTTTAAGCCTGACTCATGTTACGTGAGCGCCACTAAAGGAATAGAAGTCGGCACCCTTAAACGAATTTCTGAGATTCTGCGGGAGGTGCTCGGCCAACAGGCCAAAATTGTGGTGCTTAGCGGACCTTCGTTCGCAGTAGAATCTCTCCAGGGTCATCCCACTGCAGTGGTGGCTTCCAGTGAGGATGTTTCGGCCGCAGAGCGCGTGCAAAACATTTTTTCATCTTCCAGATTCCGCGTTTACACAAACAGCGACGTCGTCGGAACCGAAATCGGCGGCGCGGTAAAGAACGTGATCGCCATCGCGTCGGGAGTAGTAACCGGTCTTGGCTTTGGCAGTAACACGATCGCAGGATTGATTACCCGCGGGCTGGCCGAAATATGTCGCCTGGGAGCGTCCATGGGAGGTCGCAGGGAAACGCTGGGCGGTTTGGCCGGACTGGGAGATCTCGTTCTGACCTGTACCGGGCCGCTTAGTCGCAACCGCGCGGCGGGAATTCAACTGGCTCAGGGATTTACGATTCA
The DNA here is from genome assembly GCA_036507075.1 of Acidobacteriota bacterium. GTDB lineage: Bacteria > Acidobacteriota > UBA6911 > JACQSX01 > JACQSX01 > DASXQR01. The sequence continues at coordinate 24,864 of DASXQR010000100.1, read as the reverse complement.
GCAGGTGCAGCAAGCCACGCCGATGTCCATCGAAGGAATTCCCACTACCAGGGCCACGTTGGAACTGGGCAGACAATATGGCGTTGAAATGCCGATCACCGAACAGATGTACCGAGTGTTATACGATGGCAAGGCGCCACAGGCCGCGATTTCGGACCTGATGGAACGGCGCCTCAGGGAAGAGTTCTGGTAACGAGTCTGATGAAACGAAATAAGAGCAGGATTGCTTACAGCTTGTTTCTGATTTTGCTGCTGGTGGGTACGGTTCCCTTGATGGCGGTGGGCTGGGTGTTGCTCAATCAAGTGACCGCCACGCTCCGCTCTAACCAGCGCTTCATGCAGTTGCAGTCCGCCAAGAACATCAGCAGTGAAATAAACAGTTATATGGACCGGTCAATCCGTCGGTTGAACGATATTGAAAACACTCTTCAATTGCAGGAAGGACCGATCCTGACCAAGCTGCAACAACCGAGATCCGCCCAGGCGCTGCAGCAAATTGTCGAAAGCGGATCCAAAGAGGGTCTCCTTTATACGGCTGTCTACGGCCAGACCGATCGTGGCATCCAGGCTGGTTACGAGTTTTCTGATCCGGGCCTGACCAAGCTGATGCAGGATGCTTACCTGGAGACGCTGCAGACGGGCAACCTTCTTACCAGCGCGCCCTATAACGTTGGAAGCCAGAATCGCATGGTCGTTGTCGCGGCCAAACCGATCCACACTTCCGGAGACGACAGGGGTGTGATTCTGGAGGTCGTAGACCTGGAACCTGTGCGGCGCATAGTCCAAGTGAATACCGAATCCAGGAACCGCATTTTACTACTCGACTCAAGGCATTGGCTTTTCATGCAGTCTCTAAGTGGGGAGACTCCGCTTTCTCCTGAGGCTTTTCAGCGCCAACCCATTGTCAGGGAGCTTGAAAGCGAGACCAAGCCAGCCCCTATTAACCGGTTTTATCCGGATCCGGAACGGTCCACAACGCTGGTGATGACGGCAGTCCCGGTTGCCAATCTGGGTTGGCACGTCATCGTCCAGGCCGACGAGCAGGACATCTTCAGCCCGGTACGCGACGTCCTACAAAAGACTGTGGCGCTGATCCTGCTCTTCATTTGTCTGGCGGCGGTTCTCAGTCTGATCTTTGCGCGCCGCATCAGCCAACCCATCAACCAGCTTGCCGCCACGACGCGCTCTATCTCCCAGGGCAATCTCTCTGAACGAGTAAACATCACCGCCCACAATGAGATCGGCGAATTTGCCGAGCACTTCAACGTGATGGCGGAGAGAATTGAAGATTACGTCAACAAGCTGCAGGACGCCGTTCAGCAAAACAAGCAGTTGTTTCTCGAGTCGATCCAGACTCTGGCGGCCGCCATCGATGAGAAGGATCCATACACTAAAGGTCACTCGGAGCGGGTAACGCACTATTCGATGATTCTCGGCAGGATTATTGGTTTGAGTGAAGAATCACTCGAAAAGCTCCGCATTGCCGGCTTGCTTCACGATATCGGTAAAATCGGAATTGATGACCGGATTCTCAAGAAGCCCGATGTGCTGACTCCGGAAGAATTCGAAGTGATGAAGCAGCACACCGAGAAAGGCGCCAATATCGTCGGCAGGATCGCCCAATTGCGCGATGTTGTCCCCGGGATACGGCATCACCACGAGCAACTTGATGGAAACGGATACCCACACCGGCTTTCCGGAGAACAGATTCCGCTCATGGCGCGCATAATCGGAGTAGCTGACACGTTTGACGCCATGACAACCTTGCGGCCTTACCAGCGTCCCATGAGCACTGATTTCGTACTGAATCACATCCGCTCGCAGATTGGAATCAAGTACGACGCAAAAGTGGTGGCGGCCCTGGAACAGGCTGTTGGCGAAGGAAAGATAAAATCCTTTAAGGGCCAGGTGGCAAAGAATGTTGTTGGCGGTTGATATCGGTAACACGAACACCGTGCTGGGAGTTTTCCGCGACAGCAAACTGCTCCTGCACTGGCGCCTGACCACGCAGAGAGATCGCACCTCTGACGAGTATGGGATTCTGTGTAGAAATCTATTCTCTCTTTGGGACCTGGATCGAAAGAAAATAAGCGCGGTGGTTGTATCGTCCGTTGTGCCTCCGGTGAACCCGCTGATCAGGGAAATGACGCAGGAGTATTTCGGCCTGCTTCCGTTCTTTGTCGATCCTGCCGAACAGAATCTCATTCCGGTTCGCTACAATCCGATTACCGACGTCGGCGCGGATCGTATTGTGAATGCCGTAGCAGCAGTGGAACGCTACGGTAAGCCGGTAGTGGTGATTGATTTTGGAACAGCGACCACATTTGATGTTGTTTCGCCCGAAGGTGCTTATGTGGGAGGATTGATTGCGCCTGGACTCAACATCTCGGCGGAGGCGCTTTTTGCCAGAGCGGCGCGCCTGCCGCGGGTGGAAGTAAGGCGAACCGAACAGATCATCGGTACGTCAACTGTGGAGAGCATCCAGTCGGGTCTTTTTCACGGCTACGTGTCGCTGGTAAACGGATTGGTTCAGTTGATCGTTGAACAGGTGCCGGGAGCACGGATTGTGGCCACCGGTGGTCTGGCTGACAGCCTGGTGCCGGACATTCCCGCCGTCCAGCATGTGGACCAGGATCTCACGCTGGAGGGTCTTCGCATTTTCTACGAACGAGTATTCAAACGCAGCGAGGCAGTTCAGTCAGCCGGCGAGGGGCCAGGTCTTGGAATTTGAATTCGCTGCCGGGAATTTCAGATTTCAAGACCTGACCCGTTCGTCCTTCATTCCACCGGGCCCCTCGGGGGAATTGGTTAGCGTTTTTCGGCAAACTCCACCCAGCCCGCATCGGGTTGTCCGGCGCGCAGTCTTCTTCTGGATACGGCGCCCTGGCGTCCGATTTCAGCCATGTGAAGTCGATCGCGGCTGGTAATCTCGCCGCCTTTCCTTCCGGCAAGTCTCGCTTCTTCGGCGGTAAACTCATGGGCGGTCCCACGTTCGTGCGCAACCTTTCCACCCTTGCTTGCAATCTGCTTCTGCCGTACCTGATCCATTCCCGCAAAACCACGTCTTGTCACGGTAACCTCCTTGGCTTTAAGGTTGAAAAAAATGATGATGACCGGTTGTTCTTCCGGCAAAACCACCAAAAAGACAGTTAAGTCGAATGTTTCCGCGACATCTCACCGGGACTTTCCCTGATGAAACATGTCACGGAGCAAGTATAGGAAGGAAGGAGGCTCAGCAATATCGGCTTACGCCTTGATTCTTTGTAAGCTGTTAGCCAAATCTTCTTTTAGGATTTGTCCTACATGCAAGGCCATGATCGAGGGTATGGATCACAGTTACTTCAATTACTTCACTGAAATCGAGGAATACTTCGTGCGCCGGCGGGGGAAGCACATGTTGATCTCGCCGCTCGATTGGAGCTTGATCGAGAGCTGGAAGCAGACCGGCATTCCGCTTCACGTGGTATTTCGAGGCATCGATCGTGCTTTTGAAAGGCACCAGACCCGCAAGACTCAGAAACTTGTAAATTCAATTTTCTACTGCCAGCAATCGGTAATGGGGTCCTACGACGAATATCTTCAGGCTCGAGTGGGCGAGAGCACCGACGCAGAGCGGGAAGGCGCCGCCGACGAAAAGGTTCTGCAAGCCGTCAGGGATCTAAGGGTGCGCCTCGGTAAAGCTGCACCGGCCTTCACCGCCCGGGAAAGCATTGAGCGCGCCAAACGGATGCTCGGTGAACTGGAAGAGGAAATTGCTCCAGGTAAATCGCCCTCATTGGTCCGGGTCGAAAACACCCTGCAGGCGTGCGACTTTATCTTGCTGGAAGCGGCGCGGCGGCTGATTGAGCCCTCCGCTCTTGAACAGTTTGAGAAGGAAGCGCGGAAGGAGCTGAGAATCTACAAGAAGAAGGTGACACCTGAAATGTATTCCCGAATCGAGCAGAATGTAATGAACCGCAAGCTCCGCGCGCATTTCGACTTGCCGGAATTCACTCTGTTCTTTTTGGGGTAGATGCCTGTTACGAGAGGGTTTGTCACTCTTAGGCGCTTGCAGCGGCCTAAGCGCTGCAAAGCAGCGCTACAGTACCGCGATCCGTAAGGTCGCGGCGCGCCAACCGGTCGGGTCTCATGCAAAGCCCCGCCAGGCGCCATCTCCAGACTCGCCACGCTGGCTCGCCGCAACCTGACGGATGCGGTACCGATGCGGCAGTATCGTTCGTCAAAAATGTCCAAACTCCCCGTTTGTGCCGAAAATTTTTTCGTGAATCTCAGAACTGGGCAGTTATGCCAGGTGTGTGAGCGGCAGCTTAGCAAACTGTGGAAAGCAGACTGCATTCTCTGCGGCAAGACCAGAGAGAAAAGTTGCCAATTTCATTCTTTTGCACCCGCTGTTCTTCGCCGCTTCAGCCATGGCCGGCGGAATCGCGGCACAGCAGAAAATAGGATGGAGTTGGCTTCCAATTGCATTTCTTCTCGGGGGGCTGGCCGCGCTCAGGTTTTGCGGTCGATTGCCTGCAGTTTTCGGTTTGATATTCTTCGGCGCGGCTGCGCTCCTCAGCTCGGAGCAGGATGATTTCCATCGCGCCAGAGCAAGCCTGCCTGCGGAAGGCCAGACAGCAGAGTTTAGGGGCGTGATCGATTCTCTTCCCTGTATGGAAAAGGACCGGGTGGTGATCCGGGCGAAAATAGGACGTGTTTATGAGAGGCACAGCGCCAGAGACCTGAGCGCCAATGTTGAACTCCACATCTATTCTTCCGTACTGGAACCCTGGGAATTCTTTTTCGATCAATCCGGGGTGAAAAAAAGCTGGAATCCGCCCTTGCCGGGTGACCCGGTGCGCTTCTGGGGAGATCTGCGAAGCGCGCAGGCCTTTCAGAATCCCGGACGACTGTGGCTGGAACGCAGACTGTGTGAGCAAAGAATCCACGGGGTGGCGATCCTAAAATCGCCATGGCTGCTGGATTATCAGCCTCAGAATGTCGCCTGGAAGCGGCTCTGGCTGGCCGCGCGAGGATCCACTCTCCTGAGATGGTATTGGCCTGAGAACAGCCCTATACCTGCCTTTGTCGACGCCCTGCTCTGGGGTGATCGATACCGGCTGCCTGAGAACTTCATCCTGGCGTCGCAGTCGGTGGGTGTGTACCACCTTTTGGTCGTGTCGGGAATGCATTTTGCTCTCATTCTTGGAATTGCGGCATGGATAGCGCGCAGGCTGTTATTTCCATTCGCGCTTCGGGCGGCTTTGTTTGCCGGATTGAGTGCTGCAATTCTGATCCGTCTCGATGCAGGCCCTTCGGTTGTCCGCGCCTTCCTCGTTTCAGTCTGTCTGCTTGTCTCCGAGTCGCTTTGGCGCAAGGGTAGCTCTTTGAATTTTCTCGGAGCCGCCGGTCTGCTGGCGCTCTGTTGGCAGCCCATGATGCTCTTTAACCCCGGTTTTCAGTTTTCCTTCCTTTGCTGTGTCGTGCTGATCTGTATTGCACCGCCGGTTTTAGAATCGCTGCTCTATCCACTCTCAGCACTGCGGCGGTGCTGGAGTCCCGTGCTGGATTTGCGAAGGCATGCGGCAAGCCGTGATGCGCGCAGCCTCCGATTCCATGCGGAAGCTCTGCTGGAAACGCACCGGTATTTGCAGCTCTGTTATTGGCCCGCCAGAGCGCCGCTGTTCATTTTCATTCTGATCTCCAAGTGGCTGGTGGTCGCTTTCCTGATTCAGAATGAGACGTGGCTGCTGTCAACTTTTCACTCCAATCAGGGACCGGGGCCGGCGCTGCTGGCAAACCTGGTGCTCCTGCCGGTCACTTCGGTTGTTCTGCTGGGCGGGCTCATTCTGAGTGTATGCCCGATTACGCTCTCACCGCTTGCGTGGCTGATTGAAAGACTGGTCTGTTTCTGTTACGGCGCCGTTTACTGGTTTGACCGATGGAGCCTGCCCGACCACCCACATCCGACAGAATGGCTGCTGTTGCCGCTGATTTTGATGATCGGCCTTCAGATCGTCATCCGCTCCTCGAAAGCCCGGCAGGTGCTGGTGCTGGTCCTCTTCCTGGTGAACCTGGGGTGGTTTTTCTTTGCCGATCAGTCGCGCAAGCCCCGGCCGGGTGTTTACTTCTTCGACGTAGGTCAGGGCGACAGCGCGGCGGTGCTTGACGGTGAGGGCAGAGTGATTCTAATAGATGCCGGCACATTTCCGCTCGGGTCCGACGGAGAACGTGAAGAATCCGGTGAGAACGCATTTCTCGGCAGGAATGTGCTCAGTCGCGCCCTGTGGCAGGCAGGCGCCCGAAAGATTGAAGGTATTTTCGTGTCGCACCTGCATGAAGACCACGTTTCGGCTGTGTCCCGCCTGGCACGGAATCTTCGCGCGCCGCGGATTTACTTATCACGGGCAGCCGCGGTGGACCCGCTGTTTCCGGCGTTTGTGAGCAGAATTCCTGAAGGGACTCAGATTGTATTTGTATCCGAGGGAGAGAGATTTGAACTGGCCCATGCGATCGTCGAGGTGCTGCACCCGGGAAAGAAGACAGTGTTTTCGGGCAGCAATGAGAGCTCACTGGTGCTGCGAATTCAATGCGGGGGCCGGACATTCCTGTTCACGGGCGACATGACCCGACGAGAGGAAGAAATGCTGGCAGGGCGCGTGGGAGCCGTGGATATCTTAAAGGTGGCGCACCATGGCAGCGCATCCTCGACTTCCCAGGCCTGGCTTGCCGAGCTTCGGCCGACACTGACTCTGATCTCGTGCGGCAGGAGGAACCTCTTTGACCATCCACACCCAGTCGTGCTGGATCGGTTGATCTCCGCGGGTGCCAGCATCCACAGAACGGACCAGGATGGTTTTTTGTTTATCGCCCCGCGGTAAGCGGAAGGCGGAAGGCGGAAAGCGGAAAGCGGAAAGCAGAAAGCAGTAAGCGGAAAGCAGAAAGCGGAAGGCAGAAAGCGGGACAGCTCATTGTCAAAGTCTGTCGTCAGTAGTCCGCTGCATGAAAGTGGCGGTTCCAATGAAACCAACCGACACCTAACAACGGACCGCTGATATCCGCTTTCCGCCTTCCGCTTTCCGCCTTCCGCCTTCCGGCCTTTCCTTATCCTTTAATTACCCCAACAGGTCGGAATTTGGCCACCTTCAGACTGATTCCCGCCTCCTGCATAACGTCGACCACGTCGCCCACATTCTTATAGGCATGTGGCATTTCCTCAGCCAGTGTGTTGCGACCGTGGAACATAACGCTCACTCCCTGGTTTCGCATTTCTTCAACCAGGTTTCTGCCCCGGCTGGCCTTCCTTGATTGGGTGCGCGACATGACCCGCCCGGCTCCGTGACAGGTGCTGCCGAACGTTTTCAACATCGCCGCTGCGGTTCCGAGTAAAAGGTAAGAGCCGCGGCCCATGTCTCCCGGAATCAGTACGGGCTGTCCTATGTCACGATAAATCTCGGGAACCTCGGGTCGATGAGGCCCGAAAGCGCGGGTTGCCCCTTTACGATGGACGCAAACATCGACCATTTTCCTGTCGACCTGGTGAGTTTCCATCTTTGCAATGTTGTGGCAGACGTCGTAAACCAGCCGGCACTGCAGCTGGCGCGGCGAGATCTGCAATGTTTCGAGAAAGCTTCGCTCTGCCAGCGCCATCATGACCTGGCGATTGCACCAGGCGAAATTGGCAGCCGCAGCCATCGCCTTGAGATAAGTCAGGCCCTCTTCAGACTGGACCGGGGCGCACGCGAGCTGACGGTCGGGGACGTCGATCCGGTAGCGTTTCATTGCCTTGTCCATGATCCCAAGGTGGTCTTCGCAGACCTGGTAGCCGAGGCCCCGTGAACCGGAATGGATGATAAAGACGACGCCGTCCATCGTCAGTCCGCAGCGGGCCGCCACTTCGGGAAGATAAATTTCCTCCACCCGGTCGATCTCCAGGAAGTGATTGCCCGAGCCAAGGGTGCCGAGTTGCCTGGCACCGCGTTCGATGGCCACGTCGCTGACGACTTCAGGAGCCGCGCTTTTCAGAACACCGTTTTCTTCCGTTGTATCCAGGTCCGACTCGCTGCCAAAGCCATTTTCAACAGCCCAGCGCGCTCCCTGACCGAGAACGCGATGGACATCCTGGCGTGATAGCTTTGGAATAGCCCCTCCGATTCCCACTCCGCAGGGGATGCGCTGGAATAACGTGCGGACGAGATCGGGAATTCGTTCTTGAATTTCTGAGAAGACCAGACCGGTCCTCACGAGGCGGACGCCTCAATTGATGTCGTAGCCGACTCCTCCGGGAGAGATAACGCCTTCATCAACCCGCGTGGCGGCCACGCCTCCGATCGGGAAGCCATAGCCCCAGTGAATGTCGGGCATCGCCAGAGAATATCCCACGATCCCCGGGAGAGCGGCCACGTTGGCTACTTGCGTGAGGGCCGGATCTTCTCGAAGCTGTTCCATCAAAGACGTGCTCGCAAAGATTCTCCCCGGCACCCGCATCGGGCCATGTTTTGGAATTTCCCAGATGTTGCGTTCGATCTGCTTCAGTTCCATAAAAAGGTTGCGAGTTTAAGGGTTACGGGTTCCGGGTTGGGCCGGGGTGACCTCAATCGCATTCACCGCAAAGCCGCAGAGTACGCCGAGTTCCGCGGAGGTTCCTATCTCTGCGGAAACTCTGCGTACTCTGCGGCTCTGCGGTGAAGCGAGCAGCCACAACCCGCAACCTGCCAACCCGCAACCCGCGTGGTTGCAGTTCATACATCAAAAATTACCTCGGCCTGCCATCTATCTTCCATTTTAGCAACCTTCAAGCCATGGAACGTGACGCCTTTTATCTCGGTATAAAAGACGTCCCTGCCGGGTTCAAACAGCGCGCCCGTCAATTCTGCGGTCAACCCGTTAACGTTCAATGTGAGCGCATATTGAAAGGGGAAGAATGCGCGCAGGTTGAATTCCGTCAACAGTCGCCTCAGCCATTCGGGTAGAAGATCTTCGGCGGCTTCCAGGGAATCCAAACCGCGGCTGGAAGGAATGGATGGGTCCGAAAACGGCACATTGAGCCTTATCTCCCGCGTCTGTTTGAGTTCGCGAAGCTCGCCAATGAGCGAGAACATTCCCTGGCCCGCGTTCGCCAGGAGAGCTTCAAGACTTTCGCCATAGATGCGCAGGCCAAGATCGGCCGTATGCTCGATCTCTTCGTATTTTTTCATTAGAATAGGGAGGTGATTCGATCCCGTTTTATTCTCTTCCTTGTCCCGCTGATTGCTTTTATCAAAGCAGAGGACCAGTCTGCATACAAGCTGCGCGTTCAGGCCGACTATGTGCGGGTGCCGCTCAGTGTGACGGATGCGGCCGGCCGGGCTATTGCGACAGTCAAGGCAGAAGACCTGAGCGTTTTCGAGGATGGGCAAGCGCGTCCCATCGTCAATTTCGTTCAGGACCAGGGACCAGTTTACGCCGCGCTGCTGATCGACGGTTCCACCAGCCTGCAGGACGAACTGCACGAAATAAAGTATTCCGCCCATCAGTTTGCTTCGTTCCTCACGTCACGCGATCGAATCTGCGTGGCCACTTTTTCAAGTGACGTGGAACTGCTTCAGGACTGGACCAGCAGCAAGAGGAAGGTTGATCGCTCCATTGGCTCAATCAAGGTTGGTTTCCGCACCGCCCTTTACGACGCGATTTATGCCATGGCGGAAGAACAGTTCAGAAACGCCGACGGCAAGCGGGCTCTCATTTTACTGACGGACGGGATGGAAAATGACAGCAGGTTGAACTACGAAGCAACGCGCGGCGCCGTGTTGAAAGATTCTGTCGCGGTTTACATCATCAGCAAGACGCGGTTGTTGCGCTCTGAAGTCCAGAAGAGCGGCCGCGTGCAGTTTCTCGAACGTGTATTACGCGACTTGACGGGTGACGGGCAGGATCTTGTGAGCGAAATTATTCGCAAAAAAGAACGCCATATGATCGATCTGGCCGACGTCAGCGGCGGCCGGATTTATTTTGCGGATGAAGTTCCGGATTATAGAAATTTTTATCGGGAAGTAGCAGCCGAATTGAAGCAGCAGTACGTATTGACCTATGCCCCAGTCTCCGCCAAACGCGACTTGAAACAATTCAAGCGCATCGAAGTAAGAACAACGATACCCCAGGCGCGCCTGGTTTACCGTAAGGGCTACTTTTAGACGAAAAAGCTGAACCGCCAAGAGCGCCAAGAACGCGAAGGATGCAAAACCCATTTGGCCGTTCTGATTTGATGTTTAACTCGCCTGTTCAAATCCTCGAGATGAAAAAGGCGCTGGATCCCATCGCGACTTAGCGCTCTTCGCGTTCTTGGCGGTTCGGGCGGCGCCAGCGCAGAACCGGCTGGCGCGCGGCTCGAGCTTCGTCCAGGCGGCGCAGCTTGGTCTTATGGGGTGCCTGCAGCACCTTTTCCGGATTCTCATCGATTTCCCGGCAGATGGAACGAAGCGCCTCGACAAACGCATCCAGTTCCTGCTTACTTTCACTTTCCGTCGGCTCGATCATGATCGCTCCCGGGACGATCAGCGGAAAATAAATTGTGGGTGGATGAAAACCGTAGTCCATCAGGCGCTTGGCAATATCGAAAGTCTTTACGCCTTTCCGGCTCTGCAGTTTATCGGAGAAGATCACTTCATGCAGTGAATCTTCCGGGTAAGGAAGGTCAAATAGATCCTTCAACTGGTGACGGAGGTAGTTGGCGTTCAGCACCGCTGTTTCAGAGATTTCCTTCAACCCGGCGGCGCCGCAAGTCAGGATGTAGCACAGCGCGCGCGCATGCATGCCGAAGTTCCCAAAGAATGCGCGCACCCGGCCGATGCTCTGGGGACGGTCAAAATCGAAATAATACGTACCGTCGGCCTTTCGGGCCGCCAGTGGCACGGGAAGAAAAGGCTCCAGGCGCCTGCTTACGGCCACCGGACCGGCCCCCGGCCCGCCGCCTCCATGGGGAGTGCTGAATGTCTTGTGAAGATTAAGATGAATCACATCGACTCCCATCTCACCGGGGCGGGTATAGCCCATCAAGGCGTTGAAATTCGCGCCGTCCATGTACAACAGGGCATCCTTCTGGTGGAGCAGGTCGGCGATTTCCCTGATGCGCCGTTCGAAAATGCCCAGCGTGTTGGGATTTGTGATCATCAGGCAGGCTGTTTCGTCGTTGACAACCGACTTCAGCCAGTCGAAATTTACCCGACCGTCAGGGTTAGACGGAACCGACTTGACCTGGTAGCCCGCGATGGCCGCACTGGCCGGATTGGTTCCATGCGCGCTGTCAGGGATCAGCACGTACTTGCGCCTTGAATTCCGGGAATCATGGTATGCGCGGATCATAAGTATTCCCGTCAACTCGCCATGGGCTCCGGCAGCGGGCTGCAGCGAAACGGCAACCATGCCGGTGATCTCACGCAACAGGTTCTGCAATTCATACTGCACGCGCAAATTTCCCTGCGCCAGGGAACTCTGTTGCAGGGGGTGGCAGCCGGAAATTCCGGCGATGCGCCATACTTTCTCGTTCAACCGCGGGTTGTACTTCATGGTGCAGGAACCGAGCGGATACATTCCGATGTCGATGTGGTAATTCCAGGTGGAGATGCGGGTAAAGTGGCGGATCACATCCAGCTCGCACAGCTCTGGGAAGTCTTCAATTGATTGTCGCAGATTTTCAGCGCCCAGGTACGAAGCCGCATCGGCTTCCGGCACGTCGAGCATCGGCAGCGAATAAGCGGTCTTGCCCGGTGTGGAACGCTCAAATATCAGGCTTTCGTCTATATTTGGAATTGAGTGTACGCGCATCTGTTTTGCCGCCAACCATGAAGTGTTGCCAAAGGGCAGCCATAGCCGGAAACCAAAGTAGCGAGCCCAAATCTCAGCCGATCTGAGGCGAACACGTTGCATTCACCGCAGAGCCGCAAAGAACGCCAAGTTTCCGCAGAGTTTCCATTGCTAACCTCTGCGAGGCTTGGCGTCCTCGGCGACTCTGCGGTGAAAGCGATGTTCCGAATCAGCAGCCGGAGTATCATGGCAACTAATGGGCCATTAATTCCACAAACCGGTCAATCTGCCGGCGGGTGTTCTGCTCGGTGACACAAACCAGCATGTGATTTTCCATTCCCGCATAATCAGATGAGAGATCGTACCCGCCAATGATGCCTTCCCGCGCCAGCCGCTCATTGATCTCGACGACGGGCCGCGGTGTTCGCACCACGAATTCATTGAAGAATCTGTTGCCGAATGCCAGCGGCACGCCGCTCTCCTGCAGCCGCCGGGCCGTGTAGCGGGCCTTGCTGAAATTCTGCATGGCCAGTTCGCGCATGCCGGTCTTTCCGAGCGTGGACATAAAGATGTTGGCCATCAGGGCGATCAGACCTTCGTTGGTGCAGATGTTGGACGTGGCTTTCTCGCGCCGAATGTGCTGCTCGCGCGTGGCCAGTGTGAGCACAAATCCCCGTTCCCCTGCCGAGTCGACCGTTTCCCCCACGATTCTTCCGGGCATTTGCCTTTTAAACTCGTCGCGAGCTGCAAAAAACCCGAGGTACGGCCCCCCGTAGCTGAGTGGAATTCCCAGCCCCTGCCCCTCACCCAGACAAATGTCGGCACTGAAGTCACCCGGCGGGCGGAGCAGACCCAAAGCGATGGGCTCGGTCACTACCACAATCAGCATTGCCTTGTGGCGGTGCGCCACATCGGCGGCACGCTGCAGATCTTCGACATTCCCGAAAAAGTTTGGATACTGCACGGCCAGCGCGGCTGATTCGCCGCTCAGCGCCTGCTGTGCGGCGTCCAGATCGGTCAGGCCTTCGCGAGTATGCGGCACCGATGTGATCCGGAAGTCCATGCTGCGGGTGTAAGTTTCCATGACCGCCCGATATTGGGGATGGATCAGGTTCGAAATTGCGAAGCTGCGGCGCTTCAGCGTGCGCTCTGCCATCAGCAGCGCCTCTGCCAGCGCGGTGCTGCCGTCGTAAAGCGACGCATTGGAAACATCCATTCCGGTTAACTGGCAGATCATGGTCTGAAACTCAAAGATGCTTTGCAGTGTTCCCTGTGAAATTTCGGGCTGATAGGGAGTATAGGCGGTTAAAAACTCGGCGCGCGAAATAAGGGAATCAATGATGACCGGTACGAAGTGATGGTAGGCTCCAGCGCCCAGAAAATACGACTGCTCTTCGGAGTTGAGATTTTGTGAGGCCAGTTGTTTGAAGTAGCGCAGTACTTCGGTTTCGGAAAGCGGGCCGGGAATGGAAAGGTCGCCCTTGAGCCGCACGTCCGAGGGAATGGAATCGAACAGCTCTTCCACGCTGCGGCGGCCCATCGCCTTCAGCATTCTCAGCTTTTCATCTTTTGTCAGCGAAACGTACCGGAACATCAACTCTTTTCCTGGTATACCCAGGCGCTATACTCGTCTGCCGTGAGAAGCTGGTCACGCTCTCTGGAATCCCTGATTTTCAGCCTGATCATCCAGCCATCCCCGTAGGGGTCTGAGTTCACGGTCTCGGGCTGCTCCGAAAGAGTCTTATTCACCTCGGTTAACTCTCCGCTGACGGGACAAAAAATCTCGCTCACGGCTTTGACCGATTCCACCGAGCCGAAAGGCTGTCCCAGTTCAAAAGAATCGCCGGCTTTTGGCAACTCCAGGAACACCACGTCTCCTAACTCATGCTGCGCGTGATCAGTAATGCCGACTGTGCCGATGTCTCCTTCTATCAGGATCCATTCGTGGTCTTTGGTGTAAAGCAGGTTTTCAGGTGTCTTCATTGTTTCGTCCGTTTATAGAATGGAGTCGGCACAACGCGCGCTCTCAATTTCCTGCCGCGGATCTCAACCAGAAACTCGCTTCCCACGGCGCTATACTCGCGGGGAAGATAGACCAGTCCGATGCTCTTCTGAAGAAAAGGAACATAGCTGCCGCTGCAGACTTGCGTGGTCCGCCCATCGTCCAGGTGCACCGGATAATGATCGCGCGCGATGCCGGGATCTGCCATTTCAAAACCGACCAGTTTTCTCCTGATACCCTGCGCTTTCTGCTCTTCCAGGACGGGGCGACCGATGAAGTCACCCTTGCTCCACTTTATGATCCAGCCAAGGTCAGCCTCCAGGACGGTGGTGCTGTCATCGATGTCATTTCCGTACAGCGCCATCCTGGCTTCAAGTCGAAGCGTATTTCGCGCCGCGAGGCCTGCCGGCACAAGCCCGTGGCCCTTGCCCGCCTGAATAATGGCATTCCATATCCGCTCGGCGTGTTCCGGCGCAAAATAAATCTCAAATCCATCTTCGCCCGTGTATCCGGTTCGCGAAAGAATGGCCGGGGCTTCCAGAAAGTCACCTTCAGCGAACCAGTAGTAATGGATCTTATCAAGCCTGACCGCGGTAAAAGGCTGCAGGATCGCAATCGCTTTTGGTCCTTGGACGGCCAGTTGCACATACAGATCGCTGTTGTTCTCCACCCGGACATTTCCTTCCGCGTTCTCGGAGATCCACTCGCAATCCTTTTCCCGGTTGCTTGCATTTACACAAAGAAAGAAATGCTCCGGTCCGCGCCGGTAGACCAGAGTGTCATCGACGAAAGCACCGTTCGGATTCATTAAGGCCGAGTATTGAGCCTGACCGATTTGAAGGGAAGCGGCGTCGTTGGAAGTTACCTTTTGAACCAGCGGCAGGGCATCGGGTCCCTTGATCTCGATTTCACCCATGTGGCTGACGTCAAACAGACCCGCAGCCTGGCGTACCGCAAGGTGTTCCTTGACGGTTCCCTCGTACTGCACCGGCATGTCCCACCCTGCAAAATCCACCATGCGCGCGCCCATCTGCCGGTGGATCCTGTTCAGAGGGGTCTGTTTCATTCGTCAAACCAGTGGATGAAACAGGGCACGCTATCACCGGTTTTTTTGAGTGTCAAGGAAAGCGGGCTGGAAGTAGCGATCTGGTCTGGCCGCCATCGGGAAAAAGACTTCACCCCAGAGCCACAGCCCGGCCGTTGGGCGCAACCAAAAAGCCGTCCACGTTCACGAGCACGTGCACGTCAACGACCATGTCTCACGTCCACGAACACGACAACACACTGACAGCTCCTCAGTTCTGCGCAGTTTGCGACGAGCCGAGCGAAGTCGTAAACGTAATCGTGGACGTTGACGTGCACGTGGCCGTCCTCGGCTTTTTCTATGGTTGCGGCCTACAGCCGGGCTTTGCTCTTATGGTGAAGGCTCCTCTATGACTCCGCTACGAAGTGCGCAATTCCGCACGATTGCACGATAAAATCACCGACCACGGACAACGGACCACCGACCACGGACGGTTTTATTCCGCAATTCGCATTCCAAAATCCGCATTTGAAAGTTTCTACGCTAAACTTAAAGTTGTGAAAAAGAGGGCTTTGGAACCCAACGGCAATCTCCTCGAGAAGACGCGGTTCCTGCAGAGGGAAATTGCGGCCCTTCAGCGGCAGATTTTCGGAGACGACAAAAACAGCCGCTCCCGCTACGTTCGTGAGTTCACCAGGGAATTTTCAAGGCACGAGTCCATTGTTTCCAGGGATGAATTGGATTCTCAAATCGATAGCGCCCGGTTGATTTATGTGGGTGATTATCACGCGCTGCCGCAGTCTCAACACTATGCAGCCGAGCTGCTCGAACGCACGGCCAAACAGTTTCCCGTGGTTCTCGGCACCGAAGTTTTCTATACGCGGAATCAGGCGGCGCTGGACCAGTACGTCAGTGGTCAGATCTCCGAGCAGGCGTTTCTCAGAAGAATTCGCTTCAGCCTTGAATGGGGCTACGACTGGAAGTGCTACAGTCCCATCATCGACGTTTGTCGACGGCTGCATATTCCAATTTGCGGGGTCGATTCGCCGCCGCGCAATGATTTGCGCATGATTGCGCGCCGCGACGCAGCCGCGGCACGCAAGATTGTCGACATGCTGCACAGGTGGCCTAAATCAAAGGTAGTGGTCATTTTCGGCGAAGCACACCTGGCGAGCAGTCACCTTCCGGAAAAAGTAAACAGCATGCTCGGCAGTGAGTCCGGTAAGGTCACTTCACTGACGATCCTTCAAAATATCGACAAGATCTACTGGCAACTGAGCCGCGAAGGAATCGAAGATTCCGAGCAGGTGCGAATTAGACCGGGTGTTTACTGTGTCTTCAACAGCAATCCTTTCTTGAAATACGAATCCTACTATCGGGCTCTGGAGCGCTGGAAAGGTGAAATGGGAGCGGAGGGCGAGGATGAGATTTGTCTCACTACTTCCGTTTACAATCTGATCGATGTGGTTGCCAAATTCATCCGGGTCGACAAATTCCAGCACTCTCTGGAGCGCGAGGGCGGCGGCGCTGAACTTTTTGTGGATGCGTATCCGGAAATCTATTCGCAGGACGAGGCCGAAGACTTCCCGCGCATCTTATCAGGCTCGGGCTTGAGACCGGATGAAATCGAGGCGGTCATAGCACACGTCAAGATACGAGGCAGTTGTTATGTGGCGCGGGCCAATGCGATTTTCCTGGGGGCGTTTGACCCGGTGCATGCCGCCGAAGAAGCGGCTCACTTTGTCAACTTCGCCTGCAAAGGAGAGCGCCATGGATATTTCCGCAGAACCGTCCGCAGCCGTTCGGACCTCTTTTACGTGCAGGTAATGGAAGAGTGCCTGGGATACTTCGGCTCCAAGCTGATTGACCCGACACGGGACCACCTGCAGCACTCCATTTTCCGAAACCCTGAGCCGCGCAATCTGCGGCAGCAGTTCGGATTGCATCGCGCGCAGTACCGATTGATCCGGCAGTTCCTGGAGAGTCACACGGAGCTGGAGCTCCGTTATCGAAAGATGCGGGAGATTCCTCCTGTGATCCTGAAGGGAATCAACGCCAGCGGACATGTTTACTCCATGCTGGTGCACGAATTGGGATACTCGCTGGGTGAGAGGCTCTACCAGCTTTATCTGAAAGGCAAGACGTCCCGCGCGCAGATAGGCAAAATGTTCTTTCTGCGCTTTGAGCAGCCTTTCAGCGCGCTTGATGTTTACGTCACGCTGGCCGGAAAGTACGCGCGTCTAGAGAGTCGGGCCACCGCCGCGGCAACCCAAGAATTAGCCGCCGATTTACGCGAACTACGCTGATTGATATCGGGGTCGAGGGATGGGCTCCGTGAAGACTGTGTGTCAGTTGCGCTGGATGTAGACGCCCATCCCTCGACCCCGATATTGATCAGTGTTAATTCGTGTAAATCGGCGGCTGATTCTACGGCCGGCCGCGGCTGTCGGCCCGGCGTCGGGTCTCATCCACGGCGTAATATCCGAGGCGGGTTCTGGCGGCGTATTCAGGGTGGCCCTGGATGCGGACCTGGATTCGTCTCCATCTTCCGTCCTTTACCGGATTGCTCGACAGATAACTCAGCGTGTACTGGATCCGAAGGTCGTCTGCAATCTGGCGATAGACTCCATTGAGGTCCTCGGGTTTGTGAGGGGCGTACAACCGGCCGCCCGTTTGCTCGGCGATGGCGGCCAATTCCTGATGGGCGCGCTCGTAATATTCGCGTTTTCCACCTCCGCCTATGCGCACGCTGCGTCCCGTTCCCCCGCCGCTTAGAATATCTGCAAGAACCCGGCCCAACCCGCCGCCCGATGAAAAGGATGAATTTCCTTCCGTGTCGAGAAAGATGGGATAAATAATGGTGTCGATCTCCTGAATGCCTCTGATCAGTTCGTTGAATGTCGTGGTCGATCCGGAGCCGCGGCCTTCCATCTGATTGTCCACACCATCGGTAAACACGACAATCGCCTTGCGACCTTTGACGTGTGTCATGTAATCGTGGATGGATGCATCCAGAGCATCGTAGAACGCAGTCCCGCCATGTGAGCGGATGCTTTGAATCGCGCGTTCAGCGTCATAGCGTCGATTTGAGAAATCCGAAAGCATTTGCACATCCGAGCTGAACGTCGCCACCGCGACCTCATCTTGCGGTTTTAACTGCCGCAGGAAGTTAATCGCTGCTTCCTTCATCAGATCTTCGAATCCGGAAGTACTGCCGCTGACGTCCATCAGCAACAACAGGCTAAACGGCACGTCTGCTGCCAGCAGCTTGTCCACCTGCTGCGGCTGGCCGTCTTCGTAGACCAGAAAATCCTCCTTGCGAAGCATGGGGATGCTCCGGTTGGAACGATCGCGCACACTAACGTTCAGGTTGATGTAGTCGACGTTGGTCCGAATCGCATATCCGGAATCCACAGTCGAGCCGAGGACCTTGTAGTTTTTCTTATCACCTGAGGTTCCTTCGGCGCTTTGACTGCCGCTTGGATAATTCCGGTCACCCGAGTTGTCCGCTGCTTGCTGCGGATAGGGCTCAGCCGGGCGCGATGAAGCCTGGGTTCGTGGGTCGGCAACCGGCTCTGCGGGCCGCCGTTCGTTGTTTCGGGCAACCGTACTCTGGCCTGCGGGCCGCGATGCCTGGATCACAATCTTGCCGGTATTGCTGGATGCCTGCAGCGAGGCGGTTGCGCCGCCGCCTACATCTACGACTGACTCTTTCTTGCCTGCAGCGGCGCGCTGCGCGCCATTGTAGTAAATGGCCCCCTGGGTTACCGCATGAACCCGGGCGCTTTCGTTTCCAAGGGTGATGTGAATGTCGCCTGACTTGCTCTTCAGTTCCGCCTGGGCGGCAAAGTCGGGTGTTGTGAGAATTCGAATCTCTCCGAAGTTGTTAACTGCCTGAATCTTTCCTTTGTTTTCAAACAGGTGAATCTTGCCGGAAACCGTGTCGGCATAAATAGGACCGTTGATCTGCTGCAGCACGATATCGGCTGCCAGTGTGATGACCTTAACCGACAGGTTAGCCGGCAGGTAAAGGTCCATGTATTCGACACCCTGACGCTGGCCGGTTGGCCGCAATTGCAGTTCTGTGCCAAGCTGATTGATCGAAAGCTCAGTACCCGGAAGCTTCTTTGCCCGTACGGCAATCGACCGGTTCTCCCATCCTCGAATCCGTATCTGGCCGAGGTCCGTCCTGACCTCAACGCTCTGAATATTGGCGGCGTCGATTGTTTTCTCCAGAAGGTCATTCTGGCTGGGGGCGTTTTGAGCCGTGGTAGGGGAAAGGCCCCCGAAGATCAAAAGGCAAAAAAGGCCGAGGGCGAAAATACAGGTTTTAGGTTTCATGCGACCGATTCCATCTGCATTTATTGGATGTGAAAGGCCGGAAATTGTTTCAAAATGCCGCGGTGGCTGGAGGGGCTGAGGGACTGAGGGATGGAGTGATGGAGGGACGGAGGGACGGAGGGATGGAGGGATAGAGGGATGGAGGGACGGAGGGATGGGTGTCTTCTCTCCGCAAGCCCCCTCCTTTTTCCTCAATCTCTTCTCCCTCCATCTCCTCTCAATCTCTCAATCCCTCCATCCCTCCATCCCTCCATCCCTCCATTCCTCCATTCCTCCATTCCTCCATTCCTCCATTCCTCCATCCCTCCATTCCTCCATGCGCCTGTGGTGAATTTTTCCTGTTCGATTTCGGTCGAAGTTATTCCCAAAAATGGGACGGACTAACCTGCCAGGTGGCAGGCTCAAGTACGTTAAACTTTCTCTGCTCAATATGTTAGTGGACCAAGGGAGTCTGGCATAGCCGTTGCGTAGTAAGAAGGAAGCGAGTAGCGCTTTTACCTATGGATATACCTCGAAAATCAGTAGCTAGAAAGAAATTAATCCGCCGGATTGTCTACTTCATCCTGGTGGCTGGACTCCTCACCGCTATTACTGTTGCCGTCAACCGCCTCAAACCAGCCGCGCCGCTTGTGGAAGCTGTATGGCCCGACACGGTCAAGCGTGGTTCCATGCTGCGCCAGGTTCACGGTCTTGGGACGCTGGTGCCTGAAGACATTCGTTGGATACCGGCCAGCACGGAAGGCCGTGTTGAGAGAATTCTGGCTAAACCGGGGGCTATAGTTACTCCGTCGACAATCCTGCTGGAACTGAGCAATCCCGTGCTGCAGCGCGACGTTCTGGATGCAGAAATGCAGGTTAAAGCCACCGAGGCCGACTACACCACCCTGGCGGTGCAGCTTGAAAGCCAGCGTCTCGATCAGGCAGCCGCGGCCGCGCGCGTGCAGTCCGATTACAACCAGGCCAAGATGAAGGCGGATACCGACGAGCAGCTTGTGAAGGAAGGATTAATTGCCGATCTGACTCGAAAGCTTTCCAAGGTGACCGCTGACGAACTGGCAAACCGGAACAGCATTGAGCAGAAGCGACTTTCGATCGCGGCCGAGTCGATTAGAGCTCAACTGGCTGCGCAGCGCACCCGAGTGGACCAGTCTCGGGCGCTTCATCAGCTAAAAAAGAGCCAGGCGGAAGCCCTTCACGTCCGCGCCGGAATGAGCGGCGTGCTGCAGGAAATGCCCATTCAGTTGGGACAGCAGGTCGCCCCGGGAACAAATCTGGCGCGCGTTTCCGACCCAACCAGGCTCAAGGCACAACTGAGAATTGCGGAAACGCAAGCCAAGGACATCCGAGTGGGGCAAAAAACGGAAATTGACACCCGCAACGGGGTGGTTATGGGGCTTGTCAGCCGCATCGATCCCGCGTCTCAAAATGGCACGGTTGCAGTCGATGTTGCGCTTGACGGCCCTCTCCCGTCAGGCGCGCGCCCCGATCTAAATGTTGATGGGACGATCGAGTTGGAGCGGCTGGAAAATATTCTCTACGTCGGCAGGCCGGGATTCGGTCAGGAGAAGAGCAACGTCACGCTTTTCAAGATCGAAGAAGGAGGAAAGTTCGCCTCCAGGGTTCAGGTGAAACTCGGTCGAAGCTCGGTCAACACAATCGAGATCCTTGGAGGCCTGAAGCAAGGCGATCAAGTGATTCTTTCCGATATGGCAGCCTGGGACGGGTACGATCGGGTGAGGTTGAAGTAACCTTTGCCAGGAGCGGAGCCGCGCGCGTAAGCCCGGATTATTCGCAAACTGAAAGAATTGGCCGCTGATCTACACGGAAAACACGGATTAGTATCGGGGTCGAGGGATGGGCTCCATAGCTACAGTTTGTCAGTTTTGCTGGACGTCGACGCCCATCCCTCGACCCCGATACCATCAGCGTTGTCCGCGCAAATCGGCGGCTAGTTCTTGCGGTTTGTGAATAATCCGGGTAAACAAGCGCATCCTCGCTGCAAGAAGCCGGAACCGCGAAAGCGCGACACACTAAGGAGATGAGATGAACACATCCGCACCGCCGCTGATCAAGCTGGACGGCGTTACCAAAGTTTTTTACACCGACGAGGTCGAAACACACGCGCTCTCCGGCATTCACCTTGAAATTGCCAACGGGGAGTACGTTTCCATTGCCGGCCCTTCAGGATGCGGAAAGTCCACGCTCCTATCTCTCCTCGGTTTGCTCGATTCGCCGACGGAAGGGAAATATACCCTCAATGGAAAGCCGGTTGAAAATCTGAAACTGGCGGAGCGGGCTCGCATTCGAAACCGTGAAATCGGTTTTATCTTCCAGAGTTTTAACCTCATCGGGGATCTGACCGTGTTTGAAAATGTGGAACTTCCTCTTACTTATCGCGGAATGAAGAGCTCGGAACGAAAGGCGCGGGTTCAGGAAGCGCTGGAAAAGGTGGGCATGGCGCACCGCGCCAAGCATCTTCCCAGCCAGCTTTCCGGCGGCCAGCAGCAGCGCGTGGCAGTGGCCAGAGCTCTGGTAGGAAAGCCCTTGATTCTGCTGGCAGACGAGCCCACGGGAAACCTGGATTCGAAGAACGGCGAGGCGGTCATGAGCCTGTTGCGCGAACTGCACAGTGAAGGAGCCACGATTTGCATGGTTACGCACGATCCGCGCTTTGCCCGCGATGCACAGCGTTCCGTTCATCTTTTCGACGGACGTGTGGTCGACGAAAGCGTCGCCAACGCTGAAACCGCGCTTGTCTAGGCGGGCTGTGCCCGCGTTTCGGGTTGACGGGAAGTCGATCCGATTGTCGCATTGAGGTATGAGTAAAGCTTGTCCGTTGTCTGTAGCAAAGTTTTCAAAGCCGTCTACGAGCACGTGCACGTCAACGTCCACAATTACGTTTACGATTTCACTCGGTGGGTCACAAACTACGGAGAATTGAAGGTTATCTGTATGTTGGCGTGATCGTCGACGTCAGACGTGGTCGTTGACGTGCACGTGCTCGTGGACGGCTCTTGATTGCGGCATTCTGCAGGGCTGTGGTTCTGCGATGAAGTAGTGAACCGTTCCGGCACAACTGAAGATTCAAAACAATGGAAAAACTCTGGCAAGACCTTCGTTACAGCCTTCGGATGCTCGCCAAGGAGCCTGCTTTCACACTGGTTGCCGTCCTTTCCATGGCCCTTGGCATCGGCGCCAACACGGCTATCTTCAGCCTCACGGACAGGATCCTGGTGCGGACCTTACCCGTCGTCGAACCCGAACGGCTCGTCATCGTGGGAGTCCGATTTCCGGAAGGCATAGACACCAGTTTCAATTATCCGCTCTACAAGGACTACCGCGATCAGAACGATGTGTTCAGCGGTCTCCTCTGCTACTCGGAGATCCCGCTCAGTCTGGGAGGACGCTGGTCGGAGCGTATTCAGGGAATGATTGTCTCCGGGAATTATTTCTCTGTTCTTGGCATCAAGCCTGCGCTCGGCCGCGCATTCAGGGCGAATGAAGACCAGATCCCCGGGGCCAGTCCGGTGGCTCTCATCAGTTACGAATTCTGGCAGCGGCGGCTAGAGATGGATCGTGCAGTGATTGGAACGAAGATCACACTGAACGACCACGATTTCACGGTGATCGGAGTTGCGCCGGCCGAATTCACAGGCACGCGCCGAGGCTATGCTCCGGAAATCTATGTTCCCATGGCCATGGTGGCGCAGGCGATGCCCATGCACATCAACCCACTGTCCATGCGCCAGTTCACATGGCTTCTGATGATGGGGCGCCTGAAGCCGGGAATCACCATTCGCCAGGCCGAAGAGCGCATCCGAAACCTGGCGGCGCAAATTGCCAGAATTGAACCGATGAACACCTACCCGAACCTTGTGCTTGCCGGCGGCAGCCAGGGCGACACGGCAATGGTGCGCGAGCTTTCCACGCCGGTGAAGCTCTTGATGGCAACAGTGGGATTGATTCTGCTGATGGCATGCGCCAATGTTGCAAATCTGCTGCTGGCCCGCGCCGGGATGCGCGCGAAAGAAATCGCCATCCGGCTGTCAATTGGCGCCGGCCGCTGGAGAGTGATTCGCCAATTGCTCACCGAAAGCGTGGTGATCTCGGCGGCGGGCGGAGCGCTGGGCCTGGTGCTGGCGTTCTGGCTGGGAGATGTTCTGGTGGCCTTCCGGCCGCCCGGAATGGCCGCATCCTCATTTGATGCCGCGCTGGATCTGCGCGTGCTGGCATTTGCGGTGTCTATCTCCATCCTCACCGGGATTGTCTTTGGCCTGGCGCCTGCATTGAGGATTTCCCGCCCTGAACTGGTGCCGGCTTTAAAACAGGGGGTTGTGACTATCGGCCATGGAAACCGGCGCTGGACGCTGCGAAATCTGTTGCTGGTCCTGCAGGTGGCGCTGTCACTGATCGTTCTGATCAGCGCGGGATTGTGCATTCGCAGTGTGATCAAGCTGCAGTCGATCAGCGCCGGCTTCGATCTTTCCAAAGTCCTGACCATGTCGATGGACCTGGAGCTGAACAGTTATACGGAAGCGAAAGGAAGACAGTTTTATGCGAGTCTGCTGGAACGCGTTTCGGCATTGCCGGGTGTTGAAGCGGCAAGCCTGGCGAGAATTGTGCCCCTGGGAGACAGCGGGATGCGGATGACCGTGCAGGTCGAAGGCCACCAATCGAGGCCAGGGTCGCCGATCAATTTCAGCTTGAATATCATCGCGCCTTCTTATTTCAAGACCATGGGCACTCCAATCCTGCGGGGCCGCGATTTCGGACCTCAGGATACCAACGAGGGCCCTGGCGTGGTGATAGTCAACGAAACAGTCGAACGACAGTACTGGCCCGGTCAAAGCGCAATCGGGAAGCATCTGACACGTTCCGCTTTCCCGGGACGGCCGGCGCAGGTTATGGAAGTCATCGGAGTGGCGCGCGACAGCAAGTACCGCAGGCTGACGGAAACCATTCCTCCGACGATGTACTTCCCCCTGGCGCAGCATTACACCGCTGGTATGGCGCTGCATGTGCGAACCGCCGGCGAACCGAGCGCAATGATTGAAGCCATCCGTAAGCAGGTTCAGTCCTTTGATCCGAACCTCCCGCTTTTTGCTGTGCGCACGCTGGAAGAACAGAAGAGGAACTCGCTCTACGCGCAGCGTATGGCGGCGATTCTGCTCACCAGCTTTGGCGGGCTTGCGCTGCTGCTTGCGTCGGTAGGAATTTATGGCTTGTTGAGTTATGCGGTCAGCCGCAGAACGCGAGAGATCGGAATCCGTATGGCGCTGGGCGCCGTCGGAAAGCACGTTTTGAAACTGGTCATGATGGATGGAATGGTGATGCTGGCGCTGGGAATGGCTCTCGGGCTGATCGCGTCTTTCCTCTCAATGCGCCTGATAGGCGCCTTTCTATACGGAATCACCGCAGCCGATCCGGCGACATTTGCTGCGATCACCGCGCTGCTGGTCGCGGTGGCGCTGCTCGCCACCTATATCCCGTCGCGCAGAGCAACCAGAGTCGATCCGATGACGGCGCTGCGCGATGAGTAGTCGATGGTCCGTAGTCAGTTGTCCGTTGTCAGTTGTCCGTGGTCCGTTGTCCATGGTCAGGGTACAACCTCACAACATCGTTGACACTTTAACCTCACAACATCGTTGACACAATTGAACAGGGCAGAATGGGGTCTTTGAGGAGATCACAGGATGCCCTGGGCAGAGAGGTCGACGATGGAAGAACGGATGCGATT
>DASXQR010000099.1:0-5628 GCA_036507075.1 Acidobacteriota bacterium | reverse complement strand
CGCTTGCCCCTGGCTATATTCTTTGACCGCTTCGCGGTCTGCTGCTTGCATCGCCTCGGTGCGTGTTTGTGTTGGCTCCGGGACCCGGCTGGACCGTCAGCGATTTAGGATTTCGATCATCTCCCGCATGGCCTGAATTCGTTCCTTCAGCGGAAAATAGTCGCCCGCATTGGCCGTCGCTCCGATTCGTTCATTGAAACGCGTCAGCTTCGAAATTCCGGAAATGAGAGATTCCGGATTCAACTCCAGACGCAACAGGGTCACAAGGGCGATCGCGTCGCAGCGTGTTTCCAATTCTCGCAGCTCGCGTGACCGCTTTTCGTCAAACGCGCGCTGGTATTCATCCCAGACATACTCATGTCCCGTTTCGTGCGCGGCGACCGCCTGCAGTTCTTCGACACTGAGCAGATTGAGCGCGTTCTCGGAAATCAAGAGTACCGCGCGCGCATGCAGCGCCAGGCATGCCTGCGGCACGTCGATGACTTTGATAACGTAGACGGAATTGCAGCGATGGTATTCGAGTATCGAGCCAAGCGCCGCCAGTTTGCGCCTCCCTGCATCCGACGGCGTCACCTCGCCTTCGGGCGGAAGACCGGCGAGCACCCGAGCTTTCGTCGAGAGGGTTATTGCCGGCGGCCGCAGACGATCAAGCACTCCATCTATCGACATAACGCCGGCGCTCTCGGAGTATCCGATTGCCCCGAGAGCCTCAAGGGCCGCTTTGATCTTGTCTGAATTTTTACCTTCAACGCTTTTCGTTAAAAGCAGACACACGCAAAACGCCACCTTCACTACGACACGCCCGCTGAAGAAACGCATGAGCCACCTCACCGTGTTGGGTCAGCGGGCAGTGGCGGATTGATTAGCCACAACGTGGCTCGTACAATGTTTCTAATTCACTCCGACCAGGGTCTGGGCGCCGACATTGACGGGCACAGTACGGGAGCGCCGGATCGGGGGTCCTTTGGGAGCGCCAAAGGCTTTTTCAGAAAATTCTGGGAGAGTTCTTAGGAAATTCTTAGAGCGGTTATGGTCAGACTTGCCAATGAGTTATACGAATTCTCCGGTTTTACTCTTGTTCCAGGCGAGCGCCTTTTAAAGCGCGGCGACAAAGTAATCACCCTGCCGGGCCAAGGCCTTTGATCTGCTTTCCGCGATGGTTGAGAACCACAGACGATCGAGCACTGCATCTATCGACACAACTCCGGCGCCCTCGGAGTATCCGATGGCCCCGAGAGCCTCAAGGGCCGCTTTGATCTTGTCTGAATTTCTACTTCAACGGCTTGCCGTTATGAGCAGCCACACGCAAAACGCACACTTCACTACGACACGCCCCCGAATGAACGCATGAGCCACCTCGTTGTGTTGGGTCAGCGGGCAGTGGCGGATTGATTAGCCACAACGTGGCTAGTACATGGAATGACCTTCTGCGACGCTTTCAGCGTCGGGTCGTTTTGTGGTTGACTGACCGGCGGCGTCGCCCGCCCCGCGGCGCGGGGGCGGGCATTGCCGCCGGCTATACTCTCAAAACCCCTTCGGGTTTTTACAGATGCGACCTTGGTTGTTTTCCTTCCCGATGGCGTCGGACACTGAGATAAAAAAGGACATATCCCAGCTAGCTTCTAACTACGGGAAGATCACAGTAATGGTTGCCGAAACCGGGACAAAAGCGCCGCTGTGATCGTTGATGTCCTGATGCGCGCGCACGCCGGTAACGGTCCACACTCCCAGTGCACCAGTGCTAACTACCGTATGTTCCGCCGATATTCCTTGTTGTGCATTCCATACCACTTCATCCGCAGTACCGCGTGGCGGACGGAAGCGGACATCGAAATAAGTCTTATCCGTTAGATTGTCGCCTGTGAACGTGGCCGTGTAGGAGGATCCAACGCTGACTCTGGGCCGATCAAATGTGATGCCGGTGGCGAACGGAAAAGCTGCGTGCAACTTGCTCCTGGTGGTAATCCAGATGTCTCTCTTGCCGAAGCCACCAGGACGGGCCGAAAAGAAATAGAGGGTCTTATTGTCGCGGGATAGAAATGGAGACCCATCATCCGCTGAGCTGTTTACAACCGCTCCCAGGTTAGTCGGCTCGTTCCAAGGATTGGAGGGATTATCCCGGGTAGATACCCACAGGTCAATCAGACCATTTCCCCCGTCACGATCCGACGTGATGAAGACTTCACGACCGTCTCTTCTGACAAAGGTACGGGTATCGCGCTTGGGGCTGCTGAGCCCCGGCACGAGGACACCAGGACCAAACGTACCGTCTTTTTGCAAGAAGGTCTGGTAGATATCGAAGTCACCGATGCCCCCCGCCCGATTGCTGCCAAAGTAGAGGGATTTCTGATCGGTTTCATCATCCATGAAAAATGCCGGAGCAATCTCGACTGCGGCGGTATTGACGACGCAGCCCAGGTTCTCGGGGACGCTCCAATCATCTTCGTCGGTGTCGGCTCGCCGCGACTTCCACAGATCCCCCAGCCCACACCCGCCGGGACGTGTGCTGTGGAAGTACATGACCCGTTCATTGTGGTTCAAGACAGCCAGCGAATCCGCAGCGGACGTATTGATGTTCGGGCCAAGATTCACCGGGGTTCCCCACGGGGAATCAGCAGTAGCCCGTCTTGAGACCCAAATGTCGTCTCCTCCAAAACCACCGGGACGATCCGAAGTGAAATAGAGAGTCAACCCGTCTTCTGAGAGGATCGCATACGAATCGTTGTCCGCCGTGTTGAGCGGTGGACCGATATTCACTGGGACGGACCATTCACCAAAACGCACCTCGAGTTGATTGACGGCGGTAACGGATGCTGCCGTCTGACAGGCAAGCAGAGTCATGGTCAAGCAGGCTCTTACAAGTATTATCATTTTCATTTTGTTTCCTCCCTCTATAGTATAAGCATTTCTAACCTTGTCTGAATTTCTACCTTCAACACCTCTCGTTAAAAGCAGGCACACGCAAAATGCGACCTTCACTACCACACGCCCGCTGAATGAACGCATCAGCCACCTCGCTGTGTTGGGTCAGCGGGCAGTGGCAGATTGATTAGCCACAACGTGGCTCGTACAATGTTTCTAATTCACTCCGACCAGGGTCCGCACGCCGACATCCGCGGGCACAGTACGAGAGCACCGGGTCGGGGGTCCTTTGGGAGCGCCAAAGGCTTTTTCAGAAAATTCTTGGAGAGTTCTTAGGAAATTCTTAGAGTCGTTATGGCCAGACTTGCCAACGAGATATACGAATTCTCCGGTTTTACTCTTGTTCCGGCCGAGCGCCTTTTAAAGCGCGGCGAAAAGGTGATCGCCCTGCCGGCCAAGGCCTTTGATTTGCTTTCGGTGATGGTTGAGAACCAGGGTCGGCTGCTGCAAAAAGACGAGCTGATGCAGAAGGTCTGGCCTGACAGCTTCGTGGAAGAAGCGAATCTTTCTTACAACGTCTCGCTGCTGCGAAGGGCGCTGGGCCAGTCGGGTGAAGCCCAGGATCCGATTGAAACAGTTCCGAAATGGGGCTATCGCTTCGTCGCGCCGGTGACAAAACGGAGCGGGGCTGCTGCAGACGCGACGGGCGCAGACCGTACCGCCCCGCTTAGGGATTATGCTCCCGCGCCGGTTGTCTCTGCTCGACGACGGCTCTTCAACATGAAATGGCTGGGGCTAGCGTTGGGCGGGTTATTTGCCGCCGGCGCTGTTTTCCTACTCACCACGCTGCGTTTGAAAAAAGACGACGGCCGGCCGGAGCTTCCTTACAAAATCGTGCCGGTCACTTCCTATCCGGGTGTTGAGTCCCAGCCGTCATTCTCTCCCGATGGAAGTCAAATTGCGTTCACCTGGACCATCGCGGGAAATACCGATATCTACGTGAAAGTTCTCGGTGTCGACAAACCATTGCGTTTGACCCAGGATCATGCAACCGATAGCAACCCTGTCTGGCTTTCCGACGGGCGGCGCATTGCATTTATTCGCTCAACCGCAGATTCCAGCGCCGTATTTCTAGTGTCTCCGCTGGGCGGGCAGGAGCGCCGTGTCGCCGAGCTTTCTCGCTATCGCCCCTACCAGAACAGCATGGACGCATCGCCTGATGCGAAGTTCCTCGCGGTTTCCGACAAGGTTTTACCGCATGAGCCTTTTGCCATTTTTCTGTTAACGATTGAGACAGGGGAGAAACGACGGCTGACACAGCCGCCGCCGAGTGCCATCGGTGACGACAATCCGGTTTTCTCTCCGGACGGGCAGCACATCGCTTTCGGAAGACGGGTAACATCACGGAAACATGATCTTTACGTCGTCGCCCCGGCTGGCGCCCAGGAACGGCGGATCTCCGATAAAACCGCCATCGTTCACGGGATCACCTGGGCCAATTCGAATGAACTGGTGTTTTCGTCCAACATCGGAGAACAGGACGGTCTCTGGCGTCTCGATATTCGGGCGGGCAGCCTGGTTCGCCCGCTGGGGTTAGGGGGGACAACCGCGTTTCGTCCCGTGATTGCGCCGCTGCAACGACGGCTCGCCTATATGGCCAGGGAGCTAGACACGAATATTTGGGAGGTGGAATCCTCCGGCATTGCCGGTCGATGGAGCGAGCCCAAACGCCTGATTTTTTCGAGCCAGTGGGATGAAAATCCGTCAATTTGGAACGCCCCGGGAGCAAAGACAAGAATTGCGTTCAGCTCCTCGCGCTCGGGCGACTCTGAGATTTGGACCTGCGACTCGAATGGGTCGAACTTACTGCAGTTGACGAACTTTAACGGCCCGCGCTGCTACTACCCCGCCTGGTCGCCCGACGGTCGAACCCTGGCGTTTGACGTCACCCTCGAAGGCCAGCGTGACATATATCTGATCGATGGTGACGGCGGCCCCCCGCGCCGTCTGACAGAAGAGCGTTCCGATGATTCGCGTCCCGCGTGGTCGCGCGATGGAAAGTCGATTTATTTCTCATCAAACAAGGCGGGAACCGCCGATATCTGGAAGATCGCCGCACGTGGAGGCAGAGCGATCCAAGTTACGCGCGGCGGAGGCTGGCGGGCGGTGGAGTCTTTCGATTCAAAATACGTGTACTTCAGCAAGAGACTCGGACAAGCGGGAATCTGGCGCGTTCCTTTGTCGGGTGGCTCTGAAGAACTGGTGCTCGATTATGAGGGGGCAGGTTCTTCGGATTATTGGGACCTGGCGCGCAACGGCATTTACTTTGCGGTGAGAGCCTCGCAGCTCGGGTTCGAGACATCCACCCCGCCGACGATTCACTTCTTTGATTTTCAGTCGCGACAAGTGACGACGTTGGCCCGATGCGGGAAGCCACTTACGATGATTTCGGGCTTGTCCGTCTCACCCGACGAACGGACAATCCTGTACACACAGATCGATCGCTTCGAAAGCGACATCATGATGGTTGAGAATTTCCGCTGAGTAAACAAGGGTGATGCGCAAAGTGCCACATCGGTACGAGTTCGGCCCTTATCTTCTCGACCCGGGAGAGCATGCGCTCTTGCGCGGCGCAGAGATCGTGCCATTGACTCCCAAGGCATTCGATCTGCTCCTGGTGCTGGTGGAACGTCAGGGTCGTCTTGTCGAAAAGGACGAACTCCTAAAGGTGGTCTGGCCTGACAGTTTTGTCGAGGAAGCCAACCT
>DASXQR010000098.1:0-27677 GCA_036507075.1 Acidobacteriota bacterium | reverse complement strand
AATCCCCCCTTAGTCACTTGAAGATTGGTGACCGGAAAGTCTCCAGAGGATGTACCGCCCGCCACGTAAGCGTTGCCGGCGGAATCGACGGCGACGCTGTTGCCGACATCATCCCCGCTCCCGCCAATGTGCGTGGCATATTCCAGCGACGCACCGGAGGCATTCAGCTTTATCAGGAAAGCGTCGGCGTTCCCGCCCGAGCGCTGCTGGAGAGCTCTCGCCGTGGGAAAGTCTGTCGAAGCAGTTGAACCGGCCACGTAGGCGAATCCCTGTGCATCCACGGCAATATCTGCGCCGGCATCGTTCCCGCTTCCGCCGAGATAGGTGGAGTACACCAGCGCCGAACCAATCGGATTCAACTTGGCCACGAAAGCGTCTCCGCCCGCGAGATTGCCCACAACCGGGGGAGAGCCCCCCGCAAGACTCGGCTGGAAGGGACTCGACGTCGGGAAATTGTTCGAGGACGTCATACCTGTTATGTAAGCGTTGCCGTCGGCGTCGGCCGCAACCGCCATTCCGGTATCATCACCGCTGCCACCCAGGTAAGTGGAGTACAGGATTGATCCATTGGAATCCAGTTTCATCACAAAGGCATCAACGGGAAACGGGCCTCCTCCCCCGATCGCAGTCAGAGTTCCGCCGCCATTGGTCGGTTGCAGAGCGTTGCGGACAGGGAAATCGGTCGAGTGTGTCGTGCCGGTGACGTAAATATTTCCTCTTGAGTCGACAGCGATACCATTGGCGCTGTCAAGATCACGACCGACGAAAGACCTCGCATAGAACGGAATGCCGGACGGATTCAGCTTCAGGACGAAAACATCCGAATCGGAACCTCGTCCACTCGCCGCAACGTAGACGTTGCCAAGCGAGTCCACGGCGATAGCATTTCCGAATTCGTTTCGGGGCGTCCCATAAAAAGTGGAGTAAATCAACTCGGTGCCCGTCGGATCGATTTTAGCCACGAAAGCATCCTGGCAGCCACCCAGAGAACCGAGCACGCAGAAGGACTGGAAGGCATTCCGGGTAGGGAAATTATCGGAACCGGCTTCGCCCGTTACGTAAACGTAACCCTCGGCATCCACCGCGACTCCGAAGGCCCGATCCAAGTTTTTTGTTCCACCCAGAATGATGGTGTACACAATGAAATCAGCGGCTGCATTTATCTTCGCGATGAATACCTTGCCAAAAGCGCCGGTTGATATGCCGGTTTGCGACGGAAGGTCTATTGACCGCGTCTCGCCTGCGATGTACGCGTTGCCCTGAGTGTCCAGGGCGATAGCATGGGCAACATCGCTGTCGCTGCCTCCCACATAGGTGCTGTAGCTCAACACCGGATCAACCACCAGGGGGCTGGCAACATCGTAGTCGTCGACTCGAAAAGCAACCTCACTCCTGTCACGGATCGCATAGCCACCGGAGATCTCATGTTTAACCCCGCCGCTCTCCTGGTACAGGACCGGTCGCGCCATGCGGACCTGGCCGCCGGCAATCTGCAGAATGAGATCCCCTTTTCCATCCAACATGAAGTGTTCGGCACCTTCGAAGGAGAGCCTGACGTTATTTGTGTCAACACCCGGAGCAAAAACAAAGTCATATTCCAATTCCCCGTGCCTGCTGTAAAAAATAAGGTCCACACCCGGATATACTTCCTCATACTTGACCTTCCGATAACTGGGGGCGGTTATCGGCGCATCCGTCGGACGATTGCCGATGAAGTAGTGGACTTTGCCGGGCAGCTCGTCAAGCCCTCTGACATGTGGCGCGGCATTTGAGCCGGGGAATTGCATACGCAGCACGACTTCATCCCCACCGGTGCTCTCGGGTTGCCGAGGTTTGCGAAGGACCAGGACAACTTCAGTAGACGTTAGAAACAGAGTGTAAGCAGGCGCGCGGGACAGGAATTTGACCTCAGGATCCGTCTGCCCGCGATTGGCTTCAAAACCCAGGGGAAGGCTGCCGCAGGCTCGCAGCAACTCAGCGCGTGTGGACCTACCGCTTGAAGAGTTGAAAGGTTTTCTTCCGGTTCGCTCCGGCAGGGTCTGGTGAGCATCGGCCTTTGATAGGACCGGAGCCGCCGTTTCGATGCCGACCGCTTGCTTCTGAAGTTTCCCACGAATGGGTATATCTGCAAGCTGCCGGCACACGCCGAACAGGCCGACAGTTGCTACAGCTAGAACCATGGCCCTCGCGGTGCGATCAGTGTAAGCGCGCCGCTGATTGAGGATTTTCATGCTGCGCCTCCCGATTGGTTGCGCAAGCAATGCCCGGGCCATTCGATCGGTTGTCAGCATGCGTCGTAAATTGCTGAAACTCTTCTACTATTATCGCAGTCCAAACATCTGGTCGTGCGATCGGATTGGTCGCAGGCACGCCATATCCACCGAGGCTTAGCGCGGAACATTGAATGCGGACAGACGGCCTGAGGGCCGTCTCAGGGCGGCACTTTCAGCGCGCAGAAACGGATTGAGCAACCCTCGCTACTCACAGAATGTAGGATTCCCTGAGACGGCCCTCAGGCCGTCTCTCCCCTCCCAAAATATAGAAACTCCAAGGTGCGCCATGCTCACTCGAAGCGGAGCGCCAGCATCGGATCGATGCGGCTGGCTCGGTTCGCCGGGATCATGCCGGCGGCGGCCGAGACTATCGACAGCAGCATTATCGTCGTGCCCGCAATCCAGGGATCGCTGCCCTGGACGCCGTAAAGCTGACTGGCTACAAAACTCGCCCACAAGTTCTTCATTTGTGAAAGGACCGTATACTTCGGCGGTGTCGAAGAATGTGACGCCGCGTTCGACTGCCGTCCGAATCAGCGAAATCATTTCCTTCTTGCCTCTGAACGTCATATTCCCCGCACGCCGCACAGTCGCATGACTGCATAATGACCGCACCTCGACGCATCAGTGAGAATAAGACTATGACGTCAAGAAAAGCGCCGCCTAAAAGCATTACCGAATACATCAATGCCGCTCCCAAAGAGGCTCGGACAGGAGCAGGTCGCGTCCGCCGGAAAAAGAACCGGGCGCAGCAGTTGCCTGCGCCCGCATGATGGGTCAAACCAGTCTAGAAGCTGAGGCGTAAGCCGAACCGGAATGACCTCGGGTCGTTCGCTACGCCGAGGACTTTCCCGAAGTTCGAGCTGTTGACATTGCCATTCGGATTGGTGAAGTGTGGCGTATTGCTCACGTTGAATGCCTCGGCCCGGAATTGCATATTGAGCCCCTCGGTGAGTTTGAAGGTGCGGAACAGGCTGGCATCCATATTCACCACGCCGGGCCCGCGCATAGTGTTTCGACCCACAGTGCCGAACCGAACCTCCGTGACCCGCGCAAACGCAGAGGTGTCAAAGAAGGTGCCATCGCCGACGTTGCCCAGCTTTTCGACGGTGGGCTTGACCTGGTCCGGGGTCTGGATGTTGCCGCCCGGCATGTTCAACGAGGCGCCGGAAGCGCTAAGCGTATACTGCCGCCCTTGATAGGCACTGAAGATGCCGTTGATCTGCCAGCCTCCCAGGAGCGTCCTGCCGACACCATGTGTTGCCCACGTCTTGTCGGGCCCGAAGGGAAGTTCGTACACATAGGCAAGCTGCAACATGTGGGGGATGTTAAACACCGCCGGGGCGCGGTTGCGAGAGAGCTGACTGAGCGCGTTCCACGGGAGGGTCGTCCAGTCAGCGTACTCGGCTTCACTGATGGCCCGCGAGTAGGTGTAAGCACCCTTGAGGAAAAGGCCGCCTGTGAAGGGCCGATTGATGGTGGCCTGCAGCGCGTGGTAGATGCTGTGGTTGCGGCCGTCCCACAGTCTGGTATTGGCGGTGCGTCCGAACTTTGCAAAGAGCGGTCGGCCGTTGTTGCCCGATCCCGGGGTTTGTGACGCATTGAGTTGTATGAACCCAAATCCATTTATAGACTGGGTCCCCACGTACCCAATCGACGTTACCAGCTCGGCCGGCAGCTTTTGCTCGATAGTAAGATTCCACGACTCGATGTAGCCCCGCTTCAACTGCTTGTTGGCCTCCGGGTAGCCCATCTCGGCCGACAACGGCAGCGGAATCCTTCCCTTGCTGATGTCCGGGCAGCAGATCGACAGTATTCCGACCTTGGGGCCCAACGGCTGGTTGGGAATACCTGCCGCCACGTAATTAGGATCCGTCGTAACAGGCTGAAATCCATTGACGCCACTGAAAGACCCGACAACCGTCAGCGGATAGAATCCGCGCAACGCCTGAGCGCCCCAGGGATGCGAATGGTAGGTAATGCCATAGCCGCCTCGGATCACCGTGCTCTGTTTCATTTGATAGGCAAATCCGATACGGGGAGCAAAGAGCTTCTTGCTGTAGCCTACGCCGTTGTCCCGGGGGATGCCGCCTTTGCCACCGACCAACACCTCGTTGGTTGTGGGATCATACGATTCGATGCCCAGGCCCTGCGAGCGCGTCCGAGTGGGGTAAAGCTCCCATCGCAATCCCAGGTTGAGGGTCAGCTTTGGACCAACGCGCCAGCGGTCGCGGACGTAGAGAGCCCACGTGTTCTCTTTGCTGTCCATCTTGATGAACTGGCTGCTCTTCCCGGAGGACGAGGGCGTTCCAAGCAGAAACGCTGCCATGCTGTTCCAACTGTTCTCGAACGATGGAGTGCCTCCCTGGAATCCCACAGCGGCACCGATCGCGCTGGGATTCAAGGCCGTAACGGCAGAACCGAAGCTAAACGCACCGCGCGGGCCATCGCCCAGCTCCGGCTGCCAGTGGTTCATCAGGTGGTGCATGAGGTCCAAGCCAAACCGGATGTCGTGATTGTCCTGAATCTTGTTGAAGTTGACATTTAACGTGTAGGACTGGTCATTGCGGTAAAGTGGGTTCCAGCCTTCCGCATTGCCCAACGTTGTATAGTCGGAGATGCTGAAAGCCGGCAGGCCGCTTTCCCGCCTGTCGGGACCGTTGGTCCCCGGAATCCCCAGCACGTCCGATCCGAAGTTTTTGCCCAGGTCAGGGGGTTCCACGACCTGGCCAAATCGAGTCCAACCAACCGTCGCGTCAATCAGGAATTTGGGCGAAGCGGTGTACGTCTGCCCGATTGTGGCTACCTGCGTCAGGGTGGAACCTTCACCGAG
Source organism: Acidobacteriota bacterium (assembly GCA_036507075.1). Lineage (GTDB taxonomy): Bacteria > Acidobacteriota > UBA6911 > JACQSX01 > JACQSX01 > DASXQR01. Next base: position 22,571 of record DASXQR010000098.1, on the reverse strand, counting down.
GCCGCCGCCGGTGCACAAGCCGGGGCCGCCGGCTTCGCCGAGGCTGAAACCACATCTGACCAGTGCATTCATGACGCTGTACTTGAACCAGAGCTGGTGCTTTTCATTCCGGTTCCAGTTGATCTTGGCGTCGATGTTGTTGCGGTTCAGGCGCTGGTTGCCGGAGTTGAAGTAGTTGGCGGTATCACCGGGAAGGGTCTGTGCAGGAACCAGAGCCAGCAGCTTTGTCATGGGGCCGTTCAACCGAGCCGGAGAGATGACGTTGAGCGCTCCATTAGAAGAGAAGACCGAACGGCCTGTGCCGTTCAGGTTGCCGGTGAAGGGATCGAAGATCATCCCTTGCTGCAGGGGCACGGAGCTGCCCTCGGTAGTGGGAATCATAATGGGGTTGCCATTCCTATCCCTGATCTGCGCCCCCAGCTTTCTGCTGAAATCCCCCCTGCGGAAATCAGCCGGCGGGACGGAAAAGAGTGAGGAAAAGCCCACCCGCTCGAAGGTGCCTTCCCAATCGGCGAAAAAGAACAGCTTGTTTTTCAGGATGGGTCCGCCGACGCTGCCCCCGTCGATGTTTCGAATGCTCTTGGGCTTCCGGGTTTGCTGGGCGCGATTCTCATCCCAGCGGAAGGCCCGCAAGGCGCTATTGTCGTGCAGGCCGAAAAGGCTGCCATGGAACTCGTTGGTTCCGGATTTGGTCACCACGGTGACGGCGGCGCCGCCCGTTATGCCCTGTTCGGCATCGAAGTTGTTAGTGGAGACGTTGACCGTCTCGACGCTTTCGACCGGCGCGACGTACACGGCATGGTGAGGCATCGTGACCAGAATATCGGCCGCACCGTCCAGGCGGGTGTTGTTGGCGCCGCGGTCCATTCCGTTGACATTGTTGGTCAAGGAACGGCCGGGCGTGTCGGTGACGGCGTTTTGAAGATTCCCCGGTGTGACGCCTGGAACCAGATTAATGAGGGTTTGATAGTTGCGGTAGTTGGAAAGGGGCAGATTCACCACCGCGCGCGATTCCAGACTCACACTGATGTCCGCCTTCGACGTCTGGAGGACCGCCGTACTGGCCGCTACGGTGACCGTTTCGGCGACTTCCCCCACTTGCAGGGTGATGTTGACGCGCCTGACCGTATTTATGGAGACCACGATCCCCTTTTCCAGGTAAGTGCGAAACCCTGGCATCTTGACGCCCAGGTCGTAGGTGCCTTCAAGCACGTTGGGAATTGAGTAGTAGCCGGCGTCGTCGGTCATGCCTTCTCGGGCCTGTCCGGTCTGGACATTGGTAATGCTGACCGTGGCCCCGGGCACCACCGCGCCGCTCTGGTCCGTCACGCTTCCCACAACAGATCCGTAAAGGACCTGAGCATTCAAACGTTGAAACGTAGGTAGAAGAAGAAACGGAGCCACTGCGAAAGCCATGAGTAGGTATCTTGCTCTTTGAAACATGCCTCACCTCCCGTGCTAAGGCGGATAGCCGGAATAAAGCCGCGTTTTCAACCCAGGTCGAGATACTCACCTGAGAGGGGTCTTTAGGTCAACTTAGCGGGTGGTCCCCGGTCCTGGATGAGTCCCGATGGTGCGGATTATACGCCAAGAGCATGTCGATATCGACTTCGATCCCGCGAGGCAGAAGCTGCAGTTCATTGCGGGGTCCATACGGTCATCAGTGGTCGCGCGGCAGCCGCGAGACGTCTGTCATAAGTGACGATGCCCTCAAGATCTGGTTGAAGCGACAGCGCGCTGGCAAGGTGTAACGCGTCCAGTGATCTCAAGTCGAACGGCTCAAGCTCGGCTGCAGACTCGAGGATCGCATCATTGATTCGTATCAGGGCCAGACGCCGGAGAACTTCCACAGCGTGATCGTTCTCGGCCTGTGTCGCTCCTGCACGACGAAGCGCTCGCAGCACTTCGACCCGGGCGACGGCGCTTGAGGTCCGCTGCAGACGATGACGCAAAAACTCAATCAACGCCGTGCTCTCGGCTTCCCGGATGACCAGCTTTATGATTGAGGAGGAATCGAGATAAATCAGTTTCGTCATTACAGACGTTCGGCGCGGATGTCATCGAGGGCGCGCCTGAGTCGTCTCGACAGTCCTCTGGAGGGAATTGGGGCCAGATCGAGCAGGTCGCCGGCCGGCGCCGAAGCCCGGCCCGAAGCAACCAGTCGGTCCATGGCCGTGGCAGGTTCGGGTAGGGGCGCGAGTATGGCGACTGCCCGGCCGCGTTCCGTGACCTCAATAGGCTCACCGCGCTTTACACGCCTGAGGTATACACTCAGATTTTGCCGCAGCTCCCGGACACCCACACTCTGCTTTTTTGACATGTGCACATTGTAGCACATTGGCAGCATTTCTGCGTCATGTCTAGATTACTTCTAGATATCTAGATAATCATTTGACGTCTCTAATTCAATTCACCTACAATCGAAGCGGGAACAGAGGATGAAACGCAAAATCGGAACAGTTCTAGAAGAGCGGCTATTCAAGGAGCTCAAGAAGCGCGCTGCCGATGAGCAACGCCCCCTTGCCGAGATCTTGCATGACGCCGTAGTCGCTTATCTCCAGCTAAACCCAAGCAAGCAGGAATCCCTTCAAGCCTGGCAATGGCTCAACAGCAATCCAATCCGGGTCTCAGACGAAGACCTGCAAGCTGTCTTGCGAATGGATATGTGGGAACAGTAAATCTGCGTGAGGTCCAAGAAGGCGCCCGGATCTTGATCGACGCGAATATTTTTGTCTACTGGCTCACGCAGCGCTCGGACGACTGCGGCCGGTTCATGCAACGCTGCGCGGCAGGTAATATTCAGGGATATGTTTCAATTCTTTCCCTAGTAGAGGTGACGCACCGGCTGATGATGCTCGAGGCTAAGGAGAATGATTGGGCAAAGGGCTCAAATCCGGTTCGATCTCTACTGGAGCGGCCCGAGCGGATTCAGTCTCTCGTTCGCTATGAAGAACGACTGCGACGCATTTTCGCATTACGTCTTCATGTCGAAGATCTGAAACAAGCAGATCTTATGGAGAGCCTCTCCATTCGTCGCCGGTGCGGATTCTTGACGAATGATGCAGTATTATTGGCGACAGCTCTGAGACTTGGAATTAAGGGAATCGCCAGCGCGGATAAAGACCTTGAACGTGCCTCCGATTACGTCGTCTATAATCCCTCCGACCTGACAGTTTGAGCCGCATGAATTTTCCTTCGTCTGCTCTGAAAGGTTCTTGATCTGTCTACCGCCTACCTCCTGAATTCCGTCGTATCGATTGCGCCGAGACGGTTGACTCACCTCACCGGATTGAGAACGAGATAGCCGGCTTCGTGGTTCAGGTTTTTAGCGATCCCGCCCTGGACCCTGGAAGAGAGGGCAAGAGCGGTTTCATGTGAGATGGCAGACCGCGGGCCACACTTCAGCCAGGCCACGAAGAGATCCTCGAAACGTGAGGAAGGAAACCTGGGCCAGTCGATAAATTCCGTGAGCGACTCTTTGGAAGCGCCCATTTTTCGAGTATTCGGTCAGGCGCTCCCAGGAGAAACCCGCCTTGGCCACGTGACGGGCGGTGAAGTATTCGGCCTGCTGCTCGGCAAGATGATAAAGAGCGGCGTGATCCGGGGTTCTTTTACCTGCGTGTCCCATTGTGTGCAATACCTTAGGAAAAACCTAAGTTTCTGCACACATTATGCCGGGACTGGGCAAGCTCGTTCAATCCGAATCGCTTATCCATCGAGAGAATGCCTTTCGATCACCCGGAGGGTTCGGGCACAGGCACAAGCGGGCGAATTCTGTCGACAAAGTCCTTCCAACAATGCTGCGCCTGGAGCCAGCCGTCTACTATTAAACCAGCCTTTTGAAAAGCAGTTCGGGCAGGCCGAGGCCGCTTGCCAGGCCGTAAATGGCATCAAACCAGGCATTGTTCACAAGTTAATTGCTTCATTGCAGGCATCAGCTCAAGGCAATGTTGCGGTGCTTCGAAATTTTGCGACGCCCGGGCTGAATGCCCGGCGTGAAGCACCGCCAACCTACATCTTAGATCTGCCCGCCGCATTTAAGAAACAGAAGCGACGCAGCTAATCGGCGGAACTTTGCTTTCCTGACAAAATTCTTTAGCTGCCACGTTGGCGCCGACGCTGTCACATGCTGACTTGGTGTCTCGGTGGTGGGGTGGGTGGCCGATTTCAGGTTGGTAGCGGGGGCGGGATTTGAAGCCGCGACCTTTGGGTTATGAGGAAAACACAGTTGTTGCTCGTCCTGTACGCTCAAGCATTTAGGTTGCGCTGACTACTTGGTTTTTGATGCTGTTTGCGAGTAACTGCTCACTAATTGCTCACAGAAATGGCTGGTGGGCACGATTGAGATGAGTGTTTCACAGTTTTTCACCGCATAGACAAAATGTCGTGCGTCCCCGTCTCGGGCTCTACGCGTCCTCCGACTGAATCCTTCGCATTCAGCACTTGCCTGAGGTAGCGGATTACCCCGTTATCAATTCGAACCATTCAGGTCTAAGATGTAGGTTCGTCCCGCTTAACATCGGAATGCAGTCTGTCGTTAGGCAAGTCTCTATCAGATCGCTATGAGTTCTAGTGACCGCTTCTCCAGAAGACTCGGTTTCGAACCGGAAGACGCCGAGATAACGGTCAGGCAAGATGCGCCCACTGGACTCCGCATCGCTGTCGTCGATATTGCGTACGAGGCCGGCCTCCAACCGACACAGCTGAGGCGCATTGTCTCCCGCGTTCTTCGGGTCGAGGAAGAGTCTTGGAACTGGTCCGACTTTCCGAATGTCGACGAAGAAGTGCGACGGCGCCTCCGTGAATGCGCGTGGCATGAGGTGTACGACATTGTCGAGGCAGTGGATCATTTCCTACGCAACACTTCGTCGGCCGATTTCCAGCGACCTCCGCGCCCGGACTACTTTGCAAACGAGATCAACCTGTACTTCCGTGGGGCTGGCATAGGGTGGCAGCTCGTCGGTGGTCTGGTACAGGCTCGAGGGCCGGAGTCATTTCAGGAACCTGTCAACAGAGCGATAGAACGGTTGGAAGATGCTGGCAGTATGACAGCAAGGAACGAACTTCACCAGGCATTGCAAGACTTATCACGGCGACCTGTGCCTGACCTCACCGGCGCTATCCAACACGCGATGGTGGCTTTGGAGTGTATTGCGCGCGATGTCTGTGGCGATGCGAGGCCTACACTTGGTCAGTTGCTGTCGCGACATCCGGGCCTGATTCCGGCACCGCTGGATCAGGTCGTGGAAAAGGCTTGGGGCTATGCATCAGAGCAGGGTCGACACCTTCGGGAAGGACGGGAACCCGAGCAGGCGGAAGCCGCCGGGCGCCTAACGCGAGCATGCGGCAGCCGGCAACCAACCGCCGATGTGATGCGTGTCGTTAGGTGACAAAAGCTCTTACCCCTACGTCTCTCTCCGACCACGCGGTTCCCCGGCCCTCACGACATCCAGGCGCATGTCACTTGCCGCAAAAGGCGAAAACGCTCGACACCATTCCGGAAACCTAAACAGAATGGGTGTCACTCAGAGATTCCAAAAACGATCCCCCCAGATTTAAGATGTAGCTTGGGCGTAGCCGCGACATCCAGCCGACACGCCACTGCGATTACGGCGGATCGCAAGATCGTGTCGGGCGCGCGGCTGGTCCCCAGGTGAGCCAGACCAACACAGAGAGTACTTACGAAACTAGGGTCCACGAGCAGATGCTTGGAATTCCTGAAGCCGAGTTAGTCGCCATGGAGGTGCTTAGCCGTAATGCAGTTGACTACTTGCTCATTGGAGGCTATGCGATGAGATTTTATGGTAGTCGCCGTTATGCGGAAGACGTGGATATTTTGGCAAATAACTCCACAGAGAATGTCCGAAAACTGTTTGAAACCATCCGCACAGTGTTGGGATACACTCCGAACTTTACAGCTGATGAGTTGATGCTCCCGCGTAAAAGGATATCGCTCGCCCCCCATGGTCCTGCTCTGGATATCCTTACCTCAGTTGACGGCCTGGACTTCGAAACTGCACATTCGAAGCGTGAATCAGTCATCGAGAACGGCATTCCGATCTCGGTCGTTTCAAAAGAGGACCTGCTGTTTATCAAACGGAGCGCTGCGGCGAGAGACGAGAAACGACGAAGAGAAGAACAAGCAGATATTGCATTTCTGGAGTCTTGAGGTCCGCCTAACCGCGGACACGCGACCGATGGCAACGCGCCGCTGATGGCCAATTGCTTAGACCGCAGGTGTGATCGCCATGGCATCAACAGTACCTTGTTCAAAGAAAGACGTTGACGATCTCATTATGGTCTTCATCGCAGCTTCGGCACATACTGGCCTGACTGTGCATGCCAAGCTCATTCGAGGAGAGTTTCTTGCGGCTCCCCATAAGCCATCGAAACTCCCTTTCCGGAAGCACGCGATTTATTGGTTTTCGGTCGGAGACCGCTGTCTGAAGGTGGGAAAGTCGGGGCCCCAAAGTGCCGCAAGGTACACCAGCCAGCATTACAATCCCCGGAGTTCCCCCAGTAACCTTGCCAAATCAATCCTCAGTAATCGCGATCGACTGAAGGCCGTCATACACCCGGAGATGCAGATACAGGTTGACGGGCTTGACGAGTTAACGGTCGGCAAGTGGATTAAACAAAAAACCAGTCGCTGCAATCTGATCGTAGATCTCGCTGTGAACGATCGGGCTTTATCGTTTCTTGAAACATTCATTCAGGCAAGACTCCAACCACTGTTCGAGGGTAGGCTTGGGTAGTTGACGGGATGAGGTCTAACCCCGGAACTATTTAGCCGACGCGCCACAACCTGTTCCACAAATCGCCATATTGTACGGGGCGAGGCTGATGCCCACGTTAGACGGCACCGGAACACATGAACGGAACTGCCATATGGCACGGAACGCCAGGTACATCGATAGGTAATGCAATCGGGGCGCAGTGGGCTCTTAGCATGAATTTTCCCAAAAACTCCTTGTTGACTTTCTCAGAGCCAGAATCGTGGAGTGAACGCCTCCTCTGGCGCTTGGAGGCGTTGAATTGCGACGTTAAGATCGCTTACTTGGGATTCAAACGTCTTCGCAAGCTCCGCCAATCGAGCCTTGCCACGTGGGCTGAAAACGGAGAATAACACTAGATCAGGCTCAATCTCTCGAGCGACCCTTTCCATCCTTCCCAGATCCGCTGGTTTGAAATCATCCGCTGACAGCTTTACCTCCGCGATGCCGAGCTTGCCGTCGATGATATAGGTAATGTCGACCTCTGCTTCTGCGGCGACTTCTTTGTTATATAAGTTCACGCTCGGAAAAAACAAAAAACTTTTCTGAGCCTGTTGACTCAGTGTGGTCAGTGTCCAGAGCACTGGCAAACCTCCGTGGACGACAGCGGCCACCATCAACTCATTAAGGCGGTAGGACCACGTAGGTTCAATTGGTAGATTGAATTCTGATAGACATCCTCGGCACGTGAGGATCCTACCGAGTTCATTAACTGGAAACCACAGTTTCAGTCCACATTTCGGACATGAAGGGTTTATTCCCTGAATAAAAATGGAGTTGCTGACATAAGTTGCAAGTGCTTCCTTAAGATCGTCCTGAGCTTCCGCCGGAGCTTTTGCTTCCATTATTTTTACCAGTACTTCCATGAGCCGTCTCATTTCTTCACGCCCGATTCGACTACCCACGGGAGCTTCCACTTTGAGTTCCGGACAAATCTTTCGCTCATGAACTAGCCGTTTGGCTAGTTGATCCAGTTGGACTTCGGGCTTAGGTATGGGAAGGTGTTTCGCTGTGTTGAGGACAATTCGGCTAAGAACTTTCAGATACTCACTCCTGTTGCCGATCGGCAATGTAACTTGCTTCGCAAGGCGCCTCTCTATCTGATCGAGGACAGTCGCATCCAGGGAGGCCCTACGCCGACAGAGCCACTCCAAAGTTGATCTCCAGAACGGACTGGAGACCATGTCGCCGGCCTCCCACAACGTTGGAAATAATTGTAGTACACCATCTATGTGCCGGCCTTTATCCGATAGTTCAACATAGCGAAATGGAGCGGGCCTGTCGGCACGGACGTCATCTGTGAATGGCGGATGGCTAGATCCAGAATAAATTACCTGGAAGATCATTCGATCATTTGGTGGATGAATTTCAAGTACTGCAGGTCCATTGGATACAAGATAGGTGGGGAGACCGTTACGGTTGATTCTCGCGATACCCCCTGTCGAAAACAATTGGCCGAGAGCCATGCTCTTAGGCACCTGCAACCAGTCCTTCCTGTTGGAATACCTGCCCGGGCGTTGCTCAATTCTTGTTTCCACCATCCACTCCACGGGGCTAGCAGACAGCGAAAGCATAGGTGGAGGCGAAACTCGAAGTCGAGCCACGTCTCGGAACCAGTCCCGCTTGGTGTAAGGGGGTTCTCGAAACAACCCCCAGTCTCTAACCGTGAATTCGGGTAAGTCTCCCTTGGTTAACGCTTGTGGTTCCATCGACCTGAAAGTATGGCCAACTCCTTTCGGCAAACGGTCAATACATTCCTGAAGTTCTGCATTGGTTAGATCGTAAGATTCAAAACCAAGGCGGGGCAGGCTCCCAAAATTTCGTTGTGCAATGCTTTCCAAGAATGCAGCTAATACGTTGATATGCTCCGGACTATCAAAGATCGCTCTTGGTAAAATCAACTGGTTAAGGTGGCTCTTCCTCCATGCGGGCAACAGATTAATTCGATCCCAGCCCCAAATGGTGTTCCAGCAGGAATCCCCAACGATTACAGTGAACTCTGCGAACTTATAAGATTGGTTCGTTTCTGGAGGTTCAAAGTCGACAGATGATAACGTGATCGGAAAAAGGATTTCCGGAGATCTCACAGCTTCCATTACGGATGCCAGATTCGCCGTACGATCGATTTCGAAGACCTCCACAAAGGGAGGAAGTTGTCCGGGATAATGCTCCGGACAGACTCCAAAGTTGCGCTTTAGGATTCTGATTAGGGTTTGGGCGCAGTCGTTCTGGATGATCGGTATCCTGCGGGGCCTACTAGGGATAACCTGTTTCGGAATGCAGTACTGGATATCGAATGGACAAAAATGTGCCCCTTGTAGAATGCGCTTCTTTTCAAAGTCGGTGCTTCCACCATTTTCGGTATGGCGGACCAAGTGAAGCGGTCCAACGAGACGATCAATTCTGTCAACTATTCCAGGGGACAGATCTGTATAGCTGTACACAAGATCGGGATCTGCCATTCTCATGAGGCGGAAGAAGGGATCTGGAATGCTGCCCCTTACTACTGGAATGATGGGGTTGTATAACCCTCCCCACTGGCGTAGGCTAAAATCGACGGCCGCATCGAGTTCCGATTCAACAGCTGTCGAATCTGGGTCGACCAGAAAGGCTGTGCGTATCGGTCTCGAGTGAAACTGGATCTCTCTTTCCATTACTCCCAAACTAGGTTCCAACTACGTGCGTTCCCATTAAGAGCTTGGAAGTCTAGACCGCTTCATTGAAGCGGCCCGGTATCGGCCGAGCAGCGATCGAATGGATCAGTGCGCCTACAACCTTCTACCATAGAGTCGACCTGAGATGCTGGAAAGTCGGCGAGGCATGGTCTCAGGGGAGATCAACACGCACCGCGGAAGAAGGAGAACAAATCTCGTCCGACGGGAGCAGCCATCATATTATCTGACAACCCCGGTATGATCGTCAGCGGCCCTATGACCAGGTCTGGTCACAAGCCGATGCAGAAACTCGCAAAGAAGTACGAAATGTCGGATGTGGTATAGCAAAGGTCTGCCTGCGCCTCCGGATCCCACGACCAAGCCGCCGGATATTGGGCTAGAGCGGCTGCTGGCAAGCCTGTAGGCCGCCTCAAGTCTACCGCGTCTTGAAAACTCGTCCAAGTTGGATTGAACCCCCAACAAATTGCGTGTGATCCTGCGGCACGTGGGCGATCTGTGAACAATCCGGCGGCACGACGATTCTAGGTCAGTGCCCACGTCCTGGTCGAGGGGCCGACAAGTCCTGTTTTAAGAATCCCGTTCGAATCTCGAATCGACCCCGGTACGCGGCACTGTTGAACTGCCGCCTCGAAGGGATTCTAAAATCCCATAACCGCCCGCGAGACAGCTCGTAGATCGCTTGACGAGCTGCGGCGGCAGGACCGGGTCTTGCGCTGGAATGACAATGCCTAACATCGTTAAGACGAAATCATGAACCACGAAGCCATTTCTGCGGGTGAAGAATACGCCTATCGGGAATACCCGCAGCGTCGCTGTTCGCCACTTTTTCGAATCGAGATTATCGACAAAGCAAAATCGGGAAAGTGGAAGACCAAGTTCCTCGAGCGCGGTCCTTCTCGATTTTTCTCTTGCGGATCCGGCGACACGGCCCGATCAGTTGATTGATCCGAATTCCAGTGAGGACCGATTGGTTCCCGAGTGGGTAATGCAGGATGTTCTCAAGCATCTGCCGAATCCGTTGGTGATCGCATTGGCACCGCAAAGATTCATCGGGGCCGTAAAAATTCTCCTCAAGGGAACGGGTCGGACCTGCGTTGTTATTCCGCGTGACTTTCCTGAGCTTCGCGATCTAGCCGAGGCGCTTCAGCGGTCTTGGTTCGAATACACTCCGGTGCGTCCTCGGACGTTAGTAGATAAACTTCGGAATTTGGCGGACCCTGGAGGGGACAGCGATGCCGAATGACGTCCAGGAAGAGGCAAAGAAAAATGCTCCAGGGCTTTTGTACGCCTGGCTTGAAACGCTCGTACTGCTGCTGCTGAACGTCGCCGCGTGGGGTGCAGCCGTGGCTATGGCAGGTTTGCTATCAGTTGGACTCTGGAAGCTCCTTCACGCCGGTTTAGTATTTTGGCCAGCAGGATCGACGTCTGCCACCGAAGAGGCCTTGCGGGAGGCGATCAGCGGGTTCGAATTCCTTTTGCTTGCGCCACTCGGGTACTTCCTTTTGCTGAGTCTGGCACGGTACGCGTCACGACGGAAAGAAGGGCAGGCAGGGCACAAGGCCAAAGCGGAGCTGTTGACGGTAAAAGCGCTCGGAGCAGGGTTGCTCGTGGCGGTATTGGCTGCGAATCTGGTCGGGCGGCTGCTTGACGCCACGCCCCCGAACATCATCGTCGTCCTGTTGGAGTGCCTCGCGATCGTGGTAATTGCGGTCTACAGTTTCCTGCTCGAGTTGTTGGCGGAACGCCTTGAGAGGCAGTAGGTGATGCTCAAGGGGCTGGTTCTCGCCGCCGTGCCGGCTCGATTGTGGTAAGGCTGGCCCACTGTGGCGCCGGTTGAAGTTCGACTTCAGTCTGACGACGACGCCACCTTTTGTCGGCGTCAATATCAGTCTGAAACCCCTCGATCAAGAGCAGCAGCGCAGCCGACAAACGCACCGAGCTCCAGCTCGCGCATTACACATCTGGAATTACCCGATCTCGGCTGACATCCACAAGCGCACATGGTCCACAAGGGATGGACTGGCAGTTCGCGGTGATCTGCATGGCGCCATTCACAATCCTGGTCGCTTTGACAAATCTAAAAATGACCCCACTGTGATCACCGAAAATGACCCACCCCGGTTAGAGTTAACTTCTGTTTTTAGCGGCATCAAATGTTTCACGGAGACGAATGAAACGATCCAGAGAACGAAACTGGTAGCAGTAGGGCCTGTGGGAAAGTGGGAAGGCGCCCGTTTTGCGGCTTTCCACTTTCCCATAGGCCTTTTTCTTTCTTTTTTTGGCGTTTTTTTCTTTCTTTTGATTCACAGGGGTTTGTCACAATTAAACTTCTCTTTTAAAAGCCCCAGGAGCGACGATTGGCCTGCTGCGCAAATGGGAGATTGGAGGTCACCAACATCGATCCGCGCTCATACCGGTCCGAAAAAACCTGAAACAGGAGCTGGGCGCCTTCCGAAGAGAACGGGATGTAGCCGACTTCATCGACAATGACCAGCGCAAAGCGGGCCAGGCGTGCCAGCGTGCGCTTTGTCTGGCTCATCCCCAGCTCTGCCTTGCACTGGCGCACAAAGCGGCGCACCGTCGATTCGGCGCCGCCAAACCCATGTTCCTCGCCAAGCCGCTGCCAGACCCGATACGCCGTGTGCCGCTGCTTGGCAGGGCTATTGCAGTCGCCGCGCAGCCACGTCTGGACGACCTCGGCAAAACTTCCCATCCGCGGACAGCTCCTCGGCCAGCCCGCCGGTACTTCGGTTCCACACCTGCCAATGCCTTGCGCACTGTCCGGCGAGAATGTCCTGTCTCGCGCGCTATCTGCCGAATACTCTTTTTGTAAACTCGAGACGCAGTCCTGATAAGCTCGTACTGATCCATCCCAATCATCCTTTTCCTCTGTCTCTGCTGACTTCTTCGCAAAAGCCAAACAGTGTGACAGAGGTCGATTGGGGTGGGTCATTTTTCGGTTATCACTGCCGCCTCAGGTGGGTCATTTTTAGATTATCGAAATCACAAGTTTCTTGTATACAATACAACAGCCTAGAGTAAGCCCGCGGAGTGCCGGGCCGATTGTCCCCAAGGAGGCATATGGTTGATGGCAAACGGCGGCCGATCGTGGTCTGGATTATCCCACTGCTGATTGGTTTCGTCGGATTTTTACCGGGTGACGCAAAGCCCAAGCTTCGAGATGTATCGCGCTGTGGACATCGTTCAGCTTCTCGGCTCCGGTGTGTGCTTCGGCGCGGCCATGGTAGGAATGATCTTCATGCTTCGCGGGGCGCGACCGTGACGTTCGAAAATGGCATGGTCCGGCGAAGGTCGCAAGACTTAGCACGATAAACGTCGCGGCGTCCACCATCGTTCCGTCCACATCGTCGGCCACTCGGAAACTATCCCAGCACCATGCGGCTCCTCCTCTGATGTCGGCGGTCACTTGGCCGTGAAGTCGGCTACTCGGACAACAGTCTCGCCACCGATTTCGGTTTCGATGGTTCGACGTCCGCGCCAGCTGCAAGCCGGCAATATTCGCGCACTGAATCGCAAGTACCACGCCAATCACCCCGAGGGCAAGAGGACCGCAGCACGTGTGAGCGAATCCTGGACTAACTCCCTTTCGGTCTCTCGGTAACCACTGGTCCGATGCGTGATGAGTATGCGGCGTTGGCTGCTTCATTTGAGTCCAGATGAAGATTGTCGCTGTAGCGTAAACTTTGGGTTCACTGCCCAACGCTGTCTGTAAGTTATTGGAATTCCAGCGCAGATTGGAGAGTGTGAGCAGCCTGCGAGCAATTCGATTTGGGTCACGTGCGGAGATTCAAAAAGCGATCGCGGTAAATGCAGAGCCAATCCTCAATTTCGTGCGGTTGCAAACGTCGAACTGCCACGGGCATTTCGCTGACTCGAATTGAACGTCTGTGCACAGGCAAGTCGAGGCACCTTGCACCTTCCCGCGTTCCCGCGTGGAGATAGACCTCACGAGGCTTGAGGCGCAGGTGAGCCCCAATTCGTAACGCGGTGTCATAGATGGTTAGCTCTCCGATTCCTTCAATATCTCCAATAGCGCTTTCAACAATTGTGAACAGCTCCGCAAACGAGTGGCACGAGGCTATCTGGGGTTGGATCCTCAGCAGGCGCGTGGCGCATTTGTGAAGCGCCCGCGACGGGATGCGACATTGGTGCCTGAAGCGTTTTCCGTTTTTCTGTCGCGCCAAAGCCGCCGCGTTAATGACCTCAACCAACTCGGATTCTCTCCGGAATTGATTGAGTTCTTCATGGGCACGAGGGCGAAAGTGGATGATATAGTGCTTGACAAGCGCACGTATTCCAGAAGGGAGACGATCTACCGCCCTACAGCCCTTCACCATCACATCTCTTCGCATGACGAACCCAATCTAAAAATGACCCACCTGAGGCGGCAGTGATACCGAAAAGTGACCCACCCCAATCGACCTCTGTCACAACTGTCTGGCTTTTGCGAAGAAGTCAGCAGAGACAGAGGAGAAGGATGATTGGGATGGATCAGTATGAGCTTATCAGGACTGCGTCTCGAGCGGTATTCTCAGCACTGAACGGAAGGTTGCCAGTAAGTCGCGGATCGAATATTTATCCGGTCCTAATCGCCTATGAACCAATCCTGGAATCATTCGGGATAAACGAATATCTCAACCGGCTTTTCCAAAGTGAGCTGCGAGAGGCGAACCCGAGAGTTTGGCCCCTTACTGTCCTCTCTATCGATGAACTCGAAGAGATTCTGCCTTATTTCGCCGCCAATGACTGGAACTGGCCAGCCTTCCTCTTGGATCGGTTTGGCGATCATCGCCGGGTGCCAGGATATTCCGTCCACCAATCTCTGTACAACTTTCGGTCTGAAAATGGAATTCCGCGCAGAGTGAATGATTTTGTAATGAGAAAGTTCGACGAGGTTTACACGGCGATACTACGAGAATATCGGTTAAGGGACGAATCGTTCTCTACTTAATCGGCCCTCGGTCGTACGAAAATCGTCTGCGCGACCTGTGCAGAAATCATCAACTCGACTGGACAGTGGGTCAAACAACATTGCAACCTTGGAATCACGAACTGACGCAGCCATTCTTCTCGTCGGCATCGGCGCAGGCATTCAGACACTGGTAGGTTTGAAGGATTTTCTCACTTTACGACCTCGTCAAATCGTTCTGTTGTACGCCTAAGGGATGTTCATTCCACGAAATCTCGCTGGCGGCAATTGGAATTTTAAATCAGAATTGCCCACCAACTGCCCACGAACGAGCAATAACGTAAATCTGGCAGGCAGTTACAATTGTTGTTGGGTTTAGCCGCCAAAATTGATGCCTCGGGAACCGCTCGACCCGGGTGGATTCAAACATCAAGAGTTCGATTCATGCCTGGACTTTCAAACCGAACGCCGATGGTTCTTCACTGCACGGCCTGTGGCAGCAAGACAAAACCTGAAGAGAGGTTACATCCAGGGATGTGAATTATCGAACGGCGGCTCACAGCCGGTTTTCCTAACTCGCATCACCTAACAAAGTCCTGACCTTTTCTGCAAATCCCGGCTTCATTCTATCTAGGATCACATTCCCTGCTTTCACCGCCACCAGAACAAGACTTCGTACAGAAGGCTCCTGGATTCTTTCTATTCTGCCATGCTCCTTCATCAACCATGCCAATTTCGCCACACCCTTTCCGGTCATCCTCGAAAAGTTCAGATGGAACGAGTTCGCAGTGTCACTTGGAGTTGTGCCCGGAGAGGGTTGAATCACGAAGTCCTTCTCCACGATCTGGCGTTCCAGCAGGACATAGTCAAAATTACTGAATGTGTCCCTGGTCGCAGCATGTGCGGCCACTACGAGATCCAAGTTGGACATGCTGTCATCTATTTCGTAAAACGAAAGTTGATGACCATTCGTACATAGATCAGAAAGTGGGTCTGCAGCGATATCTCCCGGAGCAACCCAGTCTGGAGCCATGTCACTCCATCTCGGTAGTTTGATGATTCTCAGAACAAAGGACACTGGCCTTAATGCTCCAGTTCTTGAAGTGCCTGTTGCAAAGCCTTTTTAATTAGAGGCAGGTTTTCAATTTCAATTGCGACCCGTAAGGCGGGGATGGCATCGGCGTCATTTAGAGCGACAAGGCCGAGGCTGGCGCCGTCTCTCACATAGGCTGACGGTGAGTTGAGGCTCTTCTCAAGAAGCCACCTTCTCTGTGTGTGTGTAGCCGGATCCTTGATTCGACCGATCCACCGCAAGGCTTCTCCAGCCAGCACCTGGCCACATTTGCTTCCTAGAATGATTCGGCTAATGGATTTAATTGCCAAATCCCCATAAGTGGTTATCAATTTAGTAAGATTTTTCGAGAAGTCGGTTTCGATACCGTCTTCAGAAATGTCATCAGAGGAGTTGCGAAACAAATTCTGGGCCTGCTGATGTACGATGTAAAAATCGGTCTGAGTGGCCGGTATTGGTTCCACGCGCATCGTGATTGTCGGCTGGAGGTGCTTGGGTTTGCTGGATTCCTCTGAAGTAATTACCCACCCCTGCTCTGAGCTCCGGCTAGTTGCAAAGTTGAGATCGTGAACCCAAAAATCGAACAAATACGCATGCTCGGATCTGTACTCAGATGTTCGAACCGTGGCTGCGGGATAAACATCCACCGTATCCGGCGCTTCTATTAGGACGAGCCCGGGGTAAACCAGCGCAACGCCCCTCAAAGGATCGACAGCATTCCCGAGGATCCAGCGCTCAATAGCTACAGAAAGATTTGTCCCAGCCTCGTCCTCAGCAAAGCACCCGAATTGAGCCTCCTGACTCCTCAATGTAGTCAATGTCAAAATGCGCTCGTTCACGGAATGTCTCCGTTTATCGAAATCTCGATACCCAGATCGACCAATTCACTAAAGATTTGGGCAGCATCTGAAGGTGCAAACTCCGCTTGAAACTCTTGATCGGTACTGATATCGAGTTCGAGCCTCTGGGAAAAATGCTTTTGGGTCCTGATTATTGGATTAGACGTTAGCGCTGGCTCAAGCACTAACGCTCTCGACCAAATCGCGACCATCCACTTGGACAGCCTATTAAGCTTGAGACCTGAAGCCATGCGTTTGGAGTTTCTTGGTCGGTTGATTTGGTAAACAAAATCTGATGATCGATCAGGATCGAGACTAACAGCTTTAAGGAACGGCTGGAGTCGTCTGTAACCTGTCGCCCTATCTGGCACATTCTGTATAAGTCCTGCCCCAAATGCGAGCCTTTTGGCTTTTGGACAGCTAGGGGAACTAAACCAGGTGTGGATAAGGCGCACAAAACCTTCCAACCGTTCCGCAAAGGGACCTATGGAAGGTGGCCCTTCGGATTGTTGCGACTCTTCGGATGGCGTAACTGTCCAATCCAACCGATTGGCTTGTATGGCGAGAGTTAACTGTTGGCCGGCATAGGCGCCAGATTCAATCAATGTTCCCTGTCGAGGCTGTGAAACGCTTGTCTCTGGCTCGTCTCCAACTATTCTCGCCCACCAAGAGGATTGTGGTGGCGCGAGGCCGATTGTCGGAAAGAGCGTGAAGCGCAAAGAATCAGCTTGCCAGCGGTTGTCCGGGACGGGCGATTCCATTTCCTCAATCAACGCGTTCACCTGAGTGCAACACTCCTTTAGGGTATCAAGCAAGCGAGTGTCTGTTCTAGAACAGTTACGCCATCGGGTGCTAAATGGTTGCCAAAACTAATTATTATCAGTGTCGCCTTTTTACAAAGACAGATGAGTCATTCCTTTGCAGACTAGCTTTCCTCTATGGCTGCCGGGAGTTTCACCGCAGCCATCGATGCTGCCGTTTGGTTAACTCCCAACATTTAGGCGGAGTACGCCAGTGACCGGACACCTGAGCGCTTACCCAGTCACCAGCTCGTGCCCTTCTCGCCACCGACCGAATCGAGTTGGGAAATGCGGTCGACGCCCACGACGCGTTTGAGACTCAGGTCACGTCCTTGGTACGATCTTCGGTTTCCGATTCACAAATTTACCCCTGATATCGGGGACAAAAGATTCAACGAAGAATAAAGTCCGACCATCATGAAGGATGTTTAATGCCTTTATCGTCGCATCAAGCCGGCCGTTTGGTCCTTTATCCATTTGCATCATCACCTTGCCCGCGGTTCTACCGACACGAATCTCCTCATTCCAGCCTCGACGCTCAAACCATTTATCAAGCTTTGATAGTGAGGATTGATCGTCACATTCGACGTAGATTCTCATGTAAACGAACGCACGAATCGCTCGTTTTGCTGCGGCCGAGCGAACTGGTGAAGGCAACCATTCAGCCGGATCAACACCTCCTTTAATCAGCTCATCTAATTCTTCTCTGTCCCGAGAAGTAGGATCCAAACCGATCTTTCGCATCTCGCGATAGATCACGCTATGAACGCTCACCGTCCAAACGTCAACTGCACTCAAGAGAATGCGATTTCCGTCGATCGGTAAGAACAACACTTTGTCTGGAAAACCAAATTTCCAGAGTTTCAAATGAAGCAACTCATGGATCAACTCGGTTTGGTCTGACTGAACAATCGGATCGACACTGACAACGGGGTTTCCATTCGGTGTAACTGTTGCCTCCGCATATATTTTGCGAGTTGTCTTTAGATTGTTAACTGTCTCGATTCTGACAGGTTCGCCATAGAGTTGCTCTACTTCAGCCATCAGACTCCCAGCAGGCTCGCGCAGTTTGGTTTTTCCTATCGTCCACCTCGGTGTTTCCTGGTACCCGGCCGAAGCGCAACCTAAGCTGTACAGAAATTGGATCAGAATCGCGCGCCTACTGGTTGGAACTCGCATGAGGTTAGAACGTTACTTGACCATCCCACGTTATGGCAACTTGTTTGCGGCTTTGTACGCACTGATGAAACGATCGATGCAGGCATTGCAGGGCAGAGGCTGGCGAGACTCCATCAGTATCCGCGCTCCTTTAGGAACAGTATCGTCGAACTTCAGAACGTAACACTGAAAATTACCGTCTGCTCTTGGCATTATTCCGAAGAGAACTTTCGCTCGTGCAATATCAGGCAGTATCCGTAGCTGCGGGAGGGCCCCACCTAGCTTGTTAACAACAAGTTCATAGGTCTCGGTGTCCAATTTTTTGGTTACAAAAATCTCGTCAATTCCTGCTAATTCCTCGGGTGACCCATATCCCCAACCCTTCCTTTTCTGCTGCGCACCAGATTCCTGCGTAGGGCGAGCTGCGGCCTGAAATTCGAAGATCTCCTGTTCCTGTGCCATGAGCAGTCTTGAAAACAGGCCATAGAATTGGACCAGGGCCTTACGCGCCGCTGTGGAAACCCGCATCAACTCTCCACCGAGAGCACTCCTTCTGTTGTAGTCGTTATTAAGACTTGCAAAATCACTAGCCGTCGCAACGGCGTCCCAGAGCGTGTGGTGAAGATCCAGCAGGATGCTCGTGGTGATCGGCGTCTTGCCTGACTTCAGTGCTGTAATTCGGTCCCTTGCAGCTCGCACGTCTTTTCGGCAAGTATCAAGATTCTGGCGGACTGCCTCCAAAAACTGAACCTCAACAGACCACTCGGAGAAGTTGACTCCTGACGCACTTTGCCGTCTGGCCAGTGGTGGCGGCTTCTCAACACGAGAACTCTATTCGGATGCTGATGAGACTCTCCTGACTGCACAACGTCCCGTGATTCTCACCGGCATCGAGGAGATTGTGAACCGAAGCGACCTGCTTGATCGTGCCATCATCATTTATCTGCCGCGAATTGACGACGTAAATCGGAGGGACGAGAAACACTTCCTTTCGAGCTTTGAGACCGCCCGTCCGCGCATCCTCGGCGCACTCTTAGACATGACCTCAGCAGCACTCCGCGAGGAGCCGACCGTAAGTCTCGAACGGCTTCCGAGGATGGCAGATTTCGCGCGGTGGATCAGCGCTGTCGAGCGCGAACTCGGGCTGGAAGCCGGTTCCTTTTTGAAGATTTATAGAGGCAATCGCGAAGCCGCGAACGAATTGGCGCTCGACGCCAGTCCCATTGGTGGCGTGATCATGAGCTTCGTTACAAGCGCGTCGAGGCGAAATTGGCGGGGAACGGCCTCGGATCTTCTCATCGTGTTGAACAAATTTGCTTCAGAGGACGTGGTGAATCAGAGAGAGTGGCCGAGGACACCTCGCTCTCTGTCAAACCACCTTCGTCGGATCGCAAGCAATTTTCGGTTTGTTGGAGTTCAAGTGAACTTCGAAAGAGAGGCTGGCGGCAACCGCACGAGATACATCGCGCTTAGAAGGGACGCCTAAATCTGCGTCCCGACCGTCCCGTTTTCGTCCCAAGTGCACACTGAGCGTCGAACGGCGGGACGCAAGTGGGACGGTTGGGACGAACAATTTTCTCCAAAATCTAACTCTCAGACTAATTGAGCACGCAAGGGAGATACCTATGAACAAATACTTTTGGACAATTTCAGATCTTGCCGCACATCTTCAGGTTGCGCGGTCGTGGATATACCACCGGACGCGCAAGTGCAGTTCCGACGCCATTCCGCACATCAGACTCGGGAAGTACGTGAGGTTCGATCCGGAGTCTGAGAGCTTCCGCCAGTGGCTGGAGAATCATAAGGTTGGGTCTCCCACCCAACATGATTCGCAAACGGCTGAAAACGCGCCGAAAAAAGATGCACGTGAGCAGTTTGTGAGCAACACAAAACGTTGACAGGATGAAATACGGTACATACGCTTATGCCTGCGGGTAAGCCACCACTTCCCGACCATATCAGGAGAGGAAAAACCTTTCCCATCCGCCTTAAGGACGAGGAGCTGCAGAATCTGAAGGCAGCTTCCAGGCGATTCGGAATGCCTGCTTCTGATCTGGTTCGGCGGGGGCTGGAGCTCTACCTTGCAAAGCTTGAGCGACAGGGCGAGTCAAAAAGAAAGGAGAGAAAATGACTCGCACCAGTTTTCAACGTGGATGGGTCGAGGAACGAAAGCAGAATGGGCGCGCAGTCTGGTTTGTGCGCTACAGAGTCAGAGACCCAGAGAGCAACGGTGGATGGAAAATTGAATCGCAGAGGCTTGATTGGTGTCAGACGAAGAAGCAGGCGCTGGCGGAGCTCAGCAAAACGATGGCCGAGATCAACAAACGCAACAACGGTCCTGGCCGGCCGGCTCCCGTCGTGTTTCGCGACTTCACTCGTGGTTTGTGGACGCAGTACCTCGAGAATAAAGGCATCAAACCCTCAACGCAGTATTCGTACGATTCCATGCTGCGAAAGCATGTCGAACCGGCGTTAGGAGATTTGACGTTGGACCAGATCAGGCCGATTCATTTGACCAGCTTTTTCCAGAAGCATAGGGAAAACGGGATGGCAACGCATTATCAGCTCAATCTGTATTCGATGCTTCGCACAATGTTTGATGTCGCAGTCGAATACGACTTGATTGAGTCGAGTCCGATCAGGCGAAAGATTCACCGACCGAAGTCAGAGCCGGCCGAAAAGGCGGTCCTGACGGCGGAGGAAATCCAAGCCACGCTTGATCAGATACCGGCGCCGTGGCGCACACTCTTTGCCTGCGTCGCCGTCACGGGTCTGCGCAGCGGAGAGGCTCTCGGGCTTAGGTGGAAGAACATCGACTGGCACGCCGAGACGCTCAGTGTCACACACAGTCTCTGGCGCAGCCAGCTTGTCACCCCGAAGACGAAAAAGAGCATCCGGACGCTTCATATGCCCGACGCACTGCGCCGGTTGTTGGAAGCGCACTATGCATCTTCCGGCTTCACCGACCTGGACGATTATGTGTTCTGCAAGGCCGATGGTAGTCCGTGCGACCCGAACTACCTCCGAAAAGAGGTCCTGTATCCGGCGATGGATACCGCAGGAATCAAACGATCATCGCGAGCATACGGTTTTCACCTGTTCCGGCATTCCGCGGCGACAATCGCGCATGCCGAAACGCAGAACCTCAAGGGGACTCAGGATCTGCTGGGTCATTCGAGGATGTCGACGACGAGCGACATCTACTTGCATTCAGACGGCAAGGGAACCAAGGAAGCAACCGAAGCAATCGCGAAAAAGGTCTTTGAGACTTGCTCACCAGTTGCTCCCAACTTGCGGCCTGGAAGCAATCGAATTCAGTAGGTTGTAAAAAAGAATAACACCAGCCTCATCACCGCAACGCCAACAAAAAAGCCACCTTGCGGTGGCTGTCGAGTTCAAAGTGGTTGGTAGCGGGGGCGGGATTTGAACCCGCGACCTTTGGGTTATGAGTCCGGGCCACCATGTTGGATTGATTCGTCAATTTCACTGTAATTGATTGGTCTTTTGCAGGTTCGAGGGATCTTCGACAATTTCTCGACTAAGTCATTTAGGGCCAAAAACATAGGTTTTTTGGCAAATTTTTGGCAACATTTTTAGAGCACGTCAGATCTCATCGATCTGTTCGACTTTCAATTAGACCTCAGCAACGCGTCAAATTTTCAATTCTTCCCCTTAATGTGTCAGGCGTTCAATTCACATCTATGTCGAAAGGAAGCGGTGCGAGAAATTGGACTACCTGATTCTGATTTGTGACCATCGAAAACGAGTGTCCGGGCATCAGCCGTGAGAGCAGGTCGCTTAGATCCTTGTAAGCAGGTTTTTTGAGCGTGAGCCTCCGATCGGCCCTTTCAAGGAGATCTCCATGGATGAGCTCCTGGAGCGGACCAGCTTGGCGCTGGAAGGTAATCATCGGCCGGTTAAGTCCGTAAGCATTCGATACTGCGCGTTCCCGTCGTCGCGGGTCTTCCCACGGGGTGGCTTCCCACTCGAGGCGGAAATCAGATTTGTTAGTCGCGGTTGTATTGAGAGGATCAGGAATAACATTTTTTTCAACCACTGAAGCAAGCAAGTCAGAAAACTGCTGGTACGCGACTTCAACATGATAGGCAAGAACATCAGGGACGGGTTGAACTTGTATTTTCTTGGGCTTCGGATGTTCATTGCTGAGCACAAACCGACCTGCGAGGGCTACCCAGCGATCCCGAATATAAGCGCCTATAGCGAAAATCCGAACTGATTTCCACAGGCCCTCATACGCAAAGTTCTGACTTGAATTTTTCCAAACCGTCTTGTGTTTGTGTGAGCATCTCCCTGGCCCTTGGTG
>DASXQR010000097.1:0-93390 GCA_036507075.1 Acidobacteriota bacterium | reverse complement strand
TATGACGATCAGGCTGCCAAACGGAAACATCCTATTCGTGGTTGCGGCTTTGCCGGGCTGCGCCGCTGCGGTGGAAAAGCTTTTGTAAGAAAGAGATAGGTCCCACAATCAGAAAAGCAGGGTTCTTCAGAAAAGCGGGTCGATTTCCTTCGATCCAATGCCCGGTCAATTGCAATATCCAGCCGCCAACAAACAGTATTGCCGCCATCTTCCAGTTCCAGAATACAAGAAAGATTGAAACGATGATCAGGGGTATTCCCACAAAATGCAGCGCATTGTTTACAGGATGCCTGTGGCTGGCCCAATATTCCTCAATATAAGACTTAAGCGGCATAGTTCCCTCAAAATGCGGATTTCGGAATGTGGAATGCTGTCCGTCGTCCGTAGTCCGTTGCCCGTTGTCCATTGTTTGTTAGACGCTAACATGTCATGAACAACCGACTACGGACAATTGACCACGGACAACTGACCACGGACAACTGACCACCGACAATTATTCCGCATTCCGCGTTCCGCGTTCCACATTTGGCACTGAATCATACGCCGGGTTGAACAATTACAATGTGAATCTGGCCGGGCCCGTGCACGCCCGTGGTGAGACGCTGCTCGATGTCGGCGGTTTTGCTTGGTCCCGTGATGAAAATGACCGCGCTGGAAGCCGTAGGACCGGTTGCCAGAAAGCTGCCCAGATCCGGCAGGATCCGATCCTGCGGCAAAATGGCGATGTGAATCGGCGGCAACAGCGACAGCAGTCTCCCTCTCTGCCCGGCAACAAGCATCACTACCGTGCCGGTATCGGCCAGCCCGCAATCAGCGCCTGTAATTCCTACCGCTACTGAGGCGACTTCAAAATCGCGTGTGATCAGTTCATTCCGGCTCCGAAGGTCGGACAGCCGCGCGCCGCTCGGTTTCTGAGCAGCCGAGTCCCAGCCGGAAAGGTGCATCAACTCGCGGTCTTCGAACTGAATCGCAGCTTCGTCGGGCTGCGGCTTCAGGATCTCCAGAACAGTGTCGCGAATCCCGCTTTGCTGACAGCGATGCACGCGCGCGCCTACAAGCACGGCTTCCTGTACGAATCGATCGATATCCCGGGCAGAGGATCTCTTTGGCTCCAGCGGCATGTCGGGCAACGTGGGCGCTTTGTTGGCATGCGTCGTCATAGATTTCATTCCTGGCTGCCGGGCGCAGACTTGCGCCACTGTTGTCTAAAGCTTCTTTCGGCCGGTCTGGGCAGCTCTCTAAACTTGGTCCAGTTTTCCATCAGCCTGCTGCCCGGTCCACGCTCCACCAGCGGAAAAGTTTTGCGCAGCAACCATCCCGCCATGCGGTAACGCGTCGGATTCTGCATGAAGAATCTCCAGACCGCCATTGCCAGAGACTGGAACAAAGGCGCCTGAGCCGATTTTTCCATCAATCGCTGTCTCAGGTGCAGCAACATGCTGGGAATGGGAATCTTCACCGGACAAATACTCTCGCACGCGCCGCACAGCGAAGAAGCGAACGGCAGGTCGGGTGCGCGCTGCATTCCGACCATCAGCGGAGTAAACACTGCCCCGATCGGGCCGGAATAGGCCCACCCATAAGGATGACCTCCCATTTGTCTGTACACGGGACAGGTATTCAGGCAGGCGCCGCATCGAATGCAGTGCAGGCTTTCCCGCATCTTTGGATCCGCCGCAATCGCCGAACGTCCATTGTCCAAGATCACGATGTGTGCTTCCTGCGGGCCGTCCAATTCACTGCTTCTTTTCGGTCCGGTCAAAATCGAGACATAGCTGGTCATTTTCTGGCCGGTTCCGCTGCGCGCCAGAAGCTGCAAAAACACCTGCAGGTCGGCCCATCTCGGGATCAACTTTTCCATTCCGATGACTGCTACGTGAATGCGCGGAACTGAAGTAGTGAGCCGGGCGTTGCCTTCGTTCTCAACAATGACCACGCTGCCGGTTTCGGCGACGGCAAAGTTTCCGCCGCTGATTCCCATTTCGGCTGTAAGGAATTTCTCGCGCAGCGTGCGTCGCGCAACCTGGGTCAACTCCTGCTCGGAGGCGCCGGGCAGGGAGCCGAGCTTTTGGGCAAACAACTGTGAGATATCCTCACGGGTGCGATGAATTACCGGCGCCACGATATGCGACGGCCGTTCTCCCGCAAGCTGGATGATGTATTCGCCCAGATCCGTCTCTATCGACTCGATTCCGCCCCTCTCGAGCGCCGCGTTCAGTCCGATCTCTTCAGTGACCATCGACTTGCTCTTCACCACGCGCTTTACCTGCTGGCGCGTGGCGAGCTCGAGAATGTACCGATTCGCGGCCGCGGCATCACGGGCCAAAAACACTCTGGCGGAGCGGCGTCTGGCGTTTTCCGAAAACTGGTTCACATAGGCGGGCAGATTGGCAATGGTATGGCTCTTGATCGCCCGGCCTTTTTCACGCAACTCCTCCCAGCCGGAAAAATCCGCCACTGCTGCGGCGCGTTTTCGAAGCAGGCCATCAGTGGCCGACTTGACCGCCTCCTGCAGGCGAGTGTTGGCGATGGCGGCGCGAGCGGCCTCGGGAAACTCCTGAGATCGAACTTCCATGGAATGACTTCTCCCACCTGAAAAAAGCGTCCACTTGCACGACTTTATAGAGGCCTTAAGGCTACAACCGAAAGAGAAAGGCCGTCTACGGCCACGTGCACGAGCACGTCAACGACCACGACTACGCCTGCCGGGCCCAGTCGCGGTACTGTTGGGTGCCAGAGTCTGACTGGCAGACGCAATCGTCAACGTACTCGTGGTCGTTGACGTGGTCGTGCGCGTGGCCGTAGACGGTTTTTTCTCCGGTTGCGGCCGTAGCCCTCGTTGGGCATGCGTGGTGAAATCCATACGCGAATTTGCGACTAGCCGGATGCCAGCACTTCGGCCAGGTGCATCGTACGCAGGTTGAACTTCTGTTTCTGCATCATGCCTTTCAGGTGCATCAGGCAGCTCATGTCAGCCGAAACCAGGACGTTCGCCCCACTTTGTTGCAGACAGCCCAGTTTGTCGGAGCCCATCGAGGCCGATATTTCCGGGTACTTGACGGAAAACAGTCCTCCGAATCCGCAGCACTGATCCGCTCCAGGCAACTCCACCAGCTCCAGATCTCTGACTTTTCTTAAAAGCTTCCTGGGAGCATCGCCGACCCGGAGGTCCCGCAAGGCGTGACAGGAATCGTGAAATGCCGCGCGCGCGCGAAACGAAGCGCTCAGATCCTCGATGCCGCACACCCGGACGAGAAATTCGCTCAATTCGACGACACGGCGGCTGAATTTCTGGATCTCACCCGGATCGCTGTCCGTGTGTACCTCGGAAAGATGGTTGCGCATCATGGCTGCGCAGGATCCGGACGGGACCACAATATGATCCACATCCGGGAATAACGGAAACAGATTGCCGCTGACGCGCCGGGCCTCCGACCAGAATCCCGAATTGTAGGCCGGTTGTCCGCAGCAAGTCTGCCGGGAATCGAAGCATACCTCGACGCCCGCCTTCCTTAGTACCTTGACGGTCGCCCAAGCCACGTCAGGAAAAAACTGATCCACGATACAAGTAACAAAAAGGCCGACCTTCATAATGTTGCTTCATCATAGACGGAGCGTAGTCGAATGTCGACGGCACCGGCAAAACTCGACATTCACGGCTCGCATCGTTATTCTCAATATTGCGATGATTGTCAGCGCCGAAAACCTGGTGAAGAAGTTTGACGCGTTGGAAGTGGTTCGAGGAATCAGCTTTTCTGTTGCGCCTGGAGAATGCTTCGGTTTTCTCGGGCCCAACGGGGCTGGCAAGACCACCATTATACGAATGATCCACGGCGGCTCTCCTGTCGGCTCGGGAAGCCTCACGGTTTTCGGGCTGGACATCACATCCCACGCGCGCCAAATCAAGGCCCGCCTGGGGGTGGTTCCGCAGGACAATAATCTCGACGATGATCTTTCCGTTCTGGAAAACCTTCTTGTCTATGCCCGATATTTCGGCATTGCGAAGGATCAGGCGCTCAGCCGGTCGCTGGCTCTGCTGAATTTCGTGCAGCTTGAGTCGAAAAATGACAATCGCATTCCCACGCTCTCCGGCGGGATGAAGCGCCGTCTCATACTGGCGCGCGGTCTGCTGAATCAACCCGAGCTGCTGATTCTGGATGAACCGAGCACCGGCCTGGATCCCCAGGCGCGGCGGCTGCTGTGGCAGAAGCTGCGCAGCCTGAAGTCACAAGGCACAACGATGATACTGACCACTCACTATATGGAAGAGGCTGAGCAATTATGTGATCGCGTTGCCATCATGGATGCCGGCAAAATCATCCTGCAAGGCAACCCGATCGATCTGGTTCGCGAAAGAGTGGGCACTGAATGCTATGAAATGGAACCGGCCGCCAACCTTGACGGCGATCTGGGGAGCCGGCTGCGCGCGCAGTCTGTGCCGTTTCACAAGTTTGGAGAAACCTACTACATATTTCCCGCGCCGGGCGCTGAGTGGAAGCCGTCAGAGTTTCCGCACCGTCGTCTGCTTCATCGGCGCGCCACTTTGGAGGACCTGTTCCTGCAGTTAACCGGCAAAGGGCTGACGGAGTCTTCTGAATGAAAGCCGGAATTGTTTTTCCGTCCCTGCGTTTTGCGATGCGCGTCTGGGAGCGCAATTTTCGCGTGTTCATCAAGTACTGGCCGGGGGCGGTGCTTGCCTACTTTATCGATCCGGTTTTTTATTTACTGATTTTCGGAGTAGGGCTGGGCGGCTACCTCAATCAGATGCAGAACGAAAGTTATCTCGAATTCATCGCGCCGGGGATCGTGTTCGGCAGCGCCATGCTGACCGTGTGTATGGAATGCACCTATGGATCGTTTACGCGCATGGAGATACAGAAAACATTTCAGGCGATCATCACCACCCCGCTGAACCTGGAAGAAGTGATCGCGGGTGAGATCCTATGGGGCGCGAGCAAGGGTTTTCTTGTTTCCGCGATTGTGATGCTGGTGGTGCTCGGTTTCGGGCTGCTGCATTCGGCGCTTGCCGTGCTGATCATTCCGCTGGTCCTGCTGGAAGGGTTATTGATGGCCGCCATCAGCCTGATTGTCACTTCCTATGCTTCCACTTATGAGTATGTAAACTACTTTTACGCGCTCTTTTACGCGCCCGCCTTCTACCTTTCCGGCATCTTCTTTCCGCTTGAAAGGTTTCCAGTGTGGCTTCAATATGTCGCCTATCTTTCCCCGATGACTCCGCTGGTGCTGATTGCGCGGGCACTTAACAAGGGCGTGCTGGCATGGTGGATGCTCGGGCCGGTCGCGTGGCTGCTGGTTCTGACCTTCTTTGCGTCGGCTCTCGCGATATATAGGATGAAACGAAGACTGGTAAAGTAATTGACCTGTGCCTCTGTGGCTCTGTGGTAAAGGATTTTTTCACCACAGAGACTCAGGGGACACAGATAGGGTGCTTATGATCATCGGACTGACTGGGCGCAATGCCGCCGGAAAGGGCGAGGTGGCCGACTATCTGAAGCGCCGCGGGTTTCAGTATTTCTCGCTTTCAGACGTGATTCGCGAGGAACTGGCGCGCAGCGGCCGGGAGATTACGCGCGAAAATCTGATCCGCGCCGGAACCGAATTGAGGCAGAAATATGGCCACGGTTACCTGGCCGAGCAGATCGCGCGCAAGATCCACGGAGACAGGAACTACGTAATTGATTCCATTCGCAACCCGAGTGAAGTCAGCGTGTTTCGCCGCGATCCGCGTTTTGTCTTGCTGCACGTGGCCGCAAATCCGGAAGTCCGCTTTCGCCGCATGCAGGGACGAGGACGGGAAAATGATCCGCTGACCCTGGAACACTTCCGGCAGCTAGAAGAAAGGGAAGCCAGCAGCGATGAAAGCGCGCAGCAACTGCACGAAGTGCAGCGAATGGCTGATGTGACAATCGAGAACAACGAATCGGTTGATCGGCTGCATCAGGATGTGCACCAGATGGTACAGTCGATTGCTCGCGAGCAGAAGCGTCCCGACTGGGACCAGTACTTTATGCAGATCGCCCAGGTCACGGCGCTGCGCAGTAACTGCATCAAACGCAAGGTTGCCGCGGTAATCGTGCGCGACAGGCGGGTGATTTCGAGCGGCTACAATGGGACTCCACGCGGAACCAAGAATTGCTATGAAGGAGGCTGTCCCCGATGCAACGGTACGGCCGCCAGCGGGTCGGCGCTTGAAGAATGCCTCTGCAGTCATGGCGAGGAGAACGCGATCACGCAGGCCGCGTATCACGGCGTGAGCGTTAAAGGAGCCACGCTCTATACCACTTTTGCTCCCTGTCTTCTGTGCACCAAGATGATCATCAACAGCGGTATTGCCGAAGTTGTTTACAACGAAGAGTACCCGCTCAACGAAACAGCCTTCCGCCTGCTCAAGGAAGCGGGAGTGGGCTGTAGGAAACTGTGAGTCTCCAGTTGTCGAGTTTCGGGTTGTCGAGTTGCGAAGGTTGCGGGTTGTTGAGTTCCGGGTTGTCGAGTTCCGGGTTACGAGTTAATCGCCGACGAACTGAGAGCGAAAAGTGATGTTACAAACAACTCGGCGGCCGGAATCTCGCAACCGCAACCCGTAACCCGACAATCCGTAACCCGCAACTCGACAACCCGTAACCTGCAACCCGACAACCCCCAACTCGACAACCCGCAACCCGACAACCCGAAACTCAACAACCCGAAGCCCGGAAACCCGAAACCCGGAAACCCGCAACTCGTCAATTCGGAACCCGGGAAACCTCAACCCGGGGAGGCCTCTGTTACAATAGTGCAACAATGAATTACGTCGAGCTTACCCAAGGCTTCCCGTTTGAGATTCCATTTATCAAAATGATGCAACAGGTGCTGGATAACCACGGGTTGCATTCCTACGTCGAGAACGAGTTCATTGCCGCCATATATCAGGCTCCGCGCGTGCGTCTGATGGTCCACAAGGCCGATGAATGGCATGCAAGGGAGCTGATGCATGCTTTTTTTGGGCGGGGCTTTCTGATCCGGATGGGCGATTTGTATTCCGACTAGAACTGCGAAGGCGCGAAGCCACCGCTATCCGAACCGCGCGCGTAAGCAAGCGGACCCTCCGCTGGGATTTGCCACGAAGGCACGAAGACACGAAGGGCAAATGATGGAGTTAGAAGTGCCACTTCTGCGACAACCTTGAATCGAGTTATGAGAACTGTCACTTCAAAATGAATCGCGATTCTTCGTGTCTTCGTGGCAAACCACCCGCGGAGGGTCCGCTTGCTTACGCGCGCGGTTCGGATTTTTCGCGGGGTCGCGCCTTCGCGGTTCCGATCTCGTCAGGACTGAAAAGTGACATAAAAGGCTCACATATGACGTATTCCGTCACATCGGTCAGCTTGCTCAACTTTGTTTCAAGCCCGAGTTTCGTCGATAATTGCGCGCCAACAGGCTAATCAGCCGCCGTTTCAGCAGGTTGGAACGAAATTTGCAAGTCGGCTGGACAAACACTTATGAAGAACGGTGGAAGTTTCCGGCCGTTTGCCTCACGCAGCGGCTTTACATTAATTGAACTTCTGATAACGGTGGCAATCATCGGGATCATTGCTGCGATCGCCGTTCCGCGCCTGCTCGATGCCAAGAAGGCAGCCAATGAGGCAAGCGCCATTCAGTCGGTGCGCGCAATTTCCACCGCGCAGCGTCTCTACTCAAGCACCGTTGGGGCCGGCAAATATGCCCCAACAATGAACCTGCTCAGCCCCATGATCCTGGATACCGTTCTGGGATCGGGGAGCAAAGATGGTTACAGCTTCACCATCACGGCCGACGATGACAGGGACTACACTGTTGTGGCGCTTCCCATCACTCTCGGAGTAACCGGATTCCGGGGCTTCTACACGGACGCCACCGGTGTGATCCGCTACAGCCCGGACGGTTCCGCTCCCACCCTCGCCAGCCCGCCGATACCTCGATAAAGTTCGATTACCGGACTGCTGCGCCGAAGTTCAGTATTTATGGTTCGCGGTGAAGTTGTTGACCGATAGTGCATTCCCGTTGGCATCAATGGTTGTCACTTTACCAGTGATGGGTTGGCTGGCATTAGTGGCATTCAGAGTCGATTCCTGTCCTGCGCTCGTGCCGTTAAAGACGACCATGCCGGTACCTCCGCCGGGTAAAGCGGCGCGGTATCTAAATTGAAAGTTCGTGCCGGTCCAGTTGCCGCTCACGGTAAAGAAAAGGCCGGGGGGATCGCCTGCGCCGCCGCCGATACTTTCTCGCCTTCCGATGCCGACCAGATCGAATCCAAGAAAATCGAATTCCCAGAATCCGGTCTCCACGTTTGCGCCGGCGGTGGTGGTAACTGAATACTGAAATACGAACCCCAGCGGGCGCGTTGCAAGACTGGTCAACTGACTTCCGTCGATTCGCAGCACCAGTATCGGAATGGTGCGTCCCGGCGATACTTCAATCACCAGCGTCCCTTGTCGGTTCGAAAACTGCCCGAACTCGGGAATCTCGTCCAGAAACTTTGCGTAGTGCTGCTTTGCCTGAAGGACTATTGGCACAGCCGATGTCGCCTGGCTGTTGGCCTGAAAAACGTCCAGGTTCACGGTCACCGACGTGGAATCAGGATTGCAAAAAGCGATCCCCGTTCTGCTTCCCGCGTCCCGATTGTCAAACTGCACCACGGCGTGGCGGAACCTCTGGGTGCTTGGAACACCGACCGAATCGGTGACTGTGGAGCCGGTCTTGGTGCGGAAGAAAAGGCTGGCCGAAATTTTGGCGCCCGAGCCCGTGGAAAAGACGTGAATCCAGCCGTTGCGAAGGACAGCGTCCGGACCCGTAAGAACCGTGGTCAGCTCCTGGAATGCTCCCAGATTGAAAACCGCACCCTGGTTAGTGGCCGCGCCTCCGTCGAAGCGAACCGTCATGGGCGTGCCGTTGGCGCCGGCCGTCGAGGCCCCCTGGAACACCTCAATAGTCACCGTGATGTTAGTCTGTACCTCATTGATCACCTGCACCACGGTTTCAAAGGGCGGGCCGATGGCCGCCTGCGTCAGCGCCAGATCCGATTGCCCAAAAGCAGCCCCGCATGAAAAAAGCAAAAACGTCACTACCCAAAGATAACGTCGTCGCACGTGTGCCTCCTGAGGTTCACAACAGCCATGTGATAGACCATTAAACCAGCCTTTGTCTACTGTGACAAGTTAGGGTCCGCTTTTTCCGGTTTCAGGTCTTCGACTTTGAGGTTTAGAGACTTTCGACTTTCCGACCTTCGACTTTCAGAGCTTGATTCGGGATGTCGGCCAGGGTTTCGCTGCAGAGATATTCGGTTACCGCCTTGAAATCCGAGGTTTTCTTATAGACGGCCAGTTGCCGGTCAGCGCCGGTGCCGCGTTCGAGAATCTGAAATACCGTTTCACGCTCTTTCGTCGAACCGAGCTCTTCCATTTCTTCGGCCACGAAGTCGAGCAATTCACGAATCAGGTCCCGCGTCGGGACTTCTTTCTGTTTTCCAAAATCGATCAGCTTTCCGTCCAGCCCGTAGCGGATGGCGCGCCACTTGTTCTCGCTGATCAGCGCTCCCCGGTACAGTCGAAAACCGAGATTGGAGTCGATCAGCTTATCCAGTTTGGCGACGATCGCCTGGGCCAGCGCCGCCAGGGCGACTGTTTCTTCGGGGCGGGTCGGGATGTCGCAGACGCGGAACTCCAGCGTATGAAAATACGGGTGGGGTCTCAGGTCCCACCAGATCTTCTTGCCGTCGTCCACACAATGAGTCTTGACCAGCAAGTCGAGATAACTGGAGTAATCAGTCCACGAATTGAAATAGTCCGGTATTCCGGTGCGCGGAAACTTTCCGAACACTTTGCTGCGGTAGCTCTTCAGTCCCGTGTTGATGCCGCACCAGAACGGGGAATTGACCGAGAGCGCCAGCATGTGAGGAAGAAAATACCGCGCGGCATTCATGATTTGAATGGCCCGCTCCCGCTCTTCCACGCCGACATGGATGTGCAAGCCGAAAACCAGCAGGCTGCGGGCCAGGACCTGGACTTCCTCGATCAGATTCAAATAGCGTTCGTGTTCAGTGATGCTCTGCTGCTGCCAGTTGGAAAACGGATGAGTGCTGGCTGCCATGATGCGCAGGCCTTTTTCGACCGCCAGCCGTGAGACGGCAGTGCGCAGCCGAAACACTTCACGCCGTGCCTCCTCGATGTTCTCGCAAACTTTGGTTCCGACTTCGACGGTTGATTGGTGCAGTTCGGGCTTGATGGCGTCTCCCAGGACTTCGCGCCCGCGAGAAAGCATTTCCTGGATATGGGAGCGAAGCTCCCAGGTTTCAGGATCGACGATCTGGAATTCTTCTTCGATACCGAGGGTGTAGCTTTTCATGACCTTTTACCGGAGCCCAACGGGAGACCCGAATGCGGATTTCGGAATGCGGAATGGAATCCGAATGCGGAATTTGGAATGCGGAATGCGGAATAAGGAGTGGTTTGGATTCGACTTCGAAGATTAAGGTTAAGAGTATTCCGCATTCCGCATTCCCCATTCCGCATTCCGTTATTCCGCATTCCGCATTCCCAAATCCGCATTCCGCATTCGAAGGCTCATAGATTCTCCACAATGAACAACGGCACTTGCCCTCCGCCGCTGGTCACGTTGCAGAGAGAAGTCTCCGATAGACGGGTCAAAGCCCCTTCAATCTCTCCTGCAAAAACAAAAGGATCCATGTCCACCAGAACTTCCTGCATCTGAAAATCCCGGTCCCAGCGCGGAAACTGTTCTTTTCGGATCTGGACCTTTTCCTGAACAACATACGTATTGTCCCCGTTGGCGGAGTTCTTCGTCAACGCAGTCTGCAGGGCGCTGTGCCATTGCGACTCGCTGCACTCCCAGCCGATCACGATTCCTTTGCCGCCATAGTCGTCGTTTGGCTTCAAAATCATCTTTTTTCGCTCGGCGGACACGAAGCCCAGGAGATCGACTTTTTTTCCGCAATAATCAGTGAAGGCATCCTCAAGTTTCCGAGTCCACGGGATGTGCCTGTCAATCGCCTCCCGTTGCGCGCCGGAAAAACTCCTTTGTATTTCAGGATCAGTGAGCAGAGCAAAGAGCATTTTCTTGTGCGCCAGTTTGCTGCGAAATGAATTCACAACGCACACGGAACGGCCCGCGTAAGCGCGCACAAGCGGGTGCGTGCTGTCATAACGGATGGCAAACTCGTGTACCAGCAGCCTCCTGTAAACGAGATCTACCGGCAGGCCGCAGGCATACAGCG
Organism: Acidobacteriota bacterium; assembly: GCA_036507075.1. Classification (GTDB taxonomy): domain Bacteria; phylum Acidobacteriota; class UBA6911; order JACQSX01; family JACQSX01; genus DASXQR01. The sequence goes on along the minus strand of DASXQR010000097.1, from coordinate 82,121 downwards.
TCCCCTGTCGATATTCCAATTCATCCGGCGCTGCCAGAACGCACTGGTAGCCCTGGTCTTGAAAATCCCGCATGAATAATTCCTGCTCGGCGCGCGTCGGCACATCCTTCCAATCCACGATGGCGACGGCGGGGCGGGTTGTTCCTCCCCACTGGCGATACGTTTCCAGCAGGACCTGCAGAACCTTCGCGCGTGGTCTGGGAATGGAATAGGGAAAGCGCGCGGCAAAGCGCTTGCTGATTTCCAGTTCGGAGAACAGATCCGCCAACCCGTCGGCATAAGCAATCCCGGCGGGGCTTTCCGCGTTGTATTCCACGAACTGGATCGATTGATCCGAGCAAAAAGAATCAAAGCGGGTGCTGATGTGGATTTGCCGATACCCCGGGTCAACACGGACCAGCTCGCGTTCCAGTTCGGTCAGGCCGAGGCGCCGCAATTGGGATTCATCCTGCAGAGCAGAAAGGCTCACCTGATCGATGGCGCTGCACAGAGAGTGTACCGCCTGTTTGAGGCTCTGATACAAAGAACGCGAAACCAGGTGCGGGCGGAAATAGGGGCAAAGCAGCCGGTCGCCGAAGCAGAGCTTCTTGCTGCGCATTTCGTCGGCCAGTTGTCGGCAAACCGCTGGCGAGGTGAGATTCGGATCCTGCAACAGCGAATGATAATAGGCGACCGGATCGTTCAAGGGACATTTATTCTGGCAGCAACCCTCGACCGAGGCAAGCCGGGTCACAGCGATTGAGCCAGCAATCGCCACTCGACTGCCAGTTATGCTATTTTGGTTGTGTTGGAATTTTGAATTTTCAATCTTGAAATTGGCCACTTTCTAGCATGTGTCGTTTTCTGGCATATCGAGGCGCTCCCGTCAGCGCGGACGGATTTTTTCTGCGATCCAGGTATTCGCTGGGGGTGCAGAGCCGCGCTTCCCGTTACAAAATCACCGGCCCGCTGAATGAAGATGGCTTCGGTCTGGGCTGGTTCAACGGTCACGCCGCTCCGGAAAGATTTGTGGGATCTGATGCTGCATGGCTAAGTCATGAGTTGCCGCTGATGGCGGGACGGGTCCGATCCGGCTGCTGGTTTGGTCATATACGCGCCGCTTCACCGGGCATGGCAGTCGCGCCCGCAAACTCGCATCCGTTTTCGCGTCAGGGCATTCTGTGGATGCACAACGGCTTGATTGCGGAATTTGCGCGGATGCAGCCGCTGATGCTGCGTGAAATGGGAGCGCAGCAGCGACGCGGGATTCAGGGAACAACCGATTCGGAAACCTGCTTTGGTTTGTTTCTGGCGCTGTTGGAACGCGCAGGTCCAGAAGCCGCCCTTCGAGATTTGGTGTCCTGTGTGCGCCAATGGCATGCACACCTCGGGCTCGAAAAGCCGTCATACCTGAATATTGCGGTAACTAACGGAAGATGGATGTTTGCTGCGCGCTACATTACCGATCCTTCAAAAACAGCGGTCTCCCTGTTTCTGGCCGAGAACGTGGACTACAACGACAACCAGGACGGGATCCATCTGACGCCAAGAAAGGGAAACAACCCTTGTGTAGTGGTCGCTTCAGAGCCCCTCACCGACGATCTCTGCTGGAACGAAGTTCCACCTCAAAGCCTGCTGGAAGTGACTCCCGAACTCGAAACACGCCGTTCCTCCCTCCCGTGACAACCTTCACCACAAAGGCACGGCGGTTTTCAAATGCGGAATGGGGAATGCGGAATGCGGAATGCGGAATATATCCAAGTTACCTCGAAGCTAGACTAACCGATCATTGTCGTATTCCGCATTCCGCATTCCGAAATCCGCATTTGGCGTTAGTGTCTTTGTGGTGAAGATTGTCACCGTTCCTTGCGCAATAGTCCTGTCATCTGCGGCCAGCGCGGCAGCATATCCTCAAAGGCTCCGTTAAGAGTGCGGTCGATGGCAAGCCGCGCCATCTGCTCAACCACCTCGCGGAAGTAGAATTCGGTGATTGAATGCCGATCCATATCCGGCGCGGGATTGAGAAAATCGATGGCGTAGGGGATGTCGTCTTCGATGGCGAATTCGACGGTGTTCATGTCATATCCAAGCGCCTGGTTAAGAGTGCGCGCGTCACGCATCACGCGCTCCCCCAGCTCCGAAGAAAGATGCGAGTGTTCGACCAGATAACGCCGGTTATGGGGGTCGTATTTGACCGGGATAATGTTTTCTTTGCCGAAACAAAAGCATCTCACGTAGTGTTCGAAGCGAACGAAGTGCTGCAGAGTCATGCAAAGCTCTCCGGTTTCGTCAAACGCCCTGAGCAGCTCCTGTTTTGAATTGATCTTGTATACGTTCTTCCAACCGCCTCCTTCAAACGGTTTGAGAATCGCCGGCAGACCGATATGTTCAATGATGGAATCCCAGTTTAACGGGTAGACCAGGTTGCGCAGCGATTCGGGCCAGATATCGGGCGGATAAGACTTGCTTGGCAGGAGAACCGTCCGCGGCACGGCGACTCCCAGACGTGACGCAACCGAATAATTGAAGAACTTATCGTCGGCAGACCACCAGAATGGATTGTTAATAATGTAGGTGCCGGAAAGCGCGGCCGTTTTTAAGAATCCCCGGTAGTACTTCACTTCGTGGGAAATTCGATCGACGATACACCCGTAGGGACAATCTTCCGCCATTTGCGTCCCGCCCAGCTTGACAAATTCCGCTGAGATCCCTTCCACGTTCAGTTCGTTGATCCGGTCGATAAAGGCCTGCGGGAAAGTTCCCTCGCGGCCGACAATCAAACCAATTTTTCGTTTCATATCAGCATCGTCATAGCGCTAAAAATGCTTCCGAGCCATCTCCTTCCAGACTGGCCAATCATGCACTGCGCCGGGCCAGATGTCCAACGTATGCCGGATTCCTTTCTGGCTCAGAACGCGCGCCAGTTGCAGTGTGCTGTAAAAGCAGATGTCGCTCTGATCACCCGACAGCAGCACAAGATCCAGGGCCCGCATTGGATCGAGGTAAAAAGGATCGTTGAGATTCGGCAGAAAATCCAGAGGGCTGTTGAAGTAGAAGTCCTGATCAAAGTAGCCGTCTGCCAGGTTATGGAGATCGTACTTGCCGCTGATTGCAATGGCACGCGAGAACTGTTGCGGGTGTCGGAACGCAATGTTGGCGGTGTGGTAAGCGCCGAAACTGCAGCCCGCAACCGCAAGCGGCGACCGGTTCCGGCTGCGTATAAAAGGGAGAAATTCGGAAAGAATATAGGCTTCGTACTGATGGTGGCGAGCGGCGCGCGCCGGCGGGCTGACGGCTTTGTTGTACCAGCTTTCTGCGTCAACGCTGTCTACGCAGAAAAGCTGGATCCGGTTTTGGTGAATTTTTTCAGCCAGCGCCTGCACCAGTGAAAAGTCTTCGTACTGATAAAAGCGCCCCATTGACGTAGGGAACAACAGGTAGGGCTGCCCCGCGGAACCGAAGATCAGATACTCCATTCTGCGGCCCAGACTGGGACTCTGCCAGTGTCCATACTCCCGATGCATAGCGTGTACTGGCGGAAGAATCTATCACAAGGGGACTTTCGGAATGCGGAATGCGGAATGCGGAATGCGGAATTGGAATGCGGGATTGGAATGCGAAATGCAGAATACTTCCAGATACGGAATTACGAATACGGGATGCGGAATAGTGAGTAATTGTGTCTCAGCTTCGAAATCCTTAACTTGAAAGCATTCCGCATTCCGAATTCCGCATTTGAAAACATTCCGAAATCCGCATTCGGAAACGGGCTATTCTGCGGCCTGCGTCATCGACCTGGGGCTCAGACTTTGGAGGGATTGCCAAATTCCGGAGTAATAAATATCCGCTCTTTCGCGGGGCTCCTGCTTGAATGCCAGAGCGCCTCCCATTTCATCCGCAAAACTCTCCAGGAACCGATCCTGCCACTTCCGGCAATTGCGGATGTCTGCGTGGCTGTTGTAGATGGCAAACAAGAAGAGACCGCGCCGCGTGTTTATAACGCCGGCCAGAGTGCTCACGCCCTGGTCCCACGAGCTTTGAGTTCCTGTTTTGCCGATTACAGATCCACGATACGCATCGCTTCGGAAACGGTCTGACAGCGTGCCCTCATCAATGCCGGCGGCGGGAAGGATGTCCAGATAGGTCATCTTATGTCCTACCAGCCAGCCATGGAGCGATTTAAGCAGATGAATCGTGGCGCGCGACGTCATCGCATTGTCGTCCAGCCCGGAGCCACGAGTGAGGTGGATTTGATCGGCCGGTATTCTGACCTCGCGCGTCAGGAAATCTTCCATCGCCAGGGGGCCTCCCAGCGCGCTGTTCAGCCTGTCGGCGATCACGTTGACACTATGGGCGTTCTGATGCCACAACAACTGGTGCAGCGGAATACCTTTGTGCTCAACAAGCCAGACTGTCTGTATCGCCCCTGCCCGCGAATCCGGCCTTGGCGCGGTGTCGGGCTTGTGCGCCATCGGAGAAATGTCTTCGAGCACCAGTTCCCCTGAGATTTGAATTCCGGCACGGCGAAAAAGAGCCGCCAGTTGCGCGGAGGATTTTTCGGTAGTGTAATTTCCATTCAGGCAGACGGGCCCGACGATCACGAGATTACCGGTAACCGAGCGTATGTCGGTATTGAGTATCTGGGCGGCCAGCTCCCGCGCCTCTGAGTTTCGAAAAAGCGGGTCACCTTCGCTGTACACCACCAGATCACCCCGAACCGTTTGTGAGTGCGGGTCAAGTTCCCCGCGAATGCCGGCTCGCGTGACAAACTGATAGTCCGGGCCGAGTTTCCAAAGAGCGAAATAAGAAGTGGCAAGCTTTGTCACGGAAGCCGAATTCAGAAGCAATTCGGGATTGTGGCTGACTGCGACGATTCTCCCGTCCAGCGATTCAATGAGAACTCCCTGTTGGGCCGGGTCAATGTCATAGCGGGTCAGCTCATCCAGCGAGGTCTTGAAGGATTCGCAAGCGAGGACGCGAACCTGCGCGGGCTCCGGCGGGACCACCACCCGCGAGTCTGTGACCCGCGTCGGGTAGAGCACCAGACAGGCTACAATAGCGGCGGCAGCGAAAATTCGCGAGATCATGTTACATCCCCACTGATAAGCGCCCCTTTCGCGAATATAGTTAGAAATGGACAGAAAATCAAACCGCCCAAGGCGCGATGCAGCCGAGGCTATCGGTCATCTGCCAACAGTGTTCGGTCATTATTGGATATCGGTCGTTGGTTCATCAGTATCCATTATCACTACTGTCCGGTTAAGGTTTTGCAGAAATCCTCGAAACCATTGATTAGCAACGGTTTGGCTTTGTGGCGAAAAGATTCTTGCTCGAATTCTTGGAATTTAAGTACTAGATGCTCTCTTTGCGCGTTTGTGGTGGATTTGCCAATCGGATACCGTCCAACCTTCAAGGGAAAGTAGATGAGCCTGCCTGGCTCCGAGCAACGGGGAGCGCGATGCCAGAACGATTTTGCCTCCCTTTCCCACTACACGGTGCCAGGGAACGCCGGCAGGGCAGCTTTTCAGCGCCCACACAACGGTGCGAACGCTGACGCCGGCCTGCTGCGCCACTTCTCCATACGTTCGGATGCGGCCCTTCTTAATACCGCGAATCGCTTCATGGATGATAAAAAACGTCCCGCCGCCGGATCCCTTCGCGCGCTTCGCGTCTTCGCGGTTCTCTTTTTTCACGCTTGCCCTCCTTTGACCTTTCTCGGGCAATGCTGTTACTCTCATTATCAGGTATCAGCTCGTCCATCACTGGGAAGACGCGGAAGCTTTATAAGCCGGGAGCCCGTAAATCCGCCGGTACTTCTCGAATCGATACGCGGCAAAACTGACAACCTGCCGTTATGGCCCTAATCTCCGTTATCAGGAATTTTCAACAGCAGAATAAGCCGGCGTTCAGCGTGGAAATCAGTCCTCCTGTGCATTTTGAAGGAATGCGCAAGACCATGGAAGTCCTCGACATCATCAAGGACCTTGACCTGCAGGGTTTGGCCGTCACGAACAACACGGGCGGCAGCTTTAAGCTGAACCCGCTTGCCATCGTACGCGACATCCGCCAGGTGGTTGTGCAGAAACCCATCATCGTGCACCTGACGGCGCGCGACGAGGGATCTGCGCGCAGCCTCTACGAGCACCTGACCAGCATGGAAAAATGCAATGTCTCCGATCTGCTGGTTCTGCGCGGAGACCCAACGCCTGGCGCTTCCAGGACAGTCGATTCGTATAAATATTTTACTCCTGAACTGGTGAGCCTTGCGGCGCAATATCGTGATGGGAAGCTGTTGGATGGTTCTGAAACGGGCAGGAAGATTCCGCTGGATATCTGGATTGCCGGACATCCGGAATTTCCCGAGGATCAGTTGCTCCGCCACTTTGTTTTCCAGAAAAAAAAGGCGGATGCCGGCGCAGGCGGGATTATGTGCAACATCGTAAATGATCCCGTTCGCTATTCACTTTATCTTGATGCGGCTCAGTCTTCCGCAGTCGACGTGCCGATGGTGCCTTCCGTGATTCCTTTGAACAGTCCCCGGCGCGCCGAGTTTCTGGAGAATAAGATTCATGTCCCGGTTCCCAAACACATCCGCTCACGCCTGGAGACTCTGCCGCGGGAAGACTTATTCCGATTTGCGGTTGATCAGGCAACGCTGATTGCCGAAGAACTAATCGATCGCGGCGCCCCGGCCATCAATTTCAATGTCATTTTCAAGCACGACGCCGAAGCGGTAAGGGAGATCCTGCGCAATCTGCGCGGCTATGCCACATTGTGGGAGAAATACGATCTGGAGCCGGGCGAGGAAGATTATTACGGGCTAAGTTAAGTTGTGGTCCGTAGTCAGTGGTCCGTAGTCAGTGGTCGTAGTCCGTTGTCAGTTGTCCGCTGCGGATTTTGGCAACATGCCTTTACGCGCGGTTCGGATTTGGCAACATGCCTTTACGTAAACCCGTCAACCGACCATTGACCACTGACTACCACTGACAACTGACAACTAACCATGGACAACTGACCACGGACCACGGACCACCGACCACCACGGACCTATTTTTTTTCGTATTCCTTCAAGAAGCCGTTGAACAGGCTGAGATGTCCTTCTTCGTCGGCCAGAGTCTTGATGCATATATCCTGTGTAACGTAATCTCTGCCGTCGGAAAGTTTGATGATGGTGTTGTAGGTTTTGATGGCTTCGGTTTCCGATGCAATCACGCCTTTGATTACTGCCACCACGTCGGTGGGATCGGGGCTGGGTTGCAGCAGTTTCTGGTTGAAATGCAGCGTGAGACTTCCCGGAACTGTCCCACCCAACTGCTTGATCCGATTCCCGATTAGTTGCGCATGTCCGATCTCGGCTTGAATGTCGGCGGCCATCGCCTTTTTAATTTCTTCGGCGCGCACTCCATCGAGATTGATCGACTGCGCCAGATAATTAACTGCGGTTTCCAACTCCATTTCGTAAGCCTTGGTCAACGCTTTCAGAACCTGTGGATTCGCCTTTGGCAAGATAACCTCCTTGTAGATAACACTCTATTGTGCCAGAAATGCTGTCTAAGGCAACGATTTATCAACAACTTACAATTCAGCCAATGGGAAGATTACGGAGCGCTCCAGCTCCATTTTTTTAGCGTATTTTATTTTAGTTTTGTGCAGACTTCTGTAAATTCAGTCCTATACTATTAGCAAAATTTCTGGAGGAGCATCGCAAATGGCTACAAAGAAATCGAAGAAAAAGCGCTCTACTTCCGCGAGCAGGAGATCCAAGCGTTCATCGAAGGCCAGGAAGACTGCAAAGAGCAGTCGCGCTGCGGCATCTAGAAGGTCGGCAGCCAAAAAGAAGTCGGCTCGCCGGGGCACAGCGACGAAACGCTCCGCAGCCAGGAAAGCCACGGCAAGGAAATCCACCCGCAGCGCCGCAAAGGCTCCGCGGAAGAAAGCTACCGCGGCGCGTCCAATGAAATCCCCAACGCCGCGCCCTGCCGCAACTCCGGCCGCCCCTATGGCACCGCCGGAAAGGCAGGCACCCGAAATGCCAAGGGGCCTTGGGAGTCCCACGTCTGAAGAAACCTATGAGAGTTCGCGACGCGGCTCTGAGGAGAGCGGCCGGGGTTATAGCGACAGGGATTCAGGCGAAGAAGAACCGTAGCTATCGGGGAGTAATTAACAGTTTACCCTTCAAGGATACGGATCCGTCGTCAGTCGTCAGTGTCACAGTTCCGTCCAGGGAATCAGGTTTGAAACCCTGGGCGAAGCCTTTGGGGTTTGCCAGCATCGGATTATTGAGGTTTATCAGCAGGACTGCGCTTTTCCTTCCTGTCAGAGCTTCAAGAGTGGGATACCCGTAATATGAGAGATTAATCTTGCCCGGCGTGAAATTATCGCTTTCGCCCGGCAAATAAACATAATCCGATTGGGAATCGAACTGAAACAGCAATTCGGGGTATCCGGAGTAAAGGTTCTGTGCCAACCCGGGTATTTCGAATTTCTTTTCCTGGTTGTTTACCGTGAATATGAATGTTGCCCGGATCGGCTCGATCAGAGAGCGCACGGGGACAGAAGCGACTCTCCCTTTTGAGATGCTCAAGGCCAGCACAAACAGCGGCACGTCACTTTCCACTTCAACCGTGCGTGCTTCGCTGTTGAACAGACTGAACATGTCGCTGAACAATTCCGCGCGGTGCGTCCTGGCGACGACCGCTCGTTCGACGCTCCCCACCAACTGGCCGCCGGAATCGACAGCCTTTGCCGTGAATTTTGCCCCGGCGAAAGAGGCCGGCGCGTAAAAAGCAAAACCGGTGTCAGACTCGATGGTTTTGTCCCAGAAGATCCGGAACTTTTTCATCAGTATTGACGGCGAAAATCCGACCGAGGAAGTTGCATTGCGCAATGTGACGTCAATGCTCAGTCCGGGTCCGTTAATACTGGCCGCCCCGGCGACCGGTTGCAGTTCGGCATTCGCCAGCTCCAGTTTAGAAATGCCCTTGGCAGGCACCGTCAGAGTCAACGTTTTCGTCTCGCCTGAATCGAGCAACAGCGTGATGACGGCGGGCCTCTCAAAGTCCTTGTCATTTCGGATCAGAAGCGTCGTGCTCCATTCCCCGCCGTAGGCCAAGTGAGGAATGACAAGCTGGCCGTAACTGTTTGAAGGAAAACAGAGGAACAGCAGCAACAGAATCAGCGCCGGTGTGCCTGTTTTCGAAGACCTCCAACCGGTGATCGGATCTCCCATAAAGCCTCCTCGGTGAAGAGACATCGGTAAAAATTTCACCTTGGGATTCGTTCCTTAGGATAGAAAGCACGCTCTGTACCGATCAGGCGACAATCTTTCCCAAATCCGGCTAAGTTGTTGATTTTGCTGAATCCATTGACACCAAGCTCAGTCTTGCGCCGTTCAAACATCGGAAAATCCTGACAGTCGGAGGCGTGCAGGTACCTGCGGTCGGAACTTTTAGCGCCGGAAGGTCTTTTTTCTACTGAAGTTGGACAATTTCAGTCATGTGAGATGCCGAAAAAAGTAGATTTCACCGCGAAGGCGCGAAGAACGCGAAAACCAATCAGATTGCCTGGCTATCCGAATGACTAGTATCTGATTGCAAAAGTTCGCCAAGAATTCTTCACCACAAAGACACCAAGGCACAAAGGACGAGGGGTAGGGAGAGGCCGGTCAGCCATTAATGCCCTGCGAACGCTCAATCGTATGGCTGACCGGCCTCTCTCTACCCCTCGTCTTCCTTTGTGCCTTGGTGTCTTTGTGGTGCCTCTTCAGATCAGCAGCGCGGCGGGAATTCCAGTCGATGTCAGCGGATTGATCAGGGTTCCGGCCTGTTCCCGGAACGGAAACCAGGTCAGAGTCGCGCTCGGAAATTCGAGAGCGCTCGAATTCAGATTGTTATACCCCTCAATATTCCTCAACTGCAGGCCTGCGGCCACAAAGCGAGCCAGGCGCTCGCCATCGGCGCGATCATAATACCCCCCTTGAAGGTTCTGTCCATCGGGTGCGGATCGATTATAGTCAGGATGCTTTCTCGACATCGCCGTGGCCAGGTCAATCAGCAATTTCAGGCGGCGGTAGTGAAAGGCCGGAATGAAAAACCGCCGCCGGCGATTGCCGTTATCCGCCTGGAAATCCCAAAACGGCAGATGCATTGCAAATGATGAATCTTGAACTTCGGCGACATCAAACGCAATCTCGTACAGTTGCTTACCTTCCACCTGCCAGATCCTTTTGCATTGCGCGCAGTAAAACAGAATATCTTCCGCCTTCACGGGAAGGTTCCATCCGCAGTTGGGGCATACCAGTGGACGCAAACCGATTACCTCGGCAAACATGTCCGACCTCTGATTCAGGAGATCATAAAGTGAATTGGGCGCGTCCAGCCGGATAATTGTTTTGGCCACCGCGTCCACGATGGCCAGTTGCCGCACTCGAGAAGCCTCCACCTGGACGATCCAAAAAGGAAAATAAATCACCGACAGGACGGCTCCCGCCACTTCGCGGTAGAGGGTATCGCAATCCCTGGTCATTTTTATGCCACGCACCTGGGCCTGTTCAATTGAGAGCGTTGTGGGAACCGCCTTTCCGTCCGGTTCGAGCGCCTCCTTTTGAAAGAGCCGGAGTCTCAGCGCCGCCGGCCTTACTCCCAGAGAATAGACGCCCAATCCTGGAAGATCGGCGGCCAGATAGTTCTTTTCCACGTATCGTTCGCGAAACACAACCTGCTGATCCGCAGTGAGGGATACTTTGCGGTTGGTGAAGGTAAGACCATCGCCGCCCAGCCACTGCGACTGCGACGCGAACGCACCGGTGCCCGCGAGGATAGCCTCTGGTTTGTCAGAACCAAACCGGTCAGCATCGGATTCGCGGTTGTGGGCCGCATCTTGCAGTTGCCAGGCAAAGTCCTGAGCCGTAAAACGATAGTAGGGAACAAAATATAGTTCCGATCGAAGAATGTGAGGGGGAACCCCCCGTTCGCCGAAAGCCGCCAGCGTCAGATCCACGGCATGGCGCTTCTCAATTCTGGACTCGAGAATATAACTCAGCACTTGTCGATGTCCCGTTACCAGAAGGTTGGAGCGGCAATGGACGCATTGCAGGGCGTTTGTGCCTTCTTTGAAGTCAAGCGGCCCGCCGCAGGTCGGGCACTGGGTAGTAACGAGGAGACGCTCCATCTCTTTTTACTTCATCTCAGATGCCGGCAACTCTTTGCCTTTTTAGTGAAATACTGCAGCCTCGAAGGAATGCGGAATGCGGAATGCGGAGTACAGAGTGCGGAATGCCGATCATGTTCGCGCAGAGTCCTAAGCCGAAAGCAAATCACTTGTATTCCGCATTCCGCATTCCGAAATCCGCATTTAGAACGGGCTGCGTCCTCTAAGCGGCGAATCTTGTGGTGAAAATGCAACATGAGTTTCAGTCAAATTTTCTCTCCGCAATTCACACAAAACCTGGTGCCAGGCGGCAGCCTGGTCTGGCACTTCTGACAAACCAGCTCCGCTTTCAGGTCGATGCCGCACGCCGGGCAAAACTTTGCAGCGGCGGTGACGTTCTTGTCACAACGCGGGCATTTTCGAATCACCACCATTTGATGGCCACACCGGCTGCAGAACCGGCTGTCGATAGGAACTTCGCTGTGGCACTCGGGGCAATTTACAAATCCACGTTCCGCGATTTCCCGGGCGGTCATTTTGGATCCGTCGATCAGATTAAACAGCATCCCGGGAATGAGCGCGCCCATGCCCGCTCCCATCCCCAGTCCCATCCCCGCGGAAGCAGGACTTCCGCTTCCCGACGCAGTCTCGCCCATCGCGGTGGCCGCTTTGAACTTGAAGTACCGGTCAAGATTTCCCACGGCGGCCATTCCCGAGCGCTCATCGATTCTTTTCTGCACGTCTTCGGGAGGAGTGATGCGGTTGATGAAAAAATCAAGCAGCTCGATGCCGTACTTCCGAAAATCCCGAACCAGCCTCTCTTTAACCTCCAGAGCCATTTCCTCGTAGTGCTGCGGAAGATCGAACAGGCTGTCAACTTTTTCGCCCAGAAAATCGTTCAGCCGGGAAACGACCACTTCCCGCAGAAAATCTTCCACTTGAGCGGTGCTGAAGGAGCCCTGCGTGCCCACCAGAGTGTTGATAAACAGCAGCGGTTGGGTGATCTGCATGGTGAAGGCGCCAAAGGCGCGCAACCTCACCAGGCCGAGTTCCTTGTCTTTGAACGCGACCGGATCTTTGGTTCCCCAGCGCAGGTCTGTGAAGATCTTCATGTTGACAAAGCAGACCTCGGCGCGGAAGGGGCTGTTGAAGCCCCACGGCAGCGCCAGCACTTTGGTGAGAATGGGAAGATTCCTGGTGGTCAGCGTATGTCGCCCTACACCGAAAACATCCAGCCCTTTGCCATCGCGGAAAAAAACGGCCGCCTGGTTTTCGCGGATGATCAGTTGCGCGCCGAACTTGATATCGCCGGATCCCTGCTCCGGAATACGATGCACGATCTCGGTTCCGGTCTGATCGAACCATTCAATAATCTCCATGAACTGTGACATATCGTCCTCGGCTCTGACGCGCATTGTAACAGAGGCGTCACCTCTTGCTTTTAACAAGAGCTTTTCCGAATGGGGAATGCGGAATGCGGAATGCGGAATATACCAGTGCTGAGTCCTTAAACCTGGAGACTCTGATCACTCTCCGGTTACGCACTCTCCGGTTCCGCACTCTCCGATTCCGCCTTCTGCCCTCCGCCTTCTGCCTTCCGCCTTCTGCTTTCCGCCTTCCGCCTTCCGCCTTCTGCCTTCCGCCTTCTGCTTTCCCAATTCCTCATTCCGCATTGGAAAGAATTCCCGAATTACCTATCCTACCTCTGACAAAGGAGAATTCGGATTTCCGGACTCTGGCAGGGTTGGCGGGTTCATCGCGGCAGGTTATCCTGAAAGTGTGGTGGCACGGTTATCTGAGTCGGAAAATCCTGCAGAGGTGGGATTTAGATTTAAGCTGGGTGAGCGGGTGAAAACCGCCGGTTCCAGGGGGAAGCAAGGCACGGTGAAAGAAGGCTGGATTGATCATTTCGAATCGGGCGGCACCCACAAGACTTACCTGGTTCTTTTAAGTAGTGGGAGATACATGAGTGTTGCAGAATCAGATCTGGAACGCTGCGGGTTTGCTGACCGCGAAGAGGAACGGCGCGTTCGGCCGAGGCTCAATGGTGTTCGGATTGTTGTAGTGGATGATGAACTTGACTGCAGGGAGTTGCTCGGCTTCATACTGCGTGATCAAGGAGCTGACGTGAAGATCGCGGCCTCAGCTTCAGAAGCTTTGAAACTTTTTGCGCAGCACAAACCGGATTTGTTGCTGGTTGATATTGCCATGCCGGGCGAGGACGGTTACTCGCTGGTACGCAAAGTCCGATCGCTGGCCCCGGCCGCAGGCGGACTTGTTCCCGCAGTGGCCGTGACCGCGTTCTCGCGTCCGCAGGACCGCGTGCTGGCTCAATCAGCCGGCTTTCAGGCCCATGCTGCCAAGCCGGTAGATCCTGACAAGCTGCTGAATCTGGTGGCTAGTCTTACAGGCCGGCTTTAGGGAAAGGCGGAAGGCGGAAGGCAGAAAGCAGGAGGCAGGAGGCAGGCCTCCTGCCTCCTGCCTCCTGCCTTCTGCCTCCTGCCTTCTGCCTTCCGCTCACTCCATCTCCTTCAAAAACTCCGCCAAATACCGTCCCCAAATCGCCGGCAGGGAATGCGTTCCGTGACCTCGGGTTTGATCGCTGGTTGGGAGCAGGATGTATCGGCCCCGTACGCGCGGCATCAGTTTCTCCATTAGACCGAGTTCCGGTGGATTGATCAGGTCGTCTGCTGAATTGATAGCCAGCACCGGAGCCTTGATTTTCTCCAGCGCTGGGGCGGGATCGTACTCACGTGATGCATCAAACTCGGATGAATATTTACTATTCCCGGCCATTCGGGACCTGTAACGCACTGCTGATTGATCGCGGATGATCACCGTGCTCGGATTATAATCCTGCTGTCCTATGGTGAAACGTCTGATACCTTTTTCGGGGGCGGCGCTTTTGGTGATCTGTTGGCAAGTCGCCGTGCAGTGGGAAAAATCGACGCTGATTCCTGATCCCTGGCAGGTCGTCAAAGGCCTGGTTGATTTGGTCCAGAGAGGTCTGCTTTTCAAGTATGTGGTAGCTTCCTTGTTTCGCGTGACGTGGGGTTATCTGCTGGCCGTAATCACAGCGATTCCATTCGGTCTTATTCTGGGCTGGTTTCGGCGCGGCGAATGGACCTTTAATCCCTTGATCCAGGTGCTCCGGCCCATTTCACCGCTGGCCTGGACCCCGATTTCAATTCTCTGGTTCGGTGTAGGAGATGTGGCCGCTATATTCCTGATTTTTCTCGCCTCGTTCTTGCCGCTGACCGTGGCTGCCATGAATGCAGTTCGCAGCATCGAAGCGATCCATCTTAATATCGGCCGGAACTTCGGGTTATCCCCGGCAAGGCTGATTCGAGAGGTGATTTATCCCGCCGTCATGCCGCAGTTGATCGTCGCCCTGCGCATCACCCTCGGCATTGCGTGGCTGGTTGTGGTAGCCGCCGAGATGATTGCCGTGAATTCCGGGCTCGGCTTTCTGATCATTGATTCCAGGAACGCCGGTAACCGCTATGACCTGGTCGTTGCCGGAATGGTCCTGATAGGCTTCATCGGTTTGCTGCTCGATGTCATGATGAGAAAGCTGGAAACTCTGAAAATACTTCGATGGGGCTACACTAACGCATGACAGTAAAGACTGCGACGGCGCTGATCATGCCCTCTGTCAGGACAAAAGTTGAAATTCGAAACCTCAGCATGACTTTTTCTTCCGATGGGAAGCAAGTGGACGTGCTGAAGAACTTGAACCTGGATATTAGGGAGGGCGAGTTTGTTTGCCTTCTCGGACCGTCCGGCTGCGGGAAAACGACGCTGTTGAATATCGTCGGAGGTTTCATCCCTCCGACTGAAGGCGAAGTCGCAATTGACGGCGAAGTTGTACGAGAGCCGGATTCACGCCGCATTTTTGTGTTTCAGGAGCGGGGAGTGTTCCCCTGGCTGACTGTGGAAGGGAACATCGGTTTTGGCCTGTTCAATGTCTCACGCGAAGAAAAGGTCCAAAGGATCGCCCATTACGTGAAGCTGGTGGGCCTGCAGGGTTTCGAACATGCCTATCCGCAGGAACTTTCCGGGGGAATGAAGCAGCGCGTGGAGGTGGCCCGCGCTCTGGCCGTCAATCCCGACGTCCTTTATCTTGATGAACCTTTCGGAGCGCTCGACTCCATCACCCGGCTGATCATGCGCGGTGAGCTTTTGCGCATCTGGCAAGCGGAAAAAAAGACCATCCTCTTTGTGACGCATGACATTGAAGAATCCGTGCAGCTTGCCGATCGCGTTGTGGTCATGAGCGCGCGGCCGGCTCGAATTCGTCGCATTGTCGACATCGACATTGAGCATCCGAGAGATATCAGTGCGATGCGCTACCTGGAGTTGCGCGACAGCCTTTTTTCCGAGATCGGCCTGGCGCACCAGGTTTAAACCTGTGCGAACTAAAGGGCATTCACCGCAGAACGACAGCCCGGCCCGTAGGCGGCAACCAAAAAAGCCGTGCACCTGGACGTTTACGGCTTTTTGCAAAGTTCTATATGACGCTTTTTGACAAACGCTGGCAGCCGATTGCTCTGCCTGTCGGGGCAACTGTAGTGCTCCTTCTGGTCTGGCATTACGGGGTTCGCACGAGCGGCACCACAATCTTCCCTTCGCCCGCTGAGGTGCTGCGCGGCCTCTTGGAGCTGTCCCGCAAAGGGTTGTTATGGTCCTACATGCTCGACTCTCTCCTGCGCGTTGCCGTCGGCTACACTTTGGCTGTGTGCCTGGGTGTGCCCATGGGCATTATTCTTGGCTGGTACCCGGCGCTGGCAGCCGCGGTAAATCCGGTAATTCAGATGATGCGTCCCATCAGCCCGCTGGCATGGATGCCGCTTGCCATCATCTGGTTTGGAGTGAGTGACGTTGCTCCTGCATTTTTGATCCTGCTTGCGGCCTTTTTTCCGGTGGTGGTGTCGACCATGAACGGAGTTCGAAATCTTCCGCCGATGTACCTGCACGCCGGACGTAATTTCGGGCTTTCGCCAGCGGCGCTGTTTCGCCGGGTCGTCTTTCCGGCTTTGCTTCCCAGGATTCTGACAGGATTGCGTATTGCGCTTGGAATCGCATGGCTGGTGGTGGTGGCTGCCGAGATGATTGCGGTGGATTCAGGCCTGGGTTACCTGATCATTGATGCGCGCAACGCCGGAAAGAGATACGACCTTGTTGTCTCAGGCATGCTGCTGATCGGCCTGATCGGGTTGTGCCTGGATCTTCTGATACGTCGTACCGAAAAGTTTAAGGCCGTGCGATGGGGCTTTCGGGCCGACTAGGCGCCTCGGAAGGCGGAAGGCAGGAGGCAGAAAGTGGGAGGCAGGAGGCAGGAGGCAGGAGGCAGGAGGCAGAAAGCGGAAGGCAGGAGGTAGGAGGCAGAAAGCGGAAGGCGGAAGGCAGAAGGCGGTGCCAGCCGAACCGCGCGCGTCAGCAAGCGGACACTCCAAAGTAACACTACTGGCTTTGCATGCGGAAAGTTTGGCCTAGGAGGCCGAGAGTTTACAAGTAACGCCGTTACCTGAGAGAGTCCGCTTGCTGACGTGCGCGGTTCGGCTAGTTTGCCCTGCCTTCTGCCTCCTGCCTTCCGCCTACTGCTTTCCAAAAGGAGGAACTTCCTATGAGCGTCACGAGAAGAATCGTTGCGGGGATTTTTGCCTGGCTGGTGATCATCACAGCGACGCACTTTTATCTCAATCTCAACTGGTCGGTGCTGTTGAACGACCGATTGCCTGAGGACCGGCGAAAGCTGAACGTCGCTTACATCCCGGTAACCTGACACCTGGCATGCCCGGTAACCGACTATATCTCCGCCTATTCTGCCTCGGGAAACTTGTTTATCCCGAGATTGTTTCAGGGCTTCCCTGAAATCAAGGAAGCGCTGATTTCCAATAAAATGCAGGCGGCATTTATGGTCGCGCCGATGGCCATCGCCCTGCGGTCGCAGGGTGTGCCGATCCGCATTGTCTATCTGGGACATCGTTACGGAAGCGCCGTGGTGGTGCGAAAAGACGGACCGGTCAAGACATTCCCCGACCTGAAGGGACGCACCATCGCCATTCCCAGTCGTTTTTCCGATGAGCGCCTGATCGTTTTCCGGGTGCTTAAACATTTCGGAATGAAGCCGGGAGACATCAAAATGGTCGAAATGGCGCCGCCCGATGTGGCGGGCGCGTTGGCAGCCGGCGCCATTGATGCTTTCTCGATGGGCGAACCCTTCCCGTCACAGGCCGAGATGGGGGGCTTTGGAAAAGTGCTGTTCCACGCGCGGCAGTATTGGCCCGACTACATGTCCTGCGTCCTGGTGGTACGCCAGGATATGATCGATCACCGGCCGGAAGCCGTGCAGGTACTTGTCGACGGGATCGCCCGCTCGGGACTGTGGCTGGAGAAGGGACGTCCTTACCGCGAACACGCCGCTGATTTTGTGGGGAGGTTCTATTACCGCCAGAATCCTGCGCTGCTGCGCTGGGCATTGACAAACCCCCTGGATCGCGTGATGTACACGCCGCTGTCGCCGCGCAAGCCCGATTTTGATCTGGTGCGCGATCTGATGATTGAAACCGGCGTGCTCAATCGCAAGATTGAATTTGACGAATACGTCGACACCCGATTTGCCGAAGGCGCCCGTCACAAAACCGCCTGGCGCTACGAGCCAGGAAGCAATCATGCCGAATAGGGAATTGGTGCATGCCCCCACAGAGCCACGACCGGAAGCTTGGATGATTCAAAGCATTAACCGCGAAGAGCGCCAAGAACGCGAAGAATAGCGCGATGTAACGGCCTGGAACTTAAAGCATGAAGGCCAATAAAGGTTGCATGTTGTTTTTGTTGCGTTGCCTTCATGCTTTAAGTTCCAGGCCGTTACACCGCGCTATCTTTGCGTTCTTAGCGTTCTTTGCGGTGAAGTTTTTGGTTTATCCAGGCTTTCGGTTGCGGCTCTGTGGGGACTAGAATATTTGGATGCGTTATCTTGTTCGAGCGAGGCTGAAACCCGGCAAAGAGAAGGCTCTGCGGGATGCGATTGAATCCGGAGCGCTCGGAAAAGGTTCCATCGCCGGCGATGAATATGTGCGCGACATGTTTCAGGCGCGGGTCCTCGATGACGGCTCTGTGCACTGGCTGGAAGTGTGCTTCTGCTGGACGCCGCTCGAGGAGGAGCGCCCGTACTGGGAGGAGTATTTCGATCTGGTGAAGATCCAGGATGCCCACGATCGCCGCCAGTGTCTTGATGAGAACGGAACAGAGCCATGGGCGTGCTGCGATTGCGACTGCACGGAAAAGCTGGAAGCGCGAATGAAATCGTGGGGAAAGCCGTTCCTTGAGTTGATCACGAATTTGCACGAATGACACGAATTTCACGAATCTTTTGAGTTAAGTTCGTAAAATTCCAAATAGCTTCGTGAAATTCGTGAAATTCGTGATAATTCGTGCTCAATCCCGTGGTCAACTCCCATGATACAACCCGTTTTGAAGGATGATCAGTTTCTGGCCGACGTGAAGGGAGCGCAGAAGAATCAGGATGTTTTTCATCTCTGGTGGCTGGGCCAGAGCGGATTCTTGATCCGGTGGCAGTGCCACCACCTTCTGATTGATCCTTACCTCTCTGACTCACTTACCCGGAAATACGCAGGCACCGACAAGCCGCATGTGAGAATGACGGCGCGTGTCGTAGCCCCCGACCGGCTGGACTTCATCGAAGTGATCAGCTCCAGCCACAATCATTCGGACCATCTGGACGCAGAAACGGTGGTCCCAATCTTGCGGAAAAATCCGGCTGCGCAGATGATCGTCCCCAGCGCAAACCGTGATTTTGCGGCGCAGCGCCTGGGAATTTCAGCGGACGCGCTGCTGGGCATTGATGACAGCCTGATGGTGCACGTCGGACCATTTCGTTTCATTGGCGTCGCTTCCGCCCACGAGGAAATTCAACGCGACGAACAGGGGCGCTGCCGGTTTCTCGGCTATGTCATTCGATTCGGGTGCTGGACGGTCTATCACAGCGGCGACACCGTTGATTACGACGGATTGGCGGAAAGACTGCGCGGTTATAACGTCACTGTGGCGCTGCTTCCGATCAATGGACGCTCCCGGGCGCGCCGGGTCGCTGGAAATCTGACCGGACCTGAAGCCGCCGCTCTCGCCAAAAGCATGGGGGCCGGGCTGGTCATCCCGTGCCACTATGAGATGTTTCAGTTCAACACCGCGTCGCCTGACGAATTCGTAGCCGAAGCCGAGCGGCTGCGGCAACCGCACAAGCTCCTGCGCTGCGGCGAGCGCTGGACGGTAGATGAAGGGACTGAGGGATTGAGGGATTGAGGGATGGAGGGACTGAGGGAAAGAGGGATGGAGGGACTGAGAGATGGAGGAACAGGAGGGCAATCCCTCCATCTCTCCATCTCTCCATCTCTCCATCGCTCCATCCCTCCATCTCTCCATCTCTCCATCCCTCCATCTCTCCATCCCTCCATCCCTCCATCCCTCCATCCTTCCATCGCTAGCCCCCCAATTCCTCCCGCACCCGCCTTACGCCGGCTACCATGTTCTTCAGTTTGATCCGTGCAGCCCACCGCGCTGTCTGGCTGAGGCCGCAGTCAGGCGCAAAGGAGACACGCTGCGGCGGCGCGTGACGCAGGCAGAGCCGCACGCGATGGGCTATGTCTTCTTCGGTTTCGATGTAATAGCTCTTTACATCGACGATTCCCACCGCCACGTCTCTTCGGTCGCTGATCGGGCCGATTAGCTCAATCTCGGCAAATTCACGGCTCGCCATTTCGACGTGAATTTCATCCACGTTCATTTCCAGAAATGCCGGGAACATGGGCGCGTAGCGACGCAAGCCCACCGCTCTGCCCTTGTAGTTCCCGAAACAGAGATGAATCGAGAGCCGGCACTTTCCTGAAACGGGCGCAACGGTGCGGTTAAAGATTTCGACGAAGCGCTCGGGATCTTCCCGGTGCGCATAGCAGCTCATCGATGGCTCGTCTACCGTAATCTCGGTGCAGCCGGCTCGTACCAGCGCTTCCAGTTCTGCACGCACAATCGGCAGCAGCGCCTCTGTCAGCGCGTATCGATCCGGATATGCCGCATTCGGAATCAGGCGCCCGCTCAGCGTATAGGGACCCGGCACGCTGGCCTTTAATGCGGGACCTTTAGGCGCCAGCTTTTTCAGGCGTGCGAATTCATCAACCACGCCCAATCCTCGCGGCGCCCGGATTTCACCGGTCACGGGATGTTTACCCCGCTGGTCGTGAGCGGGAGGGCCGAAACGTCGAGCCGTCTCGGTTTCTCGCTCAATCCCTTCAAGAAAGCCGTAGAAGGACAGATTGAAATCGAGGCGGGTTTGCTCGCCATCGGTGATTACATCCAGGCCGGCGTTCATTTGATCGTGGATGGCGGCGACCACCGCGTCTTGGATCATTTCCTCCACGTCGTCCGTGCCGAATTTATCAAGATGCCGGCAGGCAAACTCAAGCCATCCAGGAAACGGATAACTGCCAATCACGGTGGTGCGAAGGGGAGGGCGGTTCATGCCCGTGAATCTTAGCGTGAAAGAAATCGCTGCGAAAGCACCAAGGCCACGAGTTTTCACCGGCAACCGAACCGCCCAGGTCCACGAGTTGCCACGAAGTCACGAAGTCACAAAGATCTAGCCTGATCTTAGAGTGCCACTTTCAGGAACATTATTGTGGATTTGGTAACGTATCACTTCAGGATAAATACGGGAAACCTTCTGTCTTCGTGCCTTCGTGGCAACTCGTGGACCTGGCAGGAAAAGCGAAACTGACCGCTACCGAGGTGAAATCGACCTTGACACCCCATTTAGACTCAGACAAGACTCCTCCAGATTGCAATACAGATCCCCATGACTGCGATGCTCGCTGACAAGACCCTGGTTATCATCGGGGGCACCAGTGGAATCGGCTATTCGGCCGCGCAAGCTTTTGTCGCGGCGGGAGCCAGAGTGGTTATCGTGGGCCGCCAGTCAGAGAAGATCGAAATTGCCGCGCGCGAGCTTGGCGATGCGGCGCTCGTGCTGGCCGGGGACGCTCAGTCGCCCAACACCGCTGAGCGCGCCATACGGGAAGCGCTGATCACGTTTGGCGGTTTCCACGGCCTGTATCACGTGGCCGGCGGCAGCGGGCGCGAAATCGGCGATGGCCCCCTGCACGAACTCAGTGACAGCGGGTGGGATGCAACTATTCGTCTGAATCTGACTTCACTGATGTATTCAAACAGGGGTGCGGTAAAGCAGTTTCAGAAGCAAAAGACAGGTGGCAGTGTTCTGAACATCAGTTCAGTGCTGGCGTACTCGCCTTCTCCCGGCCACTTTGCAACGCATGGTTACGCAGCGGCCAAAGCTGCAGCGATCGGGATGACGCGGGCATTGGCAGCCTATTATGCCCCTCAGAATATTCGCTTCAATGTGATTGCGCCGGCTCTGGTGGAAACGCCGATGTCGCGCCGCGCTGCGGAGAACGACGTTATCATGAAATTCATCAAGACAAAGCAGCCGCTGGATGGGGGACGCATTGGCAAGCCCGCCGATTTGGATGCGGCCGCGATTTACTTCATGTCCGACGATTCTCGATTTACCACCGGCCAGGTTCTTGCCGTTGATGGCGGCTGGGACGTGAGTGAAGGCCAGTACTGAATTTCCCAAAGCCCCCCGGTTTCTTTTGCGACGGCGGCGACCAAGAATGGCCCAACATTACGGAATCGGTATCGATCTGGGCGCCACCAACATCAAGATGGTGGCAGTGACCGAAGCGGGAGCGGTCTTGCATGAGATTCGGGAGCCGACGCGAGACAAAATCGGACTTGGGCAGCCTTCCGTTCCCATCTGGGCCGAAACGGTAAAACGACTGGCCGCGAATTTAGAAGAACGCAACGGGGCGGCACACTGGCTGGGAATTGCGGCCCCCGGGCTCGCTTCGCCCGATAATCGAACCATTGCTCTCATGCCGGGACGCCTGGCCGGCCTGGAAGGTCTGGACTGGAGCCGGTTCCTGGCGCGCACCCGCACGGTGCCGGTGCTGAATGACGCGCATGCGGCCCTTGTGGGAGAACACTGGCTGGGCGCCGCGCACGGTTATCAGGACGTTATCCTGCTGACGCTCGGCACCGGAGTGGGTGGGGCTATTCTGATCCAGGGCAGCCTGGTGCAGGGACGATGCGGGCGCACCGGCCACATTGGACACATCACTTTGGATCCCGACGGTTCCCAGGATATTGTGGGAATGCCTGGAAGTCTGGAAGCCGCGGTGGGAGAATGCGGCCTCTCGCAGCGTTCTCAGGGCCGATACGCAAACGCGCACCAACTGCTGGAAGATGTCAAACGCGGAGATGCCGTGGCCTCTTCCATCTGGCTGAAATCAGTTCAGGACCTGGCTGCGGCAGTAGCTTCCCTGATTAACATTCTCGATCCGGAAGCGGTAATCATCGGCGGCGGAGTGGCGCGGGCCGGAGAAGTCCTTTTTGAACCGCTGAATCGATTTCTTGATAAGTATGAGTGGCGCCCGTCAGGTGTTCGAGTCAAACTACTGCCCGCTACGCTGGGAGATTTTTCGGGTGCTTTGGGAGCCGCGCGATTTGCGATGCAGATGGAAGAAGAGTAAGTTCGTGAGCTTGGTGCGTTGGCGGTCAAAAAAATGAAACCACCAAGACACCAAGCCAGCTTAACCCATTGTTGAGTAGGTCGATAAACCATGAGTGGTCTCAACCCCGCGATGCAGTACTTGGATAAATGCAAAGAGATCCTCGCGGCCGTGGAGCGCCAGCAGGCCGCCATCGAAACAGTCGCGGCCTGGTTCAGCGACACAATTCTTGCCGGACGCATGGTGCACCTGTTTGGCTGCGGCCACAGCAGAATCGTGGTTGAGGAAATGTGGCCTCGTTACGGATCTTTTCCCGGATTCAATCCGATCGTCGAGTTATCTCTCACGTTCCACAATCAGGTGGTAGGAGCCAACGGTCAGCGGCAGGCGATGTACCTGGAAAACGTCGGCGGGCTCGCGGAAAGAATCCTGCGGAATTTCGGCCTTTCCGACAGGGACAGCGCCCTGGTGATTTCCTCCAGCGGCTGCAATCTGGTGCCCATTGAAATGGCAGAAGGTTTTCGCAAAAGAGGCATCAAGACCGCCGGCATTGTCAGCCGGAGCCATTGCGAGGCCAGCGCCAGTCGCCATCCGGGCGGATTGAAGCTGACCGACGTGGTCGATCTTGTCCTGGACACCGGCGCTCCGGCTGGAGACGCGATGGTCTGCATTCCCGGACTTGAAGCGCCTGTCTCTCCTGGATCGACTATCGGCGGTTGCCTGCTGATCAATGCCATTAAGGCGGAGGTGGCTGCGCTGCTTACGCGGGCCGGTTCGCCGCCAAAGGTTTTGGCCGGCGCGACAGTGGTAGGTCCCGAGCGCGCGTCCGAACTGTTTGAGTCCGCCTATGATGAGCACGCCCGCCGGCTGGCGGAGTTATACAAAGATGCCGGTAGGAAATGAACCGGGCGTTTGCCCTGGGGCGTAGAGACGCGGCATGCCGCGTCAGAGCTCAGACGCGACATGTCGCGTCTCTACGGGAGGAGCGCAGCGACGCCGTGGCATGATATGAAGAAGTGGAAAATCGCCGGCATCAATTTTGACCATATGCACATGGGCGATAACCTGCGGATGGTTTTTGAACATCCGCAGGCGGAGATTGTCGGAATTTGTGACGAGCAACCTGACCGGATGCAGGTGTCGGCTAAGAATTTCAACATTCCAGCCGGCCGAATTTTCACCGACTATCGTGAGTGTCTCGACAAGACTTCGCCTGATATTGTATTGCTTTGTCCCGCAACCGCCCGCCATCGCGAGTGGACTGAAAAGGTCGCTCCCTTCGGGAGTCACGTCATCATGGAGAAGCCGTTTGGCGCTTCGCTGTCGGATGCTGATGCCATGATCGAAGCGATGAAAAAATCCGGCAAGATGCTTGCCATTAACTGGCCGCTGGCCTGGTATCCGCCCCATGTCACAGCCAAACGCCTGGTGGATGAAGGCCGGATTGGAATCGTGCGGGAGGTCCACTATTATGACGGCAACCGCGGTCCGCTCTGGCATATGGCAGACAAGATCAACAAGACTGCCGAAGAAGTGGCGCGGGAAAAACCAGGCAGCTGGTTTTACAGAAAAGAGCAGGGTGGAGGATCGCTCCTGGACTATCTCGGTTACGGTACGACGCTTGGAACCTGGTTCATGGACGGTCGAATACCGGTCGAGGTCACAACAGTCATCGGCGGCGCGGCCAATCTGGAGGTTGACGAGCACAGTGTCACCGTAGCCCGCTACGACGACGGAGCGCTGTCGAAATTTGAAACGCGCTGGGGAACCTTTACCGATCCCTGGACCTGCCAGCCGCAGCCCAAATGCGGCTTTGTTATCGTCGGCACAGGCGGCACGATCAGCAGCTACGATTATGAAAAGTTAGTTCGCGTCCAGACCTCCAGTCATCCTGAAGGTCTCGAAATGCCCGTGGACAATTTGCGCTTCAAGAATCCCGTGCAGTATGTGATTGATTGTCTCGAGAACGGGCGTCGCATTGAAGGCCCGCTTTCGCCGGCGATAAGCCGGATCGGCCAGCAGATTGTGGACGCAGCGCTTCTCAGCTCCTCGCAGCAGCGTCCGGTACCGCTGCTGCGCTGATCCGTGTGTCTTCGTGTTCTTTGTGTCTTGGTGGTGAAATCCTTTTAACCACCAAGACACAAAGAACCACAAAGCTTTAATACAGCCATGGCAAAGAGAAAAACCAACGACTATGGCATGGGGGCGAAAGTCGTCGGCAGACCTGTCAGGGCACCATCTTTGCCCTACGAGCCGCGCAGCCCCCGGCACTACAACCCCGGCATCGGACTGATCGGGTGCGGCGGAATCAGCGTGCAGCACCTGAGGGCCTACAAAAAGGCTGGATTCAGGGTGCTCGCCGTATGTGACCGCAAAGTAGAAAGGGCCTTCCAACGGCAGAAGGAGTTTTACCCGAAAGCGGCCGTTTACGCTGACTACAAACAGGTGTTGGCGCGCGACGATATTGAAGTGGTCGACATCGCCACGCATCCCGGCCAGCGCCAAAAAATCATTGAATCGTCAATCCTGGCCGGCAAGCATGTGCTCAGCCAAAAGCCTTTCACGACGGATCTGTCGTTTGGGCGTCGCATGGTCAAACTGGCCGCCAAACGGAAGGTCAAGCTGGCCGTCAATACCAACGGGCGATGGGCGCCGCACTTCAGCTATATCCGCCATGTGATCAGAAAAGGACTGATCGGCGATGTGCTGTCTGTCCAGTGCACGGTGAGCTGGAACCACAACTGGGTTGCCGGCACCGAGTTTAATCGAGTGCGACATATCATTCTTTATGATTTTGGAATTCACTGGTTCGACTTGCTGACCTGTTTCTTCGGAAGGCGCAGCGCAAGGCGCGTGTTTGCGTCGTTTGCGCGCTCGCGCGGCCAGAAGGCAAACCCTCCACTGCTGGGACAGGCCCTGATTGAGTACGACCACGGCCAGGCGGTGCTGGCATTCAACGGCGACACCAAGATCGGGGCCGAAGATCGGACTTACATCGTGGGGTCGGCGGGGGCGGTTTTTAGCGGTGGTCCGGATCTGGCCAGTCAGAAGGTCACGCTTCAGTGGTACCGGGGCGTCGCGAGCCCGAAGCTGAAGGGCCATTGGTTCCCGGATGGTTTTCGCGGAACGATGGGAGAATTGCTGTGCGCCATCGAGGAAGATCGCGAGCCTGAGAACAATGCCCTCAGCCACATGCGCGGATTGGAGCTTTGCTTTGCCGCCGTGGCCAGTGCCGAATCACACCGCCCGTTTAAGCCAGGTTCGGTCAGACGCATGCCTTCATAACCCTTGCAGCCTGGCGTCGATACGCTGGCGGGATTTCAGCATTTCATTCCATGTCACAGCGCGTCCTTCGTAGGCGGCCATGCGGCCCAAGATGGCTGCCAGGTTGCTTTCGACGCTGGGAGCAACCGTATCAAAAAGATAATTGCCGCCGGCGACGCTGGCGTAAAAGTCCTTGATGTTGTTGACCGCGCCGCTGGTGTACAACCCTTTCGTGCTTCCGCCGTCCCACGGTTTGTCGCCGCGAATGCGCACGTCGCCGTCATAATGAGAATCCACCGTGCCGCTGCCCCCATAAAGACGGATGCAGAGATCGTCGTAACCCTTGGTGAACTGCGCGGAGCTGAAATCAACGACCACTTCGTTCGGATACAAGTACGTGACAACGTAGTGGTCCCAGCAATCACCGACATCCACTCGAGCCTTGCGGCCTCCAAATCCCTGCGCTTTGATGGGGTGAGACTGCAAGTACCAGTTGGCCACATCGATCACGTGGATATTCTGCTCTACGATGATGTCGCCCGAGAGTGCCTTGTCGAAAACCCAGTTGCGCAGGCGCGCCGCCTGACTCGTGCCCTGGGCCTGGGGCTTAAGGCGCCCGGCATGATAATAAACATGGCCCAGGACGGGTGTGCCGATATCTCCCTGGTGAACCCGTGAAGCTGCTTCGCGGAAGAGCGGATCGTTTCGGGTTTGAAAATCGACCAGAATGCTCCGCTTTCCCCTTGCCTTGCCGGCGGCATCCAGGATGGCCAGGCAGCCGACGACATCGACGGCGATCGGTTTGGCCAGATAGACATGTTTTCCCGCGTCCAATGCGGCAATTGCCTGCTCGGGATGGAAATAGGGAGGGCTTTCGATCGCTACTGCATCCAATTTTCCGTCCAGCAGGCGGCGATATCCGTCAAGGCCCGTGTATCGGCGCTCGGACTCCACCTGCAACCTCTCGCCCAATTGGTCGACGCGATCGGCAAAGTAATCGTGCAGCGCCACCACCTTGGTGTTTGAGTTCTTTTCGAAGAGACCGGCGATGAACCTGCCGCGACCTCCGCTTCCGATAACTCCGAGCTCAAGCCGGGAATTTGCTTCCGTGCCATAAACCGACCCGGGTTTGACGATGGTCCATCCGGCTCCTGTGGCCGCTGCAGACTTTAGGAATTCGCGTCTTCCCAGCCTGCGCCCGCCCGATTCTGTGCGCGATTCTTCAGACGGCCGTTTGATGGTATCGGATTTCGACGCCATGATTGCCTCCTTAACCAATATGCGATGTGTTGTCGATGTGAGGTCGAGTTTATGCAGGGCGACGAGCGAAGTCAAAGAGCCATTGCGCCTGTTACTGATTCGGAACATCACTTTCACCGCAGAGTCGCCGAGGACGCTAAGCCTCGCAGAGGTTGGCAATGGGATCTCCGCGGAAACTTGGCGTTCTTTGCGGCTCTGCGGTGAATGCAACGTGTCCGTCTCAGCCCCCTTTCGATTTGGACAACAGGCCCTGACGTATGGGGGTCCGACGATGGCGAAGCTTGTCGCCTCCGAAAATGTTCAAACTTAAGGGCGGTGAATGCTAAAATAAAAACACTCACGCAGGTTTTCTGTTCGCTATCTTTATCGAATATCAGCCGTGCCGTATTTCCTTGGGGGGTGAAATCCCGGCACCATCGTCGTTTTCATCAATACTTCTGGTAGCAAATGATGCACACCTTAACGTCTCCGGCCGGGCCCACGCGGTGGTATTTCAGGCTGGGCGCGGGCGCGCTGCTTGGTGCATGGAACCGCCACAAACCGATCCTTGTCGGACTGATCTTCATTCTGGGACTGATGGCGGGTCTTTTCTCGTGGAACCGCAGCGAGTTCTTCGGTCCGGATGCCGTTTATTATTTTGGCAGGTTCCTGCACGGCTGGCCGGATCTGATCCGCGCCTTCGTTGCCATCGATGACCGCGGACACTATCGGCCGATGGGGCTGGTAATGTTCACGTACCTGTTCTTTCCGCTGTTTGGATACAACCCACCGGGCCATCATCTGGTCCCACTCGTGTTTCACGCTGTCAACACAGTGCTGGCATATTTGATCGCCCGCCGCCTGCTGCCGAGTCCCGTGGCGGCGCTGGCGGTTGCTTTTGTTTTCGCGCTGCATCGAGTTAATTTTTTCGTCACTTACGGCATCACGTTCATTCCCGACTTCACAGGCGCCTTTTTTCTACTGTCGGCGTTTTTCGCGTATCTTAAATCTGAGCGGAATGACCGCTGGATTGCCATCGCTTACGTTTCATGGATCGCTTCCGTTCTGAGCAAAGAATCAGCCGTGTTTCTACCGGCAATCCTGACAAGCTATGAGGTGATGCGAAGTAATGAAGAGAGAGTCTCACGGCGTCTTTGGGCGAGTGCGAAACAGACCGCGATTTTCTGGGGATTGGCGCTCCTCTTCATCGGCGCTATTTGGTTCATGCGAGGCGGCGCTCTTTATCCCGATTCGGCCGCGCATCCATACCGCGCATCGCTGTCGCTCGAATCTGCCGTCATGAAGGTAAAGTATCTGTGGTGGGGTCTAAACCTGCCCCAGGGAACCGGGATGGCGTCTTTTTTTGTTTCCGGCGTCCCGGGCCTTTCGGTTCCCATTAAACCAGCCTATCCCCGGCTGACGACTGCCGCCGCTCTTTTGATGTTTCCCGTCATCATCGTCTTTCTGGCGTTCGTCGGACGAGCCATCCGTCGCCTCCATCGCGCGTCACTTCTAGGGCTGATCTGGTTTCTTCTGGCGCTGGCGCCGGTGCTGCCACTGGCCGGAAAAGTGATGCAGCACAATCTTTATATCCCCTTGCTCGGAGTGGCCCTCCTGGCTGGTGTTTTCGTGAGTGAAGTGGTCAGAACGAAATTCAAATATGTGCTGGCGCCGGCCATGGCCATCTTTGTTTTCAGCACCTTCACAGGTGTCTTAAACAACCGCGTCAATTCCTGGCCGGTGACGAGTTCGCGCACTTCAGCCAGGCTCCTGAAAGAGTTCCATGCGGCAATTCCGGGTGGATTCGATTGCGGCACTGCTCTGCTTGTCGGCGTCCCTGAAAACAGCGACCTGATCTGGTACACAGATTCGGGCAATCTGTTTCGCGTGTTCGGGCCCTGCCGCGATCTGAAGGTTTATTTCCACTCTTCGGGTGTGCGGCCGGAGTTCGAACGAGTGGTTCAAATCCAACTGAGCCCGTAAAATCATCGAATTAATAATCGGAAGATTGAAAAATCAGAAATTCGGGGCAATTTTCTAATTTTCCAATTCTTTTAATCTTCCAATCTTCGAAGCTTCAATAATCCTCCCTGGGGCACTTCTTCGCTGATGAAGAAAGGCTCGCCGAAGTTCCGGACCGCCCTGGCTAGAAGACGCAGGTGATTGTCATAGTTCTCGAGCTGATACCTGCCGCTCTTGGCGCCGGACAGATTGATCTCCACATAATCCAGATCCGTGCAGTTGGAAATGTAAATTGTCTCAGGTGTTCCGTCCAATGGTGCTTCCGTTGTGTAGCCGGTGCGCAAATAGAGGAAGGCTTTCTGTTCGGATTCTATTTTCTGTTCCGGTGTTACAAAACTACCGAACGGCTTGAACACGCCGCCGGTGAGGTCGGCCTGATTATCCCGATAAAACTTCAGCCAGGCTTTGACAATCTCCGAATGTGAGCGCGGTCCGTTTAGAAAGTTGGCCCCAAAGGCGGGGACGCCGCTGAAAATCACCGTAGCCGCAAATTTGGCCACGCGGGTATCGTCTTCCGTGGGGGGCCAGTACATTTCGTCTGTCCCCATGACGACACCCCGGCTGAATGGACGCATCATCAGATTGCAAAGGCGCATGGCGTCGAAGTCCCCGGGAAAGTCGATGCTTTGCCACAGATTGGCGAACTTCTTGTTATTAAGATTTGCCGCCGGATAACGCATCTCTACCGTGGGCTGAATGATACGGTTGAGAATTCCCCGGCTGATTCCCGTCTGGGATGAATTAAAGGCTGTTGCAAACGACGACGAATGCCGGTGTCTCGCTTCGCAAATAAAGGGAATACTCTCCTGGAAGTCGAGCCAGTAGCCGTCGGGCGCGTAAGTCTGCGATACTTGCTCCATCAGTGCTTTCAAGTACGGCGCTGTGTCCGGATGGCGCGGGCATAAATTGACATTCTCTTCATAACGAGAGTTCAGCGGCAGCGTGTAAGGAGTCTCCGTTGAGCCCCCCTTGTATCCTGGTCTGGAAATCCGAAACAGCGAATGCGATCCTCGTGTGCCGGCGTAATTGACGCTTTGTCTTCCGACCGCATAAGGAGCCATCCACAGGATCACGTTCATCTTGAGATCGCGCTTGGCCTTTTGCAAAAACTGGTCGAAATTGGGCAGCTTATCCCGTGGCGCCGAATAATTGCCCAGGGCGCCGGCCAGCCACTTGGCTAATTCTCCTGTCTTGGACTCCCAACCCGCGTCAAAGAGATACGACTGGAACCCGAGATCTCTGGCAAGAACCAGGTTTTTCCAGTGGAGATCCAAATTGACCGCATCCAGGGTCCAATACCAACTGTCGTACATCGGGTGGAAACACGCAGGCGAGACAGGGAAAGGCTCGTAGCTGCGCTCGGCGTCGACCCAGTCGGCATAACCGCGAGTGATATCAAACCAGTTGCCGGCCGTGACGTCGATGAACAGGCTTTCGGTAAAAGTCTTCTGGTAGATTGGAACCTGTGTTCCCATGTAGAAATAGTAGGCCCCGTCTTCATAGGGAGCGCCTCCCAGGTACATGGTTTGATTCTGTGTCAGAGTTCCCACGGCCAGCAGATTCCGGCCTTCGCTTGTGACTGCCATGGCGTAAGGAATGCCTGAATTGGCCGAAGTGACCGCCCCAAAAGGCTCACTGCTCAAGGCGGTATAATTCCTGTGCGTGGAAGGATTCTGGACATAGGTCCAAACAGCGAAAAGATCCGGTTTGTTGAAAACCCACAGAGCCTGGAAATTCCGCAGCCAGAAAGGGGCCTGATCGATGCGCGTAAGCCTTATCTTCAGCGCCGATCTCCCTCCTTGCCTCGATTCGTCCAGATCGAGTGTGTAACCGTTGCACTGGAAACTGTTGGGAGCGGTTTCCTCCCACTCCTCTGCGGCAGGAAGAAGCGAAAGTGAAATCTGCAAATCGATGCCGCCGGCAAGCTCAAGGTCGACAGTTCGCGCCAGCGCAGTGGCCGGGGAAAGGAATAAGAACGCGCAACAGAGAACGAGTTTCTTGAGCATCATCGAGATTGAAGAGCAAAAGTCACTCTTCACCGGGTAGTAGTCGAAACTTACAATCTGTAATACGAAAGCCGGATTAATCTATTTCAGATTTTTGACGCGCTCGGAAGAAGAGAGGATTACCGGAAGAAATTTCCGGCATATTTACATTGGAAAAGCCGCAGCAGCTTTCCTTTCTCCAACTTTTTGAATCAACAATTCAGTTACTTGCAGCCGTAGCAGTTGTATTGCCAACATGTCCGGAGGAGTTAACGGGACTGATCCCGGACGACCCACGGCGTTTGGTTGTGAAGCTAAACTGAATTAGGAGGAAGCAGTATCGGCTGAAGGGAGCTTTGGGATGAGAATGAGAATACTAGCAATGTGTAGCTTAGCAGCGTTCGCTCTGCTTCTGAGCGTGTCCGGTTACTCCAGATCAAACGACCACAGCAATAATCTAAAGACGCATCGCCCGGCCTCCGCGACGGCAAGGTCTGTTGATTCGGTGACTCAAGTCCGAATGAGGAATGTCAACTTCCATCTCGACGACAATATTGCGCTTGATATTAAGAGCCTGCGCGGCGCGCTTCTCAGAGCGCACAAAGCATCTCCGCCGGTTTTCGACGACAAGCGATCCTTCATCGTTCGAATCGACTCGGGAACCATTGGAATCACGATCGACAGCCTGACGAACCTGATGAACAATTACGTCTTTGCTTATCCTCATTCGCCTCTGAAGAACCTTCGCATCACTACTCATGGAAATCAGATCGAGCAGGAAGGAACCATGCATAAGGTGATCGACGTTCCTTTCCGAATGGTGGGAGATCTCAGCGTCACGGCGGACGGCAAGATTCGACTCCACCCCACATCGATCAAAGCCGGGGGTATCGCAGTCAAAGGGTTGATGCATCTGTTTGGCGTTGAACTCGATGAGTTAATCAAGGCTCGGGAGGCGCGAGGCGTTAAAATCGACGACAACGATTTGATCATGGATCCCGAGCGAATGACCCCTCCTCCGAATATTCTGGGAAAAGTTACGGCGGTTCAGATTATCGGCAACGAGGTGATCCAAATATTCGGTTCCGGCACCGACGGCTCCGGCGCATCAGCCGGACGCCTGAACCCTTCATATCCGAAGGCGGCCAATTACATGTACTATCGGGGGGGAACACTGCGCTTCGGCAAGCTGACTATGGTTGACGCCGACCTGCAGATCATTGACCAGGCGCCCAAAGACATCTTTGATTTTTCAATTGATCACTACAACCAACAACTGGTCGCCGGCTATTCCAAGAACATGCGCAACTTTGGGTTGGTCGTCTTCATGCCCGATTACTACAGACTTCAGCGGACCACTGCCAGCCTGAATTACCGTCGCGGCGCCAAGCACGCCGAACGCCCTCCAAGCTGAGAGGGGATACCTCCTTACCGGGACTATTCACAAACTGCAGGAACTAGCCGCCGATTTACGCGGACAACGCTGACGGTATCGGGGTCGAGGGATGGGCGTCGATGCCCGGCGAAGCTGACTCACTACTGTTATGGAGCCCATCCCTCGACCCCGATACTAATCCGTGTTTTCCGTGTAGATCAGCCGCCAATTCTTTCAGTTTATGAATAATCCCAGCTTACGGTCGCGGGTCCGACAGGTGTCAGGGCCTGACCTTGACCCCCAGAATTTTCGCCATGGTTTCGCCATAGATCTTGCGCCGGCTGGCCTCGGGAACGTCGCAAACGTCCAGCATCGCTTCAAAACGGGTCAGAACGCCGTCTAGCTGCTCGGGTGGTTCATCGGTTCCAAATACGAGCTTTTCGAACGCGTACACAGCATGTGGAGAGCTGTGCTGGCTTGGGCCTGCCCACCACAGATACTCTTTGAAGACACCAAGGTTTTTCTCCTTTTTCATTAAGGACGATCCGGTCAGATCGAAGTAAAGCTTCGGGCCCCACCGGGCCGCTTCAGCCGCCTCGTCATACCAGGGATTTCCAAGATGTGCCCCCTGTATGTAGAGGTTGGGAAATGCGCGAGTGAGCGTATCCAGAAACGAGGGCCGCATACGCGCCATTGACGTGTACTGCGGGGTATCGACATGGAAAGCAATTCCGGTGTGAAACAACGCCACCAGCTTTAAGTCCTGCAGCCGCGCATACAGGTGGAAATATTGAGGATCATCCCAGTTGTGCCGCGGGCTGTGCATTTTTATTCCCTTGAATCCGGCTGCGGCAAATTGTTCTATTTCCGACAACGCACCCGGCTCGTCCACATTGATCCTGCCATAGGGAATGACGACGTTCGGGAATTGAGCCGCGGCTTTCTTTACGGCCTCGAATCCGGACATGAACGTATTGACGCAAACCATCGCGTTTCTGGGGCGGTAGTTTTTAATCAACCGATCAAAATAATCGGCCTTCTCTTCAAAATGGTGATGGGAGTCAATGATGAAGCGGCGCGGCAACTTTCCCGGTCCCTGGAGGACAGCGGACGCGCGGGCTGGATTCTGGACCGCGACTGCGCCTCCAAGGCCTGCAGTGACGGTGCGAATAAAGGCGCGCCTTGATTGGGCCGCCTCCGGTAGGATCTTTCGATTGGCGGTTTTCATGGGTTCTTTCTCCTCGGGTAGGAAGAGTTTAATTGGATGAGTGAGGAATTTCCATAACTCCGGAAAAGCTTGAACCGCGAAGACGCGAACGAGTGGGTTTGCCACGAAGACACGAAGACACGAAGTGCAATGATTTAGTCAGAAGTGCCACTTCTGCAGCACCATGACCGAGTTATGAGAAGTAGCACTCTAAACAAAACACCGGTCCTTCGTGTCTTCGTGCCTTCGTGGCAAATGGACTCAATCATCCTGAGGAAAACAGACCGACAGATGTTCTTCGCGCCTTCGCGGTTTGCTTTCCAATGGAATGCTGCTATATTTCCCAAAAACTGTTGAACTGCGAATTCGAAACTCGTAACTCGTAACCCGAAAACCCGAAACCCGCTAACCGAGAATGACCAAATACAAAGTCGGAATTGCAGGATACGGCTGGGTAGCAGGAGCCCACATCGCTGCCATCAATGCCACCGGACAGGCCGAAGTCACTGCCGTTTATTCCTCCCGAAAGCTGGATTCCGGCGAAATGAGCGCCCGTCACGGCGCCAAGATCGCCTGCTATCAGGACCTGACGAAACTGCTGCATGAAAGCGGCGTCGATGTGGTGTCAATCTGCAGCTATCCTTACGAGCACGCAACGCAGACGATCGCGGCCGCCGGAGCTGGAAAGCATTTGATTATCGAAAAACCGCTCGCTTTATCCTGGAAAGACTGTCTTTCGATGGACCGGGCCGTGCGCGACAACGGCGTCAAGACCTGCGTCTGCTTTGAATGCCGGTACTCGAGCCAGTTTCTCGCCACCAAGGCAACCGTCGACCGCGGCCTGCTGGGGAAGCTTCATTACGCCGAAGTCGACTACTTCCATGGCATTGGTCCCTGGTACGGGCAATACCGATGGAATACAAAGAAGAACGCGGGGGGCAGCAGTCTTCTTTCCGCAGGATGCCACGCCATGGACGCCCTGCTGCTGATCATGGGAGCGGAGGTGGACACAGTTTGCAGCTATTCCACCTTTTCCGGTCATGAATCGTTCGCCAATTACGAGTATCCCACTACCAGCGTCACGATCCTGAGGTTCAAGGACGGCCGCGCAGGCAAAGTTGCTTCTGTGATTGATTGCCTGCAGCCTTACTACTTCCACGTTCATCTGGTGGGCAGCCGCGGAAGCCTGCTCGACAACAAATTTTATTCCAGCGAGATAGCAGGCATAGACCGCCACTCCTGGAGCCAGTTGTCAATGAAGCTGCTCGATTCGGGGGATGTTTCCGACCATCCCTACCTGACGCAGTTCCAGGCTTTTTTTGAATCTCTCAGGCGAAACGAAGAAATGCCGCTCACCAGCCTGGGCGATGCTCTGCAGACGCACCGGATCATATTTGCAGCCGACCAGTCGGCTTCGGAAGGACGGCCGGTTAAAATCTCGGAAATGCATGGCTGAAAGGGTGGCGATGGCCATCGCAGCGCATCCGGATGACATCGAATTCATGATGGCCGGAACGCTGCTGCTGCTGCGGCAGGCCGGATACAAAACGCATTATCTGACCCTTGCCAACGGCTCCTGCGGCAGCGCCGATCAAAGTGCCGCCGAAATAAAGAAGACCCGGCAGCGGGAATCCCGCAAGGCGGCTCAAGTCCTCGGTGCTCAATTCCACGAGAGCCTCGTCAACGACATCGAGATTATTTACGAAGCGAAGCTGCTGCGCAGGCTGGCCGGCATCGTGCGCCAGGTCGAGCCTGTCGTGCTGCTGATTCACTCCCCGCAGGATTACATGGAAGACCACACAAACGCGTGCCGGCTTGCTGTGACCGCAGCTTTTGTCCGTGGGATGCCAAATTTTAGAACTACTCCTCCCCGCGCGCACACTGACCGCCAGGTCACGATTTACCACGCCATGCCGCACGGCATGAGAAACGCGCTTAGGAAGCGGATCAATCCCGGCGCCTTTGTTGACACCACCTCGGTTCAGGATTTGAAAAGATCGGCGCTGGCGTGCCACCGCAGCCAGCAACAGTGGTTGGACACGAGCCAGCAACTAAGTTCGTATATGCAGGCGATGGAAGAGATGTCTCTGCAGCTCGGATCAATCTCCGGTAGATTCAAGCACGCCGAGGGCTGGAGGCGCCATTTGCATTTCGGATTCTGCGCGCCCGATGCCGATCCCCTGCGGGAAGCCCTGGGCCAGAAGTACCTGGTCAACCGGGAGTATGAAGCAGAGCTCGAGGGGTGATCGGCGTTTGGTGGCATTTGGAAACAACTATGATCCGTAAACTTAGTTCCATCGCGCTTGACTGGTGGGATTACACCACGCTGGACGACGACGTTCTTGCACGCACGGCTCGTTTGACGCCCGAGGAGATGCTGAAGCTCGGCCGGCCGGGGTTTCGCGTGGTCTTCTATGAAACGCTGGAGGAATTCTATCTGGCCGAAGCGCTCGAATACATCCAGGCGTGGAGGCAGGCGACCGCCGCAGTCCCGGTGGGAATCTGCGGTCCGATCGGACCTACCGAGCAGTTGCCGCTGGTTGCCAGACTGGTCAATGAGCTGGCCATCCCGTTGAGGCACGCGCACTTCTGGGCGATGGATGAATGGTTTATCGGCGGAAAAGAAGTGGGCGAAGATCACCCGCTTTCGTTCAAGCGAACCGATATGGAGCTCTGCTTTGATCGAATCCGGCCGGAGCTGGCGATGCCGGACGAGAATCTTCACTTTCCCACCGCGGACCTGCAAGCCTACCAGTCGAGCTGGGACCGGGCGCGCTGTGCAGTGATGCAGGGCGGGCAGGGAGAGACAAAACACTGGGCCTTCAATGATCCCGTGCGTCGCGAGGGAAAATATCGGGATGCGCCGCCCAGCCCGGCCGAATATCGCCAGCTTGCCGCTCGCGTGGTGGACCTGCATCCGCTCACGCTGGTTCAGAATGCGCGCACTTCGGGCGGAGGAAACGTGGCCGCCGTACCCCGCCAGGCGCTTTCGGTTGGCCCGCAGGAGACCTGGAAAGCCGATAAGGTTTCCATCTGGCACGCGGGAACTCACGATACCCCTTTCGGGCAGCGGCTCACCACCTGGATGATTTCGCACAAGATCATGGACAGTTCCGTGCCCATGTCACTGCTGGCCGACCATCCCAGCGTCCAGTTTAATTTCTATCGCCCCGGTATCGGCACCTGCGAAGTCGAAATGCACTGAAAAACAACTAAACCGCCAAGAACGCCAAGAACGCGAAGGTTATTTTTTCAGCTTGGCATTTCTAAATTCACCTTGCGGAATGGATGCTGCTGCAGGGAATCAGATCATAGCTCTTTAGAATCTTGCCGGTCTTTGCGTTCTTGGCGGTTCAGTTTTTCGGGTGCCGAGCTATGTCACGCAGTTGCTTTACCGCCTCCTGGCTGGAATCGAGCAGGAACTTGGCGTCGTAGCTGTAGGTTACAAACCGCATGCCCGCTTTGACCCACTGCGCCGCCGATTCGATGGAAGAGAGGTGAATGCCGGGCGCGACATGGTGGCGCTTACAGGCCTCAATCACGCGCCGGAAAGCATCGGCCATGCGCGGATGGGAAGTCTGGCCCGGGATTCCCATGCTTTGAGAAAGATCGAACGGTCCGATGAGCACCGCGTCTACACCGGAGACCGAGACAATCTTGTCAACATTCTCCACGGCGCGCTGGGATTCAACCTGAACCACGATCAATGTCTCGCGGTTGGCCCATTCCATGTAAGACACGGCATCGTGATCTCGAAACAGGGTCGCCGTTGTCGACACGCTGGCGCCGCGCGCGCCCATCGGGTGGTATTTGGTGGATTGCAGAATGTGCTGCACTTCTGCGCTTTCTTCCACGCGAGGTATGACGAGCCCTTCCAATCCCAGATCGAGCGGCTTGGCCAGTTGGTGATAAAGCTTGTCGGGAACGCGCGCCAGCAGGGCCAGCTCCTCATACTTGGCAGCCACGCACATTCCCGCCAGTGTCTCAGAGTCAAAGTCACCGTGCTCGGTGTCAATAATGATGAAGTCCCATCCAGCCGAGGCGCACAAGGGTATGGCGTGCGGTGAATGCAGCAGGCGCAGCATTGTCCCAAAGCAGACGCCGCCGTCCTTCAGGGTTTGTTTTGCCTTATTGGTCTTCAGCATGAGCGGGAGAGTGGGAGAGTGGGAGAGCGGGAGAGCGGGAGAGCGGGAGAGTGGGAGAGTTGTTTAACATCGAAGGTCCGCTTGCTTACGCGCGCGGCTCTGTCATGAGTGACCAATTCCGGCTCTCCCAGTCTCCCACTCTCACCACTCTCACCACTCTCCCACTCACCTGCTCCCGCCCGCTTCTTCTACGCAGAGAATCACGCCGCGGGCTCCGTCCGAGCCAGTCAAAGGAATACAGGTGACCGCGCATTTTATAGGTTTGCCGCGACGGTTGGTGCAATCAAGCACCAATTCGACTTCCTCGGCCTCTCCATTCAAGCACGATCGGATCGGCTGTGTCAGTTTTTGCACCGGCAAGCCGATATCCAGGTTGAGGAAGTTCTTCCCCCGAACTTCCTCGCTCCTGATGCCCCACAGGTCTTCAGACTTGCGGTTCCAGACCTGGGTTTGAAAATCGGAGTTGAGCACCACAACGCCCGTGCGCATGCTGAAAAGGATCGACTCAAGGAAGGAATTGACGCGCTTTGACTCTTGGGTCGAGCTGCGCAGCTGCGCATTCATGGCGTTCAGCTCTTCATTGGTCGACTGGAGCTCTTCGTTCATCGTCTCCAGCTCCTCATTGCTGGAGTGGAGCTCTTCGTTGGTTGTTTCCAGCTCCTCGACCGTGGACTGCAATTCTTCATTGGTTGTTTCGAGTTCTTCATTGCTGGATTGAAGTTCTTCGTAGGCGGTTTCCAGCTCTTCGGCGGACCGCTGCAGCTCATCTTTGATTTGCTGGTAGCGTGAGGCGTCGTTGAATGTGACGCTGACTCCGATGACGCTGCTGTTCTCGGTCAGAGGCGTAACCACCACATCGAGGAAATGGCTTTCACCGTCCGGAAAATTTCGTTCAACGTCGCGCAGTACGACGGCTTCCTGTTCGGCATATGCCCGTTGGATCATGGCATGAATTTCTACCGGCTTGGAAGAGAATTCAAGATCCTGAAAGCGGCGTCCCACGTCGCGCGAGTTCAAGTTGAACAGCCGCCGCGCCCGCTCGTTCATCATCGCCAGATTGCCGTTCAAGTCGATAATCGCTTGCGCCACAGGAGCCGTGTCAAACGCGAGTTCGCGCAGCTGCACCTGGTTGCCGAGTTGATTCCCCGCTTCCACACTTCCTCCCTGCGCAAGAACGAGCAGGCGATCGCGCAGGCTGGCTTTGGGAATTTTGGAGAACACGCGCTGCTTGAGATTCAGAGCGTTGTAAAGCTCCCCGTTCGACAGCATCAGCTCCGCCTTTCCCAGAAACAAGCACCCCTTCTCGTTGAGCGCGAAGTGGAACCGGGCAAGAATGCGGGCCTGAGTTTCAGCGTTGAAATACATCAATGTATTGCGGCAGGCGAGGATATCAACGCGGGAGATGGGCGCGTCCTGGATCAGGTCGTGGCGTCCAAATATCACGGAACGCCGGAGATCGCCGCGAAATACGTAACGCGTGCCGATCTGCTCGAAGTATTTATCCCGCAGCTCCGGCGGGATCGGCTCAATTTCTTTGGCCGTGTAGGTCGCCTGTCGCGCCTGCACCAGGGCGTCTTCATCCATATCGGTTGCGTAAATCTTCACCCGCTGTTTGAAGGCATCCACTCCCATGGTTTCAGCCATGAGGATCGCCAGAGTGTAGGCCTCCTCGCCCGTGGCGCAACCTGCGCTCCAGACACGCACAGCCTCGTCTTTTGCCTTGGCGGTCAGAATAGGAGGAATCCCCTCGCGGACCAGGAAGTCCCATGCCGTGGGATCCCGAAAAAAAGAGGTCACATTAATCAGGATGGTATTGAAAAGCTGGACAAACTCCTCGGGATGGACCTCGAGGTAATCCAGATAGTCGCCGAAGTCCTTGATGCCGACAACCTGCATCCGTTTTTGGGCGCGCCGCATCAGGCTGGGACGCTTGTATCCGGTAAAATCGAAGCCGCGGGTGCGCCGCAGGTATTCCAGCACCGCCTCGAACTTGTCGTCTTTCTCGCTGTCAGTCATTAACCTCTCCCGTCACAAGTCGGACCAGGCTGTCAGTCTTAACTTACTTTTCCCGTCACAAGCCGGACCAGCGTGGGAGCAATTGTTTCCAGGGGTAGAACGAAGTTTGCGGCCCCGGTTCCAATGGCGGTACCCGGCATGCCGAAGAACTGCGAAGTCTTTT
This sequence comes from Acidobacteriota bacterium, assembly GCA_036507075.1. Lineage (GTDB taxonomy): Bacteria > Acidobacteriota > UBA6911 > JACQSX01 > JACQSX01 > DASXQR01. The sequence goes on along the minus strand of DASXQR010000097.1, from coordinate 41,975 downwards.
CGTCCTGGACGATGACAATGCCGCCCATTCGATGGATCGCCCGCACACCCATGCCGCCGTCACTGCCTGCGCCGCTAAGTACGACAGCGATAGCCCGGTTTTTGTAGCTCGAGGCGACCGACTCAAACAGGAGGTCGGCAGAGGGTCTGACAAAGTTCACCAAAGCCGATTCCGACAGCGTCAGGCCGCCGCCCGGATTCACCAGCAGGTGCCGGTTGGGCGGCGCTATATAAACCTGTGACTGGATCAGTTGGTCACCTTCTCTGGCCTCCCGCACGCTCAGTGGGCTGCCCCGCCCAAGGATGTCGGCCATCATGCTGGGGTGCCTCGGATCCAGGTGCTGCACCAGCACCACCGCGGCGGGAAAATCGCCGGGGAGCTGCGAGAGCACGGTCCGGAGCGCGTGCAAGCCGCCGGCCGACGACGCAAAAGCCACAACGTCATACGTTCCACAAGTGTGGGAAGTCTTGGTCAAACTCATTTCATCACTCGAGGCCGGGAGTAGCTCTAACGTACGCCTAATCAGCAACAAACGCAAATAGCGAGATTCTTACAAAAAAATAGGTGTATTTCCGACTCCAATCTCAGAGAGCCGTAATTGTGTGATAAGTACAAAGGGCTTAACGTTGAAGTATTCAGACCGTTTTGGATGCTATGCTGTTGGGGCAGCAGTACTCACCTCTGGGCTTGGGACCTTAAAATGGAAGGGGCAATAACAGCTCTTATTATCTACACCCTCACGCCTTCCAAGCAGGGCTGGGACATTCACGACTCCGTCGGAAGATGCGATCTTCCGACAGTCCGTGAGTTGGACCGCGCGTTGGCAATTCTTGCCAAGTTTACGTCCGGCTCCGGTCAGCTCTGCAAAGTAGAAGTGCGGGACGAAGCGGGACTGCTCCTTCAACAGTTTTACAGCTTCTCTCCGCAGAACGGAAGGTGCGCGCCGTGCGTTCCGGAAGCCGACACGGTGCTGACATGGGAGTCACGCGTGGCTGCAGAGCTCGCACCAGCGCCGCCAAACACCCTTCGCGCACCCTTGTTACGCTCGGAGAAATGATACGTAACCCAGGGCGGAAAAACTCCGTCCAGCACCCAGGAGAGTTCGGTTTGCATCTGAACATCAGGAACGACTGGAATGAAGATGAAGTTAACCGATTGTGGACGCTTTTTGCACGAGGCTTGAATGGTTCGGAGATCGCACTCAAGCTCTCGCGAGCTGAGCATGAAGTGGACAGCAAGCTTGGAGAGCTGGGAATAGAGCGGACTGGCGGATGGTCAATACGATTCATGGGGCGCGAACTGGTTGGGATGTGGGACGACTCCTGGCAGGCGGAACGGTATATTGGGACCGCCGGCCATGTCCATTTTCATCCCAGCCGCAACCGCACTTTCCATAACAGAAAGGATGCCGCCACCAGCGCCCTGCTCAAGGCGCGCCAATGGGTCACAAACGAACACTCTGATTTCAAGCCTGTTACGAAGTCCTCAACGGTTCAGCGAAATCCATCCCGGCCCTGAAAGACCTTTAGGCACGTAGCGACGCGGCACCCCCGGTCAGAGCCAAACCTCAACATATCGCAGCCTCTATTTTTTACATTTTGGGACTGGAGAGACGGCCTGAGGGCCGTCTCAGGGAATTCTACATTTTGTGAGTAGAGACGGCCCTCAGGCCATCTCTCCGATCATCCTTATTTTTCGCGAAATCGCGCCAAGACCGACCACCCGTCAAATTTCTGGAAATGTCCATTCGAAATGTTGTAACTTAGCGTGTAAACAACTCTTATCGCGTTTTACAAACTGTGAGACTGAAGGTCCGGGACCTGTGAGTCGTGTTTTGGGACAGTCCCTGTTGATGATTTATGCTGAAAGAGTGTAATACTCCCACCGGAGCTTTAGGGACCCATCCAGCAGGCCGCTCGGCGTATGTCATCCAGGGCCGCAGCAACATCAGGGTCATCCGTTCCGGCAAAGGTTATGCAAGTCTGTTCGTTTACTGCGATGCGGTATCCTTGCCAGTCAGCGAGCTGAAGTCTTTGTCAACTGAATCCAATGGCCGGCGCTCGTTGCAAGAAGACGAAAGGTGTGAGTTGGCCAGAGAGATCCACGACGAGCTGGGACAGATGTTGACGTTGCTGAAACTGGATCTTGCCCGCATCCGCGAAAATCTGGCGTCGCGAGCAGCGCCTGAAGAATCTGTCACCTCGGGGCTGGATTTGATGGCGCAGAGCATCAACACAGCCCTGGAGACGGTCAGGAAAATATCCACCAGCCTTCGCCCTGCGGTCTTAAGCGAAGGTCTGGTAGCGGCGCTCGAGTGGCAGGTTCGCTCATTTCAGCAGCGGACCGGAATCCGGTGCAGGCTTGATTTCTACGGTGGAGACTCAACGCTGCATCCGGATCTCTCCGGCGCATTGTTCCGGATTGTGCAGGAGGCACTGACGAATGTGGTGCGCCATTCGGATGCCACCGAAGTTCGCGTCCGCGTGGAGCGAAAAGGGGATCACTTGATTGTCATCATTAAAGACAACGGGCGAGGCATTCGCACTGACGAGTTTGAAAAGAAGTCCTACGGCCTGGCCGGAATTTGGGAACGTGCCATAGCCTGGGGCGGCCGGGTCAACATTACTGGAATTGCCGGAGGGGGCACCTGGGTCTGGGTAAAAGTACCTCTGGCAAATGGGTACAGCGCTGCGTGATTCGAGTTCTGCTGGTAGACGATCACCCTGCAATTCGGGAAGGGTTAAAGCGCATCACCGAAAAAACGACGGACTTGCGCGTAACCGCTGAAGCCGGCAATGCACCGGAGGCCTTGGAGAGTATCCGCAAGTCCGGTTGCGACGTGGTATTGATGGACATCAGCCTGCCAGGCAGGGGAGGCCTCGAACTTCTCAAAGAAATCAAGGGGGAATGGCCCAAGTTGCCGGTCCTTGTCTTGAGCGTGCATGCGGAGGATCAATACGGTCTCAGGGCCCTCATGGCAGGCGCAGCCGGATACCTGTGCAAGGATGCAGCGCCGGATCAGCTTATCCAGGCGATTCGTAAAGTTCACTCCGGCGGCCGCTACATCAGTCCGGAGCTGGGCGAGCTGCTTGCCATGGAGATTGACGGCGACATCACCAAGCCGCCGCACCGCACCCTTTCCAACCGGGAATTTCGTGTCCTGTGCATGATCGCTTCGGGGTTGTCATTGACGGAAATTGCAAATCAGCTCTCCCTCAGCGTGAAGACAGTCAGTACTCACCGCACGCGTTTGCTCGCCAAGATGAAGATGAAGAACAATTCCGAGTTGACGCGCTACGCGCTGAAGCAAGGCTTGGTCGACTGAAAAAACCGAGTGCGGATTGCGGAATGCGGAATGCGGAAGATATTCACCGTAAGTTTCCTAAGCCGCGATCAAAGCCAATTCCTATTCCGCATTCCACATTCCAAAGTCCACATTTTTGAACTTAGCTCTCCCCCCGCAGTCGCATACCACAATCGGATCTTGAATTTTCAAATGTGCAACTCTCGCCCCGGATGTCATAATTCTTTTCCGAGGAGCATTCTCATGCATAGAAGCATCACACGCCGTGATTTTGTCAGAACAGGCGCCGGAGCCGCTGCGCTGGCCGGAACGGCCTCGAGCGCGCTGGCGAGCGGGCCGCAAGTAATCGCCTCGCGCGACGTCAAACCGCTCGTGATTTCCTCGGCCAATGGAAACAAACATAAGAACGGCGGAAACCTTACCTGCGTTGAAAGGGCCTTTCAGATGATGGTGGAGGGCTCTGACGTCCTCGACGCCCTGATTGCAGGCGTCAACATAGTCGAGCTCGATCCGGAGGACACCAGCGTCGGATACGGTGGCTTGCCTAATGCGGAAGGTGTGGTTCAACTGGACGCCTCCTGCATGCATGGGCCCAGGAAGCGGGCGGGCGCGGTCGCGGCTCTGGAAGGTGTGCGAACGCCTTCGCTGGTAGCGCGCGGCGTGATGGAACAAACAGACAACCACCTGCTTGTGGGGCACGACGCGCAGCGATTTGCGCGCAACATCGGTTTTAAGATCGAAGACGATCTGAACACCGAAAAATCACGACGCTTGTGGCTGGAATGGAAGCGGCGCACCGACCCGTTGCACTATCTGAACCCCAAAGAGCGCGCCGAGGCTGGTTTTCAAGCCGGCCTGCAGATGGTCAGGGAGGGGTTGATCGATCTCGATCATCTCTACGGCACGATCAACTGCAACGGCGTAAATTCCAAAGGCGAGGTTTGCGGCGTCACCACAACCAGCGGCTTGGCGTGGAAGATCCCGGGTCGCGTCGGAGATTCACCCATCCTGGGAGCGGGTCTCTACGTGGACAACGACGTAGGCGCGGCGGGTTCGACAGGCCGCGGCGAGGCGAATCTGTTTGCGCTTTCGTCTTTTCTCATTGTCGAGAGCATGCGCCAGGGAATGCATCCCAAAGACGCCGGGATGGCGGCGCTGAAACGCATCAAGGCGAACACCATTGAAAGGCGGTTGCTCAACAGCAAAGGCAACCCGAACTTCAATGTGAACTTTTACATCGTTAACAAGAAGGGCGAGTACGCTGGAGTGGCGCTTTACAGCGGCGAAAGAAGCATGTTCGCCGTATGCACCGAAAGCGGCGCCAAAACAATTCCCGTTGAGCCTCTGCTCAGCGGTTCCCTCCCGGACTGAGACCAGACATTAGGCTGCAGCATTCAAGAAAAACTTCACCGCTAAGACCGCCAAGAATGCCAAGACAGCGCAAAGGACGGGGCTGAAACTTGAAGATCATCAAAGCAGATGAGATTTCGGCGGGTGCCTTCATCCTTCAAGTTTCAGCCCCGTCCTTTGCGCTTTTCTTAGCGTTCTTAACGGTCTTGGCGGTGAAGTTTTTTTTAGTACTCCAGGCTAACGGTCACTGATTTCCCAGGTACTTCCCCCACCATTTCAACTCCTGGTTGTAACGGTGTACGGTGTTCCATGGCGTCCAGCCGCCGTGGTACATCTCGGGATAACGGACGAAGCGCGCCGGTATCCGCAGCTTCTTCAGGGCCGTGTACATCTGTTCGGCTTGCTCGATGGGGACCCGCAAATCCGCCTCGCCATGAACAAAGAGCGTCGGCGTCCGTACTTTGGCCGCGTGGGTAATCGGAGAGAGCCTGCACAGCAGTTCGCCGCTGCTCGACTCCCAGGGTGGTCCGTAGAACTCGCTCTCCTTTGTACGCGGAATGTCGGCTGTGCCGTAGTCGCTGATCCAGTTGGAAATTCCCGCGCCGGTCACCGCCGCAGCAAAGCGGTCGGTCTGGGTAATGATCCAGTTGGTCAGAAAGCCGCCGTAAGAATAGCCGGTCACGCCCATGCGGCGGGTATCGATTCGATAATGATCGGTGACGAAATCGACCCCGGCCATGACATCCTGGTAATCCAGGACGCCCCATCCGCCCCATGTGGCCCAGAGAAATTTCTCGCCATATCCGGTCGAACCGCGCGGATTGGTATACAGCACCACGTAGCCATTCGCCGCCAGCAATTGAAACGGAAAAGAAAAGTCGTTTGCGTAAGCGCCGTGCGGGCCTCCATGAATACACACAATAAGAGGATAAGCGCTCTGATTGCCCGCATACGTGGCGGGCAGCAGTACCCATCCTTCCACCGGCGTACCGTCTTTGCTCGAAAACGTGATTCTCTCCGGTTTGCTCAAATTCACTTCTTGAGTGAAATCGGCGTTGATCGAAGAGATTCTCTTCTCGTCGGAACCGTCCAGCCGCGAAGAATAGACTTCGGCGGGATGCGCCGGATCTGCGGAAGTGTAGGCGATCCGATCCAGCGTGGCGGAGCCGCTGAGATCGCCAAGCCTGCGGTCGCCGCGCGTTACCTGCTCGACTGCGCCCGCCGCTGAAGGCACACGAAAGAGGTGTGTGTTTCCACCTGCCGCGGCGGTGAAATAAACATAACGTCCATCGGGGTGCCATAAGGCGTCGTCTGGAATCAGGTCCCATTCGGCAGTAAGATTTTTCAGTTTTCCATCTTCAGTGGAGATGCGGTACAGATCGACGGCGCCGCCGTAGTTCTGCCTGGCCGAGATCACTTCGCTTAATCCCTGCTGGCGGCGGACAGCCAGCGATTTTCCGTCCGGCGCCCAGCAGGGAGCGTTGTAGTTGAAGCCGTCATTGGTCAACCGACGCACACTGCCGTTGACGTCTGCCAGCCATAGATCGGCCCGCTCATAAGTGTATTCGTCGCGCTGGTATTGGTTGGCGATGATGGCCAGAGCGGCGCTGTCCGGCCGCCAGGCCGGGGACTCTACATTCACTCCCATCCGGGTCACCTGGCGGGGCGTTCCGCCTGCTCTGGGAACAATATAGAGTTCTTCTGCAGGGGTGGCGTTTGAATCCCGCGGATCGGGCAGGTAGCCACGGCCGTCAAAACGAAAGTTCATCCACTCGTAGATACGCCCCTTGAATCTTTTGGCAAGCGTGCGCTCCAGCTCCGATCCGACTTCTTTCGGCACCACGGACGCGGGGGTTTTCTTTGTAAACGCAATCCACTGATTGTCGGGGCTGAAAAGCGGAGAGCCGCCGACACCCGGAATCTGGAACGCTTCACCTGCGGGAGTATCCATTCTTAGGAACCAGACGGAGCTTTCACTCGTGTCTTCCTCCCCCGAAACCGCGCTGCGCCGTGAAGTAAAGGCCAGCAGTCTGCCGTCGGGACTCCATCTGGGATTCGAAGAGTTGAACGAAGGGCGGGTAATTCGGAAAGCAGCAGCGGAACCATCTGCGGGCGCCAGCCAAATCTCGGAGTGACGGCGATTTTCTTCCTCCGCTATCCGAGTGCGCGTAAACGCAATCCATTTTCCGTCTGGAGAAATTGACGGCCTGCCCGCCGCTTCGATTCGGTAGTAATCTATCAGCTCGAGAGGGCGCCTGCCGGCGGCCTTTACGGTTTTGCGTGTATCACCTCCCGTGACGGCCAAAAGCAGTACCAGGGCAATAGCGATGCGGCACATAAACAGCAAGCGGGTAGAGAATTTCGCAGATATGTTTCTCATATTTTCCTCGCGGGGGAGATCCTTGCCGGGCGAGCCGGTGCGGTCACCCGTGCAACGCAAGGTCCAGATTATAGTCTGGTGTTTTCAGGTTTTCGTCAACGGGGGATGATTTCCATATGCCCCATCTGAATCGCGGATTTGAATATCGGGAACAGCTTGGCGCCGAAGCGGCCGGACTGCAGTTGCTCGATTACCTGTGCCGGCAGTATCGGCACTCAAGCCGCGAGGAGTGGCGTGCCCGCATTGAATCGAATCTTCTGTTGCTTCAAGGGAACACGGCTGTGCCGGAGGTCATCCTTTCTGCCGGCCAACTGCTTATCTGGCGCCGGCCGCCGTGGCAGGAGCCGCAGGCTCCGCTGCACTTCGCAATTCTCTATATGGATGCGTGCCTGATTGGCTTGGCCAAGCCATCCGGGCTCCCCACAATTCCGGGTGGAGGTTTTCTTGAAAACACGCTGCTATCGCGGGTCAAACGGATCTATCCGGAGGCGGATCCGCTGCACCGCTTAGGTCGCGGCACATCGGGCGTGGTGCTGTTTGCCAGAACGGCGGAGTCCCGCAGCAGGTTGAGCGCCGCCTGGCGGCGCAGTGAAGTGGTGAAGGTCTACCGCGCCCTGATTTCAGGAGTGCCGGATCGTGACGATTTTGCCGTCGACGCCCCCGTTGGGCCGGTCCCACACCCGATTCTTGGCAGCGTCTATGCGGTCTCTTTCCAGGGAAAACCGGCCCACACCCGGGTGCGCGTGCTGCAGCGGCGCGCGGAAAGCTCACTGGTGGAAGTCGTGATCGCGACCGGGCGACCCCACCAGATCCGTATCCACCTTGCTGCCGCAGGGCACCCTCTTACAGGGGATACGCTTTACGCGCCGGGAGGCAGTCCCATCGAAGGCACACGCGCCCTGCCAGGTGACACTGGATACTGGCTGCACTCGGAGCGCCTCGAATTTCAACATCCCGAGTGGGGGAAGTGGATGGAGATCACCTGCTCGCCACCCCCGCCGCTGCGCGTCAGTCTTCCCTAAAAATTCACCGCCAAGACCGCTAAGAGCGCTAAGCACAGCGCCAAGGACGGGGCTGAAACTTGAAGTCTGAAGCCACCATGTCGGTGCCTGACATGGTTTTGATGGGCTTCATACTTCAAGTTTCAGCCCCGTCCTTGGCGCCGTCTCGGCGTTCTTGGCGGTCTTGGCGGTAAATTTTCAGGGAAGACTGACGCGCAGCTTCAGGAAGCCTTTTCCAGCATCTGCAGCTTTGTCCAGACCAAATTCTGCAGACGATTCAGGTCCAGAGGCTTGACTATGTAATCGAAGGCTCCAAGGTTTAGAGCCGTCGATCCAAGCTTTTCGTCTTCCATTGCGGTGACCATGATGACGCCGATCTCCTTGTTAATCTGCTTTATCTTCTTGAGGGCTTCCAGGCCGCCCATCTGAGGCATGTAGACATCCATCAGAATGATGTGCGGACTTTCCTGCTGCACTTTTTCAAGAGCTTCCACACCGTTGGATGCGGTCACAACCTGATAATTTTTTTTCTCCAGGAAGTTCTTAAGAAACTGGATGACCATGGTGTCATCATCTACGACCAGAATTTTATGCATCGATCCCGCCTCTGTGGATTTTTGAAGGTCCTTTCGATGGGAGCCGCCTAGCCGGACCGCCGATGAGGACACTGCGAAAATAATCGATGACCGCAGCGGCCGGCGGTGACCGGATTCACAAGTTCGCAAAAAGGTGCTGAAATGGTTGAAATTGCCCGTCTTGAAGCATTACACTTTTGTCATGGGGGGCACCGATTCCATGAATTCCTGCATCAGTCCTGAAGAGCTTCGCCGCTTTGTCCTGGGCCCGTTGAATTCGGAACAAAAGGAACGCGTCATCATCGATCACATTATCGAGTGCCTGGATTGTCGCAATCAGGTGATGGCGGTTGTCAATGAGCACTTTTACTGGACCGAGCGCCGCAGAGGCGACCGCCGCAAGGGCGATCGGCGCCAGGCAAGTTCGGCGATTCCCTACCCCAACGATAGACGCGTAGCCGACCGCCGTCGCGGCGACCGCCGCCACGCCGTCTGAGGGACAATTCAAAAAGACTGGACCGCCAGGAACGCCAAGAGCGCCAAGACAGCAGACGGTACGGGGCGAAAAACTTGAATATAGGTGGCATCAAAGGCGCGTCGGGCGCCCCCATGGCCTCGTCCCTTCGCCGTTCTTAGCGCTCTTGGTGCTCTTGGCGGTTCAGTCTTTTTGACCGGACACTTGTCCGCAAAAAACCCCGGACAAATGTCAACTCCGGCCCCGCCAGGGTTCTTCATCGTTCCCCCAACCTATTGTGCCGTAACACCGTCTAACTGAAGTTGGTCAGTGGCACATCGATTGCAAAGCAGAAAGTCAAATGATTCAAGAAGCTTCAACCATGGACCGCGTCATTCGGAAGAAGGCGTGGTTCAAGAGCTGGAAGGCAGCGGCGACCGCAGGAGTGGGAATTGTCATTCTGGCGGTTGTCGTGTCTCTTTATCCTTCGCTGCGCCGCTGGGCGATTGCCGAACAATCGGTGGAGGCATCGCGCCTCAATTTCGGTCGCGTCGCGCGAGGGGACCTGGTCCGTGATGTTTCCGTGCAGGGCAAAATCGTGGCCTCAGACCATCCCACCATCGTCAGTCCCGCGCAGGGAATTATTTCCATAGCCTCGAAAGCGGGCGAAGTCGTCATCCGCGGGTCGGTGCTGGCGCGCATTGAAAGCCCGGAACTGCAGAACCAGTTAAAGCAGGAAATGTCTACTCTGCTTTCCCTGAAATCCGATCTGGAACGTCAAAAGATCACAAGCAAGCAGGCATATCTGCAGAACGTCCAGCAGGCAAACCTGCTGGGGGTGCGCCTGGAAGCAAATGAACGGGCGATGAAGCGCGCCAAAAGTCTGGCCGAGCAGGGTCTGGGCAATGCGATTGATTACGAAAAGGCGCAGGATGACGTGAAGGTCTCTTCGCTCGAGCTGGCCCACGCCAGGGAAAAGACCAAACTGGATAAGGAAACCTCCGACTTTGAAATCCGCAACAGGGAATTGCTGGTCGAGCGCCAGGGGCTGGTGGTAAAGGAAGTGCAGCGTCGAATCTCCGAACTCGCGCTCGTGTCTCCGGTCAGTGGCATGGTCGCGCGCGTGGACGTGAAAGACAAGGACATGGTCCAGCCCAACCAGGTTTTGTTCAGCGTGGTCGATCTTTCCAAATATCAGGTCGAGGTCCTGATCCCCGAGAACTTTGCCGGTGAGATCCGGCCGGGAACCGGCGCCTCCATTCTTTATGAAGGACAGGAGTACACCGGCCAAGTGAAATCGATCTCGCCCGAAGTGGAAAACAGCCAGGTAAAAGCGGTTGTGGTTTTCTCGTCCGCTTCGCCTTCCGGTCTTAAAGAAAACCAGCGAGTCAGCACGCGCCTGATCCTGGAAGGAAGGCGCAATGTTCTAAAAGTTCCGCGCGGCCCGTTCCTGGAGAGCCTGGGCGGCCGGCAGGCCTACGTGGTCGAGGACAACATGGCCCGGCTGCGTCCTATTCAAGTGGGAGCAATCAGCGTGACGGAAGTGGAAGTGGTCTCGGGCCTGGACGAAGGAGAAGAAATCATCTTATCCGACGCCACCCGGTTTGAAGGAGCCAGGACCCTTCTACTCAGGAAGTAAAACAATTCGCGCTTTCGCGCCTTCGCTGTTCAGTTCTAATTGGAGGAATTTCGAATGTTAAAGATGGCCAAAGTCAGCAAGATCTACCGGACTGACATGATCGAGACCCACGCCCTGAGTGAGTTTGATCTGGAAGTCGAATCCGGAGAGTTCATCTCGATCATGGGGCCTTCCGGCTGCGGCAAAACCACGTTTTTGAACGTCGCCGGCTTGCTCGACACGTTTGAGAACGGGACCTACCACCTGGACGGAGCAGATGTCTCGCGTTTGAGCGATGGAGAGATGTCGCGCATTCGCAACCAGAAGATCGGGTTCATTTTCCAAACCTTCAACCTGATTCCCGACCTGAACGTCTACGACAACATCGATGTTCCGCTGCGCTACAGCCGCAAGAATAAGGCGGAGCGCAAGAGTGCCATTGAACAGGCACTGTCAATAGTGGGTCTTGTCTCCCGCATGAAGCATTACCCGTCGCAGCTTTCCGGAGGCCAGCAGCAGCGCGTGGCCATTGCCCGGGCGCTGGTCGGAAGGCCGAGGCTTATCCTGGCCGACGAACCGACCGGCAACCTGGACTCGCTGATGGCGCGCGAGATCATGGACCTGATGGAGAAGATCAATCAGGAGGGCACCACCATCATCATGGTGACGCATGATCCGGAACTGGCGGCGCGCGCGGCCCGGTCTATTCACTTGCTCGACGGCAAGGTAATCGACCTGCAGCCGGAAAGGCCCGCCGCTCTGTATACCCACGTCAACCCCGCTTCAGCCACGACTTAGGAGGTTGCATGCTGCTTTATCACCTGCGCATCGCGTTCAAGAGCCTGAGACGCAACCCGATTCTTTCCACGCTGATCATCTTCGGAATAGCCCTGGGCATCGGCGTTTCCACGACATTCATGACGACGCACCACCTGTTGTCGGGAAATCCTATTCCGCATAAGAGCGACAGGCTCTACTACGTCGAGTTGGACAGTTGGGATCCGGCCCGGGGCTGGGATGATTCCAACCCCAAAGCGACCCCCAACCAGCTTACTTACCGCGACACGGTGGAGATCATGAAGAGCAACATCCCCACCTACCAGGGGGGGAGTTTCAAGGCATCGCTGTATGTTCATCCGCCTCCCAATGTGGGACGTCCTTTCAAAGTGGTGGCGCGGATGTGCTTCAGTGATTTCTTTCCGTTGTTCGACGTTCCTTTTCAATATGGTTCGGGCTGGCCCAGAAGCGCCGATGCCGGTCCTGAGCAGGTTGTGGTGCTCGACAACGAAACCAACCAGAAGGTCTTCGGAGGCCGGAACAGCGTGGGAAAGCTGCTGCGCGTCGAGGACCGCGAATTCAAAGTGGTCGGCGTACTGAAGCCATGGTTTCCGCGCCCGAAGTTTTTTGACGTGCATAACGGCGCCTTTGAAAAGCCGGAGGAGATCTATCTTCCATTCAACTTTGTCCGTCCGCTCGAGTTGTACAGCGCAGGGAACACTTCGGGATGGAAGAACGACGACGGCGAAGGCTTTGAAGCGCATTTGAACGGAGAATCGATCTGGATCCAGATGTGGGTGCAGCTCGACACGGAAAAGCAGAAGGAAGCCTACATGGATTTCCTGAATTCCTATGTCAAGGGCCAGAAGTTACTCGGCCGCATGCAGCGGCCCTTGAACAACAAGCTGCTGCCGGTGATGGAATGGATGAAGATTGAGAAGGTCGTTCCCGAAGAAGCCACCAGCATGCTGGTAATCTCGATGCTGTTTTTAGTGGTGTGCGCCCTCAATCTGATCGGTATTCTGCTGGGGAAATTCCTGGGCAGGGCTCCCGAGGTCGGCGTGCGGCGCGCGCTGGGCGCAAGCAAGTGGTCTATTTTTGTCCAGCACATCATTGAATGCGAATTGGTGGGCGTGCTGGGCGGCGTGCTGGGCGTGCTGTTGTCGATCGGCGGGCTGAAGCTGATCAACTCTCTGTTCGAAATAAATTTCAAATTTCAGCTCGACGGCCTGATGGTGATAGCCGCCATCGGCCTGGCTTTGACGGCGGGACTGATTGCGGGACTTTACCCGGCTTGGCGCATCTGTTCCATTCCGCCGGCCGTTTATCTAAAGGAGCAGTAGATCATGGAATTCGGACCGATTTTCAGAACACTGACACGCAACAAGACCCGATTCATTCTCATCAGCCTGGAAGTGGCGCTGACGCTTGCGATCGTGGTGAATTGCATCAACATAACGCTGCACACGCTCAACCAGATCAACCGTTCCACTGGACTCGACGAGGGCGGCATCATTGCCATCACCAGCATGCCGTTCGCCGCCGATTTCAAGGAGAAGCAATACCTGGACAATGCGCGCAAGGCCGACGTGGAGATGATGCGATCCATTCCCGGCGTGATTGCGGCCGAATCGATCAGCGCCTTTCCCCTGAGCGGTTCGGGCAGTTCTTCCGGATACAAACCGCTCGGAGACAAAAAGAACACAATCGGCACCGGTTACTTTGAGGCCGGCATCGATATTCTGAATGCTTTGGGAGTACGGCTGATTCAGGGAAGAAACTTCGTTGATTCGGACATCACCGCAAGCAGATCCAAGAACGTGATCATTACCAAGGCCTTTGCCGACCGGCTCTTCCCCAGGGGGGACGCTTTGGGTAAACAGCTCCAGAGCCGGACTGCCGAGTATCCACACACGATCGTGGGGATCACGGAGACGATGATGGGTTCCTGGCCAACGTGGCGCAACGTCACCTACGTTACCTTTTTCCCTGACAAGCCAGGAAACTTCAACTGGGGTCTTCGCTACATCGTGCGCGCGTCGCCCAGCCAGGTTCCCGCTCTGATTCCCAGGCTCGAGAAGGAGCTGCTGAAGCTGAACAACGGCCGCAACGTCGAGCTCAAGACGCTCTCCGAAATGAAAGCCAGGACTTACGAAGCCAACCGGGCAGTGATCAAGATGCTGACAGCGGTCATTTTCCTGCTGGTCTTTGTCACGGCTCTGGGAATCGTAGGAATTACTTCGTTCTCGGTGACGGAGCGCACCCATCACATTGGAACCCGGCGGGCGCTGGGCGCGCGCAAACTGGACATCGTGCGATACTTCCTGCTGGAGAACTGGATCATCACCTCCCTGGGCGTGGCCGCGGGTGTGGGTTTCACCTATGGCCTTAATTACCTGCTGGTCACCTTTGTCAGCGGGACGAAGATGGATTGGAGGCTGGTGGTCGGCGGCGTGCTGCTGCTCTGGTTCACCGGTCTGAGCTCGGCCTTTGCCCCGGCGCTTCGGGGCGCACGCATCAAGCCCGCGCTGGCCACGCGCACCGTGTAGTTCCGTGTGTGTCCGGCTGACGCGGCTCTGCCGCGTCCGGGAGCGACTTATTTCGCGCCCCGGGCTCTGGACATTTTAGGGAATGTAAGGGCATCGGCTCATTCGGGGCGCAACTTGCAGAGCCCCGAGGGCCTCGTTGGGCAAGCACAGCCGCGGCCCCGAAGGACCGCCATGCGGGTGCTGAATTGAATTCGCCAATTCGAAACTCTATCGTGCCTAAGGTTCTCATCGTTGACGACCAGCCGGCTGTGTGCAAAGCGCTGAAGGTTCTCTTCGAGATCCATGGCGTTGGATGCGAGACGGCGTTTACCCCGGTAGAAGCGCTCGACAAGATCCATCGGAAAGAGATCGGTGTAGTGATTCAGGACATGAACTTTGGGCGGGACAAGACTTCGGGAGAAGAAGGGGTCGCACTGTTTCGGCAAATTCGCAGCGGGGATCCGGACCTTCCCATCCTTCTGATTACCGGATGGACTTCACTCGAGACAGCGGTTGCACTCATTAAAGAAGGAGCGGCGGACTACCTTGCCAAACCGTGGGATGACGAAAAGCTTCTAAACAGCGTGCAAAACCTCCTCAAGATGCGCCAGTTGCAGATGGAAAACATGCGCCTGTACCAGGAGAAACGCCAGGCTAGGGAGGCGCTGTCGCGCCGCTACAACATCTGTGGCGTGGTTTATGCCAGCGAAGCGATGCATCGCGTCATTTCACTGGCGGCTACTATTGCGCGTTCCGATGTCCCGGTGCTGATTACCGGTCCGAGCGGATCGGGCAAGGAGAAGATAGCCGAAATTATCCAGGCCAACTCTACGCGCAGCCGGGCACCGTTTGTGCGCGTCAATGTGGGAGCCATCCCGGACGACCTGATGGAAAGCGAGCTGTTTGGAGCCGAGCCGGGCGCATTTACCGGGTCGCAAAAACTTCGCGTGGGAAGATTTGAAGCGGCCAACGGCGGCACGCTTTTTTTGGACGAGGTAGGGAATCTGTCGTCCAGCGGGCAGATGAAACTGCTGCGGGTGCTCCAGAGCGGAGAGTTTGAACGCCTGGGCAGCAGCAGCACGCGAAAGGTGGACGTGCGCATTCTGAGCGCGACAAACACCGATCTGCGCCGCGCCATCAGCGAGGGCGATTTCCGGGAGGATCTTTATTTTCGACTGCAGGTGATCGAGATCGACGTACCGCCGCTTCACGAACACTCTGAAGATATCCTTCCTCTGGCCGAACATTTCCTGAGAGAATTTTCACAAGGGCGCGGCGAGCCCCCGCCGCCGCTCAGCCCCCAGGCCGAGGAATCTCTGCTCCAGTATCACTGGCCCGGCAACGTGAGAGAGCTCCGAAACATGGTTCATCGCGCCACTCTAACCCGGCAACGCGACGCCATCGAGCCCGAAGATCTCGGAATCCACGTCCCATCCAGGCCGCAGCCGGCCGGGAGACCAGAAACGGCGGAACGCACCAGTGGCGAAATCGACCCGGAAAGAGCGAGAATTGAGGAGGCGCTGATACGGGCGGACGGCGTCGTTTCCCTGGCGGCTTCCGAGCTTGGTATCAGCAGGCAGGCCTTCTACCGGAAGATGGAAAAATTCGGCATCGTCCTGGAGCGCCGGCCGAAAGGATAGAGGGTTTGCCAAAACCGGCTAAGCGCCGTTTTTCTCTGGCTGCAAGAATAACGGCTCTGTTCGCGCTCGCTGTGGCGCTGATGTCGGGCGCAGCGGCCGCCATTACCTGGTTTTTTCCGCGACCCTGGATCGTTTTTTCCGCCACTCTCGCGCTGGGGTTAAGCCTGGGCATTTTTCTGGTGCGGCGCTCGCTTTCTCCAGTGAACCGAACGCTGCGAATGATTGCCGACGGCATCCGTAGTTTCAAAGACCGCGATTTCAGCATGCGCCTGGCGGAAACGCGCCACGATGAACTGGGAGAGTTGTTGGCGCTTTACAATCGTCTCGGTGACCTGTTGCGCGAAGAGCGGGGCGCGATTCTGCAGCGCGAGCTGATGCTCGACACCGTGCTGCAGAGCACTCCCACCGCCGTAGTCCTGACCAACGTGCGCGACCGCATCGTCTTCAGCAACCGCGCTGCGCGCCGGATGTTTTTTGGAGGGAGGAAACCGGAAGGGCATTCCTTCCGTGAGATCCTTCAGGGATGCCCGCCGCCCATGCGCGAGATCATCGACAGCGATCACGACGCGCTCTTTACCGTGGAGACCGGAGCAGAGCAGGAGACCTTTCATCTTTCAAGACGGCCCTTCCGTCTGAACGCCCAGGTGCACGTCCTTTATATGTTTGCCCGGCTGACTCGCGAGTTGAGCCGGCAGGAAGTGGAAGTGTGGAAAAAAGTCATCCGGGTGATCAGCCACGAGCTGAACAATTCTTTGGCGCCGATCTCATCGATGCTGCACTCGGCAAAGACCATCAAGGATCAGCCGCAACATGCGCATCGTCTTGATCAGGTGTTCGACGCAATCGGCGAGCGCATGGGCTATCTGAAATCCTTCCTTGAAGGTTATGCGCGCTTTGCCAGGCTTCCCAAGCCCCGAAAGCAGCGAGTGTCATGGCCCGAATTCCTGGCGCTCGTCACAGAATTGTATCCGTTTGAGCTTGAGGGAGAGCTTCCCAGAGAGGACGGCTTCTTCGATCCATCTCAAATTCAGCAGGTTTTGATCAATCTGCTGAAGAACGCGATTGAGGCAAGCAATGGTTCCGATCATGTCAAAGTGCGCATTGATTCCAGCGCGGAATTTGGCAGCCGCATCCTGGTCATGGATCGCGGCAAAGGAATGGAAGAAGAAGTGCTTAAGCAATCGCTGCTGCCGTTTTATTCCACCAAGCAGGCCGGCACGGGACTGGGGCTTCCGCTCTGCCGCGAAATCCTGGAGGCCCACGGCGGCCATATCCGAATCCAGAACCGCGAGGGCGGCGGGCTGATGGTCACCTGTTTCCTGCCCCCGCACCGGCTTTGAATTCCGCCGGCATCTCCTGTAGTTGTGTTCGGCTCGCAGGTTAAAAGGCTGGCTTGGTGTCTTGGTGGTTCAATTTTTTTAGCCACCAAGGCACAAAGCTTTCGGACTTACATGACGAAGGATTCCGTGAGGAGTCCTCAAAAGCTGAACTTAAACGCAACCTGAATGACCCGCGCCGACGATTCCGACCCTGTATTGCTGGAAAACGTCGAGCCGCTTAGAACACTCACACCGGCCGATGGGAACCCGTAATAGGGGGTATTCGTCAAATTGAAAACTTCCGCCCGTAATTCAGCGTTCATTGCCTCGCTGATGGCAATTTTCTTGATCAGAGAAGCATCCAGATTGAACAGAGAAGGAAGCCGGAAGGAGTTGCGTCCGATGTTCCCGTATTCTCCTGGTGCCGGGAGAGAAAACCGGCCGCGTTCTTCCGGTGTGAACAGGAAGGGCAACCCTGCCGGATCGTCATGATAACGAGGGCTGAAGTTCGCTCCTGAATAATTCGCGCGCGATACGTTCTTATTGCTGAAAGAGTTGGTACCGGATATGGGAGTAATGGGCCGACCGCTTTCATAGACAACGCTTGCCGTTGCGGTCCATCCGCCTATCAGGGGCGCCACCACACCGCTCGAATGGGAGCCAAATCGCTTGCCCCGTCCAAAGGGAAGTTCGAACAAACCGCCTCCCTGCAAAACATGGGTTCGATCAAAGTCGGAAAGACCATAATTGATCCGGCGGTTGCCCGGGATCAATGGAGTGCTCTGGGCGGATTGTCCCGTGCCTCCGCTGATGCGGGTGATCGTTGGGTCGTAGGATTTGTCATCCAGGGACTTCGAAAAAGTGTAGCTCAGGCCAAATTCATATCCGGCCTGAAAGCGGCGCTGGAGCTGAAAAACGCCGGCGTGGTAATTGGAGAATGAGTTACTGTCCATCACTACAAAGCCGCCGAGAAACTGTGGGTAATCGTTAAAGAAGAAAGGTCCGAGGCCGTTCGCGTCCGGCAGATGCTTCAGCACGCTGTTGACAGTGATCAGCGTGTTGTTCAGTGCTGCAGCCAGAGAAGCAACGTTATTGTTCGTCAGCGATGAGCTGAAAAACCGCCTCAAAAACGCGGCGCCGGATTCCCCTGAAGTACGGCTCGGATGGCGGCTGGTCAACTGATCCAGTAGAGCGCTCTCGCCTCCGGCCTTCGCCGTCTTGAAAGCTTCCAGAAAACCGTTCTTAAAGATCTCAACCTGGTTTCGCTCGTAACCCCCGATCAGATGGCGCCCGGCGCGGCCGATGTATTGGATATCGACAACCATACCGGACCCAATTTCACGCTGAACACCGAAAGACCACATATAGGTGATTGGGGTCTGGAACGCCGGATCGATCAGTTCCTGCGCCAGTCCCGTATTGGGCGCCGGCGGTTTCGCGAGCGTCTTCGGGCTGGAACCGGCGGGCGGCGCCAGTGAAGGTATGCCGTCGCGCAGGCGATAATCGGTCTGGCCGATGACCGTGTTGCTCACCGCAAGGGTTGCTCCGGGAACGGCGGGGTAAACGGCCGATGAAGGTGTAAAGGTTGAGATGCGATCAAATGCCACGCGGTAATTGGCGCGTACCGCGGTCTTTCCACTGCCGAAAGGATCCCAGGCAACGCCTATGGCGGGCCCAAAATTATTCCAGTCGCTTTTGTACAGGTCGCCTTCCACAAATGTAATATCCGTAGATGGCGGCGCGCCCAGAGTGAACGGTTTGTCTGGAATGATGATCTTGCGGGTTCCCCGGGTGTAAGGCTTCGGCTTGGGCTCCCATCGCAGGCCGAAGTTAAGCGTCAGATTCGGCCGCGCTTTCCAATCATCCTGAAAGTAGAAGTCGTATTCCGGATACCAGGCGTCAAAAGTGAACGCGGTTCCCGGCGGGCCATACTGGCCTCCAATGTCCACCAGACCGACGCGCACCTGGTTGAGTTTTCCCAGCATGTCGTTGATAAAACTCTGCAGGCGGGGACGGTCATTGGAATTGTTAATACAGTTGGTAGTGACCGTAGTGCTGCAAGGCGCCGGCAGTTTGAAAGTCGTTGGATCAACCGCTCCCCCCAGCCGGTATTCCGGATTTGCGTCTATACCGGCTACCGTTCCGCGCACATCCCAATGTTGCTGCAGGCGGAAGTTTACGCCAAATCTGAAAGTGTGAGCTCCGCGCAGGTGGCTGATATTATCCAGGATCTGAAATGTGTTGATGGTGCGCTTATTCCCAAATGAATTAGAAAGCGGATCTGTAGGCAAAACGGTGATGATGGGAGTAGTTCGAGGATCTTGATTCGATGGGATCGCAAAATCAAACCCGAAATGATTCCCACCCAGGATCAGCTCGTTGACGGTTCTTGAGCTGAGAGTGGAGCGCCATCCCACGGCCAGATTTCGCGGCGTGCGGAACGTAGAGACAATTGGCGGAAGTCCGGGGAAGCGGGCGGCGCCTGAATTGGTCGTGTCGCCGACGGTGTCCTGCCGGCCCCAGTAATAGCGTCCGAAAATGCTTTGATTCTCGTTGATCGTGTGATCAATGCGCGCGACAAAGTCGCGCTGAGGGTCGGTGCGCCGAGCCAGTGAGCTGTACCCGGCTGTGTTCAAGCCATCTCCCCGGTCAAACCGGTTGGGCAGCGGCGTGAGAGCGATTATGGATTTGACGGTGGGATCGAGCGGCATTCCACGCGGATCATTTGCCGCGACGTTATAAGTACCGATCGCAAGACCCGGAACGGGATTCCCCTGGGCATCCACTGAGGCGCCGGGCACACCAAACGGCTGATTGCGGATCGCCGGCCCGTTATTGACAACATATCTGTAAATTCCCGCGCGCGCCGTTTCGGTATAGACGGTATTGACCTGCTCTAGGGTCTGGATCTGGCGCTGGATCTGTGTGTTGAAGAAAAAGAATGTGCGGCTCTTCCCGTTGTAAAGCCCCGGCAGTATGAGAGGGCCGCCAAAACTTCCTCCAAATTGGTTGCGCAGCAGAAATCGCCGCGGAGTTCCCTGGCGGTTCAGTTCCCACTCGTTGGCGTTCAGAACGCGATTGCGGTGGAATTCGAAAATATTGCCATGGAACTGATTGCTTCCTGATTTGGTGATCATTGCCACCTGAGCCCCGCTGTTTCTGCCGAATTCGGCCGATGGATTGGAGGTGATGACGCGGTATTCGCGCAGCGAATCGGGATTGGTGCGCACTGGCGAAAAAGTGGCGCTGCCGTTGGAAGTTTCATTGATGTCGATTCCATCCAGCGTGATATTGATCGCGCGGTCGCGCGCGCCAAACACATGCGTTCCGCCGCCCGTATTGGCGCCGCTGGCCACCCCCGGCTGGATTGCGATCAGATTCAACGGATTTCTGGCGGCGATGGGAAATGTCTGCAGTGTTCGCTCGGTCACGATAGTGCCGATATTGCCCGACTGGCTGGTTTGCACTTTCTCGTAAGTCGATTCCACCTGTACCGACTGGGAAATCTCTCCCGGCTGCAGTGGGATATTAATGGTGACCGTATCGTTGGCGGTTATGACATTCTTGGCTGTGAGGTATTTCTTAAAGCCTGACAGCTCAGCCGATACGGTGTAAAGACCCGGCGGCAATGCTTCGAAAACGTACTGGCCGGTTTCACTGGAGAGTGTGGTAAAGCTGACAGTGGTACTTTCATTGAGCGCGGTAACCGTCACGCCGGGAATAACCGCTCCGCTCGAATCCTGAACGGTCCCCACGATTCGGCCCGTCGCAGTTTGGGCCAGTACTCCAGCGCTGAAGATCGAACAGAGAACGACTGCAACCAGCACATGGAGTCGCGTGCATCTCAAACCCGGGATTCTCTGCTTCCGAAAAAAATTACCGCTTCGCCCAGTTCTTTGCTTCCTATCCATTCACCCTCCCAGACAAATGAACCTATTATCCGTTTAAGTGGGGCACAGACCCAAATTAATGATTGAGGGACTGAGAGACTGGGAGATGGAGAGATGGAGAGATGGAGAGATGGAGAGATGGAGGGACGGAGGGAACGGAATCAGTCTCTCAGTCCCTCAGTCTCTCAGTCCCTCAGTCCCTGTCTGAGCCACATCCTGGCCCAGCACTCGCGTCCGGTCGCGGTGCATGGCCGGTGGCGTCACCCAGGCGGCAGGCAAGGCCGACGCGCTGTTGTTGAGTTGCATGGATTTCCGTTTAATGGATGATATCGAGCGCTATATGTCGGGTCGAGGTCTGCGCGACAAGTACGACCATGTCGTTGCTGGCGGGGCCGCGCTCGGCGCGATTACCGGCAGGCGTCCCGGCTGGAACAAGACTTTCTGGGAACACCTGGACATCGCATGTTTTGTCTGGCACCTGCATTCCTTCACCGCAGAGGCACAGAGGACGCAGAGAATGCGCACAGTTTCGTTTGCATGTCTCTGCGCAGTCTCTGCGTTCTCTGCGCCTCTGCGGTGAAGGAATGTGACTTTCCACATCAGCCTATGACGATCAGGCTGCCAAGCGGGAACATCCTATTCTTGGTTGCGGCTTTGCCGGGCTGTGTCTTTTTGGTTGGATTCTTTCATCCCCCAAAAAACACTCGCTGCACAAACCAGTACGCCCCCGCCAGCATCACTCCTGCCGAGCCCGCAAAAACAATTTGTCGCGCAAGCCTGTGGCTGCGACTTCGAATGACATTCAGGATCAAAGCTACCATCACCACGATAAGCGCCTGTCCGATTTCAACTCCAAAATTAAAAGAGAACAGTGACCAGCCCAGCGCCTGCCGAGGCAGCCCGAACTCGCGCAGCACATTGGCAAAGCCGAAGCCGTGAATGAACCCGAAAAAGAACGCAATCCAGGCGCGCGCGTCTCGCCCTTCCCTGCCGATCAGGAGATTATCGAGGCCGACGTAGACGATGCTCAGCGCAATGGCCGGCTCGATCAGCCGCGCCGGCGGGCTGACAATGTCTAGTGCCGCCAGCGAAAGCGTGATGCTGTGCGCCAGGGTGAAGGCGGTGACGATCTTCAGAAGCCGCCATATTCCGCCGCCCAGCAGAAGCAGTCCCACAATGAAAAGAACGTGGTCGGGGCCGATCAGGATGTGCTCGATGCCGGCAGGGATAAACTTTTTCAAAACCGCGAAGTGCCCCTGCGTGCTTCCCGTGTAGTACATGAGCTCCGGACGCGCCTTGCTTAGGATCTCCTGATGCGCCAGGCGTCCCCGTTCGTAGATGTTGACGAATGTCTGATGCTGCGGATCGTAAGGAAAGAGCATGCAGCGCAGGCCGATCGTGCCGGGGACCTTTCGCCAGGGGAATCTCAAGTGGAACTGCAACGCCTGCCGTTCTTGCAGAACATCCATGTTCCCGATTTCGATCTGCAGCTCTTTACCCTCACCCCCGACAACCAGCCGCGAGCGGATCAGCTTTTCCATTTCACCGCGCCACTTCTCCGCCGTCGAGCGATCCATCAATTCGTCGGGCGTAACCCACGCGAGGTCATAGGAGAGGTCGACCGAATGCGCCACCAGCGTGCCTTCGATCCCGCCCGCCCCCAGACGCAGATCGAGATAGCTGAACGGCACGTTATGAGCGAGCGTTGACTTCGTGAACACAAAAGCCCAAATCACGCCCCACAGCCAGATGCGTGCCCGACCTCTAAAGCTCCGTAAACCTACGCCCATGGAATTCCCCGTGGTGCCGGCCTGACGTTGCCTTATGCCGGGCCTGATGCAAAATCTGTCACAAGTTTGTTGCTTGTCGTCACTGTCGCCGATTAATAGTCTGCGATTCGGGTCCTCCGTGCGTCTCTGGCTTTGGCAGCAAGCGATCCCTGTCATAGGGCGGCCGCCGGGGCGGCGGGACTTGGGCACTACCCCATTCTTTGGCCCAGCGTTTCCGCGTTCTTTTGTCGGCGTAGTATTTCAGCCAGAGACTAATGTCTTCTTCGCTCCCGCTGCTAACAATATCGAGATGGTATTCGAAGGTGGAATCGTCCGTAAAAATCACAATCGGCTCGCGCAGCAGGTCCATCCAGAGATCGGTGTAAAGTTCCCGGTCGCTGAGATGGTCCGTGCATTCAAGATACACGTGCAGCAAAGCCAGCGCGCGGATCACCTCCCAGAGTTTTTCCGTCAGTTGGGCATCGTTCAGGTCGTCTGGCCGGGGCAGCAAGATGCTCGATCTGGTCAGCATATCAAAGAGCGACTGCTCTTGCGCTGTCTCATATGCTAGGACGTTCTTCAGGAACTGTTCTTCGATGTCCGGAGGACACGCCTCGGACGTAAAGCCGCAGTATCCCCCCAACCCTTCCACTTTGTGCCTGAGCTCCTCAATCCTGCCCTGCTGCGCCGCGTATTCATCATCTTTGTTGTGTTTTGATTTCGCCATGATTAGTTTCTCCTTCTACTCTCCTTTCCCAGGATTTCAGTACACCCTACTAAACTGACCAGGAGCGAAATCTGCGAAAATATTTTCTGCCCGAATTGCAAATTGTTTCGCAAATTCAACAGCAGGGCAGTTAAGTCGGAGATACAGGCGCAATCTGAAGACGATAATGGCGCGGCCGTGGAGTCGAACTGACCGCAGTACCGCATCCGTCAGGTTGCGGCGAGCAGGGTGGTGGGTCTGGAGATGGTGCCTGGAGCGGACGTGACACGACTCGACAAGGTGCTCTACTCAGGTTTCGACACCTTGTAGTCCCGGGATGTCTTCGAAATCCCGCACATTCAGCGTCCACAGCACAGCGTTCTGTGCAATTGCACAAGCCGCGATTGCAACGTCAAGTTCACGTCCCCGCGGGCGCCGAATGCGTCGGTGCAGTCCTGCGGCGATGGCAGCTTCCTCTCGGCCAAAGGGTGTAATTGATTCGTCAGGGAAAAGGCCCTGCTGATCCAGCAGCTCCTCTTCGAGCCAAGGGCCTCGCAACCACTCATACAGCACGAGTGTGCCAGCATCTTGGCGGCCTGACAAATGGGCCTTCTGTTTTGGCAGGAGATTCTTACCGGCCCACGTCGTGGCTGAGCTTTACCAACCGGATGGTTTCAATTTGGGAATGAATGATTTCCAGAGGAAAGCGCAGTTTCCGTTGCATTGAATTCTTCCCTGGCGAACGTTACAATCCAGTCTCTCTTATAACGTAACAGTGAGCGGTAAACCGTCAATGGCCGCACCAGAAGGGAGTAGCCCGTGCGAAATCGGCAGCTAATCCGACAATGGAAGATTCTGCGTCGCTTGGCTGAATTGCGTTACGGAGCGACGTACTCCGATCTAATGCAAACCCTTGAACCGGACGTCGTCCCCGCGTTGCGGACGATCCAACGTGATGTCATTGCACTGGAAGATGCCGGGTTTCAGATTTACTCCGAAATGCGCGGCAAGCAGGTGGTATGGTTTCTTGACGGTCGCACCTCGCTGCCGATGCCTTTGGACGCACATGAGTTGATGGCGCTCCATTCTGCAAACATCACTGCGCAGCAGCAGCAGCTCCCTGGAGCCGCAGCCCTGCGATCGCTGTGCGGAAAAATGTTCGCGGGGCTGACCGACAAGAAGCGTGACTTTCTGCAGCAGGCAGAGGCTGCAATCCTTATTACCGGACCAAGAAACATTCACCCGGCGCTCAGTCCCCGCTATATTGATGAGCAGGTCGGTGACGCGATCATAAATCACAAAACGACTGAAATTGTCTACCAGGCCCTCAACACCGGCGAAGTTCGACGGAGGCTTGTCGACCCTTATGCGATTATCACGGCCCATCCGAATCTGTACATCTGGGGGTTCTGTCACGAGCGGCGAGGAATGCGGACCTTCCACATCAGCCGCATTCGCGACTTGCGTGCCACGGATCAAACTTTTGTGCCCGCGGGGACATCGCCTCAGGCTGCGTTCGAAGCGAGTTTTGAAATCTGGCAGGGTGAACCAGAGCAGGTGCGAATTCGGTTTACCGGCAAGGCCGCAGTTCTGGTCAGTGAGCACCAGTGGCATCCCTCACAGACCCTGACGGTTAGACCTTTGGGTGTTGAGCTCACGATGCATGTCCATCCCGGGGTCGATCTCCAGAAATGGATCTTGAGTTTCGGCGCACAGGCGCAGGTGCTTGAGCCGGCATCGCTGCGAAATCTTGTCTCGGAGCAATGTCTCCTGGCAGCCTCGCTCTATCGGACCCCTCCGGCAAAAAAACCGAGCCGCCCGGTCGAACGTGCCGCGGGAGGGCGGTCTTACGCCCGCAAAAATGTCGAGCGCTGATCTTTGCCCTCTCCGTGGTCTGTGTTGTTATTTAACACGGAGATGAGCGCGGCGGAGCCGCGCTAGGGACCGCGGAGGGGTCGAATAGGATAGCCTGGGGCAGAGCGCGTTTTTGGCGCGACGCCCTGGGTCCCCTTCCCCACAACGATAGAAAACCCCGTCAGGGGTTTCATAAGGTTTGTTTCGCGAGACACCGCTTCGCTAATCCACTAAAAAATTCATTCGCGCGACCTCGCCTGTCGCCCGTCGTGGATAGCCTCTCTTGACGAGGTCATTTATGGTCGTAAGCATTCTGCTTACCTTTGGAGTTATTGAAGTTCTCGTCCTCGCGCTTCTGTATCGGAAACTGAGAAGTCTCGCCGCATCGGTGCAGGACGGCGCGGTACTCGGAGAAATCGAGCGCGCCGAGCGGGGTTTGCGGGACGAGTTCTCCCGCGCACGCGATGAAGCCGCCAAGACGTCTCCCGCCGCACGCGAGCCATTACCCGCCGTCTGCGCGATGTAGAAGCGCCGCCGGAGGTTACAGACGCAATCGTTGGAGCGGCAGGGCCCGATCTTCAGGACGGAGTTGATGAGGTCGCAAACCGGGAAACAAGTGGGCCATCCGAGCCACTAACGGCGCAGAGTTAACCCGGACACCTTTGTGCCCTTTGTGTCTTTGTGGTTAATCAGTTTTGCAATTTCCAATAAAGCTTGATTGCCGCCTGTAACGTCTTAGAATTCGATCTTACAGCCCCTCTTAGCTCGTAAATTTGGACTTCGGCCTGCACGGGCGCGGGGACTTGTTCACCGGATTGCAGCCACTTGCGTCTGAAGCTGGCTGTAAATGACAGGGCGGAAGCATGCCAGCTGTCTGGTCGCGCGAACTCTCGCCTCTCAGCGGTGCCGGGCGAACCGGGGCTCTTGATGCCGATAGGTCGTAAACTTGCAAAGCACACGCCAGTTGCGGAAGGCGTTGGCGGCCTCGCAAGAGAATTCAAAGATGCAAGGGGTTGTCCATGAACGCATCTCTTGATGCCTTATTGGAGGCGCTTCGGCCTTATCGTCCGCAGCGG
This sequence comes from Acidobacteriota bacterium, assembly GCA_036507075.1. Lineage (GTDB taxonomy): Bacteria > Acidobacteriota > UBA6911 > JACQSX01 > JACQSX01 > DASXQR01. The sequence continues at coordinate 15,734 of DASXQR010000097.1, read as the reverse complement.
ATCATCCTGTTTGGTTCTGCTGCCCGTGGCGACGCTGATGCCGCCAGCGATTTCGATCTATTGGTGATCAAGGAGACGCAGGAGCCTTTTGTCGCCAGGCTCGAGGCAATGGCTCGTCTGTGCCCTGCCGGCGTTCGAGCCGATATCCTGGTCTACACTCCGCAAGAGATTGAAGCAATGCTGCAGGAGGACAACGCTTTCATTACCGAGGCGCTCCGCGACGGGAAAGTGGTGTATGAAGCTGAGCGGTGAAGCGCTCGTGGAAGATGTGGTCTGATTCGGTGGGTTGAACGGGAAGACGGTCTATGAAGCCGAGACATGAAGTGGGCTTGCGCTGGCTGCTCCAGGCTGAGCATGACCTGGTGGTGGCCCGCAACCATCAAGAGCGAGGGGACTACTCCGACGCTTGTTTTATGGCCGAGCAGTCAAGCCAGAAGGCCTTGAAGGGGTTTCTGGTTGGGGCGGGTCATCGCTCTGTTCCGATTCACTCGGTGGCGCAATTGGCTGAGATGTGCTCGCAGATGGACAGTGATTTTTCGACGCATATTGGGCCAGGCCGGATCCTGGATCAATACTATATCCCCACTCGTTACCCGGATGCCCTTGCTCCCCCTGCCGTCCCGTTTCAGTCTTATACCCAGGAGCAAGGAGGCCGGGCCGTCGATGCGGCCCAGGCCATTGTCGGCCTGGTGAGTAGCAAGTTTCAACGTGCAAAGCGACCAGGTTAATGAGGAGCGGTTTTTGAGTCAAGCCGCCGGGCGAAATGACGGAATTGAACTGGTTCACAGCCGCTTTCGGCCGGCAGAACGCGATGGTTGGCGCGAACGATTTCTGAGTCGACCCGGGATTTACAGGTTTTCTGGCTCGACTTGGAAAAGTCGGAGTCGCCGTCTGCCAGGCGTCGTCCTCAGCGGCGAGAATTGTGCGCCGTTCCGTTTCTGAAAGCTCGCGATTGGCTCTGTGGGAAGGAAACACAGGCGAACCGCAAGCCGAAACTTTCCGGCGGGATGCGTGCTTGGGTGTGGGACTGGATCGACGGCGAGTGGATCGAGGCAACCCGTGCGAGTTTGTTACTCGGACGGATCGTGTGCGTCGCGGCGTCGTGCGGTGGTTATCGCACCGATCGGGGATTCGATCCCGACTCACGTGCGGCGGTTTCGGCCATCCCGCTGCCGACAATCCCCAAGGACGTTCAAGCCCTCGACGAAGCCGACGATCAGCAAGACGGCGAGAACTTGAGTTACAACGAACGGAAAACGATCGCCTGCCACAGTGTGGAAGTGGCGAATGCGGTTCGCGACACTGGCCGTTCCCTTGGGCCGAGTCAACGTTCTCCAGCACTCGGTCAGGCTACCGAGTTCTGGATCGGCGGTGTTTCGTACATCGCCGGTCTCGTCAATGCTAAGGCGAAGAATGCCGCTGGAAGACTTGGCGGACTTGTTGGTCTTCCTCGTCTTCTTTTAGAGCCTTCGATCGCGCTCGCAGCTCGTCATGCCGCCGAACAATAATTTCCCGGGCTTCTCTGAATCCCGAGCGGTGAAAGACTTTCAGGACCTCATTTTGGCAATCCTGAAACTCGCTCTCGGTGCAGTATTCCTTAATGGCTTCCAGCAGTAGACGCAAGCGCTCCTCGGGAAGCTTCTCCCTCGTCTGGGGCTGGAGATGGTCAAGCAGCGCATGCATCTCTTCGAGGCCGCCACTGTCCAGCGTCTTTTGAATCAAAAGGCGCCGCTCATCATCGCTCGCGGCGGCTAACAAAGCCTTCAAATGCCTCTGCACCTCTTGCTTCTCCCGCCGGTAGAAATGATCGAGCCGCGCCTGTGTCTGCAGGTGTTGCCGGTACTCGTGATAACGGTTTTGCGCCAGCTCTCCAACTTTATTCAAGTTCTCACTTAGAAAGAGATTCATGGACAGAGAGAAATCATAGCCGCGCAATGATTGGGCGCACTCGGAATAGAGCAGCCTCAGTGTTGCCAGCGAAGCCAAGACGGCGCCAACTCCCGACAGGATGATAAAGAGTAACAGGCGGTTGATCCAATTGTGTCGCTTCGCCACCTCTGCGCGAAGATCGACGTAGTTCACCGAAAGATTGGCCACCGCCCCGCCCCCAGGCGAAGTAAGCAGGTGGGACACACCGCCACTGGCGGCAGACAAAGGGTTGGCTTTGGTTCGCCAGTGCAACAGCGAGAGATAATCCTGTGGAAGAACCGATGGCTTGCGATACGACAAGATCACCCTTACCGGAGCGGTTAAAGCGCGGCCGAAGTTGCGGCCGATATCGGGATTCAGAGTAGCGGCCGTGGGTGATTTGGAAGACCGCACCCCTTTTGCATAACCATCCAAACAGAGAAGGCGCGCTTTCTCGGAATAGCGGATCACAAAATATTGATCGTCGTAATCGTCTGCCTCGGGCAGGTTCACGGCCCGGCAATCGGATTCTTCGCGCGCAGCTACGAGCACCGGATACTGACCCTGGGTGGCGGCGGCGAGTTGTCGGGCCATTACGGTGGCAACCGCCTGCATATATCGGGGCGGGCCGCACAGTTTGTCATTTAATCCGGGAATGAATCGGATCGGCAGAGACACAAAGAGGAAGGCAGCGCCGGCAACAATTCCGTACTGGCACCGCGTCTTGCGGCGCTGCAGAATGGCAAATTGTTCCATATGGTCGCCAAGAAGGTTCCCAACCACATTATACGCTGCTGTGGCTGGCAGATTGGACCGTTACCAATAGGGAGGAGCAACAACCCAGCCGGAATTAAAACGCCACATTAAGTTGATAAGGTTGCAGACATGGAACGAACTCAACCGCGCTAGCCAATAACGGCACAGAGTTGACCCGGGATACCTTTGTGCCTTTGTTGTTAACCAGTTTTGCAATTTCCAATAAAGCTTGATTGCGGCCTGTAACGTCTTAGAATTCGAGCTTACAGCCCCCTTTCCCTCGTAAATTTGGACTTCGGCCCGCACGGGCGCGGGGATTTGTTACCAGACTGCGGGCACTTGCGGTTGAAGCTGCATGTAAGCGACAGGGCGGAAGCATACCAGCCGTGTGGCCGCGCCAACTTTTGGCGCGCAGGGGTGCTTCTGCAAGGCCGTGCTTGGTCGAAATTACGGGGTGTTCTCAAAGTGGGAATAAGACGGGGAGATCGGCAAGCTTGGTCGGCCGCCCTCCACAGAAATTATTGGCTGGCACGACCTCCCTTGTCGTGCGAGAGAGGTAGAACTTGGATATCGGAGCGTGGTTGACGTGGCGGAGCCGTCGAAAGATGCGTGGATTAGGCCAGGAGTATCATTCCAGTCACCCTCAATACCGCGATCCGTCAGGTCCTGGCGCGCAGGGGTCGCGGTTCAGCAGACCGTGTGTTGATCCATGAAGCCGGAGCCGGTCAAGGAAGCGCATAAGGAATTCTGATTGACTGTCGCTTATCAGATCAAGGTGACCGCAACCTGCCCACAGGCTTGGGCAAGACATCATTGTGGCCATCTGGTTAATTGTGCTGGACGACGTCCAATGAGCACAGCCGTGCCAGCCTTGGATCTAGGTGAGAATGGCGCAAGCCACGCTAGGCTAAGACCCAACCACGTCAATACTTCAATGGGGCCGCGGTCTTGATGACCGCGGATTGTTCATGCTGGTGATCCAAAAAAACTTGCCCAATCAATGCTTCAATGGGGCCAGGAAAAAGATCCTGGAACGGAATTCGTTGCTTCCTATCAGCCTGTCAGCGTAACATCGCCGTCCATGAAGTCAACTATAAACTTTATTGAATGGGCAAGTTTTAAAGAAAGGTGTCACAAATTGATCGTGCCGGCGATTAATCAGATATGAACATGATTGAACAACTCGAGAGATTCAAACTGCGTGTGCCTCCATTTATAACCAGAACGTTCATCGATGACGCTTATCAAGACGTCTGCCTGAAGGTTCTAGTTTATGACAAGAAACGGAGCGCGCAGCTCAGCCCAATAGATTGGACCGAGAATCAAGAGGGGCTAATCTGTCAAATCGCGAAGTGCGTACGCGTTCAGTACTATCGAAAAAACAATCGCTGTAAGAACGCAATTGCGGTCATTGAACGACAGCCTAGCATGATGTGCAAAGAGACGCGCGCATTCGACATTCTTGCACGACCGCACGTTTCTTTCCGGCCAGAACGCCTGCACGCCACAGAAAGATCAGTCCTGGTCACTGAAATTGCGGCAGTAGCACAGCGGGAGCTAAACGGACTTCCCCATCGACGACAGGAAGCCATTTTGGCCCTGCTCGACGGTGAACGTTATGACCTGCTTTCAAAGAACCTTCGAGTAAGACCCGAAACATTGCGCCAGTGGTATTCCCGATTTTGGACGCGACTAAAGCAGCAGCTTCAAGACTGAGGCCGGATGTCCGCAAACGGGCCGCTAGCTCATACTCTGGGATGGCAGACTTTTGGTGAGCTCAGGGTTATTTCGATTGGCTTTTATCTTTTCACATACCAAGAACAATTCGAAGAGGAGGAGAAAATGAGTGACAGCTTGACACTGGAAAAGCTTCAGCACGCCATTCGCGGAACAGCTGCCGCATTTCGCTCTGTAACGAAATTGCAGCCAGCTGGAGGTGAGGGGTCCACTATTTTTCCGCCAACGTATGAAGGCGGGAGATATGCCACCGTCGGGTTGCGCGTCGACAGCGAAACCAAAAAGGCGGATCGCGTATTACTCGATTCTGTGCAGTCGCAGGCAAATCGGATGGAGCTGGCCCTGTTGGATGCCTGGGAAGCGGACCAAATCTCACTCCCTGTGATCACGGTCGATTTCAAAGGCAATCAGCTTGAGAAAGTACTGCGGATTACCAGCCTCGAAATGCCACATCGCGTCGCAGACGCGATCATTCGCGACAGCTTGATGGATGGAAAGCCGTTCCGAAAAAGTGAATTAGGCAAACGGTTGGACAACGTCGATGGGCGGAATGCGACAGCGTTGTTCGAAATCTGTCCCACTGCACTCGTGTTTGGGATGTGGGATTCGACAGGTCCAAAAGGAGGGCTCGGAGCCAAGTTCGCGAGAGCGGTGGTTTCTGAAATCATTGGCATCGATGCACAGATCGAGAAGAAGACGAGCAGCCGTATCGACCCGCTGCAAATACAACTTAGCGCCGGCCCGCTCTACAAGGCTGCCGAGACACATGGCATCGGATGGACGCTCGATCCTGAAAAGGCCGCTACTGTAAGCAAGACTAAGAAGGAGCCCGTCAAGCTTGGCAAAGACGGTCGACCGTCCGAGGCGAATCATGGCAATGTAACACCCACAATTGCCGATGGTGGGGTGACCATCCGTCATGCCGTGCAAACGACCGTTGTGTCCTTGCCAGCGCTCCGCCGCCTGCGATTTCCTCTGAATGGCGATGCCAAGTCTGATGGAAAGATTGATGCTGCTGCACGAGCCACGCTGGCGGCGCTTGCACTTTGCGCGGGGGCTCTTACTGAGGAACAAGGCTGCGATTTACGATCGCGTTGCCAGCTCGTCCCCACTGAGCCCGTCATGTGGGAACTGCTGGATAAACCAGGCGAAGAACCGGCGAAGTTCAACCTTTCGGGTAACGCTGCCATTTCTCTTTTCAACGACGCGCTGCAAGCTGCGAAGGATGCAGGCTTGCCATGGCGTGAGAAGGAACTTGTGCTCACACCGTCGCCGCAGCTTATTGAGTTGGTTCGCAGGAGCCAGGAACTGGCTTCCCAGGCTGTCGGGGAGGAGTAATGTTTAGCATTGGCATTCACTACCTAAACGGCTGGGCGATGGCGACGCACCCGGCGGATCGCGAGAAAGCGGAATGGCCGCCACATCCGGACCGCGTTTTCATGGCCTTGGCCGCGGCGCATTTTGAAACCGAGGGAGATGAACGAGAACGTGGCGCACTTGAGTGGCTCGAACGTCAGTCGCCGCCGATCGTTGTAGCGTCGCCAGCCCGATCGCCCGAATCAGTCACGACTTTCGTCCCGGTCAATGACACGTCCAGTCCCATCAAGAAACACAAACCGCTCATGTCAGCCGGTTCCCTGGTCATCGGACGCGACCGGCAGCCGCGGCAGTTTCCTGTGGCAATCCCGGACAATCCGGTTGTGCATCTACTTTGGAGGGATGCACAGCCATCGCCAGATCAGTCAACTGCTTTAGCGTCCCTCGCCGGCAAGGTGACAGCGGTTGGACATTCGGCGTCGATGGTGCAGATGTGGGTGGCTGACCAGTTTGAAGTGCCCCCCACCGTGCCTAATCTGAATAATCGCCAAATCCTCCGGCCTTTGAACGACGACGGGTCGCGCCATCGCCTCAGGATCTTTTGCCCCGGCCGACTCACGCAACTTAGGTCGCGGTTTGATGCGGGTCTGCGCCCTGCTGGATCGGTGTGGCAGGGATACTCGCCCGCAATGGTGATAGCTGACCGCACGGAGATCCCCTCACCCTATCTTGCGCAGAGCTTGATCATCCTGCGACAGATTGAAGGTCGGTCATTCGGGTTGGAATCCACGCTGCTGCTCACGAAGGCGCTGCGGGACACGATCATGTCCATGTCCCCAGTGCAACCGCCGCCGGAATGGGTCAGTGGTCACCAAGCTGACGGAAAACGCAGTGAGAGAACCGCCGGACACTTGGCGTTTGTGCCTTTGCCGCATGTCGGTCGTAAGCATGCCGACGGTCACGTGCTTGGTCTCGCCGTTGCGGTGCCGTCCGATATAACACAGTCGGAGATCGCGCGATGTCTTGGTGCTTTTCTTTTCGATGATGCAGGCTGGCCTAAGCAAATCCGACTGGTGCTCGGCAAACTTGGCCAGTGCGTGCTCGAACTCGATGAGGGACAGGCATACCGTCACGCATTGCGGAGCGAGACCTGGACCGGGCCGTCGCGGCGTTGGGCAACGGTCACGCCCATAGCAATCGATCGGCATGCGAAGTTTGACGACCCACATTCCCAAATAGAGAGATCCATCGCTGATGGCTGTGAACGGATCGGCTTGCCCCAACCCCAAGATGTGATTGCGGCTCCTGTGTCGATGTTCATCGGTTCGCCACACACTCGCCAGATGCCCCGCATCCAGCGCAAAACCGACGACGGAATGATTCGGCAGACCCACGCAGTCATCACCTTTCCGTGCGCCGTACACGGTCCGGTATTGCTTGGGGCTGGTCGGTATCGCGGATACGGCCTATGTCGCCCGCTCGCCGTGGAGGAGGACGAGACTTGAGCATCGGACTCGGAGACTTCGGTGAGTTCTTTCGCGCGGTGAGTGATTGCAACCCCTTCCGTTGGCAAGAACGACTCGTGGAACGTGTGCTCACGGCGCGTCCGCCTCAGCGCGTCTGGCCGGAAGCTATAGCCTTGCCAACCGGCAGTGGTAAGACCTCCTGCCTGGATATCGCTGTCTTTGCCTTGGCTTGCCAAGCCGAGCTGCCATTACAGGAACGCACGGCGGTGCGACGCATTCTTTTCGTCGTTGATAGACGCGTCATTGTTGACGAGGCTTTCGAGCACGCCTTGAATCTTGCCGAGCGACTGGATGCTGCGAGTAACGGAATTCTTTGGGAAGTCGCCCAGGCGTTACGGAAAGTGAATGGGACAACCGATGCGCCGCCACTCACCTGCTACCAGCTTCGCGGTGGTATGTACCGCGACGATGCATGGGCACGCACGCCCACCCAGCCGTGTGTGATTGCCAGTACGGTCGATCAAATCGGTTCGCGTCTGCTGTTTCGCGGTTATGGCCGATCGTTCAAGGCATGGCCGATCCATGCAGGTCTGGCAGGAAACGATGCATTGATCATTCTTGATGAAGCTCATTGCGCGAACCCATTCCTTCAGACGATGCAGGCGGTCGAACGCTACCGTGGGGAGCGGTGGGCACGGGAGCACCTCGGCGGGCCGTTCCATTTCACGATCATGTCCGCGACTCCGCCGCCTGGAATTAACGACGTGTTGCGGCTCGATGTAAACGAAAAGAGCGAGGACTTGCGCGACTGCGAAGTGCTGCGTCGTCGCGTGACTTCGTCCAAGCCAACGCGTCTAATCGTGGCGACAGAGGCAAAGGGAAAGCGGGCACTCGACGAACTCACGGCCGAACTGGTCGTCCGAGCTGCCGAATTAGTCTCTAACTCACGCCAGCGAATCGCCATTTTGGTAAACCGAGTCTATACCGCTCGCATGATCTACCGGTTACTTTGTGCTGTCCGCGATCCAGGAGACGCAGACCCGGACGTCGATTGGAGACACATCCGCCAGCTTGCCACGCTGCTGCCAGGCGAGTTTGACGCTGTCCTGCTGACCGGCAGGATGCGCTCCATCGATCGCGACGAGCTTATGGAAAACTGGGCGCCATATGCGAGCCCACCCAACTCAGCGCGCGGTTTGCTCATCTGGTTTGGAACGTCGAGCAAGCGACCAGCGGTACCCCGTCCCGCGATTGTTGTTGCGACGCAGTGCCTCGAGGTGGGGGCGAATTTGGATTTTGATGGCATGGTGAGTGAGTGTGCGAGTCTCGACGCCTTGCAGCAGCGTTTCGGACGGCTCAACCGGATCGGACGGACCGACTGCGACGCTCGCGGCGCGATTGTCATCCGCGCCGATCAGAAAGACACGGCGGTGGTGGATCCCGTTTACGGCCAAGCGATCCCTAACACATGGCAGTGGCTCACCGAACACGCTGTCGGGTTCGATCTATCAGAGCCAGAAATCGACTTCGGTATCACGACAATTAGTCAGCTGGTTGCTCAGGTTGAACCGGAGCAGCGTTCGATGCTTGTTCCGCCCTCTCCGGATGCCCCGGTATTGTTGCCTGCTCACGTCGATTGTTGGGTACAGACATCGCCTGTTCCGCGTCCTGATCCGAACTTGGCGGTTTTCCTGCACGGGCCGCAGCGCGGCGCGCCCGAAGTGCAAGTATGCTGGCGAGCAGACCTGCCCGAGCATGGCAGCGTCGATGTTAAAGACGATCTGGCGGATGTCGAAAAAAGCCGTCTACGTGATCGCCTCCGAAGCCGAGCCGTCGAAGCAGTCTCGCTCTGTCCCCCGACCGTGCTTGAATGCCTCCCCGTGCCGTTGTGGGCTTTCCGTCGCTGGTGGCGTTCTGCGGAGGAAGGGTTTCGATGTGACGCCGCGATTGCGGATATCGAAGCGGGAAGTACCGAGGGTGAAGTCGAGTTGCACCCTAGGCCGGAACCGATTGCCTTCGGCGTCCTCTGGCGAGGCCCGGAGGACAGTGAGTTTCTCGACGCCCAGGGGGACAACCTTCGTCCTGGTGACACCATCGTATTGCCCGCCAGTCTCCGTGGTTGGGACGATTTTGGACACATTCCACTCCGAATCGCCGATGTGGCACAGATCGACGTTGCGGATCACTGCTATGTCGAGGCCCGGCGGCACGCGATGCTCCGGCTCCACCGTGTCTTGGTGAAGAACTGGCGCGAAACTGCGGAGCTGTCCGAACCCGACGAGCACGCGGAATTGCTAAAGCTTCTGTCCGATCCGGAAGCAGAGCTTGAGCGTCGTGAGATCCGCGACTTGTTGCGCGGAATTGCTGCGTCTGCACAAATAGCCGAGCACGTGCGCCGATTGATTACCCTAGTGGTCGAGGATACACGTGCCAAGTGGCTGCCGCATCCCTTCGGCGGAGTGGTCATTCGTGGATCACAGCGGCTGCCTGTTGATCGCCGATTGGAGTTCATGCAACCCGAGACCTACACAACGGAAGATGATAGCGCATCCGCGACCACTAACATCTCACTCAAGGCGCACAGCGATGGCGTTGCACGGCGTGCCGCCGATTTCGCACGACAGTGCGGTTTTGGCAATAGTATCGTCCAGAGCATGTTGGTAACCGGACATCTCCATGACCTTGGCAAAGCCGACCCGCGATTCCAAGCTTTTCTACACGGAGGGAACACACTTCGCGCAGCTCTGGCATCGATGCTCTACGCCAAGTCCGGAGGGCTCGTGGACGATCGTGATGCACGAAGCAACGCCTGGGATGCAAGCGGATTGCCCGATGGATTCAGGCACGAACAAGTTTCACTCAAAATTGTCCAGGATTTTAACCAGCTGATTACCGGAGACGACATTGACCGCGACCTTGTTCTCCATGTGATAGCTTGCCACCACGGATTTTGCCGGCCGTTGGCGCAAGTCGTACTCGACGAAGGCGCCCCTGGGATCGATCTTCGCGGTGTCTTTGATGGGCTTTCCATCAGTCAGAGCGATCGAGAACGGTGGATTCCGGCGCACCGACTCAGTAGCGGCGCTGCCGAACGCTTTTGGCGGCTTGTTCGGCGGTATGGTTGGTGGGGCTTGGCTTGGCTGGAAGCCATATTCATGTTGGCCGATCACCGCCAAAGCGAAGACGAAGCGGAAAAGAACATTGCCCAGCGTGATCCCCACGTCAAAGGAGCAGTCGCATGAATTCAAGCAAGGAAAACCATGATGGCGTACTGTTCATTGGATTAGACGGAGGAAATCCACTCGCCTTCCTAGCTTCGCTCGGAACGTTGCGCCTGCTGTCGCTCAGTTTGCCGGAGCACCGAGTCGTGATGTGCTGGCAGCCCCACCGCGGAGCGTGGCGGCCGAGAATGATTCTAGAGCCCGAAATCAGTTCAAATGAACTGCTCGACGAAGTCGCCACTGCGTGTCGATACGGAGCTTTTCGCGGCCGCCGTCAGGAGGCCAAGCAGTGGGAAGCGAAGTTCATTGCCGCTTGTGCACAGCAAGGCAATGACGAGAGGGAGCGGGAGAAAACTCTGAAGAAGCAACGCTTATCCGGTCAACGTCTGCGGGAAAGGCTGCCTGAGCAGATCCTGTCGTTCGAGGTAGCTATCGAGGAGGCAAGACTCGGCTTGCTCCAGATCGCCTGTCCGCACCTGCTGATTGCTGACGACTTAACTCTCTCCGCACCAGACTTCGCCCACTTTGCCGCGACTGCTTCCCAGGCGGCCTCCCACGATGACCGAAGTATCGCCGATTTCGCGGCGGCTTTCGGGTGCGAAGCTGTTACAGATGAAGCTGGCAGAATTCAGGATACAGGGCTTCGAACGATGGCTGGCGCGGGCCACCAGCATTTCCTCGCGTTCATGCGCAACATTGTCCTTGCCACGACAGCTAACCACCTCGAGAAGGCACTCTTTTCGCTCTGGTGCTACGATGACCCGGTAGAAAATCTCACACTCCGCTGGGACCCGATTGATGACGTCCGCTACGCGCTCCGCTGGCGAAACCCGAGCGGCGATCCCGTCCGCAAGAAACAAGGAACCGTACTTGGAGCGAATCGCCTTGCGATCGAAGGAATTCCGTTGTTGCCAACAGCACCTCAAGCATCGTTCGTTGCTACCACTGGTTTCCGGGGACGCAAGAGTTTCGACACGTATTGGACGTGGCCAATTTGGAGCGAGCCAGCCACCCTCGACGTAGTGCGAACTCTCCTGGCTCATCAGGAACTGCAAGAGGACTCTCCAAATCGGCGCTTGCTTTCAGCTGTCGGGGTCGCCGAAGTCTATCGCTCCCGGCGGATCACGATCGGGAAAGTTCGAAACTTCTCTCCAGCAACTTCGCCCGGGTAAGCATGAAGGCCTTGAACACTACAACCATTCTGACTTCCGCCCGTTTCGAGGTTTCTATCGACCTGACACCCTGCAATGGACGGGATGATAGGCCTCGCTTAGTTACGCAGGAGATCCGCAAAGGTCTCCGGGAGCAGAAGCTAATCGCGGCCGATGATAATGTGCACATCGAAGAGCTGGTCTTTGACTATGCACATGCGGGAACTCAGGACTATTTGCACGGAATTGGCTGCGGAAAGGCGAACAGAACCGGTACCGCCCCGGCAATATTTTACGCAAATGGAGCCGCCGGAGATCTTTCCACTACTGCCGCGGTTGGGCGGGAACGGAGACTGCCATTTTCCGGACGCGGTGCCCAAAAATCCCGACGGTGTTTATCCATTCGGTCTCGCTGCCGGACTCTATGTGGAGAAAGGGAGCCGTTTCATCCGGAGTTGCGCTTCTGCCGAAGGCGCTGCAACCTGGAAGTGAAGGGACACGGTCGAATGCTGCGCATCTCATTCAGACGTCCACGGCCGTCGCGCCGTCCGCTCGCGATTGGTGCGCAGTTGTCATTTTGGGCTGGGGTTGTTGGTCCCCGAGAGAGGAAACCCGTCGGTTGTCGGTGGAAGCGGGGATGGAATATCGAATACTCATTTGAACTTCTGAAGCCGATACGATCATTAATGCGGAGATATGCTGAAAAATACCGTTCGAGTGGAGCCGACTACGGATTACAGGCTTTGTGTCGTTGCGCGGGGCCACCGACGCGCGGGAGCGCGAAATCGACGAGCGCTTTTTTCGCCTCTACGTCTTGACGTCTGGAAATGAAGCGGTGGAGGAGAGTAGCCGGAAATGAGAGTGCAAAACGCTGAAGGAGCTGTTGTCGAGGAGGGCAAGATTATCAGGTGTCTGCTCAATCAGCCAGCATCGTTTCGGCGCGAGCATGGCCCGGTTCTTTGCGCAGTTCGGCTGTCGCCCGGAAGAGTGGACAATCCTGGCCCGTGCCTTGCGCGAACATGGCCGCCAGCATGAGGTGAGCAAATTGAAAGAAACCGGTTTTGGTCGCCGATATGAAGTGGAAGGCAAGCTTATGTGCCGGATGGCCGCCAGCCGCTCGTGTGCACGGTCTGGCAGATGGACAAAGGGCAGATTGCGCCGCGACTCATCACCGCGTATCCTGTGGAGGAATTATGATCAAAGAACACGATTGTATTGTGTTAACGCAGCATCTTCCCGACGAGGGGTTGCGAGCCGGTGATGTGGGTACAGTGGTGCACATTCATCAAGGCGGCGCAGCCTATGCGGTTGAGTTTGTCACACTGACCAGTCAAACGGTGGCCGTGACTACCGTGCAGCTGCCTCAATTGCGTCCCGTGAACCGGCGCGACCTTTCCCACGCGCGTGAACTGGCAGCAAAGTGAAACCATCGCGACGAAGCACGATGAACAGTCTCATAATAGCCCGAGGGAACCAAACGAATGATTCCGATCATTGAACAGAAGCGCGAGCAGATCGGCCGACTTTGCCGGAAGTATCGGGTTAAGCGGTTTGAACTGTTTGGCTGGGCTGCCGAAGGCAGACAGTTTGACGCGCAGCAGAGTGATTTGGATTTTCTGGTGGAATTCTTGGCCCTTCAATCGGGACAACACGCGGATATGTATTCCGGACTGCTTGAGTCATTGCAGGAATTGTTCGACCGGTCAGTTGACCTGGTGGTGGCCGGCGCGATTAGGAATCATTATTTTCTTGAAAAAGTGAACCAGACCCGCACGATGCTCTATGCAGCTTGAAACGAAGAAGCTCCTGGAAGACATCCGAGGGGCGACTGACTTAATCAACCAGTTCACGACTGGTCGGCGAATCTCATGAAGATTAAATCAGGAAGGCCCGGGTTCAAGCCGATCGGACTGATTGTGGGACCCGACTGCCGCTCCGATATTTTTTCTCAACTTGGCAAGCTATCGGTTCACTGAATACTTCGAGAAGGAAGTATTGCGCAGCGGCCCTACCTGAAGATGGAGTGGTGCATCCGCGCCCTCGAGCATCCGATTCGATCAGAGCCGCAGAAAAACAAACCGTTACCGTTTCTGGGCGGAAATTACCCGAAATGAGGGACGTTTCTTGAGAGTCATACTCTGGATGATAAAGTCACTATTCATAACGCATTTCTAGATCGGCGGCTTAAACCATGAAGCTGAATTACTATCCAGAGACCGATTCTTTGTACATTGATCTGTCGGAGCAACAAAGCGCTGTGCCAGGGTCGAGCAGATTCTGGCGGATGTTGACCCCTCTGTGCTTCGGGACGCGCCACGGGAGGGGCAGGTTCAGATGTGCGGCCGCGACGGCGAGCCGTTAACGCTTATCGAACCTCACTGCCTCGGCTGGGGGCTTGCCTGGAAAGCCAAAGTGATGCTAAATTGCATCACATGAGAAAAGCTACAGTGCGTGATCTCCGCTATCGATTTTCGGAAGTTGAGGATCTTCTCCGCGAAGGCGAAGAGATTCAGATCACTAAGCGCAAACGGATCATTGCTCGGCTGATCCCTGCGAAATCTCCGGTTTCTTCTCGGCGTCCAGATTTCCTGGCGCGCTTGAAAAAAATCTACGGCGGCAAGACTGCAGAAGTGACGGGAGCGGAACTTGTCTCCCGCGAGCGAGGCCGCTATTGAGCTCATACGCCGATCCGAGCTTTCTGGTCTCGTTGTACGTTCTGGATGCAAACTCCGCTCTCGCTGCTGCACAAATGAAACGAGCCAGCCTGCCCATACTTCTGACCCCTTTCGGTGAACTGGAGCTCACCAATGCGATTTTGCAGCGCCTCTTTCGCAAGGAACTTCTCCCTTCCAAAATCAAAGCTGCCAATGCGCTGCTTAAGAAGGATATCGATGCCGGTGTGTTCGTATTACAACCATGGGGCGTCGCGGTGTTCGAGAAAGCCAAGCAGATTGCCCGGAAGCGAACACCGCAAATTGGCGCCCGTACCCTCGATATTCTCCATGTTGCTTCGGCTTTGGTGTTGCGGGCGGACGCGTTTTTTACCTTCGATCGCATCCAGGGAAAGTTGGCCAGGACCGAGGGACTGACCGTCCCATAATTGTGGTGGTTGTTCGGGCGCAATCAGGTTCCGCGTACGAGCTTTAACTTTTTCCATCTCTAAAGACATGGATTGGAAACTCAATGAAAACCATCTCCGAAGTCTTTCGGCAATTCCTGGCCGAGCAGGCGGTGCGGCAGAGTTCCAGGACGCAGGACAAGTACCGCGGCATCATTGAGCTCTTTGAGTCCTATCTTCAGAGCTACTGGCCAGGGCACGATCAGAAGGAGTATGAGCGCGTCACTGGGACAGGCGGCACGTTTTGCGCAACGTTCGGTCCCGAAGAGATAATCAACAATTACGGGGAATTTCTTGGATACTTCATGCCGAGAAAGGTTCTCTGCGGCAAAGAGACGCTGAAGGCGGCCGGGACGGTTACCAAGAAACTGGCAAACTGGCTGGTGGAGAAAGGCTACGTTAAGGATGCGGCCGATGCCGTCGAACGAGCCGGGGAGGCCAGTCGCGATTTGCCGGTCGCTCACGAAGTGGAGAAGCTGCTGTACGAACATGTTGTTGACAATCCGCCCATCCATAGTTCCGTTGTGATCGAGGATCACTTCTGGATCAAGAAGGTCGAGCCCGGTAGGATCTGGCTCGAACCGATGACGGAGTCGCCCGACGCTATCGGCCCCGTGCCAGTGCCCAAGCGCGTTTCGCAACTCTGCCGGCCGGGCTGGGACATCAGCGGCGCCATCGGCCAGACGCGACGAGGCTGGCGATTTTTGGAAGTTTGGACCGTGACGCCGTGACCAGCGACAGGGTTATAATCGTGAGCGCTCACAATTACGAGTCCCAAGGAATCAGAAAAGGCATTCGTGAATGAAAATCCCAAAGGCCTTTCAAATCTGGATTGATGCCCGCAAGAAATATCGCCTTACGCATGCTCAGGTTCAGATGGCCAGGGAGCTTGGGATGCATCCCAAGCGGTTCGGCAAAATCGCCAACCATCGCCAGGAGCCGTGGAAAATGCCGCTGCCGCAATTCATCGAGCATCTTTACCGTAAGCATTTCCACAAGGACCGGCCGGATCGAATCGTCTCCATCGAAGAGCGCGTCACGGAAGTTGCGCGAAGGAAAA
>DASXQR010000096.1:0-11831 GCA_036507075.1 Acidobacteriota bacterium | reverse complement strand
GGGCCAGCTGGCCGGAGCGCCAGCACAATCGCCTGCGGCGCACGATCTGGTGGGGTGTCACCAGCAATACGCTCGACAAGGCAACGGCGCTGCTGCCGGCCTTGCTGAACGAGCGCCTGCCCGAATTGGGCATCGACTTCGCGCTGATCTATCCGAGCTTCGGGCTCACCATCACCGGCATAGCCCAGGATGACCTGCACCGGGCCGCAACCCGTGCCTACAACATGATGACGGCTGACATGTTCGCGCCGTTTGCCGCAAGGTTTACGCCGGTAGCCATCGTGCCCA
The DNA here is from genome assembly GCA_036507075.1 of Acidobacteriota bacterium. Lineage (GTDB taxonomy): Bacteria > Acidobacteriota > UBA6911 > JACQSX01 > JACQSX01 > DASXQR01. The sequence goes on along the minus strand of DASXQR010000096.1, from coordinate 11,543 downwards.
CCCAGACGCCGGAGGAAGCCCTTGAGGAGCTGGAATACGCGGTCAGGCAGCTGGGTTTCAAAGCGATCATGGTGCGGGGAAACCAGGAGCGACCGATCCCAAGCGCGGCGGAGGGAATCGATCCGCAGAAGGCCGCCTGGTACTGCGATACCATCGCCCTCGACAGCCCCTATGACTACGACCCGTTCTGGCAGCGGTGCGTCGACCTCGGCGTGGCCGTGACCCAACACTCAGGCAGCGTCCGCTGGTCGGATCGCGCCTCCATCAGCAACTTCACCTACAACCACGTCGGTCACTTCGCCGAAGCGAACCACGCCTTCGCGCGGGGCGTTTTCCTGGGTGTCGTGCGGCGCTACCCAAGCCTCAATTTTGGGTTCATGGAAGGCGGAGTGAGTTGGGCCTGTCAGATGTGCGCCGACTTGGTCGAACACTGGGAGAAGCGCCGCCGCGCCGGGCTGCAGTATCCGAGCGCAACCAAGGTTGCCGAGTTGCATCAGCTTATCGACCGGTATGGCGATCAAAGACTGAAAGCCAACGCCGACGCGATCATGAACAACTTGGACGCATTCCGCCCGGAGTGCGGTCTTGAAGAACTCGGGCGGCCCGATCATATCTCGGACGATTTTGAGGCAGCAGGAATTAACTCAAAAGAGGACGTCCGGGCAGTCTTCTCCGGCAACTTCTACTTTGGCTGCGAGGCGGACGACCGGGCGACGATGTGGGCTTTCGATCCCCGTATGGGCGTCCGGCTTCGGCCGGTCTTCAGCTCCGACTTCACGCATTTCGACGTGCCCGATTTCAGAGAGGTGATTCCTGAAGCGTTTGAGATGGTGGAGAAGGGCTTCGTGACGGAGCAGGATTTCCGGGAGTTCACGTTCACCAACGCCGCGCGTCTGCACACGCGCAACAACCCAGGCTTCTTCAAGGGCACCGTCATCGAGCAAGCGGTGGCTAATGAGCTTGGACTGAAGAAAGCCTAACAGGCTGCTGAAAAATGGCACTCACGCTTCGAGAACCTCAGCGTGAACGGATTTTGTTCAATCATTTCAATACTCACATTCCGTTCGTTCCTTCGTCAAGCTCAGGACGGGCTCTGAGCGTGTCGAAGGACTCCGAGGGATTTCTCAGTAGCCCTGCTAGCTAAACCGACCTATTTGAATTTTTCCGACGACGAGAAGAGAAGGATTGTATCTCGCGCTGAGCGGAGTCGAACGTAACCCGAGACGCAAAATAGAAACAAATTCGAAACTCGAAATCCGAAACGCGAAACAAATTCAAATGGTCAAAAAGCAGAAACCTCTAAACGGCCCGTTTCGGATTTTGAATTTCGGTTTTACGGTTTTAAGTTTGTTTCGGATTTCGATATTCGGATTTCGGATTTGCTTCGCTAGCGTGTCAACCTACGGAGTTGGCCGTCGCTTCTTGAGTTAGTTACGCTGTCCTTCGACCAGCAGCAATTGTCTCGGCAGGGCGCAGATTGCGCGCCACTTTGCCGGGATAAACGCCGGTGTGCTTGCCCTTCTCCAAGAGGACTTGCCCGTTCACCACGGTCCACTCGATCCCTTCGGCGAGCTGCTTGCGGCGCTTAGCTCCGCCCGGCAAATCCTGCGCTTCCCCCGGCTCTAGCGGGGCGATGGTCTCAGGGTCGAACACCATCAGGTCTGCGGCCATGCCTGGGCGCACCAGCCCCCGGTCGAATAGTCCGAAGAGCGAGGCGGGAACGAAAGTGAGCTTTCGGATCGCTTCCTCGAGCGACATGATCCCCTTCTCCCGGACCCAGTGAGATAGGAGGTAGGTAGAGTAGCTGTAGTCGGTCCGAAAGACGACGTGGGCGCCACCGTCCGACTGCCCGATGATGGTGTAAGGGCTGGTGAGGAGCGCAGTCATAGCGGCTTCGTCGCTGTTTACTTCACGTCGTTCGAACTCCGTCTCCAGCTCCTCTTCCAGGGCCAAGTCGAGGAACACGTCCAGCACATCCTTGCCCTGGTCACGGGCGATCTCGGCCACGCTCTTACCCTTGAGGTGCTGATTCTTCGGCAATGCGGGCTGGAACACGAACTGCAAATCCCAGCGGCGCGTGAAGTCTCCAGCCCGACCGGAATGGGGCGTCTCGACCGCTTCCAGATGGAGTTTGGCGCGGACCTCGGCGTCGCGGAACGCTTGTTTGCGCTTATCCAACGGGAGCAGCATCACCGGTTTCCAGCTAGGCATGGCGTCGAAGTGTTGGGCGGTCTTCAGCGTGTAGCGCAAGTCTCCGGGCCGCGGCATCACGAACTGATAGGCGCGATGCCCCTGGCGCATCATGTTCTCGGCTTCCGTCAGTTGGTCCCGCCACCGATTGGGAGCGACCGCCTGCTGGGTGATGTTGCCGTAGAAGACCGGGCACCGGCTCGTCTTGGCTACCTGTGCCCCGAGCTTCCGGTCTCCGCCAAACTGGATGACGCCGCGCCCCACCTCGTCCACCACGCCTGCCACTGCGAAGATCTCAGCGTCGGAGGCGACATTGGTAGGGGCAAGCCGGCCATTCCAGTCGAAATGGCGGAGATTGCGCTCGAAGGAGACGCCCACAGCTCCGGCCTCGATCCCCTCCCGGACGATCGCTTTCATGGCCGCAACCTCGGCGTCTGTCGCGTGCCGCTCTTGGGAAGCCTCACCCATCACGTAGCGCCGCACGGCGGAATGGCCGATGAGAGAGGCGACGTTGATTCCCAGCCGCTGGTCCAGCGTGTCAAGATACTGCGGGATCGTTTCCCACGACCATGTGACGCCGGCCCGAATGGCTTCCAGAGGAATCGCCTCCACGTGGGACAGGACACTCGCCAGCATCTCCCGGTCTTCCTCATGGGCCGGAGCCAGGGCTAGAGAACAGTTGCCCATGACGACAGTGGTGACGCCGTGATAGCAAGAAAAAGTGCAAAGGGGATCCCAGGTGACCTGGGCATCGTAATGCGTGTGGTTATCGATGATTCCGGGAGAGACCACCAAGCCATCTGCATCCAGGACTCGTCGCGCATCCCCACTCACCTGTCCGATCTCGACGATACGCTCGCCGCTGACGGCGACGTCTGCGTGGAAGCCCGGTATCCCGGAACCGTCAATAATTTTTCCGTTTTTGATGATCAGGTCGTATGACATTGCTCCTCCTCTGCGGCCGAGCCACACATTGCGGCTCCGTGGCCGAACTGCCGCCGTGCGCTTCCCGACAAATTATTTGTTGCCCATGACTCCAAGAACTTGGATTCCTATTCTGCGTGGAACGTATTCGATGACGCGCTTACTGTCAACCTCACATCCCCCAATTCTACTTTTGCCGGTTCACGTTGATATTTGCGGATTTGCGCAATTGAGCAAACGTGACATATCTCACGTTTCCGGAATTCCGGAAACGTGATAAGTAAGCCGGCGTGGAAGAAGGCAGCTATAGGCAATCGCGTCTCTGCCGGCTGCTCGGGAATCCGCTGGCCTTTTCAGTTGTTCAACTGCTCGCGGAAAACCGAGAGCTCAGCGTCGGCGAAATCGCCCGCGCGGTTCACCGGAGCGTGCAGCGGGTGAGCACCGTGCTCGGCGTGCTGCGAGTGGCCGAGGTGGTGCGCTACCAGCAGGACGGCAGGCGGAATCGGTACCGGCTCAAACATCCGGGCGAGGTCAGAGGCGTTCTCAGCGCGCTTTCCCGCTTTGTGAAGGCCGCTTCCGCCGTGCGGCGCTAGAGATTAGTAATGGCGATATATCTCATGTTTCCGGAATTCCGGAAACGTGAGAAGCGTTCCACGAGAGGAAAATAGACGGGAAGAAGCAGCGCTGCCAGCTCGAGCGGCTAGAACTGTTTAAAACCGTTTTCAACGATTGACACAACCGGCGGGTTTTGACTGTTGCCTCGCGGCTAATCTCTTCCGAGCGGATCGCAGTTGCAAGTGCTATCGAATCGGCGAATGTCAAAAGTAAAGATGCGATCCCCTTAGGACTCCCCTACAAAGTGGATCGCGAGCTTTGGACGGTTAATCTTCTCGCAATTGGCGTCAAAATCAAAGAGCGATTGTATATCGGCGGAAAGGAGTTCGAATTATGAAGATTGCCCCTCTTGCGGAGGTTAAGGCGCGCTTTAGCAGTTATGTCGAAGAGTGTAAGGAAAGCCCCGTTGTGGTGACAAAGAACGGCCGGGCGAAAGCGGTGCTGGTAGCTGTGGGGAGCGAAGAAGAGCTTGAACGGTTAATTCTTGCCCACACGCCGCGATTTATGGCCTTGCTGAAGGCCGCCGAACGGCGCATCAAGAAGGGACGCGGCATCAAACACGGCGATTTCTGGAAAGCGGTCGATAAACAACGATAGAGTCCTTGTCGGGGATCAGCGGAAATCAAAGACGCAGTGTCACTGCGGGTATGGAGTTCGCGGACCCTTTCGTCTCAAAGAACGATCTCGAGGGAATCGCAAAGGCGAGCATCGTCACGCTAAGATCTCCTTCGTTTGCGGATTTGCGCAATTGAGCAAACGTGACATATCTCACGTTTCTGGAATTCCGGAAACGTGGGAAGTGTTCCGGGAGAGGAAAATAAGCGGCAAGAAGCAGCGCTGCTAGCTTGTCGTTTTGAGCGGTTCACACGACCGGCGGGTTCTGACCGTTGACTCTTGCCTGATGCCTCATGCCTAATGCCTATTAGTTACTTGACGCCGGGAGAGGAAATCAAGTAGTTCAACTCTAAGTCGATCGCCTTTTTAGGGAAAGACGGCTCTTCGAGGAGGGTAAATACCATGGGTGTTGAATCAGGCGCGCAGTTATTCGATTGGCGCGAGCCAAAGGCGGGTCAAAAGGCGGGTTTCGGTAAGTGGAAAAATCCAAAGTCGCCCTACGATTTATTCATGGAGGCGCAGGGTATTCCGATACACCGGGACATCGGCGTGCATAAGGTGCAGGATCTGGCGCTGTCGCCGTGGAAGCGACTGGGGGGACGCGGCGTCGCCATTCAACTGTTGGGGACGGAAAGCCTGTGGGGAATGTATGTCGTCGAAGTGCCCGGGGCGGGAGCGCTGAACCCCGAGCGGCATCTCTACGAGGAGGTTTACTACGTCGTTGAAGGTCGCGGCACCACTGAAGTCTGGCAGGAAGGCAACGGCAAAAAGCTGACATTCGAATGGAGTCGTGGATCGCTCTTCGCGATTCCGCTCAACGCGTGGCACCAAGTTGTCAACGCCACCTCTTCTCCGGCGCTCTTGCTCGCGGCAACCACGGCGCCCAACATCGTCAATCTGATTCGCGACGCCGAGTTCGTCATGAACTGTCCTTACAATTTCCTCAACCGCTTCGATGCCTCGGATGATTATTTCAAGCCGGTGGAGGATATTTACGCCGATCCGGTGCGCGGCCTCGCCATGCGCCGCACGAACATTATCCCCGACATTCTCACTTGTGAGTTGCCGCCGGACAACCGTCGCGCGTTCGACTATAGACGTATCGAGCCGCACATGGCGGGCGCGAACTTCTACATGAAGATCGCCCAGTACAAGACCGGCCAGTACTCCAAGGCGCACAAACATTCTTCCGGCGCCATCCTCGTCTGCATCAAGGGTAAGGGCTACAGCTACACCTGGCCCGATCGACTCGGCATGCAACCGTGGAGCGCGGGAGCCGGCGATCAAGTGAAAAAACAAACCTACGAGCCGGTAGGCATGATCAGCGCGGCGCCGATGAGAGGCGACTGGTTCCACCAGCACTTCGGCACGCATCCTGACGGACTTCGGTTGCTCGTCTTCGACGGACCCTACGGACCGGGCTTTCGCTACGGCGGATCACCCGGTGACGCGGCGACGGACGGGGGTGCCATAGACACGCGGGATGGCGGCAGAGCGATCTCCTACGTCGACGAAGATCCGCACGTTCGACACGCGTATGAAGCTGCGGTGTCTGCTGAAGGGATGACCAGTCGTATGCCGGTTTGGGTCTACTCCCAGCGGATTCCGCCCGAAGGCGAATCGGAACCGGGAGGGGTTTAGATTTTTTCTTCATTTGCGGATTTGCACAATTGAGCAAACGTGGCATATCTCACGTTTCCGGAATTCCGGAAACGTGGGAAGTGTTCTACGGCGCGCCGCTGCGCCTTGCATTCCCAGCCGCACTCGCGTCTCGCTGGATGCCGGGGTTGTTCCCGGAAAGAACGGAGTAGTTGTGCGTCCCGTCTCGTGGCTGCGCAATTCCAGACGAAACGGGTTCGGTAAAAATAGCAAGAGTGTTACGATTGTGGTCTGACCCGGCCATCACGATTGGAACGTCTGAAACGTCTGGAACTGGCTTCGTCTATTTGCCGTCGTCCATGCTGACGACGATGATGGCGTTAGCAATCAGCCAACCATCGTCGCCCTTTTCATTGAGCACCTGCAATCCGCCGTGGACCACGTTGATGTGCCCTCCGCCGTGCGGCAACGTTTCCAGCACGGCCTGGCGATCCACCGCTTCGGGCTTGGGCACGCCAATGGTCACATCCACCCGCATATCGTCGGCGGTCTTGCCCACCAGCCGCGGAAATCCCAAGCTGCTGTGATGAATCGCATCGAACACCGCCCGTTTGGCGGCACTGGTGTAATCCAGTCCGTGAACATCCACTCCCATACCCATTTCCGTAACGCACCGTACCAAGGCCATACCCGGTCACCTCCATCTGCGAGTTTCAATCGAACCGATTCTGCGGTACTAAATACTCATAGATTGGATGACGGGAGGACGTCAAGATTTTTGCCGGCTTCGGCGAGAAATCCTCCCATTCGCAGGTTAAGATTGTAGGGTCTGACCCCGGCCATTCATATCCAAGTAAGGATGATGGAATCTACCATACAGGAGAAGAACTAGAGACTGAAAGGAGGATGCTCTAATGAAGGTGCTCAAGCCCGACCGGATTCCCGCAGAATCCGCGAATAGTCCCTTGTTTACCGGCGGTCCCGTGACGCGGCAGCCGCTGCTAACGCCTGAGACAAGCAACTACTTTAATCTGGGCGTCGTCAACTTCAGCGCCGGCGCCCGGAACAAAATGCACACCCATAGCAGCGATCAGGTGCTGTTTGTCACTGCCGGGAAGGGTATCATCGCCACGGAAACGCACCGGGAAGTCATCAGCGTGGGGGATGTCGTGCACATTCAGGCGGAAGAGAAACATTGGCATGGGGCCACGCCTGATTCCTCATTCTCCCACATTGCTTTAACAGCAAAAGGGAGCACGACCACACAGGTGGAAGAGTAAGGCAGGTGGGCAAAGCGACTACCACATAGAAGCTGTCAAGCGCCAGTCAGCTGTCAGAAAGCCCGGCCACAAATCCCCTTCATTTGCGGATTTGCGCAATTGAGCAAACGTGACATTACTCACGTTTCCGGAATTCCGGAAACGTGGAAGTCCGCCTCAAGTTGCAATAACAGCCAATTATCAAATACTCTCTGCCCAAAAGGATCAACTTTACCTGAGCCGCGAATTAGACAATTCCAGGAGGCGCCGCTATGGAAGGCCCAGTTCCTCGACCTGATCTCGTGAACAATCTCATATTTGGAACCGACGCAGCTTTTGCCATGCTGGCGGGCGTGCAGCTTGACGTATTCACACCGTTGCAGGGCGGTTCCATGACCGCCGATGAGATTGCCCATGCGATTGATGTAGGCCCTGCACGATTGCGACTTCTTCTATATGGCTTAGTTGCCGCAGGGCTGTTGACCGAGAAGGACGGACGTTTCTCAAACACCCCCGAAGCCAATCGGTTCCTGGTGAAGGGGGCTTCCTCATACATGGGCAACAAGCACACACTCTTGTACAACCGGTGGATGATCAACCTCAAAACTGCCGAATCCATTCGCACTGGGGTGCCACAGGCTCAACTCGACTTCTCCAATTCTCCACAAGCGGAATTAGAGGCATTCCTTCGTCGAATCAACGTCCTCACAGTCGCAGCTGCGCATGCCCTGTTAGAGAGGTATGACTTCTCAACGACTAAGACCCTGGCGGATGTTGGTTGTGGAGGTGCGGGGCTTGCGTTAACAATGGCGAAGGCCTGCCCCCACATGCAGGCGACTGCGATTGACCTTCCTCTGGTTACTCCGATTGCTCAAAGGATCGTGGAAGAGGAAGGAGCGACGGACCGTGTCAAAGTCATGGCGGCGGATGTGGCGAGAGGTCCTTTATCAGGTTCATATGACGCCGTGGTATTGAGGGCTCTGCTCCAGGTTCTGTCCCCAGAACATGCGCGCCTGGCGGTAAAGAACATAGGTGCTGCAATAAATCCAGGTGGGACGATATACATCGTCGCGCAGATTCTCGATAACTCCCGTACCGCCCCTCTGGAGGCAGTGGGATTCAATCTGGTTTTCATAAATCGCTTTGATAATGGCGGGTCCTACACGGAGCAAGAACACAGAGATTGGCTCAGTGACGCAGGATTTGTGGACATTGAGCGTGCGAACTTCGTACTCGCTGATGAACATGGTCTCATGATTGCTCGAAAGCTGGCGTAGCCAGGCGTAGTAATTCAGGATCTAATCGCGGGCAATGAGATTTCAAAGCGCGCTGGGATCGAACATCAAGCTGCCGTTTCAAGTCGTTCAATACGTTCAAACGGTTCAAGATTTGAACAGCTTGAACTATCCGAATTGGTTACAATCGGCTTTGAACCGCGGTGGCAAGCGCAATCGAATCGGCAAGAAGAATAAGTCAATTACTCCGGCCAGACCCCAAATCTTCCCACAGCTCATGGCTATTCTTTCAGGAATTTCAGAATTTCGTTGAAGAACTCGAAGCGCGGCTTCTCAAACAGCACGAAGTGGGTTGCGTCCTTGATTAGCACGCTTCTCTTCGCCAGCGCGTTCGTGAGATCGCGCATCAATCCTTCGCGGTCCTCGGGATAGGACCAGGTGTCGTACTCGCCCGCAATCACGAGCACCGGCACGTAGATCGAAGAGGCGTTCCAGATGCGTCGCCCGGTTTCCTGCATGAAGGTGTCCTCGAGCACGCCGTTCGGCGCGCGCAGCGCGGGCGGATTGCGCGATTGGCTGGTCGGGTCGGTCGCCATGCACGCGTCCCAGAACGCGGTGGGCACTTCTGGGTCGCGGTACTGCGATTTGTCCTGCACCGGGATCTCGCCGTCCCAGCGCGCGGTATTTTGCGCGGTGCTCGCGGTGCGATAGGCGCCCAGGGCGTAATTGAACTCGTAAGGTTTCCTCTTGTTCTGCAGGCCCGAGCCGGGCCCAAGGTTGGTGTGGAGCGGGAATGAATAGGCCGGTGCGTACATCACGAGCTTTCTCACCTTTTCGCTAGAGAGAGAACTGTAGTAGCCCCCAGTCATCGCGCCCCAGGACCAGCCGATCAGCGTCACTTTGTTGACCTTGTGCTTCGTGCGGATATGGTCCACCACCGCCCCGAGGTCGCGGATAACAAGATAGGAGCGCGACACCGGCTTGTTGTTCGCCGCCGGCTCGTCCATCGCCTTCTCGCGGCTCGAGTAGCCGTAGTTGCGCTTGTCGAACATGTACACCACATAGCCCTTGTCCACCATCCAGTCGGCCCACGAGTAGTCCTTGAAGCCGAGGTCGAAATCGCAGGTCGAGGGTGCGGTCGCGCCGTGGATGAACAGCACGATGTTGTCGTCGGTGAAGCGCGTGTTGCCCGCGTCCATCTTCTGACGCACGAAGAGGCGCACCCCCGGATCGACGCCGTCTATGTGATAGTCCTGCTTGACGATCTTCGCCTGCTGTGTGGCCGCCGGGACGGCGAAGGCGAGCGTGAGCGCAAGCCCCGCCAGGGCGCGCGATGATGTCATAGTCTCCTCCGTTACGTTTAAAGTCTCGGGTTCTCCAGCTTAGTGAGGAATGTGGTCAGGCTTGAATACGTGAATCCGAGCACCCTGCAATCATCTTTTCAAAACTTGAGGTTCTTCTCAGCCAAAAAAAGCCCGGCTGCAGAGACCCCGTCCCGGCGATCCTGTGGGGTCAAAGATGTGAGCGCGTCTGAGGACTCAGCAGAATTTGGCTAGGGGTAAAATAGGACAAACGGAAGATAGGAGTCAAGGAAAAGAAAGACCAGTGGTTCCGTATCTCAATTTTCCTGATTTTGCGTAACTCAATTTTCCGGATGAGGGAAATTAGGCAACTCAGACACCGGTAGGCAGACCGGCTTGCACTGTTCGATCGGTTAGCAGTCGGCTTTGGACCGCGGTTGCAAGTGCAATCGAATCGGCGGGAAGAATAGTCAATATGCATGCCTGACCCTTGACTCTCACCAGCCGCGGAAATCCCAAGCTGCTGTGATGAATCGCATCGAACACCGCCCGTTTGGCGGCACTGGTGTAATCCAGTCCGTGAACGTCCACTCCCATACCCATTTCCGTAACGCACCGTACCAAGGCCATACCCGGTCACCTCCATCTGCGAGTTTCAATCGAACCGACTCTGCGGTACTCAAGTACTCATAGATTGGATGACGGGAGGACGTCAAGATTTTCGCCGGCTTCGCCAATGAACTACGATTGGAAGGTTAGCCCGCAGAGGGCTTCTTGAGGTCTTGAGACCAGGCTCAGTGCTTTTGCGTTGCGCGATCGACCGAAAAAAATCCCGGAATAGACGAACATCAAGATTCAAGACCTGACCGCCGCGACCATTCTTCTTTTGATCTTATCTAATGGCCGGGCAGCGGGCCCGTGCCGGCGACTTTTTTAAAAAGATCCACATCTTGTGGATCCCGAGGAAGCTTCTTTATGATTTCGTCGAATTCATCCGGCGTGAGCGGGGAAGGCGTTTCCCCCGTGATCTTCTCATAATCTTTGAAAAAGTCAGGGTCCTTATAGGCTGCGGTGATTGCATCGCGCAGCGTCCGAATCCGTTCCGGGGGTGTGCGCGGCGGAATGATAAAGGTAGCGCCGGCGATACTGAAGGAGCGGTAGATCTCCAGCAGCCGCCGCTCCTTATCCGTCTTGGCAAACGTTTCGAGTTCGGGCAGATGAGCGAAGCGCGGATGCGTACTGCCTTTGGGGATCTGCAAGATGACGTGAACGTCAACGAGTTTCTTTTCGATCCATTCGGGATTGCGCCTTAGCAACGAAGGGACGACGTTCACTCTGGCGTCGAGTTCCCCGCGCAAGAGTGCTTGATCCATCTCCGGTCCCGAGTATCCGGTGATGAATTTAGGCTCCTTCAGGCGCAGAATATACGCGAACATTCGGGCCAGAGTATGGATCACATGGCCCACCGATTGCGCACCAATTCGTATTCCGGAGCTGGCGCGGAGACGATCCAATGTGCCCATATTGGAATCTCGTCTGGTGAGAAACACATAATGGTCCTCGGATTCGGCAGTTCCCAAGAAACTAAATTTGTCTAGTTCGTAATCCGCCCCCGGTTCATTGAGGACTGCTGCCCGGATGAAGCCGCCCGGTGGAAATCCGATTGTCAAGCCGTCGGGGCGAGCGGTTCGATAGATGTAGTTCGCGGCCTTTCGGCCTCCGCCACCGGGCATATATTCCGGCACAATATTCGGCTGTCCAGGAATATGCTTTTTCAAATACGGCAAGACGGACTTCAGCCGCAA
>DASXQR010000095.1:0-11557 GCA_036507075.1 Acidobacteriota bacterium | reverse complement strand
GGCGTTGAGGAGCATGGAATCGACGCTGGGCATTGGAAACCTGCCCTGGTTGATTCCTTCGATCCGCTCCAGGCCTTCGGGCGTGCCCAGGTCGATGCCCATGACATTGTAGAGAGGGTTTCCATGCGAATCTCTGGCCCTTGCGACGGCCGCAGCCATAGCAGCGCCCACGAACCCGAGTCCCTGGATGCAGACGACAGGGAGCGTCATATTGTGGAACTTCACTTGGGCAACGTTGTTTACTTTCATGATAGGAAAATCAACCCGCCCGCGATCGAAGTCTTGTGAGCGGCCGCGCGTGCAGCCGAGCTTTGATCGAGCCCGGTAACTCGCATAGCCTGATCAAGCACACATGACATCGATCCTAAAGAAAGTCCCTGCGCAGCAATGCACCCGGCCTAACAGGCCGTTGAAAAACACTATGGCCGAACCAATTCTTACCACCAAGACACAAAGGCACCAAGAAAAACTGACAAAGTTTCCAGTTACTCATTTGCACTCCTTGGTGCCTTGGTGCCTTGGTGCCTTGGTGCCTTGGTGGTTAAGTTTTCGGATTTCCTCTCTGTACTATCGGCGTTCTATGGCACAACAACAACCTGCTAATCGACCTGAGCGGCGCTTAAGCCGCTACGATCGGTGGATCCATTGGCTGCGTAGAACGACATTCTCTGCGAACCAGGCGTGCCATTCAATTATCGGAGCCGGTCGCTTCTCGTCGAACCGCCTCGATATCCACCCGAACGAGAATGCGCGGGACCCGGGCCAGCGCTTGCCTCTCATCGTCCAGCCGGGTCTATGGCACAGATCTCCGGCGATTAGCTTCACGGCCACCTCGTGCCCGGTCGCATTCCAATGTCCGAAGCCGAGCCGGATCCAGGCGAAACCATGAAAATGGGTTCGCGGGCATGAACTTCGCTCCACCCACCCGGGTTTTCCTCAGTGAGCGAATCATCCGTGAAAGACTGCATGAGCCTGTTGACACTCGTGCGGCGCCTGCACCGGGGTGCGTAGTCCGTTCAGATCAGCATATAACCTCGCTACGAAATACGGCATTGCCTGCAAGGCGGGCCTGCCAGGCGTTGGCCGGGGCCGGCCGTTCTTCGTCGAACGCCCCGACCCCGAGCGCCGGAAATACCTGATCGACGACCTGCCATACCATTTCTGTGACTACGCCCCCGCCCGCCGCCGCGGGACCCGGCTGATAAAGCGACCCGTCGCTTCCCGTTTGTGGTCGTCGCGCCGCCGGAACCACCGCCAATCCCTGCCCCCCATAGGGATGGTCCAAATGGACTAGAGGCGGTCAGGCCGCCTCGCGCATCGTTTAATGCAGCGCGGTTACTCTCGCAAAACGAGGGAAGAGAAAATCATGTCCGGCGCTTCTGCATAGAAAGAATCGGAGAGCCGTTTTTATCTTATTCGGCGCTCATCCATACGACGTCGAATTGGGGTTGGGCGTTGAGGCAGCGCATGCGGAACGTCTACTTCGAAGACCTGGAGGTTGGATCCGTGCATCTCGGTCGGGACTGCGTCTGCGATAAGGACGAGATGCTGGAATTCAGCCGACGCAATGACCCTTGGCCCTTCCACGTCGACGAAGCCGCAGCCGCACGTTCGCCATTTGGAGGTATCGTCGCCAGCGGCGGTTTTATCATCACCTTGTGGTACCGCTCTCTCATCGAGATCTACAACACCCCCACAGCCACCTGGGCGTTCCTGGGTGGCCTTGACTGGAAGCTCAAGTTCCGCGCTCCGGTCCGTGCGGGTGACTCCCTCCGCGCAAGAGTGACCGTGAAGGACAAACGGCCCTGGTTCAAACCCGATCGAGGCGTGGTCACTCTCTTCAACGAGATCCTGAATCAACGATCCGAGGTAGTGTGCACCGTCGAGGTGATGGTACTGCTGGCCACTCGGGCAGAACGCGCCGCACTGGGCTGATAAGGCGATGAAGATCCGCTCCCTCGGGTTCGACAATCTGCCACTCCTGGCTCCTGGATGCGCACAGCACACATTCGTCTTTCGCGCCGCGAGTGATCCGGACCGGGACAGGCATGTCTGAGACGCCTTTCCTCATTACGATTGACACCGAGGGTGATGATCTCTGGGCAAGACCGCGGGAGATCACCACCCGCAATGCGGAGTACCTGCCTCGTTTCCAGTCGCTGTGCGAGCGATTCGGATTCAAGCCGGTCTACCTTACCAACTATGAGATGGCGATGTCCGCCGTCTTTGTCGCGTTTGGGCGCGACATCGTTTCCCGCGGCGCCGGCGAGATCGGGATGCACCTGCACGCATGGAACTCGCCACCGCTCGAGCCGCTGACCAACGACGATTTTTACTATCAACCCTACCTGATCGAATATCCAGAGCCGGTGATGAAGGAGAAGATCAGGACCCTTACCCGTCTACTTGAACACCGGTTCGATGAAAAAATGGTCAGTCATCGCGCGGGGCGCTGGGCTTTCGACGGCCGTTATGCCGCCATGCTCATTGACGAGGGATACTGCGTGGATTGCTCCGTCACTCCCGGTGTCGACTGGCGCGGAAATCCGGGCGATCCCCGCGGCGGCGGCGGGTCAAACTACACGGCCTTTCCTGAGCGACCATACTTCCTCAGCCCCTCTGACATCTCGGTGCCGGCGCCTGGCGGACTGCTGGAGGTACCGATGACAATCCGCCCGAGCCGCCTCTACCGAAGAGCGCCCTGGGCGTATCGCACTCCTTTGCTGCGGCGGGCGGCCAACAGGGTGTCTCTGGGGCTCAACTGGTTATGTCCGGTCCAGCCTGCGCACCGCGCGCCGTTAGATCGTAACCTCAACGCGATGTTACAAACGGCGCGGGGGGCGCGATCGGAAGCTCCAGCGCATATGGAGTTCATGCTGCATTCCTCGGAGCTCATGCCGGGCGGTAGTCCGATTTTCCGGACCGCGTCGGATATCGAGCGACTGTACGAGAGCCTTGAGATCCTGTTCGAGGATCTTTCTACCTGGTGCTGCGGCGCGACCCTCAAGGAGTTCCACGCTCGGTTCGAGAATTCGCCGGCAGCGGCGGGCGGACCTGGGAACAGCCTTCCGGATCGGGTTGACTACCCCGGCCGGAAAACGCCTGAGAGCACTGAAGTGACATCAGGAATGGCGGGGGCTTGAATGATCCGCATCAAGGCCCGGGCCACGGTATACGGGGAAGTTTGGTATGACGAAGAACCGCCTCGCAATTCGGGAGTGGACATCGTCCTCTACCGACAAAGAGAGGCGCCGATAGCCGATGCCCGAACTTCCCCATTCCTCACCATCGTGACCGATCTTTCCGTCGAGGACGACGCGATCACGGACAAATTCGGCAAGGATTGCCGTTATGAAATTAGACGCGCCGATACGAAGGATGGGCTCAGCATGGAGTTCATCATGGATCCGGAAGGCCGGTTGGATGAATTCCGTGCGTTTTACGACGCATTCGCGAGGCAAAAGTCGCTCGCGCCCTCCGATCATAAATGGCTGGTTGCCGCCTGCAACGCTCGTCAGCTCGTGCTCACTGCGGCCTCGCAGAATGGTGACGCATTAGTCTGGCACACCTACCTCGTGTTCGGACCAGCTGCACGCCTCCAGTACTCGGCCTCCTGTTTCAGAAATAGAGAGAGCGCTTATCGCGCCCTGGTCGGGCGCGCCAATCGTTGGCTTCATTGGAAAGACATGTTGCGGTTCAAGCAGATGGGAATAAGACGCTACGACTGGGGTGGGCTCTTCGAGGACGAATCCGTACCGGAGGGCACCGGAATCAACCAGTTCAAAAAGGACTTCGGCGGGGAGCAGGTCCGAAGCTACGACTGCACGGTACCGGTGACCATCAGAGGCCGCATCTGGCTTCCCGTTCGCGATGCCTGGCGCCGCCGGAAGTTGGTCCGGGAATTATGCAACGCAATTATCCAGCGGCAGTCCTCCTCATAATCAACGCATCTTCCATGGCCGCGTTGTTGCTCCTCAATAACCTGGGAATCGGTGGATCGGAACGCAAGAGCGTTCGAATCGCCAATGCTCTGCGGCAAGGGGGCCACGATATCCATCTGGCTTACCTCAGCGCGCCCCATACGTTACGCGCGAGCCTCGGCCCGGCTCTGCCCACGCTCTATCTGGAGCGGACGGGCAAGTTTTCGTTGTCGGCATTGCGCGGACTCAAGCGCTACCTCGTCGAGCAGCGGATATCGCGTGTGGTGTGCGTGAATCTGTACCCCCTCCTCTACGCGCATGCGGCTGCCTGGCAGCTTGGCAAGCAGGCCCCGGTTCTCTCCGCCCTGATCAATACGACCGACTTCGGGAGCCGTCGCGACGAGCGTTTCATGATCGTCTACGCGCCGTTATTGCGCCGGACGAAACATCTCGTGTTTGGATGCCGTTTGCAGCAGGACCAGTGGATAGCCCGCTACCGCCTCCCGGCAGCAAACAGCCGCGTCATTTACAACGGGGTGGACCAGGCCCACTTCAATACCGCAGCGATTACAGAAACCCGTGATCAGCTCCGACTGCGATATGGGCTTCCCGTGGATTCCTTTGTTGCAATTTCGGTTGCACAGTTAAGACCGGAGAAGCAACAGGTTCACCTGATTCAGGCGGTAGCGGCTCTGGCGTCGCGCGGTCTACCTATCCACGCCCTGCTGGTGGGAGAAGGCGACCAGCGCGCGTCGATCGAGCGCGGCATCGCCAACTTTGGAGTAAGAGACAGAGTGCGAATGCTGGGCGCGATCGAAGACGTGCGCCCCCTCCTGAAACTCGCTGACGCATTCGTCCTGACCTCGACGGCCGTCGAAACGTTCTCAAACGCCGCGCTCGAGGCGATGGCCATGGGGCTGCCGGTCATACTGTCCAGAATCGGGGGCGCCGCCGAAATGGTGGAGGTTGGGCGGAACGGTTTCCTGTATTCCCCCGGTGACGTGACGGAGCTCGCCGGGCATATTGCCGCGCTGGCAGGCAATGAGGATCTGAGGAGGAGAATGGGGGGAGCCGCGATGACCGACGTGCAAGGCCGCTTCGGCAGTGCGCGAATGCTCGACGAATATCGTACCCTGCTATGTCCCACAGGAAGCCATTCCACGCCCGACGTCGAGTTGGAACGCTCTCATGGAAATCGGAAACTCACAACATCCGAGGTCGACGTATGAAGACCATTTTCGATATTGGCATGTACGACGCTTCTGACACGGTCTACTATCTCGAGGAAGGCTACCAAGTCGTTGCGGTTGAGGCAAATCCGGTCCTTGTCCAGCGCGCCGAGGAGCGGCTACGACAACATGTCGAGGCTGGCCGCCTTCAGCTCGTTAATGCGGCGATTGGAACGGGCAGTGGAACCGTCGAGCTGATAATCTCAGGAGACAATCTGGGGTCGAGCTCGACTTCGAAGGAAAGACTCCTCAGCAGGAACCCGGTTGGTTCCTATTCAGTACGGTCACTTAGCATTCAAGAGCTATTCGCTCAATACGGCCTGCCCTACTACCTGAAAGTCGATATCGAGGGAGCGGACCGCATGTGCGTCCTTGCCCTGGAGAAAGATACGCGGCCTCAATTTCTGTCGTTCGAAATTGGCGAAGATTTTGAGGAGTTGATCGCTCACGCTGCAGCCATTGGCTACCAGCGATTCAAAATCATTAATCAATGCAACTTTCTCGAACTCGCCGACCAACATCGATTGTACGATCGTGTGGCCCGCCGAATATTTCGTCTCATGGGGTATGCCGATCCGCAGCAGGTAAGAAGGGCGGGGAGATTCTTTAACGTCGCTCATAGTTCGGGACCGGCACCTTGGTGTAGTAGTGGCAATTGGTATTCGGCACAGGCGGTGCTTTCAAGGTTGCAGCAAGCGGTAGGTTCAAACCAGCTCTGGGCGTGGTACGACATCCACGCAGCATGATGCCAGCGTCTTCTGCCAGCAGGGTCATTGACGCCGGCGCCAAGGCTCCCCCCGAAACAGTTGAGATTCGACGCCAGGAAGTGAGCCCGGTGCTGACGGGCCATGGCGGGGCCGATCCTACGGACCACCCAATGCCCCGCTTCCACATTTCATGAAGCGTCAGATCATAACGTTGGGGATTGCCAACATTGCGGAATTTGCAATTCAGGTGTTCATCCCTATCGTCCTTGTTCGGGTGTTGGACGAAATTAGCTTCGGGGAATATAGGCTGCTTTGGCTGGCAGCCGGAACGTTACTTGCGATCGTCCCATTTGGCATACCGGCCAGTCTGCCCTATTTCCTGCCGCGCCACGACCTGCACGGCCAGGCTGTCTTTGTACGGCAGGCCCTGTTTTACATGGCTACGGCCGGAATACTCGCTTGGCTGGTACTAGGTCCCTGGAATTCCCTCTTGCCTCATTCCGTCAGGACGATGGCTGGCGCAGACTTTGCCGCACCACTCTTTTGCGCGCTTTGGGTTTTCGGTTCGACCCTGGACATACTGCCTAACGCGGAACGGCGCATCGAATTGCAGGCTGGCCTGATCTTCGGTTTGGCGTTGCTGAGAGTGGGTGCTGTACTCACCGCAGCCGTCCTGGGCGGAATCCATGCCGTGATCGGGGTCCTGGCCTTCGTGGCCGCCACAAAGGCCTTGCTGTTGCTGGCCATTTCGACCGCGCGATATGGCTGGCGACTCTGGTTCGGTCGGATGACCCGCTGGCTGGAGCAAGCCAGATACGCCATCCCGGTGGGAGCGGACAATGCGGTTTACCTGCTGCGCATGCAGGCAGATCAATGGCTTGTGGTCGTGTTGTTCGGCTCTGCTCAGTACGGCGTCTACTCGATTGGTGCGGCCGCCTTGGCGCTGGCTGGGCTTATCCGCATCACAGTCACCAGGGTAATTTTCCCGGAAATGAGCAAGGCCCAGGCGGAGGGCGATCTCGCAAAGGTTCTGAGCCTTAACAGTCGCAGCAACGTGGCGGTCGCACTCTTCATTCTACCGGTGATTGCGTTCATCTTTGCCGCAGCCAGTCCCCTCATCAGGTTGATATATACGGAGGCGTACGCAGATGCAATACCTGTCTTGCGACTGAACGCCATCGCGTCGCTTATCACAGTCGTTGAGATGTCGACGGTCATGCTGGTGCTCCGTCAAGGTCCGTTTCTCCTTCGAGTGAACATCATTTTGCTTCTGGTCGGGTTGCTTGCAAGCTATGCCGGAAGCCAGGTGTGGGGGGTTCCCGGCGCAGTAGCCGGCGTCATAGTCGGGAGCGTTCTCGCAATATCCCTCGTTTATGCGCGCGCGTCGCGGCTCGTGGATTTGCCCGTCAGCGCATTGCAGGATTGGCGTACGATTGCCTGCATCGGTGGAGCCGCTTTCATCGCCGGCTTGGCTGCATACCTGACGCTTTTCCTCATTCCGCCTACGCTCGGTCATGTCCTTGCGATTCTGGTTTCGGGCGTTGTTTTCTGCTGCGCGTACTTGCCCAGCCTCGTCGGCCTTGGGCAATGGGGCCTGGTCGCTGATGTCTTGGGATTAGCGCCCGATTCTCTGCGTCACCTCAGGAAGCGATCCGGGAGAATCATCACATGACAACCCTGGTAATCACCGACAAGAGCCTTGCCAATGAGGCGGAACCTTACGACCGGCGCGTATGGTATCTCTCCCGGGAATTGGCAAGGCTCGATTCGCTCGTGCTTGTCCCAATAGCATGCAGTGAGAGGGATCGCGGTAAGGTAAGTCTTGATCCACGTGATCTTTTTGACGAGGTGGCCGAACCGCTCGTTCTGCCTCATGGACGCCCCTCGATCATGCGCCATTTGCGGTGGCGCGACGCCAATTACTATTCCCTGGGCTACCCTCGTTATTATCGCGAGGCAGTCGATCTGATCTCCTCAATGCTGAAACGGCACTCTGCAAGCCGGATCGTCGCCGTTTGCGCGTCGCTTGCGGGTTTCCTACTGCCATTCCGCTCGGAAAAAGTGCTGATGGACACGTGCGACAGCACTGCACTGTATCTTGAGAGAGACTACGCTGTACGCTCCGGTATGACGTTGGTGGAGAAAGCGAGTTCGGCGCTGGCGCGCTGGAGGTGGATCAACAACGACGCAAGGCTGCCGCACTGGTTTACCCACGTCATTACGCTCAGCGACATTGATACTCAAGCCATCAGGCGGATGTCTGGCGGCTGCAGCAACGTGACAACCATTCCTATGGGAATTCCTCCTTTCCTGGAACAGCCCCTCGCTCGCAGGAACGGGCCTCGGAAGCCTGGCGTCGTCTTCTGGGGCAATCTGGCATTTCCTCCAAACGTCCAGGCCATGCGCTTTTTCCTGGAAAAGGTCTATGAGCCCTATCTGGCGGCGGCGGGAGTGGAGTGGTGCATAGTCGGTCGTGGCGCGGAGCCCTGGGTCGAGGCAGCGGCCCGTCGCTACCCCTTAATTCGCGTGACGGGATTCGTGGAGGATCTCTATGCCCTCGTTTCGGAATATCCCATCATGATCAACCCGATGGTTTCCGGAGGCGGCATCAAGAACAAGGTGCTCGAAGCGCTTGCCCTGGAAATGGCCGTGGTCTCGACGCCGCTGGGGATGGAGTCGATCGCCGGCGCAGTCAACGGGCGCCACTACGTGGAAGCCTCAACGCCCGAAGAAATGGCTGAATCGGTGCTTGCATTGCTGAAGGACCCCACCCGTTGCGAAGCGTTGGGGTCGAATGCGCGCCAGTTGATTCTGGCTCAATATACCTGGGAGCATGTCGGCAAAAAATTAAGATCGGTTCTTGAAGCGATGTAAATTTACCGACGTATTCGCATTACAAAAACATAAGCCCCGCCAATCAGAGCTTCGACTTGTTGTCGTGTTTGACCCAATCTGGCTGGCGAAACCAGTTCATCCATTACTTCCGTAAATCTGCGTCGCTCTATGGTAAAAGCAAGATCTTCAAAGAATTTTTGTGCTTCATCCACATTCTCAAAACGATTCTGATCTATGTTTATTCCAACGAGTTGTCCCACCTTTTCAATTTGATCGCGATCTTCAGTACTTGCAACGTTTAAAACTGTTCTCAAGGTGATATCGGGTGTAATCCACACCCCGCCAAATAGTTCTAAAAGAGAATGTATGTTTCTGGCAATTATTGCTTTTTCATCGAAATTAAAATAGCGCAGAAGGCCTTCATGAACTATTCCCAAAGGTTTGGCTTGATCAAGAACTGCAACAGCAGCTTTTAGACTATCGAGATCGAGGGCATTGCCTATTTCCAAGTGCAGATTGCCATTTGAACCGAGAGCACCAACTATTTTTTTCTTATGTGACATCATGGTCGGTAGATCTACTTCCACATACTCAACATTTGAATCACTGGTCATTTCCAGTCCGCGGGGCGAGAGACCGGTCGCAATTTCCAGCACTTGGTGAACAGAGTTTTCTCTTATGAGACGACTGACGAGTTTGTACCGGGCTTCGATTTGCGGAGCGATTTGTGGAGATACGAGTTCTTCAGGAATTTCAGCGCTGTCTTGTTCGAGCAGTATTCGCTCGAACTCATCAAATATCTCTTGAGAATAAGGAATATCGGTGAAGGTTCTTCGATGTGCAACTGTCCAGGCGGTGGAGCTGATACTTTCATACCCCTTACTGTTACGCTCAAACATAGATCCGTCTCCCCGTGTTGCTAACGTCCGATACCGAAATACTCGAATCCGAGGCTGCGCACATGCCGCGGCTCATACAGATTGCGACCGTCGAAGATGACCGGGGAACGCATGAGCCGCTTCAAAACGTCAAAATCCGGGAGGCGAAAGGGCTTCCACTCCGTGACCAGTACCAGCGCGTCAGCACCCTTGGCCGCATCGTACTGATGCTTCACCAGCACCAGCTTACCCGATTCGAACCATGATGCTGGAAGAACTCGCCGTGCGTTCTCCATCGCGACGAGATCGTAGGCTCTTACCGATGCGCCTGCCCCGATCAATCGCTCGATGAGGGTGAGCGAAGGCGCTTCCCGCAGATCGTCCGTGCCAGGCTTGAAGGCGAGACCCCAGACGCCGATCGTGTGTCCCGCCAACTGTGTGCCGAAGCGGTCCCGGATTTTCTCGAACAGGCGTTGCTTCTGAGACTGGTTGCGGGAATCCACCGCCCGCAGCATCTCCGGTGCCATGCCGCGCGCCTCGGCCATGCGGATCAGCGCTTTCACGTCCTTCGGCAGGCATGAGCCGCCGTAGCCGGGGCCGGGATAGATGAAAGAGTGCCCGATCCGGCTGTCGGAGCCGATTCCGCGCCGCACATTCTCCACATCCACGCCCAGTTGCTCGCAGAGATTGGCGATCTCGTTCATGAGCGAGATGCGGGTCGCAAGCGTGGCGTTGGCAGCGTATTTCGTCATCTCGGCGTCGCGCACGCCCATCACCAGCAGGCGCTCGTGGCTGCGGGTGAAGGGCGCATACAGCGCACGCATCTGCTCGACCGCCAGCTCGGAGTCAGCCCCGATGATGATGCGCTCGGGACGCATGAAATCGTTGATCGCATCGCCTTCTTTCAGGAACTCCGGATTGCTTGCGACTTCGAAGCACACCTTGGCGCCCCTGCGATCCACTTCCTGCCCGACAACGTCACGCACCTGATCCGCCGTGCCGACCGGTACCGTGGACTTGCTATAACCTGTGCCAATGATATTGAGCTTCATTATCAGTCACGCGGTAATAGACCTTGTACCACTCGACAAACCTGGGTACGCCCACCTCGACCGGAGTGCCCGGACGATATCCGACCGCCGATTCGAGTTCGGTAACGTCCGCCGTTGTTGCCGGAACATCTCCAGCTTGCATGGGAAGCATTTCGACCTGCGCCTTCCTTCCAAGGCACTGCTCCAGCACCTCGATGTAGCGCATCAACTGAACTGGCCGGCTGTTTCCGATGTTGTAGATGCGGTTAGGAATTGTCCGCCATCAAGTGACGACGTCTGGCGCATTTTATCAGCGAGCTCTTCTGCATCCCGCGCGCAACAGAGAAAAACTGCAATACAGGCGAATTTACATTGCGTCTCCTTGCATATTGTTGCTTCACCCTTGTCAAACTTATGCCTCGATCGGACTACATTCCAACATTCAGATTTCACAGAGACGCAAGGAGACAGTTTAAGTTTGGCCCTCGCGGAGTTAGCCGGTTCCGGTTGGGCTCATGCGCTGGCCGCATGGCCGACGCCTTCCAGCCGCCCGGTCGGGACCTTTTGGAGAGTGTCGGTCTGCGCCTTGGCGACCCGGACTACCGCCGACCGGAGAGACAAGGCGCGGCGCGATGTACCAGGCAAGCGCGCTGATAACGGTGATAACAGCCTGCAATCCCGATAAAGCGAAGGCGCCAGCCTCGTGGGAGGCTGGCGCCTTCGGTACCGCTGCCGCAGCGTAGGTGTGTCGGACACAGCCTGCACGCCGTGCAATATCAGGTCGACTGATTCACTGGTCGACTACGTTGACCTGAGTGCATTGCGCTATCAGTTTCCGATGACGGGGAGCACTCATTGCAGCGGTGTCAGCAGAATTTGGCCGATATAGTTCAGGTCAGCAGAGTCGAGACTGAATTTGGGGCCTCGAGCGCCAGCCTGACTGACAACCTGATGCGC
>DASXQR010000094.1:0-15774 GCA_036507075.1 Acidobacteriota bacterium | reverse complement strand
GGATGGAGGGATTGAAGAACGGAGAGAGGGAGTTGACGGAAAGACGAAGAGATGCAGGGAGAAAAAAACTCAGCAGCCGATATGAGACCTTATTTCCTCAATCCCGCAGTCTCCAAATTCCTCCGTCCCTCAATCCCTCCGTCCCTCAATCCCTCCATCCCTCCATCCCTCCGTCCCTCAATCCCTCCGTCCCTCAAACCCCTCACTGCCGCCCGACATGACGGACCTGGCGGTGAACGCGTTGGATGATGATCTCCTCGATCTGGGGAGCCCAGGGGCCGGGCATATCGTAGTAGATCATCGACCGGTCCGCCTCGTAACCGCCTTCTTTCAGGACGCGTGCGGACGGGATGTAGGCAAAAACATCATTACAATAAGCTGCAACCCACAGCCCCTGCGATCCCAGTTCCCGCTTCAATCTCAAAGCATAGTCGACAACCACCTCCCCTGCCAGTGCCACAACAGTAAGATCTTTCCCAAACTGGAGCACTTGCAGCGTGTAGGGGTATTCGCTCAAGAGACGCCCATCCCTAATGCCGATGGTCTTGAATGAGGCGTCCCTGGCGCCCTCCATGCGCGCGATCATGCGCTCGGCGTGCCTCTTGATGAAGACGTCTCTGTCGTTTAATCGCGCCTGGTACTCTTCCCTGCTGGGCGAAGGCGCCAGCGGGATCATGAAACGCTCGAAGCGTGCCTTCAAGGGTCCTCGCACCGGCGAAAAGGATCCCTGCAGCGCTTTCTTGACGGCGCCGGCTAGCTCTTCGCCGTGCTGCCGCGCCAGATCGAGTGTGCCGCGTGGTTGTGGATCTATGTCGCCACCGCAACCCATCACGAAAAGCGCGAGCGCTTCCGGATACGTCCGCTCGAGTGTCTCCTGTGCAAAACCGGAGTAATCTCCGGCAATCTGATAAAAATTTCCCGTAAGCGTGGTGTTATGGCATGCATAACTCATCACAATCGAGCGAAGCCGGCCTTCGGGCGCGTCCACCCGCAGCAGAAACACGTCGGGATCTACCGGTCCATTGCGGTTGATCCCCAGCTTCACGCCCGCAGCGGTGGGCTCTCGGCGATTGACGCCAAAGTGTGCCTCGGCCCGGCCGAAGGAGACCTTGGCCGGGGTGAGATTGGCCAGCGCCTCTCCCACTACTGTCACGATTTTTTCCTGCAACTTCTCCCCGTACCGCTGCACGCGTGCGCTCTGCTCCGCATCGAGCCCGTAGGAACCTACCAGAGACTGCCGGACCACGGGGCCCGTGTGCGTGTGAGAAGAACTGAGAACCAGATTCGCACGCGGTAATCGGTATCTGGCTTCAACCTGCCGCGCAATCGAATCGGAAAGGCTTCTGGGAAGGCCAAGCAGGTCAGTGGTCACCAGCACCAGACGATTTCTCCGCGTGTCCTGCAATGCCAACGCTTTGGCGTGCAAATCGTGAATCTTCCCTTCGGACGGTTTATTACGCTGCGCGTAACCGGACATCCAGATCGGCTCGTCTGGTGTAATTACAATCTTGGCAAGCCCCGCCCTCCAATCGGGCGTCTCGGCGCCGGCCGCAGAACCCGGCAGCGCCGCAGTGGGGACCACAAGCAGGAGGGAAAGAAACGAGGTGAAACAGAGAAGCTTTCTCATTTTGCTCTCCTTGGAATGGATGTTGCGGCAGCTAGCTGGTACCTATAGCGTGAATTCGTGTATCAGTTTTAACCACAAAGACACAAAGGACACAAAGCCGGACGTGGGGCAGGCAAAGTCCGGTCACCTCAGAATACGTTTTCACAATTCATTTTGAGACCCTGACCGGACTCTGCCTGCCCCACGTCTTACTTCGTGCTCTTGTGCCTTTGTGGTTAAAAAATTCTTACTCGAGACACTATTGAATGAATAAACTGATCACAAGATAAGAAATTGCAGCCACGGACGCGGAAGCAGGGATGGTGATGATCCAGGCCCAGACAATTCTTCCGGCTACTCCCCATTTCACAGCAGACAGTCCATGAATGGACCCCACGCCCACGATTGATCCGGTAATGACATGGGTGGTGCTGACGGGAACTCCGATATGAGCGGCATTCATTATGGTTATGGCGCCGGCCGCCTCAGCGCAAAAACCACCGATAGGACGCAGCTTGACGATCTTCTGGCCCATGGTTTTTACGATGCGCCAACCTCCGAAGAATGTTCCCAGTCCCATCGCGGCATGACAAATCAGAATCACCCAAAACGGAATTTCGCTTCGCGTCAAATAGCCGGCCGAAAACAGAACGCCTGCAATGATTCCCATGGTTTTTTGAGCGTCGTTTGTGCCGTGTCCCAGGCTGTACAGAGCGGCCGAAATCAACTGAAGCTTTCTGAAGATCTGATCTATTCTGCGAGGGCGCGATCTCTTCACCACGCCGTAGGTGATAAATATGAAAAGGAAGCCGAGCGCCAGTCCGATGAGCGGCGCCAGCACGATGCCCTCCAGCGTGGGATACCAGCCCTTCAATATGAGCACAGACCAGCCGGCACGCACGACCGCCGCTCCGGCGTACCCCCCAATCAGCGCGTGGGAGCTGCTGGTCGGAAGTCCGAAATACCAGGTAATGATGTTCCACAGGATGGCCCCGATCAGGCCGCATAAGATCACCGTTTCATTCACCTGGCGGATATCGATAAGACCCTTGTAGAGAGTCTTGGCTACGGCGGTGCCAAAGACAAACGCCGCCACAAAGTTGAAGAAAGCAGCCCAAATCACCGCCTGCAGCGGAGTGAGCACGCGCGTGGAAACGATGGTAGCGATCGAATTGGCCGCGTCATGGAAGCCGTTGAGAAAATCAAACACCAGCGCCACTATGACGATGAAGATCACGTAGTAGAGCAGCATCGGCGTCTAGGTGTTCTTGATGACGATAGATTCGAGCACGTCCCCCACGTCCTGACTGCGGTTGAGAGCCGATTCGACCGTCTCGATGACTTCCTTCAGCTTGATCAGTTCAATTGGATCTTTGACATTTTCGAATATCGAGCAGATGCTGCGGGAATAAAGGGCATCACCCTGTTTCTCAAGTTCACTGACATGCTCGCAAAGCCGCAGCACTTCGCTGTAATTTTTCAGGTTTACTACCGCGGATTCCAGGTCTCTGGTCTGCTCGGTCAGAATGTGCGCCAGCTCCCTGGTACCCGGGACCACGCTGCGGATGCCATACATCGTGATCTTGGCCGTCGCGCGATGCACCAGATCGAGAACGTCGTCAATGATTCCCGCCAGTTCGTGGATATCTTCCCGATCAAACGGCGTAATGAAGGTGACATCCAGTTTTAGAATTACTTCTTTGACCAGCAGATCTCCCCGATGCTCGTGATCTTTGATCTGGTCTCTAAGCTGGATGTTTGTCGGCTCCGCCAGAAATTTTTCCAGCAATTCGCTGGCGCTGGTGAGATTGGAAGTCATGGAGCGAAAGACTTCCGTGAATTTTTCATCGCGTTGGAACATTTTGATTAGAGCCATAAGAAGTTACCGGTTTTCGGGTTTTCGGGTTTTCGGGTTACGGGTTTTCGGGATACAGGTTACGAGTTACTAGCCCGGATTATTCACAAAAAACCTAACCGCGAAGACCGCCAAGAACGCCAAGAGAGCGGCAAGGACGGTCTTCGCGGTGAAGCTTTATCAATAATCCGGGCGAATTCAAAATTCAAAGCTGGAAAGCGTATTATCAGATATCTCTATTGGAAAAGACATTATCCAACATCCCTGTCGTCGGCGGGAATTTTCAATTTGGGATTTTCAGGTTTACTTTGGAATAGACCATCTTCTCAACAGCACAGTTCGCAACCCGCAACTCGAAAACCCGGAACCCGGATCTCAACTGCGTTTCGCTATGCTTGCTGCCATTCGGGGAGGCAGAAACCAGCGAAGCGTGGCTGGAATCTTTCCGTTGTATTCCAGACAACAGACCCCTGACTTCTTGAATGCAATTGACATTTTATGAGCATCTCCGCACAGGAGGTAAGAAACCGTCTGACTGAGGTGCGGTTCGTGGCCCACCAGTGCGATTTGGGCCGAGTTGCCGGAAACGGCCGGCCGGCGGTCATTGGAAGCCTTCTGAGATTTGCCGGGCGCAACACGTCTGGATGCGGACCCGGATTTAGCCGGTTTGGCTTGGCGTTTCCGGGAGAGCACCTGAAGCTTGTTTAGCAGGTCCTGGGGCGGACTTCCCGGCACGAGTTCACTCCATATCAGCGTCTCGGCGGAATGCTCCGATTTTCGCGACAGGATTTTTGCGGTTTGCCTGGCGCGCCTCAGCGGACTGGTGCAGATATAGGTAAAATCCCCGCCCATCAGAGAAAGCGCATCTGCAACCCTTTTCATTTTCTTAACCCCTTCGGCGGTCAGAGGTCGCTTTTCGTCGTCTTCCTTCCACGATTGCCGATCAGCAGCAATGGCGTGACGTACAAAACAAAGAATCATGGGGTCCCCCTTAAGTACGGGCGTTTTAGGCCGCGGCAAGCCCCGTTGGTGTTCCCGCACCTCAGAGGAGTGAACAAATTCACCGCGAAGACGCGAAAGCGCGAAATCAAAAATAATCCGCCTACCGAGCCTCGATCGGCCTTAATTGGAAATGCGCCTCCTGAAGCTGCTGCTCTAACTGGCGCAGCGCCGCTTCATAAAGCTTATATTGAGAGCGAATCGGTGGTTCATCGGTCGCGGGACTGCGCTTCGCGTAACTGCCGTCAGTCTGCAAATCCCAGGCTTTTGTATTGTCACTGAATATGATGTCGAGGGCCTGCAGCACCTTACGGCGCGCCGCGCGACAGTCAACCGGGAACATCAGCTCGATTCGCCGATCCAGATTGCGCGGCATCCAATCTGCGCTGCTGAGGTACACCTCATCGCTGCCGCCATTGTAAAAGTGGAAAACACGGCTATGCTCCAGAAAACGATCAATAATGCTGAAGATCTTCAGGTTTCCGGAGAAGTCCGGCAGTCCCGGCCGGAGCATGCAAACCCCGCGCACGCACAATTGTATGTTCACGCCCGCGCGCGCCGCCTCACACAACGCCATCACAAGAGGAAGGTCGATCAGAGAATTCATTTTGGCGCGAATCAGGCTTTGCTGACCTTCGCGCGCCCGCACGGATTCACGCTCGATCAGGGAGATAATCCTTTCGCGCAGTCCCAGGGGAGCCATGGCGAGTTTCTGGTAACTGGGAGGATCGCTGAAACCGGTGATCGCGTTAAAAAAACCCGAAGCATCCGAACCAATGTCCTCGCGCGACGTGAGCAGGCCCATGTCGGTATAAAGCCGGGCAGTCCGGTCATTATAGTTGCCGGTGCTCAGATGCACGTAGCGGCGAATCCCCTGTGGTTCTCGACGTACGATCAGCAGAATCTTGGCGTGAGTCTTAAATCCCTCCAGGCCATAGATAACGTGAGCTCCGGCGGTTTCCAGCTTGCGAGCCCAGCTTATGTTTCTTTCTTCGTCAAAGCGGGCGGTCAATTCCACCAGCACCGTGACTTGCTTTCCATTGAGAGCGGCGGCTTCCAGAGCCCGCACGATGGGAGAGTCGCCGCTTGTGCGGTAGAGCGTCTGCTTGATTGCCAGCACTTTGGAATCGACGCTGGCCTGGCGAACCAATTCCACCACCGGTTCAAAGGACTCGTACGGATGATGGAATAACAGGTCCTCTCGTGCTGCCAGGGCAAACAAATCCTGCCTGTCAATGGGGGCGATCATTCCCACCGGCGGCATGAGCGGATATCTCAGGGTGTCAAACCCGGGCAGATCGCACAGCGTCAACAAACCTCGCAAATCGAGCGGGCACCGAACAGGATAAATATCGGCGTCCGTGAGACGCAGCGACTTCTGAAGCAGCCGCGTCAGCGAGGGGCTCGCCGGAGACTGCAATTCCAGCCTGACCGGCTCGTTGATTCTCCGTCTCCTGAGTTGTTCTTCCACGGCGTGGATAAAATTTTCCGCGCCCTCGTCATCAAGCTCATAGTCGGCGTCGCGCGTAATGCGAAACATCCTTGTTTCCAGGACCTTATATCCAAGAAACAGCCGGCTCACATTGCGCGCAACGACTTCTTCGAGCAGCACGAATGTCTTTTGCGATCCTTTGCCGGCGTGAATCTCGATCAGCCTCGGCAGGGTGGCCGGAACCTGAACCACCGCCAGGCGCCTTCCGCCGTCCCGCAGCTGCAGGCGGACTGCCAGATTCAACGAAAGGTTGAACAACAGCGGAAAGGGCCGTTTCTGCTTTACCGCCAGCGGCGTGAGCGCGGGAAAAATCTCCGACTCAAATTTTTCGTCCAGCACTGCGTGGGCTTCTTCATCCAACTCATCCAATGAAACCAGGGCAATACCGGCCTGTCGCAGATCGGAAACCAGCCCGGCAAAACTTTCGTACACGTCATTAACCAGGTCGTGCGCCTTGCCCGATATGGCGTCCAACAAATCTGCATTCGAGATCCCGGTCGGACAATGGCTTGACTCGTTGGCCAGGCTCTGGGTTTTGAGCCGGGCCACGCGCACCAAAAAAAACTGGTCCAGATTTGAAAGCACGATGGAAAGAAATCGCAGGCGCTCCAGCAGCGGCGTTTCCGGATCCATGCCTTCCCGCCAGACGCGGCGGTTGAATTCCAGAAGACTCAACTCGCGGTTGATCAGCAATTCCGGGGGAGGAGTTTCAATCGGCGCCGGGAATCTGCTGTAAAGTGACTCGTTTGCCATAGATTTCTTCGAACAGATCGGCCTTCTTCTGCAGCGTCACCTGCTCCAGCGCCAGGTCGGTGTCGGAGCGGGTATGCGCTTTGAGCACGATTTCGGAATCCTGATGCTCCAATTCCAGCCGCTGAACCTTCTGAGTGTGGTCCTTATCCAGCGCATTGGCGATTTTGAGAATAGCAGCCAGCTTGCATACCTCCATCCTTTCAGCCGCTTCCAGATTTTGGTAGCTGGGATGGCTTCGCTGAGGCATGGCGCGTCGATGATAACGGGCAATGTTGCCGACAATCTCAGCGTCGCGTGCGCTCAGGCCGAAAATCTCGGAAGAGCCGATCAAATATTGTGAATGCTTATGGTGTTCACGGGAATTCACGAACAGCCCGATGTCGTGCAGCAGTGCCGCAGCCTGCAGCAGCATGCGGGCATGCCCGTCCAGACCGTGATCCTGTCGCAACTGGTCGAACATCTGCGCCGAAAGGGAAGCAACATTGTCGACATGATTCAGATCGGTCTGGTACTTGCGCGCCACTTCGCGCGCCGAGCTGAGGATTTCCCTGGAAAGCTCTTCGATGTTCCCCTGTCCTGAACTGCAGATCAAGTCCAGCAGCATGCCTCTGCGGATATTGGCAGTGGGAATCATCACCGTTTCGGCCGCCGTCTTTTCCAGCAACTGCTTGTATACGCGCAACGCGGGAACCAGTGTTTCCGCCTCTACATATGAAATGTGATACTGCTTGACCAACTGATCCTCGTCGTACCGGGAAATCTGATCGCAAAACTGCAGGAAGTCCGACCGCGGGATTGAATACAGATGCTTGGCTGCGCCCTCAAGCTGCCGGGCGGTGAAGCGAACGTCGCCCCCTACGGCGATCACTTCCGAGACTTTTTCGAATGGAATGGACCGCTTCATCGTCTCCAGTGTGGTGTGGATGTATCGATCCAGTGCCGCCACCCGATGGCCCGGACCACGGTCAACTCCGGCCAGTGACTGGCGCAGTCGCAGGGCACCCAGCGGGTAAGTTCCCGCATGCACCGGCCCTCCGTTTCGGATAAAGGAAATATCGGCGCTCCCTCCGCCCACTTCCACCAGCAGCGTCTCCTTGTTTCCCTTCCGCATTTCGTCCTTGAGAATGTCGGCCACGGCCAAATAGGTGAGCCGGTTTTCTTCGGGCCCGTCGATCACCTCAACTTCAATGCCGGTGCGCATGAAAACCCGGTCCACAAACGTATCCGTGTTGACTGCTTCCCGGGCGGCGCTGGTGGCCACCGCCCGGTACTTCTGCACGCCGTACGTGTCCATCGTTTTTCGGAAGCCGCGCAGTGTTTCACAGGCAGCCTGGATGCACTGTTCGCTGATGTGTCCGTCCGTGAACACATCTTTCCCGAGAGCAACGCCGCGAGACAGGTTCTCCAGTTCCTCAAATCGACCGGAGGCATCCCACTGGGCGATGGCCATGCGGATGGCGCTCGAGCCTACGTCGATCGCCGCGATAACCGAGTTAGTGTTGTTGTCAGAATCCGGCATAACGGGGAACTGCGATGTGACCGGGGCTGCTGATGAAGTTCTCCTTCACTCTCATTCTAGCATTAAGGTGAAGGATTGGCCGCGTATGCGCGGAGCTGTGGTAAGACGGTGGGAAAAAATCCACCGCGAGGGCGCGAGGGCGCGAAACCCAAAATTGCTCTGGTCTTTGCGGCTGGCCCGAACCGCAGATTTCCCAGTACTTAGTGCCATTTCGGGTTGACTTACACTCCCATCGGGAATACCTTCATTACAGTGTTTAAGTTCTTTGATTCTCAAGGGGTGGCGGAAATTGCCGCCGCACCGGGAAAGTTCCGCCCTCACAGAAGGATCACTGCCGGCAGGCGGTTTCACGTGTCTCTGTCGCAACTATGAATTTACGGGTTCAACCGGAAGATGGAGTTGCGCCGCTGCTTTCCGCTGTCAATCATGCCCGCAAGAGCATTGAGATAGCCATTTTCCGTTTCGATTATGACGCCATTGAGAAAGCGCTGAAGGCGGCCGTGGGCAGAGGCGTGCTGGTGCACGCTTTAATCGCGCACACCAATGGCGACGGAAAGAAGCTGCGCAAGGTGGCACTGGCATTGTTGGAAGCCGGAGTGACTGTTACGCGCACGGCTGATAATTTCAGCCGCTACCATGACAAGATCCTGATCATTGACGGTCGCGAGCTGCACCTTCTTGGATTCAATTTCACCCACCTGGATATCGATCATAGTCGCAGCTTCGGGGTCGTGACCCGGAATCGCAAGCTGGTAGAAGAAGCCCTGAAATTGCTTCAGGCCGACACGCTGCGCCAGCCTTACGTGAGTGGCGCGAAGGATTTTGTTGTCAGCCCGGAAAACTCAAGGCCGCGGCTTTCCCAGTTTCTGGCGGGAGCGCGCAGGCAGCTGCTTATTTACGATCCGAAATTAACCGATGCGCGCATGATTTCAGTTCTGCGGGCGCGGGTAAAGGCGGGCGTCGAAATCAAGGTAATCGGGAAGCTTGGGAAGCGCGGCGCAGGAGTGGCGGTTGAGAAGTTTCCGGGGAAACGACTGCATACGCGAACTATCGTACGCGACGGCCGGCAAGTGTTTATCGGAAGCCAAAGCCTGCGAAAAGTTGAATTGGATGACCGGCGTGAGGCGGGATTGATCGTCAGGGATCCGAAGATTGTAAAGCGTGTGATCGCCGTTTTCGAAGCCGACTGGGCGAAGACAGAAAGCGGCAAGAAGGAACTGGAAAAAGAGAAAAAATCAGAAGAGAAACAAGAAGAATCGGTGGCGTGAACTCAACCACAAAGCCACAAAGGCACAAAGTATTAAAGTATTATAGTAAAAAGTGACACAGCGGCCGCGATTAACGATAAATATCACTGATAGCTGAAGTTGTAGCCTTTGTGCCTTTGTGGCTTTGTGGCTAGGAAAAAGATTCAATTCCGGGCTGAAATAATGTCAAACTTTTTCATTCCGTATGCGTCCTATTTGTTGTAAGTTGTCTACAGGCCAGCCAAATCCACACGAGTCCAAGGGGCAAAAGGGAATGTTGAAAAATTTACAACAAACGAAGATCCGCGTCTCATCCATTGCAATTTTTGCAGTCTTAAATTTACTGTTCAGCCTGTCACTGGGGGCAAAATCATCCGGCGGCGTCGGCATTAAGAATTTTGGAAAGGTAAATGATCACTACTTCCGGGGAGCACAGCCAAAGCAAGAGGGTTTCGCCGACCTTCAACGTTTGGGCATTCGCACTGTGATTGATTTGCAGGACGGAGATCGGCGCGATGAACAGTCCGCTGTGAAATCGCTGGGTCTCAACTACATTAACATCCCCATGGATGACCACGAACGGCCCTACGACGAGCAGGTCCAAAAGTTCCTGTCCGTGGCGCAAGACCAGAAGAATTGGCCCATCTTTGTGCACTGTGCCGGAGGGCGGCATCGCACCGGCGCCATGACGGCAGTCTATCGCATGACAACTGACGGCTGGAACATCGACCAGGCTTACAACGAAATGAAGGACTACGGGTTTTACACGAGCTGGGGCCATGGCGGGTACAAAGACTACGTGTACGACTTCTACAACAGCCACAACCGAGCGGCTGCCAGCGGAATCGCCTCCGGAGCGGTTGCCAGCCAGAAGTAAGCTCCTGTAACAATCTTTCCCAAAAAGAGACGCGGCAACGCGTCTCTTTTTTTTGCCCTCCACAGAGCGTGTGAAAAAATCGACGCCACCGGGCGGTTCCAAAGTTTTCCCCCTGCAAGAAACCTATTGCATTATTTCGATAAATGTAGAAATATAGAAATATGCCCCAGGTAGAGCATTACTCAAACTTGTTCCAGGCACTCGGAAACGGTTCGCGTCTGGAAATTGTCAGACTGCTGCTCTCCGCTTTTCATTTGGGGGGGTTGAAAGTGGGACAGATCCAGCAGGAGTTGAAAATTCCGGGATCGACGCTCAACCATCATCTGGAGAAACTAAAACAAGTCGGTCTTCTCAAGGCACACAAAGAGAAACAGTGGATCTGGTATTCCGTCGACCAAGACACTCTTACAGACATGCTCCGCTTCCTGTTTTCGGAGTGCTGCGGCCGGACCGATGTGGTGCCGGTCTCGGCGGTTGCCCCGAATCATTTCACACGAGGAAAACCATGAAATCGGCAAGTGAACTCAAGCAAATCGTGAAAGAGAAGTATGGCAACCTGGCGCGTTCGGGTGGTTGTTGCGGCACAGGAGATCAGCAGGTTTGTTCGCCCGTCGGAATGGGATACAGCTACGAGCAGCTTGTGTCTATTCCAGACCAGGCCAACCTGAATGTCGGGTGCGGCAACCCGACCGAGTTGGCCGCCCTCGATCCGGGCATGGTAGTCCTTGATCTTGGAGCGGGCGCGGGAATTGACGTTTTTCTCGCAGCCCGCAAGGTGGGCCCAGCCGGCCGTGTGATTGGTGTCGACATGACTGAAGCCATGGTGTCCAAGGCGCGAGAAAACGCCAGACGCGCCGGCATTAACAATGTGGAGTTTCGTCTGGGGGACATTGAGAATCTCCCGGTTGAAGAAAACTCGATTGATGTCATTCTTTCCAACTGCGTAATTAATCTTGCGCCCGATAAAGACAGGGTTTTTGCGGAAGCTTACCGGGTTCTGAGGCCATCGGGACGCCTGCAGATCTCCGATATTGTCACGCGCGGCACTTCTGAAGATCTGGAGCACGGCGACCCGAGACTGTGGGCAGATTGTATCTCGGGCGCGCTGAACCGCGAGGTCTATCTTGCAAAGCTGTCCGGGGCGGGATTTCGCGACATCCGGATTCTTCAGGAATTTGAATACGACGCGTATAAAACCGACGACTTCAGCGTGCTTTCCCTCAGCCTGACGGCGACGAAATAGGCGCGAAATAAATTACGGGTTTTCGGATTACGGGTTACAGGTTTGCGGGTTACGGGTTACAGGTTTTTGCTGTCGTGAAAATAAGCGTACGCCGAACTAAAGAAGTGAAAATCCCAACTGAAAATGCAGAGTTCGGCCGGCAAAAGGATTGAAAATGTAACATTCTCCAGTTTGGAGTCTTGAATTTCGCCGACTCGTCAACTCGCCAACCCGTATCGTCAACTCGTCAACCCGTAACTCGTCAACTCGTAACCCGTCAACTCGTAACCCGCCAACCCGCCAACTCGCCAACCCGTAACTCACAACTCGTCAGCCCGTAACCGTTTGTTGACTCGGCGCCCCTGCCCCCGAGCGCCGAAACTGCGCTATATTAAGTTAATGCGAATAGCGCTGATTTCCGATGTCCACGCCAACCTGCCCGCGTTGCAGTGCGTCCTGGAAGACATCCGAAAACGGAAGATCCGGCGGATCTACTGCGCGGGAGATCTGGTGGGTGACGGCCCTTTTCCGGGCGAAGTTCTTCGATTGCTGAGAAAGCACAGAGTCACATCCATCCGTGGAAATTCCGATCTCAAGGTCTTGAGAGCCCGCGGAGAGCGAAAAAAAGAACGTGAACCGCTCGCCAGGTGGACCCTGAAACGTCTCACCCTTTCCGATCTCAGCCAGCTCGAGAAGCTTCCCGCTCGCCGCCAAGTCCAAATCGGAGGGAAAAAAATTCTGATTGTGCACGGAAGCCCCTTCAGTGAAATGGAATACATCACGCCGCAGAGAAAGCCAAAGGAATTGGAGGAAATGCTCTCGGAGACCGATTGCCAGATTCTGATTTGCGGGCACAGCCACGAGTCTTTTGTGCGACGGCTCAAGAACGGCTGGGTTATCAACTGCGGCGCTGTGGGCAAGCACCTCAACGGAACCGGCCACGCTCAGTACGCCGTCCTGTCGATCAGCAACGGAAAGGTCCAGGCCAGTATCGAAGACGTGCCTTACCCCCGCGAGCGGCTGTTTCGCGCCGCGGTGGATCGGAACTTTCCGATGGATGAAGAAAGCGTGATCACCTCTTTCTCGGCACTGCGGGATTCGCCGCAGATGTTCCGGCGCCAGGTAATTTCAGCGCAGCGATCGCTGCTGCGGACGTTCATGAAGGCGTTCGAGGAAGCGGAGAATGACTTGAAATCAAGCAATGTCAGGCTCCTTCGGATTTCCGCCATGAAGCTGCTGCACGCGCTGCTCACGTTTTCGGCTTATTACCCGACCGGACGTCTTCACCTGCAGGAAATCAGAAAGATTCGCATGCATGCCGGTGAATTGCGCGAGTTGGACGTGCTTCTTGACCAGCTCTCTGCGTACCGTAAATTGCAGCAAACCGAGTCCGCCGGCTTTCCGGTTTTGATGGATGAGATTGCGAACGAGCGTGAATCGGCGCAAAGCAGGCTGGCGCGCGCGCTGCATCAGTCGCGTCAGAATCGGTTGTTCGACGAGCTTCAGGACACGCTGGACTATCATATTCGCAAGCGGCCGGTGAAGCAGGCCGGCGTCGACCCCTCGGAAGGGACTTACGCCAACACCCGCCGGCTATTGAAGCAAATGGCCACCAAAGCGCGAAGCCGGCTTGAATCAGCGCGCAATCCGCTGGATCGTGAAGAGTTTCATCGCCTGCGCGTCAGTTGCAAGAAACTTCGTTACACACTTGAGATTTTTGAGTCGGTCGGCAGTCGTAATTTCGAAACGGAATTAGAAAAGCTCCAGGATTTTCAGAAATTGATGGGGAAGATCCACGATTTGGACACATGCACGGATCGAATCATCGCCCTGCGATCCACGCTGCGCCGCCGTCTCACGCCGGCTGAGTTGCGCATCACCGACTACCTGGTCCAACTTTTCCAGCGTGACAGGGTGCATCTCTTCGAAGAATGCCTTCAGGCGTCCTACGAATTTGAAAACTCCAACTTCTTTCAGTTGCTGATTCCTGGCCCCGCCGCCATGGCCGGCGGGAATGGCGGTAACTGATACTTTCAAATGCGGATTTCGGAATGCGGAATGCGGAATAAAAGAGCTGCCTGTCGTCCGTAGTCGGTAGTCCGTTGTTCGTGGTCCATTATTCGTTAGGTAATCACGTGGCCATGCACACAACTGACTACGGACTACTGACCACGAACAATTATTCCGCATTCCGCATGCCGAAATCCGCATTGGAAAGTATTCCGTATTCCGATAATTCGCATTTGAAAGCATTCCGAATCCGAATTTTTGGAAATTGCCGCAGGCAGGCACATCGTGCCGTTGGTTAGAAAAGTGATCCCGGAAACGAAAATGTCCCAAGTGATCGACACTCGATCCATTGCGACTTACGTGCCCCGAACTACCGCCTCCTTCTTGGCAACCGAACCCTTTCGGGTCCGGACACCGAAGCAGGTTTAGCCCGGGACAACCGTCGCTCAGGCTCGCGTCACCTTATGTGCCCTGAACGGCTTATCCACACATTTAATCAATCCGTTTCCAGACCGACCATGTGCGGATCCCATTCAGGACAACCGTTGCCGCGAATCGCATCTACCTCTTGGGACAAGGGGGATTCTACTTGATTGCGCAAAGCAGTCAACATCGAAAATCAAGATTTTTTGCGATGCACTCGATCGCAGCACAACACGATCGGCTCTCTTGTTCAGCGCGGGCGGGCTCATCAGAAAAATTTCCACAAAAAAATCCACAGCCTGCCTATGCATTTTTTTTTGCCAGTCATCGATTCGCGCCTTCGCGGTTCCGGCTTTTTGATCTTTTCGCTGCTTCCAAACCCGTCGGCGTAGGTTTTCACAACGTTCCCGTCCGTGGTCGACTTGGCAGTCGCATCAGCTACAATAGCTGTCTGGGAGCAATGTATGAGCAGATGCAGCAGACGCGAATTTCATAAGGCCTTGTCATTTGCCCTGCTCGCGCCGTTGGGGGAACCGATTATGAAAAACGCGGGTAAGCCGCAGACAAAAAACGCAGCCGTTTCCTCTTATGCTGGCGGACTTTGCGACGTCGATGGCGTCAAAGTCGGGCACTTCACCGAGACCCGGCGTCCGACCGGCTGCACGGTGGTACTGGTCGGGCAGGGCGCTGTGGCGGGAGTGGACGTTCGCGGGGGCGCCCCCGGCACACGTGAAACCGACGCGCTCAATCCGTTGAACCTGGTTCAGGAAGTCAACGCGGTATTGCTGGCAGGAGGAAGCGCCTTCGGGCTGGAGGCGGCCGGCGGAGTATCGCAGTATCTGGAAGAAAAAGGCTTTGGTTTTGAAACCAGGGCGGGCAGGGTACCTATCGTACCTGCCGCTGTTCTAATCGACCTTTCTCTTGGGGACCCAAAGATCAGGCCCGACAAGGCCGCCGGTTACGCGGCCTGCCAAAATGCCACCAGCGGCAAAATTGCCGAGGGAAACGTGGGTGCGGGAGCCGGGGCCACAGTGGGCAAGTGGTTCGGACTGGAGCGCGCCATGAAAGGAGGCGTCGGCTCGGCCAGCATCAAAACGGGCGGCCTGGTGGTGGCGGCGCTGATGGTGGTTAATGCCGTCGGGGATGTTTACGACCCGGGTTCGGGAAAAATCCTGGCCGGGGCGCGCACCCCGGACGGAAAAGGTTTTGCCAACACGATGGAAAGCCTGAAGAAAAATGCGCTTCCCTGGCAGACTCGAAAGCACTCGGAGGCTTCTTTCGGCCGCCGCAATTCCGGCGGAATTGCCGGAAACACCACCATTGGAGTGGTCGCGACAAACGCAGCATTTGACAAGACCGAAATGACCAAGATCGCCCAGATGGCGCACGACGGGCTGGCACGCGCCATAAACCCGGTGCACACGCCAATGGACGGAGACACGATCTTTGCAATTTCCACCGGCAAGATCGAGACGCGTACGAATGCGTCTGGATTTGACAGCCGAGCTGCTCTGGCCCTGGTGGGATCTCTGGCCGCCGAAGCAACCGCTCAGGCGATCGTCCGCGCCGTGCTTATGGCCGAGCCGATTCCAGCTTTTCCGTCCGCAAGGCAGATGAAGAGGGATTGAGGGATGGAGGGATGGAGGGATGGAGAGATGGAGGGATGGAGGGATGGAGGGATGGAGAGATGGAGAAGCGTCAGTTCCCTCAGTCCTTCAGTCTCTCAGTCTCTCAGTCTCTCAGTCTCTCAGTCTCTCCATCCCTCAATCCC
>DASXQR010000093.1:0-20392 GCA_036507075.1 Acidobacteriota bacterium | reverse complement strand
CGGACCACGGACAACGGACCACGGACAACGGACAAACTAGCGACTCTCTCCCCCCAATATCAGCGGCAATCCCGACTTCGGATTGCCAATCACCACGATCTTTGTGTTCTGGCTGGCGGCCAGCTTTTCGGTTGCTTCGATTCCTTTCCATTCCAGAAGCTGCGGGCTGATTCCGGCCGCCACGATGCGCTGGAAGTCGGCCACACCCTGCGCTTCGATCCGCTTGCGCTCGGCTTCCTGCTGTTCCTTTTGCAGCACGAATTTCATCTGCTCGGCTTCCTGCTCGCGGCGAAGTTTCTCCTGGATTGCATTTGCCACCACCGTCGGCAGACCGATCTTGCGCAGCAGCACGGTTTCGCTGATAATGCCCCGGTTACTGGAGATTTTCCTGAACAGTTCAAAAATCTCCCTGGCGATTTTTTCACGTTCCGCCGAGTAGAGTGCCTTGGCTTCATACGACGCGGTAATCTCGCGGATGGCGGACCGAATCTGCGGCTCGATGGCGACGCTCTGGTAATCGCGGCCCACGGTGCGGTAAATGTCGTCGGCCATTTCAGGATCAAGTCGGTAAAGCAACGAGACCTCCAGATCCATGGTCAGTCCCTCTTTGGAAGGCACTTCGGCAGCCTCTTTGATTTCCTGGGTCTGCACGCTCATCTTTATGACGCGCGTCAGAGGAAAGACAAGGCGGACGCCGGGCGACAGAACGTCCGATGACACCCTGCCGAACAAATCTTTCACGCCGATGTGACCGGCGGGGATGATCCTGATCGGGTTGGCAAACAGGAAAAAAATCAGTAACACGATTACGATCCCGACTACTTTGAAACCGCATCCGAGGTTTCGGACGCCTTCCAACTGCTGCAAGCGAAATTCTGGCATTTTTGCTCCTCCAGACCGCTGGGGTCTTTGTCGAAAGTGTTTTGTCACGAGAATGCTTTGACCGATGGAATGCGCCATTATAGCTCTCTGCCGCTGCATTCCTGACTTGCCTTGAATAGTCGCTCACTGCGTTCGCGCTCAGACATCGTGGAATCCCCAGTGCGCTGCTGCCCGTCTTTGAAACACGAATTACACGAATTTCACGAATTTTCACGAAGTTATTTGAAAGATTCGTGAAATTCGTGTAATTCGTGTAATTCGTGCTCAACTGGTGCAACACGATGGATCGAAGATCCGCTTGCTTACGCGCGCGGCTCGGATTTCAGCGCCTTCAGTCTTCCGGCCCCCGCTTTCCGCCTTCCGCCTTCTGCCTTCTGCTTTCCGCTTCCTGCCTCCTGCTTTCTGCGGGGTGTTCCCGCAGGCAGGGGCCCGGTGCACTGACGCCCCAGGGATCCATCGCCACCTTCAAGCTCAGCGATGATCGGCTGCGCGTTGAACTCTTCGCATCGGAACCCGATGTTGTGGATCCGGTAGAAATCACCTTTGATGAAGATGGCCGCGCCTACGTCGCCGAAATGCGGGATTATCCAGAGGATCCTCCGCCGGGAAAACATCCGCGCAGCCGCATCCGCCTGCTGGAAGATGTCGATGGGGACGGCCGCGTTGATCGGTCAACTCTCTTTGCGGACAACCTGCTGGAAGTCACTAGTATTCTGCCGTGGAAGGGCGGCGTGATCGTAACGGCAGCACCCGACATCCTGTATCTGAAGGATGAAAACGGCGATGGAAAAGCAGACCTGCGGCGCGTGCTGTTTACCGGTTTTGCCATCGTCAATCCGGAAAGCCGGATTACCAACCTTCGCTTTGGGGTCGATAACTGGATTTATGCATCCAACAATGGGCAACAGGGAAACATTCGCTTTCTCGATCAGCCGGGGACTCCGCCGGTTTCCGTTCTCGGAGCTGATTTTCGATTTCGCCTCGACCGCGGGTTGTTCGAAGCCGAATCGGGTCCGGCGCAATTCGGCCTGACCATGGACGACTGGGGCCATCGTTTCATCACACAAAATACCATTCACGTGCGCGCGGTGGTTCTGCCGCGACGATATCTGCTGCGCAACCCCCTGCTGGCCGCAGGCGACCTGGCCGAGGACATCTCCGATCATGGGAAACCATCGGCGCGGATGTTCCAGCTCACGCCGCCGCAGTACTGGCGGAAGGTCCGTACTGCGATGCGCCAGCAGCGTTTTCGAGAAAACAACTCAAACCGAGTAGAAATCGTGGCGGGATATTTCACCGGCGCTTCAGGGGGAACGGTTTATGCCGGCGAGGCCCTGCCCGAGGAATACTACGGCAGTCTTTTCACCGGGGATGTCGCCGGGAATTTGATTCACCGCGACATTCTCAAGACAACAGGCGGCAGCTTTACCGCGTCGCGCAGCGGAGGCGAGCAGGACAAAGAATTTCTGGCGTCGACGGATCCCTGGTTTCGCCCGTGCAATTTCACCACCGGCCCGGATGGAGCTTTGTACTTCACAGACATGTATCGGGAGTTCATCGAAACTCCTGAATCGGTTCCTGAAGATTTGAAGAAGAACATGAATTTTTACAGCGGGGACGATCTCGGCCGGATCTATCGAATCGTGCCGAAAGACAGCCGTGCTTCCAGACCCGCGCGCCCTCATCTGAGCCGGACCGCCACGAGCGAGCTGGTTGCTCTGCTGGAGCACCGCAACCGCTGGTGGAGGCTGACGGCACAGCGTCTAATTCTGGAGCGGCAGGACACATCCGTTGTGCCTGCACTGCGCGACATGTTCGTGCGAAGCCCGTCCCCCCAGGGACAGCTGCATGCACTGTACGCGATTGACGGACTCAACTCCCTGGATAAGGACCTGGTGCAGGCGGCCTTGAAGGATTCGCATCCCGGTGTGCGCGAGCATGCGGTGATACTGGCGGAAAAATATCCGCCGTTGGCCGGCGCGCTGGCTTCTATGTGGCAGGACGAATCTCCCAGGGTTCAACTGCAGCTTGTTTTGAGCCTCGGCCAGTTTCCCGAAAGCGTCTCGATGGGGCCCATGGCGAAAATACTGGCCCGGTATCCGGACGACCGCTGGTTTCGCACCGCGGTATTGAGTTCGTCGCAGGGATCCGGCGTGCGCATGCTGGAAACACTTCTGGGACAGGACAGGAGTGCTTCCGCTTCCGGACCGGCCGGGCCTTTTTTTGAGAAGGCGGGAGCCGCAAAATTTCTGGATCAACTGGCCGCAGTGATCGGCGCTCGCAACGACAAAGATGAAACCGGACGCTTCATCCGATTGCTGGCCGAAGAGAAGCGGCTCAGAAATGAGCAATTACAGGTTGCGGGCCTGGAGGGTCTGGCCAGAGGCATGAATTTGTCGACGGTTCGCCGGCTGCAGTTGCCTGCAGCGGAAAGATCACTCACACAACTGCTTGCCCGCGGTTCAGAAGAGGTAAAGGGGGCGGCTCGCGCTGTGGCCCGGCATTTTGAAATCAAGGCCTTGATAGACTCGGCGGTGCGGCAGTCGGCGGATGCGCGCACACCGCCCGAGCAGCGAAAACAGGCGATCCAGTTTCTGGCCACAGGTAGCTTCCCGGTGGTCAGACCTGTCTTTGAACGGCTCCTGGCTGCGGAAAGAGATCCGGATCTGATTTCTCTAACCATCAGGTCGCTGGCTTCCTTCGAAGATTCTTCGGTGGGACCGATGCTCCTGGCCCGGTGGGCGGGATGGACTCCGGAAGTCAGGAAATCGGCTCTCGATGCGCTCCTGAGCCGGAATGATCGCATCGTTCTGTTGCTTGACGCTATCGAACGCAGGCAGGTCGAGCCCAACGCGCTGGAACTGCCGCAGCAGATAAAGCTGGTACAGAATCCGGATGGACAAATCGCACAGCGCGCCGGCCGGTTGTTCAAGGTGGAAGCGGGAGCGCGGCCGGCTGTCCTTGAGTCGTACCGTACCGCGATCACTCTGCATGGCGATGCCGTGCGAGGGCGGGCCGGGTTCGAGAAGAATTGCGCGCGCTGCCATCTGCCGAGAAAAGGGAAACAAGCAGGCCCGGATCTGTCCGGCGTCAGCAGCCAGACCAAAGAGCAGTTGCTGCGAAGCATTCTGGATCCGAGCCGCGTCATCGAGCCGCGCTACATCAATTACATCGTCACCACGCGTGACGGCGGAATCCACGACGGGGTGGTGGTTTCAGAAACTCCCGGGACCCTCACGCTCCGCTCAGGCAATTCGGAGGATGAAACGATCCTGCGCGCCAATATTGTCGACCTTCGCGCCTCGCGCGTGTCACTGATGCCCGAAGGCCTGGAACAGTCTCTAAGCCGCCAGGATGTGGCTGACATTATTGCCTTCCTGCAGGCTGCGAATCTGCGACGGTGATAAAACCGGAAAGCGGAAGGCAGAAAGCGGTGCTTAGGCCCTTCATCCGATGATGCGGCAAATGATGTCTGCTGGCTTGGTGCCTTGGTGGTTAAAATAAATGACCCAGCAAGACACCACGCCGGTGCAACGCAAAACGGGCGTCATAAGTGGAACAACCTGATTCCGCATTCCGCATTCCGCCTTCCGCATTCTGCCTTCCGCACTCCTAAAGATGAACCGCAGATCCACCATCGCCGATTTCCTCGCCCTCAACAGAAATGTCGTCTTCCTCCTGCTGGCGATCGTTCTGATCGGGGCCGGCGAAGAAACCTGGATGCGGTTTCTTCCGAAATATCTGGACGTTTTAGGCGCGTCGGCATTCATCATTGGGCTCTTTGACGCGATCAAGACTCTGCTTGGGGCTGTCTACGCCTATCCGGGCGGCGTGGTGGTGGATCGCTGGGGACACCGCAGAGCATTTGTCTCCTTCACTCTCATTTCCATTACGGGATACCTGTTCGTCTTGTTTACCCGGCATTGGCTTGGCGTGATCATCGGAATGTTTTTTTTCCTCGCCTGGAGCAGTTTTTCGCTCCCCGCCACCTTCTCTCTGATCGCCGGCAGCCTTCCCTCTCACAAACACACCATGGGTATTGGCATTCAGTCTCTCATCAAGAGGGTTCCCATTCTGATCGGACCGGTCGCGGGCGGTTTGCTGATTGATCACTTCGGATTCACCCGCGGCGTCCGCATCGGGGTAATCTGTGCCATCGTGCTTGCCGCATGCGCCATGGCGCTGCAGTGGCATATTCGCGTTCCGGCAGAAAAAGAGCGGCGCGAGCCCGGAAATTTCTGGAGCGTCGTGCAGGGATTCAGCCCTCGTCTCAGCCACCTGCTGATAAGCGACATTCTGATTCGTTTCTGCGAGCGGCTTCCGTTTGCATGGGTCGTGATTTATGCCATGGATTATGTCGGCGCAAGCGCGACTCAGGTGGGCATTCTGATCGCGGTGGAGATGATTACAGCGATGCTGATTTACATTCCGACGGCTCATCTGGCAGACCGGTTTGGCAAGGAGCCGTTTGTAATCGCCACATTTGTTTTCTTCACCCTGTTTCCGGCAAGCCTGTTGCTGGCGCGCAGCTTCCCGCTGCTGGCCGTGGCGTTTGCCATTCGGGGGTTGAAGGAATTCGGCGATCCGGCGCGCAAGGCACTCCTGCTCGCTTATTCGCCGGCGGATCGGCGGGGACGAACCGTAGGCGCCTATTACCTGATCCGGGACACGATTGTTACTATCGGTTCCTTCCTGGGCGCCGCCCTCTGGAAGATCAGCCCGCAAGCCAATCTCTGGACCGCCACCGCCTTGGGCCTTACGGGTACGTTGTTCTACGTTGCCTATCTCTCAAAAGCGCGAAGATAGCTTTGTGTCCTTTGTGTCTTTGT
This sequence comes from Acidobacteriota bacterium, assembly GCA_036507075.1. Lineage (GTDB taxonomy): Bacteria > Acidobacteriota > UBA6911 > JACQSX01 > JACQSX01 > DASXQR01. The sequence continues at coordinate 14,681 of DASXQR010000093.1, read as the reverse complement.
GGTGAAGACTCTTTAACCACAAAGACACAAAGCACACAAAGTTCACCCCGGTTGACCCCGACCTCGAAAACTGGTAATTCTTGCTACTCTTAACTCACTGGACGGGCCGTTAGCTCAATTGGCAGAGCAACTGACTCTTAATCAGTAGGTTGGAGGTTCGATTCCTCCACGGCTCACCAGACTTCTCCGAGCGGGAAGAAGCAACTGACGGGCAGAACACTCGAAAGAGGTGATCAGAGAAATGTGGGGCTGGAATTGGGTGGAGCAGGTGGGCCAGGACCTTCGTTACGGGTGGCGGGTGTTAGCCAGAAATCCCGGTTTCGCCGCTGCCGCGATCCTATCACTCGGCCTCGGAATCGGTGCCAACACGGCGCTTTTCAGTGTCGTGAGCGCCGTGCTGCTTCGGCCGCTGCCTTTTGACCGGCCCGAGGACCTCGCGCAACTGTTCGAGGTAGAGTCACCGGGAGAGCCGCCCGGACCTGTGTCCCGCGAGGCCTTCAGGGAGTGGCGAGCTAATGCCACATCCTTGCAGGGGATGGTCGCGTACCGAAGCTCCAGCTTGAACATGCAATCCGGGGGCGACGCAGAGCAGGTCGCCGCGGTTTACGCTGAACGCGAGCTTTTCGCCGTCCTCGGAGCCAGTGCGTTGATCGGTCGAACGTTCGGCTCAAAAGATCCGGACAACGTTATCGTAGCCTCTCACGAATGGTGGAAAGGCCGCCTCGGTGGAGACTCGTCAGCGATAGGTCTCCCGGTTACCCTCGATGGGCAGATGTATACGCTCGTCGGTGTGATGCCGGAACGGTTCCGGTTTCCGCACGGTTCGGGTTCGGCTGGCGTTTGGATTCCGTGGGACATCTCAACTGGGGCTGGACGCTTGGACGCCGTGTTGGCGCGGCTCAAACCGGGAGTCGCCCTCCAAGACGCGCAGCGTGACCTCACTCGCACCGGTAGAGCGGTCCGCACCGGTTTTGAAGCGAGGCTTACGCCGTTGACTGAGATTATCGGCGGACCCGTGCGCAAGTCATTGCTCGTGCTCCTTGGAGCTGTTGGGATGGTTCTCTTGATTGCCTGCGCTAACGTCGCAAACCTGCTCTTGGCACAGACGGCAAATCGTTCCCGCGAGTTCGCAATTCGTGAAGCGCTTGGGGCAACGCGCGCGCGGCAGGCTGGCCAGTTCTTCGTCGAGAGCCTCCTGCTGTCTCTTGGATCTGGCGTGCTCGGCTTGGCCTTGGGAATGTGGGGAAGCAAGGCACTCACGACACTCGCCTCGACACAGATTCCGCGTACGGCCGAGATCGGACTGGACTGGCGAGTGTTCGCATTTCTGCTTGTGATGTGTTCATGCACAGCGGTCGTTTTCGCGGTACTCCCAGCCATGACGAGTGCCAGCGCCCGAACCAGCGCACTGAAGACGCGTGGAGTGCGTGCTGGTTTTCGAGACTTGCTCGTTGTAGGGGAGATCGCTGTCGCGTTCGCCTTACTCGTTGGCGCTGGACTGCTGCTTCGGACGTTCCTGAACCTGCAGCGTACTGACGCCGGTGTAAAGGCCGAGAATGTGCTGACGGCGCATGTGATCATATCCGGAGCGCGAGAATCGATGGCTATCGAGGAGCGTGTCTCGGCGATTCCTGGCGTACGAGCAGCTGGATTGATCTCTCTGCTCCCCCTTCAGAACTCTGGGTGGGAGGCTGGTTTTACTATAGTTGGCCGCCCCGGTGTGCTCCAAACGGAACTGCGCTTCGTGACGCCGGGATACTTTCGCGCGATGGGAATCCCGCTCCGGCGCGGCCGGGAATTCTCGCTGCGCGACACACGCGAATCGCCACTGGCCATCCTCGTCAACGAGACTTTCGCGAGGCGGTACTTTGCGAATGACGATCCGATTGGCCGCGCTACCAGCCGCGGCGTAATTGTTGGCGTGGTCGGCGATGTCAGACAGAGCAGCCTCGGCAAGCCACCGATCCCAGAGATTTACCACGCGGTCACGCAAAATTTCGCCCAAATGCGGCGGCACGGCTCCACCCTAGTTGTCAGCGGGCACTTACCCGCTGACTCGCTCATGGCGTCCGTGCGATCAGCTGTGCGCGAAGTGAGTCCAGGCAAAGCGCTCTTTCGACTGGCCAGCATGAATCAGGTCATCGAGGAGTCGCTGGCGAAAGAGCGGCTGTACACATGGCTGCTCGCGTTGTTCGCGGGCGTTGGCACTCTGCTCACCATTGGCGGCACCTATGGTGTCGTTTCCTATCTGGTAGTGTTAAAGACCCCGGAGTTCGGAATTCGAATGGCGCTGGGGGCGGACAAGCGACAGGTACTCTATTCCGTCATGAGACGCGGCGCTGTCATGGCGGTTTTGGGAGTGGCGCTTGGGATTGCCGTTAGTGTGGCGCTGACTCGGGTTTTGCGTGGGTTGCTCTATGGAGTGTCGCCTGTCGATCCTCTGACATTCGCCTCCGTGGCAGCCCTCCTGATCGCCGTAGCGATGTTGGCCTGTCTGGTGCCGGCGCGCCGTGCGACGAACATCGATCCTGCTGTGGCGCTTCGAGCCGACTAACCCGCATCAGACGGGCCAAAGGTCAAGGATCACCAGAGCGCACTGCTCAAGAAACGTCTGGGTATTGGTGTCGAACGCATTGACAGCCTCACTTTCAACATCGATGGTGCCCACAACTTCGTGAGATTCTGCGTCCAGCACGGGCACAATGATCTCTGAGCGCGTGGTCCCAAAAGTTGTGAGATACCGCTCGTTTTGCGTGACGTCGCCAACGTTCAACGTTTTTCTGCCGGCTACGACTTCGCCGGTCAGCCCTTGCGTTATGGGAAATACCGGGTGCGCGGGCGCGACCGGACCGGACCAGGCGATGTTCGACACCTCGCCCCGGTCGGCATTGACGTCGTAGATTCCCACCCATCGATAGTCCGCCGAGCGGCGGATCATCTCAGCGACACGACGCGCCTTCAGCTCGCGATCACCCGGTCCCTCGAGGATAACGCGCAGCGCTTCAAGTGTTACATCGAGCGTCATCGTCGCTCCATGTACAGCTCCGCAAACGGCTTGTTGTGCGGAGAGACGGCCTGAGGGCCGTCTCAGCCTGCAGTTTACATCGTGGAGAGACGGCCTGAGGCTCGTCTCTGCTCACAAAACGTAAAATTCCCCTGAGGCGGCCCTCAGACCGCCTCTCTTCTCCTGAGATCCAATTGTTCCAGTCGCAAGACGCTTGGGGATTGAAGGAAACGGCGCGCTATGATTGAAGACATAACTAAAGGAGATTTTACATGGGATAGGTAGATGGATATGTTTTACCCGTTCCTAAGAAAAACCTGCGGGCCCACCGTCGTATCGCGCAGAAGGCGGGCAGGATCTGGCGGGAACACAGCGCCCTGGAGTATCGGGAATGCGTTGGCGATGACCTCGGCGTGAAGTCTGTGTCTCTGTGACTCTCTCGCGATTTCGCGTTCTTTACGCTCTTCGCGGTTCAATTTCTTCACACGTTGCTTCAATCGTCGGTCTACTCACTCCGCAGCGTCTGCGCAGGATCGATCCGTGCCGCTCGAATCGCCGGCCGCAGAGCCGCCAGCACAGCCGCAGCTCCCAGCGTCAGAATCGGCATCATGACGATCCCTGAGTCCGTGGCCTTGACCTCAAACAGAAGCGACTCGACGAAGCGCTCGCAGGCCAGGCCTCCGGCCAAGCCGATCAGCGACCCGACGCACACCATCCCGAACACTTCGGTCGCGACCCGGCGTACCACGTGAGCCGGGCGAGCACCGAGCGCCATGCGGATGCCGATCTCCCGCCGCCGCTGGATCACTGAATAGTTCAGGACGCCGTACAGTCCAATGCCCGCCAGCACCAGAGCCACGCCGCCGAAGAAGAATGACAGCGTGGCGAGCAGCCTTTCGCGAATCATGTGCCGCCGGACCAGCGCGCTCTGGGGGTTGATGTTGTGCACACGGAACTCGGAACGCGCCCGGGAGACTTCGCGACGTAATATGGGCGCCAGCGCCAGGGGATCGCCCGCAGTTCGGACAACAAAGGTACCGTTGGCTCTGTCCCCGATTGGAACGTAGACAGTAGGACGGATCGGCTCGCGCACGCTCCCATAGCTGGCGTCCCGCACGTAGCCAACGATCTCCAGGGGCGCGCTGGAGTTCTTGTTCTGGCGCGCCTCAACCGACCTGCCGACCGGATTCTGTCCGTCGAAGTAAATGCGGGCGAAAGCCTCGTTTACAATGCCGACTCCGGCGAGCGGCAGGTTCTGCTCTTTCGTCCTTGGGGGCACATCGCCGGGACGAAAGTCACGCCCATCGATCCAGCCGATCTGCATGGTTTCAAAAAAGCCGGGGGACACGTCGAGGAAATAAGGCGACCGAGCCTCAGCCGCTCGGCCGGCCACAACCACACTGCAGACCCAGCGGTTGCCGGTCAACAGCGCCCAGCCGGACAGTGCGACCGACTCCACTCCGGGCGTCTGGCGGAGGTGGTCCGCCACTTGCGCCCAGATCTCCGGCGGTTGCTCCTTGCCACGGATCTCAGTTTCGACCAAAAGAGCGCGTTGGTGCGAAAAGCCCAGGGGCCGGTTCAACAGACGCTCGAAGGTGGCGAGGAAAAGCGCCGCCACGAAAAGTACCAGGACACAGAAGGCCACTTGCGCGGCGATCAGCGAGTGAATGAGGCGGAAGCGCGAGTGCGGATCTTCGCCGCCCTTGAGCGCGCTGATCGGTTTGACGGCGGAGGCGCGAAGTGCCGGCGTCGATCCGAAGAGAAAGGTGACCGTGACTGTAAGCGCGATACCAAATCCCAGCACGCGCCAGTCGGCATCGAGAATCAATCGGACGGGATCTTCGGGCGGCGCAAGCATCGACACCACCAATGGCGCCGACCACCCTGCGAAGAGCGCGCCGGCGGTCGAGGCGATGACAGCCATCATCGCGCTTTCCACCACCACAAGCTGGATGAGGCGCCACCGTCCGGCGCCGATTGCGACGCGCAGCGCCATCTCGCGTGCGCGCGCCGCGGCCCGGGCGGTCAGCAAATTGGCGACATTTGTACAGGCGATGAGGAGAACGAGAACCACGAGAACGGCCAGGATGAGCAGCGGGCGGCGGTAGTTCTTCTGTATGTCCGACGCACCGGATGCCGCGGGGTAGAGCACGACCGACTCGCTCAGATAAGCATCGATGGTCAGCTTCGGTGTGTCGGCGGGAAAGCTCTTGACACGCTCTTGATGCTCGTGGCTGAACACCGCCTGCAACGACTGCCGAATCTGCTCGGGTGTGACTCCTGTTTTCGGACGCAACCAGATTCGAAACCAGGACCAGCCAGGGCTGTTGATGGCCTGTGCGTTCATCATGGATGGAATGAAAATGTCAGTGACTGCGCCGGGCTCCGTTCCCGTGAAGCCCTTCGGTGCGACGCCCACGATTTCGTACCGCGCACTCCCCAATCGGAACTTACTGCCGATCACCTTTGTGTCGCGCCCGAACCGCCGGGTCCAGTAGTCGTAGCTCAGCACCGCCACCGGATGCGCGCCCGGAGTCAGATCGTCATGGGGCGCGAGCAGGCGGCCGAGCGCCGGTTGCAGGCCGAAGACGCCAAAGACGTTGCCGGAGACATACTGCTGGTAAAGTTTTTCCGTTTCATCGCTGGAACCAAATGCAGCGTCCTGACGTGCGCTCATACCGACTACCATTAAATCCGCCCGGTCTCCCACCGTTTTGCGGTGCCGGCGAAAAGTCGGATAGTCAAAATCATCACGATAGTCCGGACTGCCATCGCCGTCGATATAGGTGGTCGCGAGAAAAAAGAGCCGTGCCGGATCGGCGACCGGCAATGTACGCAGCAGCACGGCGTCAACCAGTCGGAAAGCCGAGGTGGTAGCGCCCATTGCCAGGGCGAGCGAGAGAATTGCAGCGGCGCTCACTGCGCGATGCTTCTTAAGCTGCCGCCACCCGAACACGACATCCGCAGCCAAAGCATCCAGCCAGGGGAGCAACTTAATGTCCCGGCTCTGCTCTCGATGACGGAGCTCTGCCCCGAAGGCTCGCCGCGCCTCCTCGGCAGAGCGCCCCCGTTCTATCGCCTCGTCGATGTGCGAAGCCAGTTCCTCGTCCAGCTCGTCGTTGAGCCGTCCCTGGCGGAAGAGATTTGTAAACCGCCTCATCCAGGACATGGCTGATCTCCTTACGCAAGCTTGAGGACGCGCTGCACCGCGCCCGTGACCGCCGTCCAGCGAGCCTCTTCGCTTGCGAGTTGTTTGCGGCCACGCGCAGTCAATTCGTAGACACGCGCGCGGCGGCCGTTGCCTTTCGTAATCCACGCTGCGCGGATCAAACCGGCCTCTTCCATGCGATGCAGCGCCGGGTAGAGCGAGCCTTCTTCCACTCGCAACACTTCGCCCGAAATCTCCTCGACAGCGGACATGATTGCGTAGCCATGCAGCGGTGCGCGGCGAGAAAGAATTTTCAGCACCAGCAAATCGAGCGCGCCCTGAAGCGTATCGGGTTTAGCCATACTAAGATGCCTTATTATAGAGACATCTTAGTATCCAGGCAAGCCGAGTATCGCATCGGAGGTCTTGAGAGGTCTCGGCGCTCGGCATCCTGGAGGTTGAGAGTTGTCCAGAGCTCCGCATCCTTGCGAAACTTTGTCGTAGTGCGCTCCAAGAACGATGACTCCTGGACCGTCGCCCTGCTTGCGCACGGTGACATTCTCGACGCCTTTATATTGATCGATGGAAATCTCAGATTCGGCGGCGCCCATCCGCCGGAACAACTCTTTTGCTTCCGTCATCCGCCGGCTGCTCTCACATGGGACCCTGGCGACATCGGCTCGAAGCTCCTCACCCGTGGAAAAAGTGAAATCCTGCGCCGCCGGACGCGCGTCCAGAATCCAAACCATGTCGATCAATTCAACGCGATTTCAAGCAGACGGTAACTGAAGTTGGGGAGGTCGGAGGCCCCTTCCAGATTCGTCATGACCACGGCCGCCGCGTTTCGCTCCGGGATCATGGAAAGAAAAGTGGTGATGCGCTGCTGCCCGCCGCCATGCCCCACCCACAAGCGGCCATTTTTTTCGGTCACTGCAAAGCCGAGGCCATAGTCGACAGCCTCGTCGCCGCGCGTCTTTTGGCGCGTCCACATCTGGCGCAAGGATTCGCGGTTAAGAAGAGTGCCCTTCTGCACGGCAATCGCAAATTTAGCCAGATCCCCGACGGTCGAGCAAAATCCGCCGCCCGGGATCTTGTAGCTGGTGTCCGCAAGCCCTGAATTGCGCAGTTCCCCTGATGCAGTCTTACGGTAGCCCTGAGCGCGGTTCGGAATGATTTCAAACAGATCATTCACCCGAATGCGGTCCATGCCGGCGGGTTTGAAGATGTTCTCGCGCACGTAATCGGGATATCGAAGACCCGACGCGCCTTCGATCACACAGCCGAGAAGATTGTAGGCGTAGGTGCTGTAGGAATAGCGTGTCCCTGGTTCAAACAGAAGCGCGTCATCCTGGAAGATCCGCAACCCTTCGACAAGGTTGTCGTAGTGCCGGGTGATGCTTATCTCCTCTCCTTTATAGTGCCGGATTCCGCTCATGTGCGACAACAGGAGGCGCGCGGTGATCGGCCACGGCTTCTGCGGAAAGGACGGGACGTACTTCTGCACAGGTGCGTCTAAATCCAGCTTTCCCCGCTCCACCAGTTGCATGGCGGCGACGGCAGTGATCGGCTTGGAAATCGACCCCAGGCGATAAACCGTTGTCGCCTTGGCGGGAACGAAGTTTTCCAGATCGGAAAACCCGTAACCATTAGACCACTGCAATGTGTTGTCCAGCACGACGGCAACCGCGAGGCCGGGAATATTCTGGCGGGCCATCTCGGTCGTGATCGCCTTTTCGATCAGCTCGATCTTTTCAGGCGAGAGCCGGCGGTCTTGCGCCACCGACAGCGCCGAAAGAAGCACGACAGCCAGTAATAAATTGAACCGCACAAACCGTCTGTTCATAGGCGGGCGAACTGCGCCAAATATTACCACATCCCGGCTTGCGCTTCGTCAGGCCGGCGAAATGTCGCCTTCGTGACAATCGGTGCCGAAGGTACGAATGGAAAAGTCTTTCGCCGTGGAGAGTACAGCGCACTTTTTTCGGAACACTTGTTTCCACATTGCCGTCAAATGAGTGTAGTTACTTGCAAACCCGGTCGGCTGGGCCGCGAATTACAGAGTCGATGCAAATCAAGTGGAACTTTTTCTATCCTTAGTTGTCAGCTCTGTTCGATGGAGGGTTGCGATTCTGGATTCTGGAGAGGTGCTGATGAGACGTATCTGGTGCATAATCGCATTGGCAGTGTTAATGGCAGGCAGACCCGCCCAGCTTTTTGCGTGCAGTTGTGGGCCCTCGGTCTCAGCTCCGGTTTGCGAGCTCTTTAGCAAAACACATGTTGTATTTCTGGGGACGAGTCTGGAGAGGGTGCCAGACCCTGCATATCCGCCAGCTTTTCTTTACCGTTTCAGCGTCGAAAAAGTGTACAAAGGTTTGCCGCCCGACACGCGCGAGATCCTGGTAAACCCGGATAACTTCACCTCTTGCCAGACGGAATACCCCACGGGCGTCAGCTTTCTCGTTCTTGCATCCCCATTGTCAGATTCACTGGGTGTGGTGATTTCCGGCGGGTGTTCTGGATCTCGTCGCGCGTCCGCGGCAGGAGAAGATATTCAATTCCTGGATAATTATCTCAGGGGTGAAGCGCAAACTACTATCCATGGGGCGGTTCTGCAGTACGTGCCTGGCTTGTGGCGTCCCGGGCCGGACGAAGGCGCTCCCCTGGCGGGTGCGGTCGTGATGTTGCAAAATTCTTTGAATAGGTTTGTGGCTTCGTCTGAGTCGGACGGTAGCTTCAAGTTCGAAGGAGTGCCGCCTGGCCGGTATCAAGTGTCGGCACGACTCGAGTCCTACACACCAAAACGCGCCTGGTACGACGTTGAAGTTATGGAAGGATTATGCCGCGAGGTATTCATACATTTGGATGCAAAGTCACGGATTTCCGGCATGCTGCTGGATCACCTGGGTCGGCCTATGCCGCGCACGAGGGTGGAACTGCTCCGTAAGAACACTACCGGAACCTGGTATATAAGTTCTCAATTCTGGAAACAGACAGACACCAGCGGTGTTTTTCGATTTGAGGATCTGCCGTCGGGTGAGTATCTTGTCGGCTATGAGCTCTGGGGCGGCCGGCCCTCCGAAAACTCAGAATACGGCACCCGATACTTCCCTGGCGTGGATGATCAAATCCAGGCAACGGTTATTAAGCTGGAGCCCCAACAGTCGCAGGATAACCTGCTTTTCGCCTTAGGGACGCCTCATCATAAGCGGCGAATGCGAATCGTGGTGACGTGGCCGGATGGATCCGCGCCGGGTGCAAATCTTCTTCAAATATTCAATAAAGATAGTCTGCTGAAAAACCTTGAGGGAGAAAACCATAACGGTGTTTACGATTTTACAGGCTACCAGGAACGGGACTACGCGATTTCGGCTCGCTACTGGGTCGACAATCTGCGTGGATCGAAACCGTCTTTCGAAAGACGCATCTCAAAGACGCAGACTTTTCAGGTTCCAAGTGGAAAAGATGACGTAGAAATCCGCCTGGTACTGTCCGCACCCTCACTACGAGAATAGCCGGCTATCTCGTGCGCTCAGTGGTCAAACCTGTTTCGCGCCCGATGAACGGATGCCCTCCGCCGGAGCCAACTAACGACTGATCCACGACACTGCTCTGTGCAGAGGGTGACAACGCGTTTCCAAGTTTCGTCGCCATCTTTGCCCATGCGCTGACGTAGAAATGCAAATTGAAAAATGCAAATTGATGCCTCTCACGCAAAAATGCAAATTGATGCCTCTCACGCAGACGAGACATAAATACCTGCCAGAATTGAAATCTGAATGGAGCGGTACTGTTTTCTGGTGGGCAGGAACGCTGTCCGCTGAGGGTCTGCCTGCTGCGATTTATCCCAGGGCTTTAAGCGCTTGCAACGAGGGCAAGGTTTGCAGTGTCAACATCACCCATTGCAACCGTTGTAAGACATCACCTCTTGCCGCTCGTGCGAGTTCGCAGCAACGCAATAACGGCCACTACGGCGGATACAACAAGCAGCACTACGCGCATTGAAAACAGCACCGCTTGCAAATCTTCTGCAATGGTATCGGCCGTTTACACGCTCTGATGGTGAGAGGGAGAGGGAAGAACTGATGGTGAGAGGGAGAGGGAAGAAGGAAGAAGGGAAGAATGAAGGAAGACGGAAGACGGCCAAGCCCCTGATGGTGAGAGGGAAGACGGCCAAGCCAAGCCAGGCCATAATTCGATGAAGCCAGCGAAGCGGGCGCGAAGAATTGTAGGCGGGGCGCGTAAGCCCACGGACAGCTTTCCGGCATTTTGAGGTATCTTATGTTAGCTGACGCGCACCAATTGGAAGGAGATGTGCTATGCGAGACGGCACAGTCCGGCAGTTACTTCTTCTCATTCTGCTTTCAACTATTCTCGTAAATTCAAGGCTTGTCGCGCAGACCAAAGATGTCGATCTGCTTGTCGAGTTGGCCACTCGTATTGTGTGGATGTCTGGGTCTGAGACTCCCCGGCTGATTCCGGGCCAACTCGGGGAAGACGTGGCGAAGAGTCTGGACTTGCCCCCCGGTTCGCGGATCATCGGAACTTTGGTGAATTCCTTTTCCACCACGTCGTTCGTGGATGTCCCGCTGCCGCTGGACGAAACGCAGAAATTCCTTTCCGAAACTCTCAAACTGCACGGCTGGCATAGCCGGGCGCGCGAAAGCGAACAGGCTATGGGGCAAATGTCTCGAAGAGTCTTGAAGACTCGAGCAATACCTTGGATGTGCAGACGGATCTTGATGGTGCTGCGTTGATCTCGCATTATGCCGCCCAACTCGAAGCGGCTGGTTGGAAGCGAGTGAGCGAAGAAAACGAAAGCCGGTTGAAATCAGTTGATTGGACTTTCAGCGACAGTCAGGGCCAGGCCTGGAGGGGTCTTCTGTGGCTGCCCAGACTGGGCGGCAAGAGCACCACGGTCTACCTGCAGGTATACCGTCCTAAATCTCAATGAACGGTAAATGCGATATTCACGGTTTTCCCGCGTCTGCCGCACCGGACATTTCAAACGCACCCAGCTGGGGCTTCAACGTCAGTCCTCCTTGAGCTCATTCGCTTTAATACTGGGCCTTCTGGTGATCATCACACTCGCCCAAGAGATACCACAACATTCCGTCATTCGTGTTCGAGTGACGATGGTGACCATCGGCGCGCGAGTGACGGACAAGCGAGGGCACGAAATACCTCACTTAAAGCCCGAAGACTTTTCTATATTCGAGGATGATGTTCCGCAAACCATGTCCTTTTTTTCAGAACAGGAGCAGCCTGTGAGTTTGAGCATCCTGATGGACAGAAGCGACAGCATGCAGGAGGGCGAAAAGCTGCAGCGTGCCAAAAGTGCGGCTCTTTCACTGGTACGTGCGGGCCACGACAAGGATGATTTTCTCTACGTCGCCTTTGATCATCGCGTGGATGTTCAAGCCGGCTTCACGACAGATCGCATGCAGGTAGAATCGGCGATTGGCAAAACGGAGCTCGGCGGAGGTACGCGGATATACGACGCTCTTTTGACCGGTCTGGAACGTTTCGACCGCGCTCGACACTCGCGCCAAGCGATGGTTGTGATCACTGACGGCGCCGACCAGCACAGCGTGGCAAAGCTGGACCAAGTCATAGATGCGGTTCAGGCCTGGCACGGCCAAGTGTATGTGATCGGTTATTTCAGCGCGGCGGAAGACGAGTTATTTCGTGCCAATGGGCCAACTGTATTACGATCTGACGGGGTGCAAATCGACAATCCGCGTCACGTTTTCAAGCGCCTTGCCCAGGAAAGTGGAACGGAAGCTTTTTTCCCCCGATCAGATGAAGAACTTCGGCGTGCCGTAGACGCAATTTCCGCCGATCTCAAGCGTCAGTACACGATCGGCTACTATCCTACGCGCTCGTTCACCGACACCGGCTACCGGCGAATTCGATTGAGAGTTCACCGCAACGGTGTAAACGTCAGGGCCCGCAGGGGGTACCGTCCTCCAGCACCGGTCAAGTTGCCACCAGGTTAATCGAATTGAAAGGAAGGGGTGAAAACGTGGCACGATTGGCCGCGGGAGCGCGCCATCGGACCGCGAAGATCCGGATGTGGCCTGCAATATTTTGTAAATGTTGGATTGAGATGAATCATGTGATCAATTTGGTTTAACGAGAGCGTGCGTGAGCGCGGATGAGCAGGGTGATGCTGTTCCCTTCGAGATTTGACGCTGCGATATCCGGCTGGCCGTCGCCGTCAATATCGCCTACAGTCAGGCGCCAGGCGCCCGGGCCGGCAGGGTAGGGGGAACCGGGTGCCGGCTGGAACCGCCCGCGACCGTCGCCAAGTAAAACCGTGACATCGCTGTTGGTGGCTTCGACCAGGTCGCGCTTTCCGTCGCCGTTCATGTCTGTCAGGACGATTGCAAAGCCGCGATGCCCGACATCCAGCAGAGATCCAGGCGCCGGCCGGAAACGACCCTTGCCATCGCCGAGCAGGACTGAGACCTGACTAGTGTCATCATGTGCCACCGCAATGTCGGGCTTACCGTTTCCATCCAGGTCTCCAATCGCCACGTAATAGGGACGAGCAACGACGCTGGCCGGTGAGGCCGGGGCAGCAGTGAAAGCGCCTTTGCCATCTCCCAACAGAACGGTCACCGTGCCGTTAGAAACAGTATTGGGCGCCACAACGTCGAGGCGATCGTCGCCGTTGATGTCTCCCAAGCCAATCGGATAAGGGCCGGGACCCACGCGGAACGGCGATCCGGAAGCGCGAAGAAATCCGCCCTTGCCGTCACCGAGCAGTACGGCGATGTTGCCGTCTTCATTATTAGCGGTAATGATATCGGTCTTTCCATCACGATTTACATCACCGACGACCAGGCCGTGAGTGTGGGGTTTTTTGCCTTGACCGGCTGGGAAGGGAGATCCTGGCGCCGGCGTGAAGCCTCCTTTGCCGTTACCGAGCAGCACCGTCACGTTGTAGCTGTCATGACTGGCCAGCGCAAGATCAAGATTTTTGTCACCGTTGAAATCAGCGAGGCCCATTTCACCAAAGGCCACATCGAACCTTAGAGGCGAACTGACGGCGGGAACAAACGTTCCTCGGCCATTGCCCAGCAGGATGACGATGCTGTGATCTCTTCCCACAGAAGCAACCAGGTCCTGCTTTCCGTCACCATTGACGTCGCCCATCAGGATGTTGCCCGGCGGACCTCCAAGCGGGATGGGAGAGCCCGGAGCGGGGAAAAAGAGAGGTGAGTTGTCGCTTTCAATACCCGGGTTAATGGCAGTGCCGAGGTTCTCTGTCCAAGACGGGCAGTAAGCCGGAAAGACAAGCGCAGTGAAAACCAGGACCAGATTGACAAGGTATGGCTGAATCATGAGTGAAACTCCCTTTATACATCTTCTACTGCAAATAGGGACGCAGGCTTCCTGCGAACTGTTAACAGGAAATCAGACCCGACTCAATGCTGCGGAATTCTTGTCCCGATTTCTGGTGGAGAACTCTGACCGCCACTAGCCTGAATTATTCACAAACTGGAGGAACTAGCCGCCGATTTACGCGGACAACGCTGATGGTATCGGGGTCGTGGGATGGGCGTCGATTCCGGCGAAGCTGACACTTTGCAGTCATGGAGCCCATCCCTCGACCCCGATACTAATCCGTGTTTTCCGTGTAGATCAGCGGCCAATTCTTACTCGCAGGGGGCTGCACGACGTCGCAAACGTCACTGTGCCGAGCTTCTCGTTGGGCGGCGCGGCGTGTTCGTGCTCTTGTGCTGCAACCGCTGTCCAACTGCAGAGAATACAGAGGCTGCAGAGGCGGATAAGGCGGGATCGCATGAAAGTCATCGCGGCATTATAAGCGAAACGGGCCAGGCGTCTGAAGATTGTCGTCTTGCGTCTGTCTTCACGGCCGGCATGGCTCAAACGCCGTCCGATTCGCCTCGTCCGGACGAGAGGGCTTTTCTGGAAAATGTCCGCAAGACGGCTCCTGCACGATAACTTTACCGGCGCAGAGAATCGCGATTCCCTGAGACGGCCCTCAGGCCGTCTCTCCGCGATGTAAACGCACCGGCACAAACTCTCCACTTCCAAGATCAACAATGAGATCTGGCTTCCCGTGCGCGCGCATATTGAAGCAAATCTGCGGCTGTTGCTGTTCAAGGGCATTCGCGAGGACGTCTCGGCCGAATTTTCGGATTATAAGAAGTTTACGGTGGAGAGCTCGGTGAAGTTCGGCGACGTCAAGCAGTGAAGAGTAGCGCATGGCCGTACGTTGATTCACCACAGAGGCGCAGAGGACGCCGAGTGTGAGCAGAGACTATTTTTCAGCTCTCTGCGCAGCTTCTGCTATGAGAGCGTGCCGACAAGCAACCTGCCTGAGGATCAGAAGCAGACCTGGCTCGGACGTCTGCACCAGGTAGTATGGGGTCAGGTCTTCAGAATTCACTTTTTGATGATTTAGAAAGGCGAAGTAGGACTATTTGTAAAAAATGAATTTTGAAGACCTGACCCCGTGAAGATTACGGCCGGCGGCGGGTCGCTGCGGCGTGAAAGATG
>DASXQR010000092.1:0-4343 GCA_036507075.1 Acidobacteriota bacterium | reverse complement strand
GGCTGTTTCGTTTTGAACACCAGGCTTCCATTGTAGCGATCACCCTATCAATCCGCGACTTTGCTTCGTCGCTAGCTGCCCACGACTTCCATTGATTTACCGGATACGGCAAGTGTTCAAAACGGGACAGACTCCGCTTGATTGCCCGCATATCGTGAGCACGCAGGTGGCGGTCCGCTGACCACCATTAGCAATTCGCGGTGCAGCCTTCAATGGTAAAACTGGTGAAGAACAAAATTCAGTCTGATCTGAGGAGTTTCTCCCCCGAGAGAGCGGCCGCTCACAGACGCCGTTCCCTTCGCGTACTTTTCATCCATCGCGACGCAGTCGCCGTGGACTCATGCCTGCAAGAGCTGAGGAATGCGCAATTCACCGTCAGCGCCGATGTCGTTTTGAATTTGGCACAGTGCACGGAACAGCTCCGATCCCAGTCCTATGATGTGATTGTCGTCGAATACCCCAGTCCGTGCAGCGACGGATCGCAGGGCTCACAACTCCCGCAGCAGAACGTTCAGGAAATTCCCCTTATCTTCTTGACTACTGGGTTAGGAAGTGAATCCATCGCGCAATTCATTGCGGATGGTGCTTTCGATTACGTTGAACGAGAGCATCTCGCTCAGTTGCCCAGGGCCGTGCGCCGAGTCTTGAATGAAAAGAAACTCCGCACCGAGCTGGAGGATGCCGAAAGGGCCTTGCGACATTCGCAATCGCTATACCGCGCGCTGGCGGACAACCCGGCTTACGGGATCTGCCGGTGCGATGCGGACGGAAAGATTCTCGACGTCAACCAGACTCTGGTGGCGATGCTGGGTTATTCCACCACAGTGGAACTTTTGGCGGCGAACCGTGCGTCCGAGTTCGTCATCGATCTTGCTCACGACGCGCCATTGGCGGGATGGTCCCGCGAGGCGGTGCGACTCGAGCCGGTCGAATTAGCGTGGAAACGGAAAAACGGCACAACCCTGAAAGCCAGGCTCACTGGCCGCAGAGTCTTTGACGAGCATGGAAATTTTGATGGCTATGAAATCATCGCTGTTGACATCACTGAACAGCGCGCGCTTGAGGAACAACTACGGCACCAGGCATTCACCGATTCGCTGACCGGCCTGGCTAATCATCGCCGGCTTTTCGAAGTGTTGCACGCGGAGACCAGCCGATCCAAGCGCACCGGCCGTGATTTCTGTCTTCTACTGCTGGACCTCGATGGATTGAAAGAGATCAACGATCAATCCGGTCATCTGGCCGGAAACCGTGCGCTTTGCAGGCTGGCGCAGGTCCTAACGGACTGCTGCCGATCGATCGACACCGCAGCGCGGCAAGGCGGGGACGAGTTCGCTTTGGTCCTGCCGGAGACAGGGATAGCTGCCGCCACATTGGTGGCAAAACGAATTTGCGATCTTCTGGCGAAAGATGCCGAAGCACCAGCGCTTTCCGTCAGCGTAGGGGTTGCCAGTTACCCGATGGACGCCGATACCGTCGGAAATCTACTGTACGCGGCGGACCGGGCCCTTTATGAAATGAAAGACAATCGGCCACGGTCCCCACGGGCGGGACCAATCTCAATCCAGAATGGATACGACCTAAAAAGGAACAAATCCAATGGATGAATATCGTTCCCGGCGACACAACCGTTTGCAAGAACGCCAGCCCCAACCGATTTCTTGCGAGGGGATGCGGTTCTTACTTAGCGGGGAAGCACAAATCCTGCAATCGATTTCTGCCAGTGCGCCCCTTCCGGAAGTACTGAATGGAATCTGTAGTGCACTCGACGGTCAGATTGGCAACGTGGTCTCGCTGGTTTGCCTTCGGGAAGACGCTGCAGCGGATCTCGCTGCCATCGCCGGGAACCCAAAGCATTTTGGCTTGTACACTTTCTGTTCCGCAGGTGTTTTTGATGAGAATGACGAGCTGCTTGGATCTCTGGAGATGTACTGTTGCGCACCACGCAGCCCCTCCCTTGAGGAAATTCATTTGATTGAGCGGGCAACGTGTCTAGCCGCAATCGCGATCAAGCGCTTCATTGAGGCAGGTGATGACGGCAGTAGTTGTATTGATGAGCTTCCGCCACTCAGCGGGTATGTGCTGAAATGGCCGGATTCCATGAACTAATCT
Organism: Acidobacteriota bacterium; assembly: GCA_036507075.1. GTDB lineage: Bacteria > Acidobacteriota > UBA6911 > JACQSX01 > JACQSX01 > DASXQR01. The sequence continues at coordinate 2,231 of DASXQR010000092.1, read as the reverse complement.
TCGAGCCCGCAGATCTTTGCAGCAGAGCCAAAACCAACCACAAACGACCTTGAACCCACCGTGTCGAGCGGAAGCGCCGATTCCCTGCTGTGCAAATTAATTGCGCAGGTGAGCACAAAGGAACAGCGATACGACATCGTTACGTTCAACATGATGCCACGCGCCGCTCCGCAAGAACTGCGGAGATCCGTATGCATAGGAAACCGAATGTCACTATTGAGAACGTTACCTCAAACAGGATCCGCGGCCCATATCGACTTTCGATCCATCCTCATCGAGGAGAAGCCAGCCACAGCTACGCGAGCGCATCCGCGAACGGCGCTCCCCAGCCGAATCGCGGTTGTTGGGAACTATCTTCCACGCCAGTGCGGAATCGCGACCTTCACCACCGACTTGTGCGACGCGGTGAGCGCTGCCTACGGCGCAACGCACTTGTTGGCGCTGCCGGTCAACGACACCCAGGAAGGATACCGCTATCCTCCACGCGTTCGTTTTGAACTGTCCGAGGCGAGCGTTTCCTCCTATCAACAGGCAGCGGATTTTTTGAATTTCAGCAATATCGATATCGTGTGCCTGCAACATGAATATGGAATCTTTGGCGGACGAGCGGGCGGCCACATCCTGCAGCTGTTGCGCGGCCTGCAGATGCCCTTTGTGACCACCCTGCATACCGTGCTTCGCGAGCCCAACCCCGACCAACGCATCGTGATGGAAGAAATCGCATCCCTTTCGGATCGTTTGATTGTCATGAGCCAGCACTCGGCGCAGATTCTGCGGGAAGTGTTTCGGGTGCCGGAGGACAAGATTGATCTGATTCCGCACGGCGTCCCCGATCTGCCTTTTGTCGATTCCTGTTTTTACAAGGAGGGCCTCGGCACGGAGGGGAAGATCGTCCTGCTCACCTTTGGCCTGCTCTCGCCAAATAAAGGTATCGAGAATGTCATTCGGGCTCTGCCGCAGATTCTGTCGCGCTACAGCAACGTGGTGTACATCGTGGCCGGTGCGACCCATCCGCATCTCAAACGGCGGGAGGGCGACAAATACCGACGTGAATTGCAGGGTCTGGCGAAGGATCTGGGCGTGCAAGCCAACGTGATTTTTCAAGACCGCTTCGTCAGTCCTCAGGAACTGATGGAATTGATTAGCGCGGCGGACATTTACATCACGCCATACAAACACCAGGCGCAAGTCGTCTCCGGAACACTGGCCTACGCTCTCAGCGCAGGCAAGGCGATTATTTCCACACCGTATTTGCACGCCATGGAGCTACTCGACGACGAACGCGGCGTGCTGGTCCCCTTCGATGATCCGGAGGCCATTGCCGAAAAAACGGTCGACCTCCTAGACAACGAACCCGCGCGTTACGCGATGCGGAAACGCGCCTATCTCTTCGGAAGAGACATGGTCTGGAGCCGCGTGGCGCAAGAGTACATGCTGAGCTTTGAACGCGTGTACAACGAGCGGTCGCGAAAGCCGCGCGTGACGTATTCCGCTCGAACCACGGAAAAAACTTTGGACCGGCTCCCCGCGATCAAATTGGATCACTTGATGCGGATGACGGACGAAACGGGGTTACTCGAGCACGCCGTGTTTGTGGTCCCCAACTACGCAGAAGGCTATACAACGGACGACAACGCCCGGGCCCTCATCGTCGCCGTGCTCCTGGATCAAGTGAATGCCGGTGCGCCACGTGGAGCGGCCGATTTGGCCTCGCGCTATCTGGCATTCTTGTGGTTGGCCTTCGATCCGGCGACCAAAAGGTTCCGAAATTCGCTGAGCTATGAACGCCAGTGGCAAGAAGCGGCGGGCTCGGAAGATAGTCACGGCCGGGCATTATGGGGGCTGGGAACTGTGCTGGGCAAATCCGAAGACCTGGGATTGCGGGGTGCTGCCGGGCGGCTCTTTGAGCTTGCCGTTCCCGCCGCTCTGGAATTCAGCAGTCCGCGTGCCTGGGCCTTCACATTGCTGGGACTCGAGGAATATCTCGATCGTTTCCCAGGGGATCGAGCGGCTCTAGGTGCGGCAGATGCACTGGCAAGTCGTCTCCTCAATTTATATCGCGATAATAGGTCAGATGGATGGCACTGGTTTGAGGGAGTCCTGGCCTATTCGAATGCCAGACTGTCGCAAGCTCTCCTGCGATCGGGCATGCGTAGCGCAAATAAAGAATTGATGTCCGCAGGTCTTGAAGCCCTGGAGTGGCTGGTGACGGTTCAACGTTGCGAAGTGAA
>DASXQR010000091.1:0-18994 GCA_036507075.1 Acidobacteriota bacterium | reverse complement strand
AGGGATGGAGGGATGGAGAGATAGAGGGATAGAGAGATGGAGGGGAGATGGAGGGACGCGAATGCTTTTCTCTTCACCTCTCTTTCCCTCCGTCTCTCAATCCCTCCGTCCCTCTGTCTCTCAATCCCTCCATCCCTCCATTCCTCCGTCCCTCAATCCCTCCCTCTCTCCGTCCCTCAATCCCTCCCTCTCTCCGTCCCTCCATCCCTCCATCCCTCCATCCCTTGTCTAACCGCGTCCGGTCTGTTAGAATTACTTGTTATCCTGCTGCACAAAGGAGACTTAAGTGGGGAAAGGGCGACTGAAACTGATGGTTGCTGCCTCGGTTATCGTCGTGGGTATCGCCTATCTGATGTTCACCGGGAGCACGCAAGCGACCGTTTATTATTTTAAGCTGTCTGAATTGATGGCAAAGCCCGGTTCTCCAACCGAGGATGTGCGCGTCGCGGCCAGAGTGGTCCCAGGAACCATCCGGAAGGACCCCAGCACGATGACAGTCGACTTTGTCATGGCTGAGGGAGGAGCAACTCTGCCGGTTCGGTACACGGGAGTGGTTCCCGACACTTTCAAGGACAACTCGGAAGTGGTTCTTGAAGGCAGGATGACGCCGGATCGCGGTTTGTTCAGGGCTCACACGCTCATGGCCAAGTGCCCGTCCAAATACGAAAGCCAGTACAACACCGAAGTCGGCCGGGAGCACCAGAAGAAGTATGGCATGCAAACCAATTTCAAGTCTGAGCCGGTGAAGTAGGATTTTTGAGAATCATCGCTATCAGGGCCGCCCCAACGTTGCAGTTGTGGAAAAATCACCACAAAGGCACAAAGACACAAAGATTCCTAGTGTTCTTCGTGCCTTTGTGGTGAATTTTTTTACAGGTTGTCATTCATGAATGAGTTTGGTTTTTACTGCCTGACGGCGGCCTTCGTGGTAACGGCTTACGGTCTGGTTGCAGGCGCGGTGGCCGGACGGAAATCAAATGCCGCCCTCGCGCAGAGCGCCGAGAACGCCGTTATCGGCGCTTTTCTGCTGATTGCCCTCGCCTCCGCATCCCTGGTCTCACTGCTGGTACACGGTGATTTTAACAACGAGTATGTAGCCAGCTATACCAGCCTCGATCTGCCGATGCATTACCGGATCACGTCATTCTGGGGCGGTCAGAAGGGATCACTGCTTTTCTGGACTCTGATTCTGTCGGTCTACTCGGTGGTTGCGGTTTTTCAGAACCAGACCAAGAACCGGGAACTGATGCCTTACGTCTGCAGCGTGCTGTCAGGAGTGATGCTCTTCTTTCTTAGCCTGCTGACCTTTGTCACTCCTCCCTTTCAGACTTTCCAATCGATGGGCTTGCCCCGTCCTCCCGATGGCACGGGTCTGAATCCCTTGCTGCAGAATTACTGGATGGTCATCCACCCGCCTCATCTTTACATGGGCCTTGTCGGTTTCACCGTCCCCTACGCTTTCGGCATGGCAGCACTGATCAGCAACAATCTCAACCCGGTCTGGATCAAGACTACGCGCCGCTGGACGCTGGTTGCGTGGATGTTTCTGACCATCGGGATATTCATGGGCGCCCACTGGGCCTATCTGGAACTGGGCTGGGGAGGCTACTGGGCCTGGGATCCGGTGGAGAACGCCAGTTTCATGCCCTGGCTGTTGGGCACCGCCTTTCTTCACTCGGTGATGATTCAGGAGAAGAAGGGAATGTTGAAGGTCTGGAACCTTTCGTTGATCATCATGACCTTCGAAATGTGCATTTTCGGAACCTTCCTGACCCGCAGCGGTGTGGTGTCGTCGGTGCACTCCTTCACGCAGTCGGGGATCGGGAGCTTCTTTGTTGTATTCCTGGGAATCTCCCTTGCCATTTCGTTGTTCTTTCTCTTTCGCAGGCTTCAGAACAGACAGCTTGAGCCTGAAGAGCGTGTTGCCGCCTTCTTCTCGCGTGAAAGTTCATTTCTGTTCAACAACCTGCTCTTTCTGGGAATCGCCTTTGCCGTTTTTTGGGGGACCGTATTTCCCATCGTTTCAGAGGCGGTGCGCGGTGTGAAGGTATCCGTCTCGCTGCCGTTTTTCAATAACGTCAACCTGCCGCTGGCGTTTGCCCTGCTGGTGCTCACCGGGGTGTGCCCCCTGATTGCGTGGCGCAAGGCAAGCGTAAAGAACTTTCAGCGCAACTTTCTTTACCCGTTGATCACCGGATTGCTGGCGGTGCCGGTGGTGATGGCGCTGGGAATCCGGAAGTTTGTGCCGGTGGCTTATTTTGCAGGTTGCGCCTTCGTCATGGCCACCGTGGTTTGGGAATTCTGGAAGGGAGCGCGCGCGCGCCAGGCGGGAAAGATCGAAAGCGATCAGGACGAGCCGTTCTACAGGGCCCTGTATATGCTGGTCACCAGTAACAAACGCCGTTACGGCGGATTCATCGTGCACACGGGCGTGGTGATTGTTTTCATCGGAATAATCGCATCTTCATTTTTTGGTATGGAACAGGATTTCGTCTTGAAACCAGGAGAAACGGGCCGGTTGAAGCACTATACGTTCACCTATCGCAGTTTCGGCCAGAGGCGGGAAGTGAACAAGGAGGTTACCCTGGCGCGCGTGGATCTTTACCGGAACGGAAAAAAGCTGGCCACCATGCGGCCCGAGAAGCACTTCCATTTCAAGAGCGACCAGCCGCAGACGGAAGTGGACATCATGTCCCAGTTTGATGAGGATTTTTACATCGTGCTTGTGGGCTGGGATAGTAAACAGACCGCCACTTTTAAGATGTACATCAAGCCGCTGGTGGGTTGGATCTGGTTCGGCGGTTTTGTAATGGTGCTCGGAACGCTGTTTGTAATGCTGCCCAACCGGCAGCGAAAAGCGCTGGCAAAAACGGTGCGCCAGGCGCAGAAGCATGCGGCATGATCTTGAATGCGGAATGCGGAATGCGGAATGCGGAATGCGGAATGCGGAATGCGGAAATGTGGAAATGTGGAATGCGGAATGTGGAATGCGGAATAAGGAAGGAAAATCCCAGGAAATTTATCTGACTGTCCATCACCTATGAAGTATTCGTCTTATTCGACATTCCGCATTCCGCGTTCCGAATTCCGCACATTCGTCTTATTCCGCATTCCGCATTCCGAATTCCGCAATTGCAGGTGAATGATATGTGGTTCCGATTTCTTCTGGCGTTGATGATTCTGACTATTTCGCCCTCAATCGCTGGGGTGACAAAGGAGCAGGTGCAGGATGTCACTTCGCAGTTGGTTTGCCTGTGCGGTTGCGGCAACAAGACGGTTTCCGTCTGCGGCTGTGGACTGGCGGATCAGACGACCAAAGAAGTAGAGAAGATGCTGCAGGAAGGGAAGACCAAAGAGCAGATTCTGGCGCAATACGTCAACAAGGGCGGCATCTCGGTTTTAGCGGCTCCTCCCAAGTCGGGATTCAATCTTACGGCCTGGGTGCTGCCATTCCTGGGGATTTTCGTTGCGGGCGTATTTCTCGTGGTCAAGATGAAACACTGGCAGGCGGCTGCGGAAAAGCAGGAAGCGGACGTGGAACGCCAGGCCGCCCGGTCTGAAGCTTCGCCGGTCGCTGACAGTTATCGCCAGAGAATGAATGAAGAGCTGGAGAAGATAGATTGACCGAACTGGTCGCCGCGCTGCTGTTTCTGGCTTTGCTCGTTTTCATTGCCCATCCCTTTTTTCGCGCGCCCGAGGAATCCCCGGCGGACCTGCGCAGCCAAACTCGTCTGGATGAGCTGCTGAATGAAAAAGAAGAAGCTTATCTTTCGCTCAAAGACATCGAGCTTGATTACCGTATGGGCAAACTGTCGCCGCATGATTATGAGATTCTGAAGAAGGAGTCCGAGCTGAAGGCAATTGAAGTTCTCAAACAGATAGAAACGGTTCAGACCACGCGTTCCTCGAAAAGAGCACTGAAGAAAAAAGCCTGATGGCCCCCATCGTCAGACTCTCTGGAGTTGACAAGGTCTACGGCACACGTCCCGTTCTGCAAAATATCCAGTTTGAGCTGAGGGAGAAGGATCGAATTCTGCTGTTCGGTCCCAACGGTGTCGGAAAATCGACGCTGCTGAAGATACTCGCCTCCCTGACGCCACCTACTTCCGGTTCTATTTCTTTTTACGAAGATCGCGCCGGTTTGCGACTTTTCCGCCGGCGCATGGGGTATCTCGGACACGAATCCTTGCTGTATCCGGATCTCAGCGGCGAGGAGAATCTGCTGTTTTTTGCCGCCTTGCGCGGTTTGGGTCGCGACAGATGCCGGTCTCTTCTGGCACAGGTGGGCCTGGATGGAGAGGCGGCGCAGCGGCGCGTCCGCTTCTATTCAGCCGGCATGAAGCAGCGGCTTTCAGTTGCAAGGGCGCTGCTGCACGATCCCGAGATCCTGCTACTGGACGAACCTTTCAATGCGCTCGACAGCGGATTCGTGTCGAGTTTCCTGCAGTGGATCCGAAGCCGGACTGTGGTAATGGTCACTCATCAGGTCGAATTGGCGCGATCTGTGGCGACTCGGCAGTTTGAGGTAGGCAACGGCAAAGTTGTGGAGAAACTTGTAGGGGCGGCCTAACATGGCTGCCCGATTTAACCGGCGACAACCCGGGGAGCTGCCATGTCAGGCTGCCCCTGCGACCGGGAATTGACGATTAATACACCCACATGCGAGAAGGGTTGAACGCAGCGCTGGCGATTCTGAGAAAAGACCTTGTTCTCGAAGTTCGAAGCAGAGAAGGTTTTCTCTCCAATCTTTTCTTTGCGCTGCTGGTGCTTATCCTTTTCAATTTCGGTTTCGACCCGGGATCGGCGGCCATTGTCGAAGGTAAGGCGGCGATATTCTGGATTGCCGTTGTTTTTGCGTCCGCGCTGACACTTTCCCGCACCTTTCAGCGTGAGAGTGCTGAAAGCGCAATTCACGCGCTCGCTCTTCTGCCGCTGGACCCGGCGTGGATTTTCGTGGGAAAGTTCCTCACAAACTTTTGCGTCATCCTTCTTCTGATGACGCTGACTCTTCCGCTGTTTATAATCTTCTTCGACGTCTCCGTCAGCTGGAGAATGTGGCTGCTGGCGGCGGTTTGTCCGCTGGCGGCGGCAGGAATGGCGGCAGTGGGAACGCTGTTTGGCGCGATGGCGGAAAGCACGCGGTTGCGCGAGGTGGTCGTTTCGATCCTGCTTTACCCGATCATTGTTCCACTGCTGATCGCATCCGTGCAGTTGATGCGGCAGGCTCTGAAGCTTACCGGTGAAATTGAGAACTGGCACTGGATGGGAATGATGGTTGTTTTCGACCTGATATTCTTCGCTGCCGCTTTGGTGGTGTTTGATTACGTGCTGGGGGAATGATGAGAAGCTTTCTTCTTGTCCTGCTCTATCCAATGATGGTTCTTGCGCTTTACTGCGCGTTCCTTTACGCTCCGCGCGAGGCGGTGATGGGAGAAGTGCAGCGCATCTTTTATTTTCACTTTGCGCTCGGGTGGCTCAGCTTTCTCGCGTACTTTATACTGTTTGTCTTCAGCGTCGCTTACCTCGCGACGGGCGTGAGAAGATACGACACCTGGGCCTCGGCGAGCGCGGAAATCGGCGTTATTTTCAGTACTCTGGTTCTGATAACGGGCCCTTTGTGGGCCAAGCCGGTGTGGAATACCTGGTGGACCTGGGACCCCCGGCTCACCACCTTTCTAATGTTGTGGTTGATGTATGTGGCCTATCTGCTGCTGCGCGCCAACATGGAAGAAAGCGACAGGAAGTATCGTATTTCCGCCATCCTGGGGATTATTGCTTTCATTGATGTGCCCATTACGTTCATGTCGATTCGCTGGTGGCGCTCCATACATCCCGTGGTGATTACGTCGAAAGGCATGAACCTCGAGCGGGAGATGAAGATCACCATGTTTGTCGCGCTGGGCGCCTTCGTGGTCCTGTACGCGGTGCTGCTGCATTTGCGCGTGCAGCAGAAAGACCAGGAATATCGGATTGGGATCGGTCACGGAGGGCTGGCATGAACTTCTATCTCTTCACGGCCTACACGCTTATCTGGACAGTGCTCTTTGTTTATATCGTGGCCCTGCATCGGAAGCAGAACGCCACCGAATCCAAGTTGAAAGAGCGCGCGGAGAAGCGCCACGCAGGTTGAGCGGACAACGCGTGTTCTGACCGGAGACGGCCATGTACTTCAAGCAGTTTTACCTTGGGTGTCTGGCGCATGCTTCCTACCTGATCGGTTCCGAAGGAGAGGGAGTCGTTGTCGATCCCCAGCGCGACGTACAGCAGTATCTTGAAGCAGCAGGCGCGCAAGGCCTGCAGATCAAATACGTGATTGAAACCCATCTTCATGCCGACTTTGTCAGCGGGCACCGTGAAATTGCGTCACGGACGGGGGCACGTGTGGTCTTCGGTAGCAGGGCGGGGGCGTCCTTTGAGCATATTGCCGTGCGGGATGGGGAGGAACTGAGGCTCGGAAAAGTTGTACTGCGATTCTTCGAAACGCCGGGTCATACCCCCGAAAGTATCTCTATTCTAGTTATCGATACGGAGGCGCCGGAAGCGCCCGGGAGGGTTCTCACCGGTGACACTCTTTTCATTGGCGACATCGGCCGACCGGACCTGGTGGGCAGCCGGGGGTATGACGCCAGGACCATGGCTGCGCAGCTCTATGACAGCCTCCATGAAAAGTTGATGAAGCTTGACGACCGTACAGAGGTGTACCCTGCTCATGGCGCGGGATCTCTGTGCGGGAGGAACATTTCGCGCGAAACCGTGTCGACGATCGGGGAGCAGAGAAGATTCAATTACGCGCTGAAGCCGATGAGTCGGGAAGAGTTTGTTCACATGATGACAACCGACATGCCCGAGATTCCGAAGTATTTCCCCAAGGATGCAGAACTAAACCGCACCGGCGCACGCGCTCTGGACGAGTTGCCGCGTCCCGATGAATTGTCGGCGCGGGAATTTGCTGCGCGCAGCCTTCGGGGTCATGAGATTCTGGATGTTCGGGCGGCCGCAGAGTTTGGCGCCGGCTATATTCCGAAAGCTCTGAACATCGGCTTGGGAGGGCAGTTCGCTTCCTGGGCAGGCACAATGGTTCAAATGGGAACTCCCATTTTGATCGTTTCTGAAAATCTCGCGCAAGTGGACGAGGCCGTGATGCGGCTGGCACGAGTCGGGATCGATACAGTGCAGGGTTTTCTTGATGGAGGAATTTATTCCTGGGACAAGGAGGGATTTGAACTGAACACCATCCCGCAAATTACCGTGGATGAGCTGCAGCATCGAATGCGCCAGAAAAGCGATCTGGGCGTAGTGGATGTACGGCGCCCGGCTGAATTCAAGCAGGGGCACGTGCCGGGTGCTGTAAACATTCAACTGGCTGATCTTGGTGAGAAATCAGGGCTCCCGGACCGCGACCGCCCCACCGCGGTAATCTGTGCGGGAGGCTATCGTTCCAGCATCGCAACCAGCGTGCTGGCACGTTATGGTTTTCGAAATTTGTTTAATGTTGTGGGCGGAACCAGCGCCTGGATCAATGCCGGGTACGCGGTCGAGTGACCGGGCTGCGAATTCGGAATTCAAAATTGAAGATTATTTCGGCACCAAGGGCAAGGAAACCCGTAACCCGTAACCCGTAAACCCGTAACTATTAAGGCAGCGTTCGTCGAGCCAGGACCTTCATTTGCGGTTTTGCCAGCTCAATTTTGAATGGTTTTCCGCCCAGCGGTTCATTTGATTCGAATGCGAGTGTGAACGTGGTATTCCAGCGGCTTGCAATTTCGAAGGAAAGTTGGCGCAGGTCTTCCCGGTACATGTCTGCCAGGTAAAAATTCGCTGTCTCTCCGTCAGTAAGTTTTCTGAACCAGTAGGCGCTCATTCTCTCCTGTTGCGTAAAGCCCGGACCGGTGGCGCTTCGCGGCCCAAACGAAATAACGTAGAGCTCTATATTGTGCCGTGCCAGGCGCCGGGGCAGTGAGTCCAGCATGTGAGAAGTGTCCTGGTCCATTACGTAACTGAAAAACAGCAGGGCTTTTCTTTTTTCATCGCGCTTTTTCAGCATTTCAATCCCGCGGTCCAGCGCGATGGACAATCTTGCCAGCGGAACTTCAACTTCAACGTGTTTGTCCATGCCCCTCAAATTGCGCAGACCGCGCTCCAGCATTTCCGCATCGCTGGTGAAATCGGTGAGACGAACGGGCTCCTGAAAGTAACTGTACAGCGCCATGGCGTAGTCTGCCTTGAGATTGTCCAGAATCTCCAGTGTCATGGTGCTCGATCTCTGCAACGGAGTCTGGTAATACGGATTCATGGTAAACACTTCCGGGGCCATGGACGGGCCATTGTCATAGAAGACGGCAATCGCCATCGGCAGATCCCGGCCGAACAGATAGGCCGGCTGTTTTTCCACGCCATCAACCGAAAGCCTCAGGTCCTCCAGCGAAAGCTTGGGAATGTAAAGCCCCGCCGGGTCGCGTACCTGAAAATTGACATAATAGGTCTCCGCATGCAGCAGGGACAGAGAGGAAAGAAAAGCAAGGAGGACGAAAACCGCATTTAAGACATGCTGCATCATTCAGTCAAACCAGCTTCCAGTTGAGCACGAATTTCCACGAATTTCCACGAATTTCATGAATCCCTTAACTTGACCACGAATTTCACAAAGTAGTTCAAAGGATTCGTGAAATTCGTGAGATTCGTGGAAATTCGTGCTCAACCTCACAAACCGTAACCCCCCACTGGTCTTACACTTCGCAATGATTTAGACTGGATTTGCAGTCTCACTCATCAGGAGAAGACAAAATGAAGGCTAGAATGATTCTTCTAGTTCTGGTTTCGGCACTGACATGGACCGTTGCGCGCGCGGAAACGAATGTCTTGATGACGCGGCTCTTCCAGGACACGTTTAAGTATGAAGATTTCCTGCTGGTGGACGATGCGACCAAGATTGACGAGCTGAAGAAGGTCAAAATTGTCAGCCGCGACGGGAAATACAGCGAGGTCCACGGAGTCCGACACGTCTACGATGGCCGATCAATCCATCTGACCGAAGTTCTGAAGTACGATTACCTGGCCGGCGCCCGCATTTACGAGATTAGGTAGCGGCCTGCTGGCCCGGATTATTCAAAATCTTAACCGCCAAGAGCGCCAAGAACGCCAAGATAGCGCATAGGACGGGGCTGAAACTTGAAGGATGAAGGTCATCAAAGCCCGCGTCAATCGTTTGGCCTGCTGCCTTCATCCTTCAAGTTTCAGCCCCGTCCTATGCGCCATCTTGGCGGTCTTAGCGGTCTTGGCGGTTAAAGTTTTGAATAATCCGGGCACTAGGCCGTCACTTCGAAAGATTCTTCCAGCCTGACCTTTTCGGAACTTGCCTCATCCAGCACCTCCAGTTTGAGCAGGTATTTTCCCGGCGTGAGCTTGGACAGCGGAAAGCGCATATGGCAGGGAACGCCGCCGGTGGTATTGTCAATTGACTGGAAACTGACCGATGGCGCGTCACCCAGCGTCTTGCCGGAACTGTTCTGGATGGATGCGGTCACCTTGACTCTTGCTTTTCCTTCCGACAACCGCGCGTTGTAGGCGTGAAACAAAACATAAAACTGCTTGGAGCGGGCGAAAACCCGATCGGTAGAGGGCACGATCTCACTGTTTCCGATTTTCAGAGGCGATTCAATGGTGATCGCCTCATTGTGCTTGGCGCCGGCCTTCGTTATTTCAAAGTGCGGATTGCTGTTTTCTATCAACTGCGTTCCGAAAACGACGCTGCTGGTGCTTAGCTGCGCCGGCCGCGGCGGCAATTTCACCGTTTGCTCTACTGAGGTGACCCGGCCTTCCAGATTCTCGCGGGCATAAAACGTCAAGCTGTAAATGCCGGGCTTCACCAGGAAAGCGTTTTGATACAGGATGGACGTGCCGGTGTCGCCGGGCTTGATCTCAAGCGAATCTCTGAGTGTTTGAACCACTTCACCCTGCGGGTCCTGGGCAAACCCTACAAGATCCAGCTTCTGTCCGCGCTCGCCTTCCTTGAGCAGTTCCTTTTTGAAGAACTTAAGACTGAGCGGAATCAGCACCTGATCGGCTGCCCGGTAAAACGAATCGGCGCGCAAATCAATTCCGAATTGTTCGGGCCGCTGGCGGGAAATGATCGCTCGCTCCAGAAACTCTTCCTTTTCCTCGGACGTAAGTGTCAGGTAGGACTTGGGGCCGTTGTAACCCTTACGAAAGCTGACCTTCAGGTTGGGGACGCGGCTGCGAACTTCAATCTTCCGGAATTTGCCGTCTCTACGGCTGCTGCTGGAGTAATAACCGAGGAGGTAGTAATTGGAAGTATCCTGCTGCGCCTGTTTAAAGATTTTTCCGAAGTCGTTTGAGTCGACAAGCGCCCTTCCACCGGTGTCTTTCGCCAGAGCTTCGAGTGTTTCCTGGCTGGCCGCAAGATTTGCAAACTGATCGTTCACTTTTTTTGCCGTGAACATTCCTTCGCCTTTAGGTCCGCGATCTCTTGCCCCTCCTCCCGGGGCCAATGCGACCAAACCACGCGCATCCACCGAGTAGATACTGGCGTTGGCGCGGTTGGCAATGCTGGTAGTGCGGCTCAGTTCTTCGTAGTTGTCCGCATCCTGATTGCGAATGCCGGAAGAAAAGTAGAGCAGCGACTTTCGCGTGGGGACTTCCCGATAGAACTGAAGCACGGACTGCAGCGCGATGAATTGCCGGTTGGTATCGAACATGGCAAATTCCTGGTCATCCGCGATGGGCTCACCTGCTTCGTCGCTCGACGGGTCGCCGGCATCTGCATTGTCAGCAGAAGCGGTATCCGCGCTCACCGGAGGCTCTTTGTCCAGCTTGTCAAGTTCACGACTGAGACTCTGGCGATCATTGGTCAAATTCGATATCAGCCGCAGCTCGCCGTTGTAGAGGAATACGGCCATCAGGTCATCGGCGCCCATTGTTTCGGCAACAAACTTTTTGACTGAGCGAGTGGATGAAAGCATCTGCTCGGCATCCATTCCGGCAAAGTTGAACAGCACCACCCAGAGTCGATACTGGGTCACCTTTTCCAGCGGAATTTCCACGTCTTCGCGCCGGTAGGGAATTACCAGAGGGGCGCTCTGCGCCGTCTGAGCAGGCCTGTCGGAGGAGATGTTGACTTCCCGAAAACTTTCGATGCGCTGTGGCACGCCGTCTTCCAGTACTTCGAAATCGGTCGCTTTCAGGCCGGCTACCGGGTGGCTTTTCAAGTCGAGCGCGCGCACGTCAACAAGCACCAGCTCGGCGGTCACCTGAAAACGGACACGCGGGCGAGTCCTGGCTATTTGCGGCAGCAGATTGCTCGCCGCAAACGGAATCAGAATGAGAATGAATGCCAGTCTCTTCATTTTGAAATGCTACTCCGAGCAAGGTCCCTGGCTTGGTGCCTTGGTGCCTTGGTGGTTCACAAAACTGTCAACCACCAAGACACCATCAAAGGGCCAGGGGTTAGAACGAATACCGCATGTTCACCCGAATCTGGCGCATCGGTCCCATGCTGGTCACCTGGCCGAAGCTGAAGCGGTTCACCACGGTGTCAATGTTCTGAAAATTTGGGTGATTGGTGGCATTGATGGCGAACAGGGAAAACATCAATCGCTGCCGTTCATTTACCTGGAAGGCGCGATTCAGCGTAAAGTTCAACCGGAAGGATCCCGGGCCGGGGATGGTATTTCTCCCGGCGTTCCCGAACCGCCCCGGCGCGGGCAGTGTGAAGGCGCCGGTGTTAAAGAAGTGCGCCGTCGTTTGGTTATCGATTTCAACCGGCTGCCCGGTCACGCTGGCGCGTTCGGAGCCGTACGAGCCGGTGCCGCTGTTGTTGATCTGATTGCCCGAAATGCGCGCCGTGAAAGGCCGCCCGCTCGTGACTTCCAGATTCGGCGAAATGGTCCAGCCTCCCAGCAGCTTGCGTCCCAGCCCGGGACCTGAGAAGTAACGTCTTCGGTCTCCAAAGGGAAGCTGCCACATGCTGTTGATGAAAAGCTGGTGGCGCACGTCAAAACTTGACAGGCCTCGCTCGGACCTCAGGTCGTCGTCATTCTGTACCACGATGCCCGACCCTCCGCCCACGGAAGACATGTAGTCGATGGACTTGCCGAAGTTGTAATTTCCGTTGGCCATGAATCCACCGGCGAAGCGCCGCTGTACGGAGACATTTAAAGAATGAAGCGAAGATGAAGCGCCGCTGCTCTGATACAGAAACTCCTGAGCGTTGCCGATGCGCCGGCGCGAGTCCGTGTCCAGCGACGAACCGGCAGGGGCGCGATTCGGCGCCCGCAGCACGTCCAGATGAGTTCCCTTGTTGCCCTGGTAAGTGAGTGAGCCCACCAGTCTCCAGGGCAACCGCTGCTGCAGACTGAGATTCCAGCTCTGCACGTACGCGGTGCGATACCGGGGATCAATGGCAATCGAGTTTGTGATGGGACGATCGTCCGGCGGAAAGCCGTCCCGCAAAGTCAGCACGCGATCGGGTTGCGTGAGCAGCCTCTGTGAGAAAGAGAAGGGCGGCTGCGAAACAAGCTTCCGCGTTAGCTGGCGATAAATATGGTCATTGTAAAAAACACTATAACCCGCGCGAACCACCAGGCTGTTGTCGGCCCGCGGCTTGAACGCCACACCTATCCGCGGGCTGAAATTGTTCTTGTCGGCGAAAATAAGACTTCTTGGCAGCTCGCCGGAAAACGTTCCCGTATCACCCGCCAGGACAACCTCGGCGGCGGTAAAAGTCGGAGCAATGTCCAGGTTCGACAGGCGGTTGTATTTCTCCACGCCCGGCGTGATCAAATCGTACCTCACGCCTAAATTGAAGGTGACCCGGGGATGAAGCTTCCAGTTGTCTTCCACGTATCCGCTCCATTCCCAATTCCTTAAATAAGAGTCCGGCGAACCATAGCGGACTGTGGTGCTCTGGGGGAGACCGAGCAGGAAATCGGCCAGATCAAATCCCGTCCCAGGGACGGGCAGTCCCGCGCGGCTGAAGAGGCTGGTTGCGAAACCTGAAAATGTGAAGGTGCCGCGACCGTTGGCATCAGAAATAGTATTTTGAAGAGTCCGAGTCAGTGATGCGCCAAAGCGCAGGGAGTGATAACCCCGGATCCAATTCAGGCCGTAGTCGGAGCGCAAAGACTGAAAGGCGCTGATCGATCCGTTCAGATCCTGAAGATCGCCGAAGTTGGTAAACATGATTGAGGGAACTCCCCAGTTTACCGGCTGGCGCGAAACGCCGCTGATTCCCAGTTCTCCTTCCAGGTCGCGCCGGAATGCAAAGCCGTTCAATGCCTCCGTCCGGTTTCGCGACATAGAGACATTTCCGTTTTCCACTAGACCGCGGCGGATAGTGTGGTTAAGACCGACGCGAATTATTTCAAAACTGGTGGTGCGTTCTCCTCCCAGATTCGGAAAGAGATTAGCAGCGTCGCCGGTTCGATTGCCTGTATTCACGCCGGAATTAAGGCGCATCTGATTGTTGATCGGAAGATTAAACGTCAGTCCGAAATTGTGACCTCGGTTTCCGATGCTGCGATTGATGAAATAGTTCTGGGGTCCTTCCAGGTTGGGCAGCGGCATGAACGAGAGCAGGACAGCCGCTGCGGGATCCATCAGCGCCTGTGGAATCCGGCTTCCGGAAAACGCCTGTCCCGGCGCGAAAGGATTTGCGATTCTGACTGTCTGTCCGGCAAGCGGGCCCGAGGCATAGCGGGACTGTGAAAAATCGCCGCTTCTTTCCAGTGCCGTGGGAACCGTTGAAAAGGCGGTGAACAAATCGTTTCCGCGGTTCAGGCCTAGGTTCAGGAAAAACTGGGGCGCGGCCCGTCGATTCTGCGATTTCCCTTTCTGGAAAAAGAGTGGACCGCCTAGATTCAAACCCACGTTCTCGTCGTCGTACGGGTGGTCGGGAATTTCCTCGCCCAGCAAAGCATAGGGTCGCGCGTCCAGGGCCGAGCTGCGAAGTCCGAGCGAAGCCCCTCCCTGCAGGCGATTGGCGCGGGCGCCTCCCATCCGGCTGTAGATCATCACCCCCGGGCCGCCGCCGCCGGCCATGCCGCCTCCTCCTATTCCTCCCGCCATTCCACCCATGGGCCCTTGGATGATCACGGGTCCGCCAGCGCCCGGTTCTCTCGCCCCGGCCGGAGCTCCGGGTCGAATCCCATTCGGCATTCTTGAGTCTCGCCTGGCGTTGTTGCCTCTTCTGGATCGCGCATCCGGCCGTCGAAATTCGTCATCGCCGAAACCACCCATTCCCATGCCAAACGGAGTGAACTCCGGCATGGCGCCGCTTCTGATGATTGTTACCGAGTCGGGCGCCGGAGCACCGCCGCTTCCAGCCGAACCGGAGGCGCCTGCCTGGGGCAGATTAAAGTTCAGCTCCGGGAAAGCCTCCGAAGCACCGGCGGCAGGGGCAGGCGACGAACCGAGGGTGGCAGTCGATCCGCTGGTGTCAGTGTACGGTCCACCGGGGGCGGAGGGCGGCCCGCCGGATGCGGCAAGGGATGAAAAGGCGGAGCTCTGGGAGGGAGGCGCGAGTTGAAGGTCGACGACCGAGTTCTTAGATTTGAGCGAAACCGGCTGCATGGCAACTCCTGCAGGGCCTTGTGCCACGAGTTGGTAGCTGCCCGCAGGGATGTCCGCAAATCCATAGGCGCCGGCGATATCGCTTCGCGTTGCGCGGCGGAACGATGTGCCGGGCTGCACGAGCATCACGCTGGCGCCCGCAACGGCGCTCTTTTTGGAATCGCGAACCGTACCGCTCAGCTTGAATGTTTCAGCCCCGAAGGCGGTAATAAGAACAGAGGCAAACACGGCCAGGATGGCCGGAGCTGGCTTCATATGATGGCCGTCAATCACAAATCTGCCCGGCTGCGTCGGCCTTGCCCACACTGGACAGTGAACAAGACCGCGCAACCAGGCCCGTTACTCCCGCCACTGAGATAACATGCCGCTACCACATGGCCTGCCAGTCCTGGGCGTGAGTACTCTTATGCTGTACGAATATTAGATCCAAGCGTTTCAAAAAGGCTTACAGCAAAGCCAAGTTTTTTCGGGAGTTAGCAAGATTTTCCATTCCTGCGCTCCCTTACCCGGATTATTCATAAACCGAGAAGCAGGCGTATCGCCCCAGCACATATCTGCAAGCCGGCCACAATTGCATTCACCGCCGAGGCGCAGAGTACGCTGAGATTTCGCAGAGGCTGGACTGCAACTCTGCGAGACCTCGGCGATCTCGGCGACTCTGCGGTGAAAGCACTATGACCAATCGGCAGTCGGCAGATATAAGCATCACACTGTTGCAGGAGTGGTTGGGGTTGCAGTTCGTTGTCCAGTTTATGAATAATCCGGGCTTACGGTCGCGGTACTGATTTTTTCTCACGTCTGTTCAGTCAACTAATCCTTCGGAATTTTCGCTACTGCTTCATGTTCTGTATTTGTCACGCGCCACGTTCGGCCGAAGTCAGGTGACGTTAGTAATTCTGATCTTACGCCGGAAAACCCAAAACTCTGCCGCACAGCAAATATCGTCCCGTCCACATAATCAGCGCGCGCAATCGAGACGGAAATTTTGCAGCCGGCCAACAAGAAGGCGACGAACAGACAAATAGCAGTCCAAACACGAATCCGCATCCGACGCATGGCTGTACCTGGATCTGAATTCTATTGTATCCGACAGGCAAAGCGCCGCGCGA
The DNA here is from genome assembly GCA_036507075.1 of Acidobacteriota bacterium. GTDB lineage: Bacteria > Acidobacteriota > UBA6911 > JACQSX01 > JACQSX01 > DASXQR01. The sequence goes on along the minus strand of DASXQR010000091.1, from coordinate 3,299 downwards.
GCGGGTCAGTATTGCAAGCTTTCGAGCAAGATGATGTCGGCGTCGCCTTCGCCTACGGCGGCAAAGATAGAGTTGCCATCTGCGGACCAGGAAATCCGACGGACAATAAAGGTGCGACGTCCGCCAAAGTCGGTCAAAGGGCGCATCTTTCCATCCGACGTATCCACCGCCCAGATATTGGTAGTGGCGGCATCCACCAGTGGCAATGCAAGCGACTTACCATCGGGCGCCATAACAGGGTGGATAAGCTGCCACGACGGCACACGTGAACCTGCGATCCGGGCTACGACCCGCGAAGCGCCGCTCTCGGGCGTCGCGGCGCGGATGTCAAGGTCGGAAACGCCGTTGACGCTCGCCAGAGGCATAACGTAATAGAGTGTGGCGCCGTCGGGAGACAGCGCCGGCCCCTGCGCGCTTTCGCGCCGGACCATGATCGACTCGCCTCCGTCGATTCTAATTTTTCTCACGCCCGTAACGTTTCCCTCCGTGGCGACGTGGTAGAGCCATCTCCCGTCGAACGACCAGCAGGCCCAGCCAACCGCATGCTCCACCTTCCTCCGGTCTGTTCCGTCGGTGCGGATCATCCAAAGGTCGGCGTTGGCCGCACTGCTGCGCTTCGATACAAAGGCGATGTTCTTCCCGTCCGGTGACCAAACGGGCACACCGAGTGCCACGGTCACGTCGTCTTCGTAAGTGACCTGCCGAACGCCGCCATTGGCGAGATCCATTTTCCACAGATTTGCGTGGCCTCCGGCATCGGAAAGATAGACAAGCTCACGGTCGCTGGGTGATACGGAGGGCGTTTGCACCTGCCCTGTTTGCTGCGTGATCCGAACGCCGCGGCTCACGTTTTCCGCCGCGCTGCCATTCACCGGGTATTTCCAGATGTCAAACTGCATGCGCATCCGGGTTGTCGCCAGCTTGCCCGAAGAGCTGAGGTCAGGGTGAAGATACGACGCCTCGCCAAAGGTAAGCTGCACAAGGCGGCTGCCTTTGACGGTTGCCGACCAGAGATTGAACGTGGGCAAATAGAGAATGGTACTGCCACGCGAAGAGCTGTATACGACGCCCGAACTGTCGGACAGCCACGTAAAACCATTCAGCAGGCTTCCATCGTTGACGATGGAGCGCGGTTCACCGCCTTTTGCGGCCACCACAAAAATTTTGTAATCGAAGACTGAGCCCCGCTGATATGCGATCCATTGATCGTCCGGAGACCAGCGCGGATAAAAATACTGGAAGTTCGACGGGAGCCGCGCAATAACGCGGCGGATGGAGCCATCACGAGATGCCGCTGCCAGTTCGATCTGACCGTTGACAAATTGAAGAAGCGCGATTTCCCTGGCGTCATGGCTAAGGTCCGCTCCTCCAAGACTGGCTGAGATACGGCGCGGCGAACCTCCGAGGGCCGAGATTTCCCATATCGCGCCCTGTGATTCACCCGCGGCCGAAGGCGAATAATACAGTATTGACGAAGAGTCGGGCGACCAACGCGGAAAAAGATGGTCCACCGGGTCATGGGTGATCTGAAGCGGCGCGCCTCCCGTCAACAGGCGAACCCAAATCTGGTTCGTTCCACCGCTGTCGGCAGTGAATACAACCGATTTACCATCGGGGGAAATGGCCGGAAATTCCTCCAGGCCGGCGAAATCAGTCAGGCGCTGCACGTGCACCGGCGATCGCGTTCTGGTGCTGAGCCAGTTTTCTGAAATCGCGGGCCAAAAAATCGAAAGTATGAGGCATAAGGCGAGCAGCGCGGTGCTGGCAATCCAAAACCGCTCCCGATACTTCCTGCGTGACGCTACCGGCGCGGGCACTCCCGCCTGTGAACCGGCATCCTGGATCCACTCGAGTTCATTCCTGATGTCATGCGCGCTCTGCCAGCGCTCGTCCGGATCCTTTGACAGGCAGAGGCGGATCAGCCGCTCGAGCGCAGGAGGCGTCATCGGTTCAAGCGAACCGGCGGGCGGAGGTTCATGCTCCAGGATTGCCGCAATCAAGGTGGCCTGGCTCTTCCCTTCGAATGCCCGCTTTCCGGTGAGCATTTCGTAGAGCACAGCGCCGAAAGAAAAAATGTCGCTGCGACTGTCCGCCGGGTTCCCTTCAAGCTGCTCCGGCGCCATGTAGCTGACCGTGCCGAGAATTGTGCCGTTCACCGTCAATGGGTCGGAGGCGGTTGGAACTTTAGTCAGCACCGACGCGCCCTGCTGGAGATCCTTCTCGCGCAGCTTGGCCAGTCCAAAATCGAGCAGCTTTGCTCCGCCGGCTTTGGACAGCATGACATTGCCCGGTTTCAGATCGCGATGAATGATGCCGCAGCGGTGTGCCTTGTCCAGCGCATCGGCGATTTGCACGCCGTAGCGCAGCACCTGCGCGAGCGGCAACCTTCCCTTTGCCAGCCGCTGGGCGAGTGTCTGGCCTTCGACGTACTCCATGACGAGATAATCAATTCCATCCTGGTGACCAATGTCATGAAGTGTGCAGATATGAGGGTGATTCAGGGATGCCACGGCTTTGGCTTCCCGCTCCAGGCGCTGCCTGCGCTGATCGTCCCCCGCCAGATGCGGTGGAAGTACTTTGACGGCGACCAGACGCTGCAAGCGTGTGTCGCGCGCACGATAGACCTCACCCATTCCGCCGGCGCCGATGGAATCAAGAATCTCATAAGGCCCCAGCCGCGTTCCGGGAGCCAAATTAGTCATAAATCTCACTCAGCATGTCTGGTGCCAATCGCCGGGCGCTATTCTTTGTCATGAACTGTCGTCAGCTTGCGAATTTGGTAGGACTTTTTTCCTCCCGGTGTTTGAATTTCCACCTCGTCGCCTTCGACATGGCCGATCAGGCTGCGGCCGATCGGGGAATTAATGGAAATCAAACCCTTCCCCACGTTGGATTCTTCACTGCTCACCAGCTTGTAGACCACTTCCTTGTCTGAATCCGTATCCCACAGGGTCACTGTTGAACCGTAGGCTACTTTTCCTTCAGGGATATTTTTCAGGTTCACCATGGAAAGCTTGGAAAGGCGCTCCTTGAGCTGCGCTATCTGGGCCTGGATAAGAGTCTGGCGCTCTTTGGCGGTTTGATATTCAGCGTTCTCGCGCAGGTCTCCCAACTCGCGCGCCGTTTGAATTATCTTAGGCAGCTCGTTCTTCAGTTCGTATTCAAGCGCACGGATTTCGTCTTCGAGTTTCTTTTTAACTTCTTTCATCGGATATTCACAAAAAAAGTTTCGGGTTTTCCGGTTTCGGGTTCCGGGTTGCGAATTGAACTGGCTTGGTGCGTTGGTGGTAAAAATTGAT
>DASXQR010000090.1:0-12762 GCA_036507075.1 Acidobacteriota bacterium | reverse complement strand
CACCACGCATGTCAGAGCCCGAATGAAGCGAGGGGCCCCGTAATGTGGCGATCTGATACCATCCTCATATCCGCCACAAATGAAAATATCAGGTTTTCGGCGGCTGTGAGGGCGTAGCCCATGTTGGTGAGTCGAGCTAATTTGGCAGGGCCGCTCACTTCGTTCGCGCTCTGACAGTGTGCAAGTAAAACAATCCCACCGCTGAGCGGCATGGCAAATTCCGCGCTGGAAGGATGTGAACAATGGTGAAAGGACATCTGCTCATTCTGTCTTCGCTCTTTTGGATCGTTGCCCTGATCCATGGGCAGGACAGAGTGGCGCGTTACATTCTTCCCGAAGAGCCTGCCAGGCTCTATCCCGCGGCAAAGACCGGGGGCGTCTACATGTTCAACTACTATCTGCCGCCTGCCGGAGCGAGCACTCCCTGGTGGCCTTCCTGGTCGCCCGACGGCCAATGGATTGCGTTTTCTATGCAAGGTTCGTTGTGGAAGATGCGTCCGAATGATTCTGTCGCTCACGAAATCACGTATGGGAATGAATATCTGTCTTCCCCCGAGTGGTCGCCCGACGGCCGGTGGATTGCGTACACGGCAGATGACACCAATAAGCGCATCAACCTGAAGCTTCTCGATACATCGACGGGCAAATCAGTCGATCTCACCACCGGCACGGATCTGAACATCGACCCTGCCTGGTCGCCGGACAGCTCACGCCTCGCTTTTGTTTCTACGCGCCCGAACGGCTACTTCAATATTTTTGTGACGGACGTGCGCGACGGCAAGCCTGGCGAGACAATCCAATTGACGCGAGATCACCCTTACGGAAAAGACCGCCTCTATTTTGGCAATTATGACCTGCACATTCAACCCACCTGGTCGCCCGACGGCAAAGAAATTATTTTTGTCAGCAACCGCGACATATCACTCGGTTCGGGAGCAATCTGGCGCATGCCTGTCGAACCGAACGGAATAGACAAGGCACGGAGAATACATAAAGAGGAAACGCTTTACCGCACGCGCCCGCACTGGTCCCATGATGGTAAGCGGATTATCTACAGCTCTCATCTGGGCGGCCAGTTCAACAACCTGTTTGTTCTTCCCGTCCAGGGAGGTGAGCCTTACAAGCTGACGTTTGCGGAGTGGGACAGTTTTCACCCGCGCTGGTCTCCGGATGGCGAGTGGATTGTGTTCATCTCAAATGAAGAAGGCCTGCCGCAATTGCGTCTGCTTAAGACCTACGGCGGCCTGCAGAAAAAGCTGGCGATCACATCGCGCCGCTGGGCCAGACCGATGGCGCGTGTGCGGGTGCGTGTTGAAGATGTAGCCGGCGGAAGCACCCTTGCAGCACGCGTCTATGCCAGGGCTGGCGACGGGAAAACCTACGCGCCCGATGGCGCTTACCACCGCATCGGGAGATTAGGAGAACACTTCTTTCATGCGGCGGGAACTTTTGAGCTGGTTGTGCCCGAGGGCTACTTGCTCCTCGAGGCTGTGAAGGGTTTCGAGTATTACCCGGCAACACAAAAAATTACGGCTGCGGCAGATCGGGTTTCGACGGTAACACTGCGGCTGGAAAGAATGACCGACATGAAGGCCCGCGGCTGGTACAGCGGCAGCAATCACGTGCACATGAATTACGCGGGCAATTTGCACAACACGCCTGAAAATCTCATGTTCATGGGTGACGCGGAAGATCTGAGCGTCGTCGGCGAGTTGATTGCCAATAAGGACAATCGCATCCTTGATTATCAGTTCTTCACAGGCAAACCGCACCCCCTTTCCGGCGCGCGGCGTCTGCTGTACTTCAATGAAGAGTACCGCCCTCCCTTCTACGGCCACATATCCCTGATTAATTTGACCCGCCACCTGATTTCCCCTTTCACCACCGGCTACGAGGGAACCGCCATTGAGAGCCTGTATCCAAGCAATACGGATGTTTTCAGAATGGCGCGCGAGCAGGGTGGGCTGGGCGCATACGTCCATCCGTTCTCCGGCAATATCGATCCGCTCGAGTCGAATCTTGGAGTCGCCAAAGCTTTTCCCGTCGACCTGGCGCTGCAGACGATCGACTACCATGAGCTGATGTCGCGCGCCAATTGGGCCGGCTACCGCGTGTGGCATCATGCGCTCAACAACGGATTCAGGATTCCTGCGGTAGGAGGAGAAGACTCAATCAGCAGCCTGCACTACACGGCCATCGTGGGGCAGGATCGCGCCTATGCTTATCTGGGGGACCGGTTGACCTGGGAGGGCTGGATCGAAGCCATTCGCAAAGGGCGCGCGCTGGTGACCAACGGTCCTCTCTTAGAGCTCAAAGTGAATGATCAAATCCCTGGCGGAGAAATTCGCCTTCCTGCAGCGGGAGGAAAGGTTCGAATCTACGGAAAAGTGGAATCCATCGTGCCTCTGGACGCAGCAGAGCTGGTACGAAACGGCAAATCGATGGAAGTTTTCAATCTCAACAGGCAGCGCCGTGGAAAGCAGGTGGAGTTTACCCGGGAGCTTGAGATTCATGACAGTTGCTGGATTACCTTGCAGGCCTCCGGGTCGGGAGCCGCCCATCCTTTTGACGACGGATTTCCGCAGGCCACAACGAATCCCATCTGGATTACCGTTGGTGTCCATGGAGTGCGATCAAGCGAGTCGGCACAGTACTTCATGCGCTGGATTGATCAGCTCATTGTACTGGCGGAAGCACACCCCGGTTGGCGCTCAGACAAAGAAAAGGCGCACGTACTCGGCCAATTCAGAGAGGCGCGGCAGATCTATCAACGGCTGGCGACAGAAGGATCTCCCAGTCAAGCGAAGTAGAATTTTCACCAATGGCAGAGCCGGTTGCGGCAGCAGCCGGGCACGCCGATGTAAGCCCGCGGGATATTGTCAGTCCGGCGGGCCCCCGTGTTTAGAACGTGTGAAAAAATCGACGCCACCGGGCTTGCCCCGGTGGTGAAGGCGATTCTTCACTAGGAGCCTGTCGGAGAAACCGACGCCACCGGGCTTGCCCCGGTGGCGTCGATTTTTTCACACGCCCTTACGCGCGAGGCTCTGACGGCGGCGGAGTTGAGTGCTCTACTACTGCAGTTCAGGTACTAAAGCCGGGTCACCAGGTCAATCTCAGAGTCAACTGCAACTGCCTGGCTTCACTGGCCGAGTCCTGCAGGCTCACAATTCCGCTTGTAGAATTCGGCAGGTTGAGGCCGGGCATATTCAGAACGTTGAAAAGATCTGCATTAAAGCGCAGCGCCAGTCGTTCGTTGATCGGAATATTCTTGAAGAGCGATGCATCCAGACTCCAGCTCCGCGGTCCGGGCAGGACTTGATTGCGCCAGGGATGCAGATTGGTATCGAGATTGGTCCGCTGCAATGACCCGTTTTGCAGTCTGACCAGGACGGACTGCGTTTCGTAAAAATTGAAATTCGGGTCGCTAGAGCTCCCCCCGTTTGCCGGAGTCGGAATCACCGGCTGCGAAGAAGGATGGTAACTGGCCGGCACACCCATTACACCGTTTGGCTGGCCCTGGGCGTTGACGCTGTTGATCCGGTGGGCCGGAATGTAGCCGTTGTACCAGAGATATCCGTTAATGCACCTGCCGCTGCGGCAATCCTGAATCGGATACTTCTTCCCATAGATTTCGATTTTTCCCAGCTCGCCCCAATTGCCCGTCGGCAATTGCCAGTAGTTGCTTCTCATGCCGCCGAATCCGGCAATTTGCCAGCCGCCGATTATCCGATCGAGAACCCCCCCGGCGTCTCCGCCGAAGCGGCGGCCGCGCCCGAAAGGAAGGTCGACAATCCAGTTCCAGCGCATTCGATGCTTCGGAATCTCCGGGTCGCGCCGGTAGTTCAGCAGCCGGTTGCGCTGCTTCAAATCGGACGGAAGCGCGCCGCTGAGAAACATATTCGGCTCCTGGACAAAGTCGTCGCTCCACCCGTTTCCCCCCGCCCGAAATGCGTTGCTTAACACATAGAAGAATTGGAAAGCGTAGCCGCGCGCATAGCGGCGCTGGACTTCAAGCTGCATGCCGTTGAAATTCGACCAGCCGGTCTTGCTGTACATCTCGATATTGCCATAAGTGACACGATCGAAATTCCGGCGCGCCACACCGGAAAACTCACCGGTCGGCAGCGGAAGTCCGGTATTCACAAACCAGACATAGTTGTTCGGCTGCTCGTTGAACGTGTAAAACTGGTCGAGCTTGCTGCCGTGCGTGCCGATATAACCGGCGCGAATGACCATGCCGTCCAGGATCTGCCTCTCCACTGTGAGGTTCCACTCATGCGCGCGCGTGCTGGGCTGATGAGGATCAAAGAAGCTGGTGAGAAAAGAGCCGCGTGTAACGCCGCCCGGCTGGCTGGGATCCAGCATATCTCGACTGTTTACCCCGGCAATGATGGTCGGGATCGAGCGCAAACCATAATTTGGCAGGCCATCAGGACTCTGAGCAGCGCTGGTTAACGACTGTGTGAAACGCGCGTTGGTCGGCGCATTCTGGCGCATCCGCGCGTTGAACGTACGCAGCGGGATCGGAAATGCGTACAGCGAGTAGCCACCTCTCAACACGGTGAAGTTTCGCCCATTCGTGAGTCGATAGGCAAAGCCCGCGCGAGGCCCAAAATCACGCGGATTGGAATAGATCAGCGTGTTCGGCAATCCTGTCTGGTCGGGAGTAATGAACTTGACGCCGATGCTTGTGAAATTCGAAACGATGGCCGGATTAGTCACTCCCAACTGGTACATCTTCTCAAGCGATACGCCATTGATGATTGATTTGGATTGCAGGTCGAATCCTGTAAGGATATTGTTCCGTTCCCGAATCGCAGGGTAGAACTCCCATCGCAGGCCCATGTTCAGCGTGAGCCGGGAATTCAATTTGAAATTGTCCTGGAAGTACCCGGCATACTCCCGCGCGCGAAGCTGGTACCACTTGCGCACAAACTGCGCAGAATAGGAACCGACAACTCCGAGGAACAGGTTCGCGCTGTCATGACCCGTCCGCGGCAAGGCGTTGTAGGCCGATCCGGAGTTGGGATCATAGAGTGCCGTGGCCAGGCTGGAGAAGCTGTGATTTCCCTGCACCTGCTGCTGATCGGGAAGCACATGCAGTCTCTCGTGGCGAAAACGCCCGCCGAACTGAAGCTCATGCCTTCCCAGAATTTTTGTAAAGTTCTGATCGAGGCTGTAAACCTGCGTAATGTTGGTTCGCTTGTTGTCGGCGTAGGAATACACCATGCCGAAGCCGGTGCTGCTGAAGTTTGGAAGCCCCGTCTCGTGAAAGGGGTTGGGCATCCCTAGTCGGTCGGCATGATTGATGTGATCCGTGCCTACATAGAGCGACAGGTTCTCGTAAGAGGCCGAACCAAGCGTTTCGCTGAAAAAAGTTGGAGAGAGGGTGTGAGTCCATGACGCGACGGCGCTGCGATCTTTTACCGGACGAAACGTCACGTTGCCCGCTTCGTCGAGCATGGTGGGCGAGCCGTTTTCACCCGATCGGTTCTTGGCCCAGCGATTCCCATAGGTAAGCCGCGCGAAGAATTGATCCCGGTCGCTCAGTTTATGATCCAGGCGCAGCGTTTCGGTATGGTCCAGGCGAATAGATACAGCCGGGCCGAAATAATTACTGGCCACTAGAGGATTGACATCCGGGAGCGTCGGTTCCGGTGTGACGCTGTAAAAGTATTTCGCCAGCGGGCTCTGGCGCTGGATCGGAATGACGTTGTTGGGAAATGGCTGCCGCTGCCAGGTCTTAGGATCGGTGGTCCAGGGATCATAGAGGGTAATGCGCCGCCCGGCGCTGTCCACCAGCCCGCTGAAGTCTCCGCGGCGCATCGCCATCGTCGGCATGCTGGTGCTGGTCGTATTTGCCGAAAAATTGCGGTAGGCTTCGAAAGCGAAAAAGAAGAAGGTGCGGTTCGTGCCGCTGTAAAGTTTTGGCAGATAAACCGGCCCGCCGAGCGATGCCCCGAACTCGTTGCGCACCAGGTGCGGCGGCTTGTCATAAAAGTCCTGCCGCCGGCGTGCCACACCAAACGAATTGTTGCGGTGCGTCTCGAATACGGCGCCGTGAATTCCGTTCGACCCGCTCTTGGTTGAAATAATCGTGGCGGCCGGGCGGTTCATTTTCGCCGAAGAGTTGCTGGTCTCCACTCGAAACTCCTCGATCGTATCCAATCCCGGAGGCCGGCCCGAAAGCTCGCCGGTATCGCGATTGGTAAGCACTGCCCCGTCCTGCAGAAACTCCATCGAGGTCGGTCTTAAGCCGAAGACACGAGGGCTGCTCGATGCGCCTTCCAGCCCGGGCGTGGTAGCCTGCACCAGCGTCTGGAAAAAACGCCCGTTCAGGGGCAACTGATCGATGCGCGCGCGTTCGACCACATTGCCCAGTGTGGCGCTGGTGGTTGTCACCAGCGGGGTCACGTCCCCCACCACCTGAATTTGAGTTACGTTTGCGGCAACGTTCAGCACCGGATCGACCACTGCATTTTGTCCCACCTGCAGCGTGAGCTCTCCCTGCCAGGGCTGCATGCCTGGCGCTTCCACAGAAATCTTGTATCCTCCCGGCTGCAATAAGGGAATCAGGAAAAATCCGGCGCTGTTTGTCACCGTCTCCTGGCGCCGGGCGGTCTGCGCCTGAGTAATCGCCACAGTCGCTCCGATCACAACTGCGCCCGACGTATCTTTGACCGTGCCCTGCACATCGCCGGTTCCCGTCTGCGCCCATGCCTCGGCCGTGAGCGCTGCGGTCATCCAAAGAATAAGGAGAAGAGAAGCCAAACGTTGGGATTTCATAGACACCCCCCAGAACAAGTGTTCTACGTAATCTACCATAAGCGCACTGGCAAAACTGCGGTGCTTGTCCGTGGCGATTCAGTACACACCATCCCTGCTGTCGCCTGGACAGCAGTGACGTCCACGACCACGTCTCCTACAGTGGCCGTAAGGCCACAACCAAAAAGGAGACTCAGAGTATTGAATTGCCGGTCTGGACGCTGAAAGCGTCAAATAGAGTGGCCGGGGGCAAGCGCGTTTTTTGCGCGCCGCCCCCGGTGAGCTTCCCCCAACCGGCGCACCCTGAAAGGGTGCCGGAACCGTTTTCAAGATCGCCGTCACCCCGCCGCTCTTCGACCCTTTCAGGGTCGCTCCTGATTGGGGGACGCGGCCGGGGGCGGCGCGCAAAAGACGCGCTTGCCCCCGGCTACTCTCCTTGACCGCTGCGCGGTCTGGAGACGGCCCTCAGGCCGTCTCTCCGCTTCCTAACGTGTAATGAAAAATGTGGTTAAAAAAACCAGAACTCACGGTTCGGTAGCACTTGCACGACCACGTCCAACGTCCACGGGGACGCGCCGTTTTATCCGATCAGCTTGGTTGTGGCCTTACGGCCACTGCGTGCCCGTGCTCGCGAACGCCGAACGTGGAGGTTGTCGTGCTCGTGCGCGTAAACGTTAACCGTGGTCGTTGACGTTTTCGTGGACGGCTTTTTGGTTGCGGCCTACGGCCGGGCTGTACTACTAACCCCGAGTTTCTTTTCATTCTGCGACGATTTTAGACAGCCATAGCTGTGTAACCCTGTTAGCGATTTCCTTAACTAATGACTAATGACCGATGACCGATGACGCATTTGGTTGCGGCCTACGGCCGGGCTGTGCCTCTGTGTTGAAGTCTCTTTCCCGGCCAAGCTCGAAAATGTGGTAGTTATTATTCCTTCCCCGGGAGAGATTCTATGAAAAGGCGTAATTTTCTTGCCTCGGCGTTTACAGCCGCAGGAGCTGCCGGTTCGTCTCTTCGCTCTTTTAGTACAGCATCAGGGCAGGGCGTGTCCGGCGCGCCGGCGGCGGCAGGCTTAAAGATTACTGATCTGCAGGTGTTGGTCACCAATCCCGCAAAATCTGCGCTGGGCAATTATGTGCTCGTCAAAGTGCTCACTGATCAGGCAGGGCTTTATGGCTGGGGAGACGCCACCTGCTCCGGCAGTGAGCTGGGAGTTGCCAAGTTTTTGGAAGAGCATATGAGGCCTGGATTGCTCGGGCGGAATCCGATGCGGATCGAAGATATCTGGCAGACTTTGTTCTTTCTTCCCTACTACCGGTCGGGTTCTGTGCACATGTCGGCCATCAGTGGAATTGACATGGCGTTGTGGGACATCAAAGGAAAAGTGGCCGGGCTACCGGTGTATGAGTTGCTTGGAGGAAAGGCGCGCGACCAACTGCTCACTTACACGAGCATCGGCGGGCGCAACTTTCAGGAAGTCGAAGAAGGAGCGCGCAAACTAATGGCGCGCGGATATCGGGTGATAAAAGTGCAGGTGTCGGCGCCGGGAATGGAAGGAGGTTATGCGGTCCCTCCTTCTGAGCGGCAACGGGCGGCGATTCAGAAGGCCTACGATGAGGAGTCAGCGCCGAGCGAAATCTGGGAGCCCGGGCCGTACGTTCGCACGCTGCCCAAACTTTTTGAACACCTGCGAAAAAATTTGGGCGAACAGATCGAGCTTTTGCACGACGTACACGAAAGGATTACGCCCAATCAGGCGGTAGGGCTCGCAAAGGCGCTCGAACCCTACAATCTTTTTTATTACGAAGACCCGCTGCGCCCGGAGCACCTGGATTCGTTTCGGCTGATCCGGCAGCAGTCGAGCATTCCAGTTGCGATGGGCGAAATTTACACCGGTCAGTGGGATGGCCTGGGACTGATCACAGAACACCTGATCGATTACGTGCGCCATGATCTGGTCCACTGCGGAGGTATTACGGCAGGGAAAAAAGTTGCGACTGTGTGTGAGCCCTACGGAATCCTGACCGCCTGGCACGGACCCGGCAACATTTCGCCGGTAGCTCACATGGCCAATTGTCACGTCAGCTTTGCCGTGCCGAATTTTGGCATACAGGAACACGCAGCCAGTTGGGGCGACGCGATTCGGGAAGTCTTTTCCGACGTCCCCAGTTTCCGCGACGGCAACATCAGTATTAACAACAAGCCGGGACTGGGGATCGAAGTCAACGAGACGGCGGCCAAGAAATATCCCTACGTACGCCGCTCACGGCCGACCATCCGCCGCCAGGATGGAACCGCCTGGCCCTATTAACGCCGGCAAGTTGCTGAGGCGGATTTTGGAATGCGGAATGAGGAATGCGGAATGCGGAATTACGAAATCCGGAATTTGGAATGCGGAATGCGGAATAAAGGCAACCAAGTTTAAAATCTAGCTTGGTGCCTTGGTGGTTCATTCTCTTCAACCACAAAGGCACCAGACCAAGTACGCGTTAACGACTTACGTAACAGTATTCCGCATTCCGCATTCCGCATTGCATCAGGGGCGTCGTCGTTGCCTGGCGCTCGCAGCCGCGATGGCCGTGGCAAGCTCCTTGCGCGCATCCTCGAAAGTGTTGCCCGTTTCGGCGAAACCGACCGTGCTTCCGGCGTCTGAAAAAACCCGCGGAACAACGGCCTGCAGCGCACGGTTTACTTCAGCGTTCAGCCCGAGCCTGCGAGCCAGAGTCAAATACTGATGGTCCTGCAGCCCCCGGCGGAAGTTCCCAAGTTGGATCGTCGAGCACGGCCCGGGGACTCCGCGGTCTTCGTTGGGGTGGAGTTTTTCTTCTCCGGGATAAATGAGGACTCCGTCGCCGTTGGCAAATGACTGGCCGTTGTCGTAGGTGATGGGGTTTGCCCAGACATCCTGATTTCGGTCCCCTTCACGCTTCTGGCTATTGTGGCGCCAGTGCACGGCGTGCCAGTAGAAATAGACGTCGATACCGTGCTTGAAGCAAGCCCAGATGGTAGCGCGCGGATCGGTGGCTGGACTGTCGATCACAATGGCCGGTCCGGCGGGACGCCCTCCGTTGTAAATCCAAAACTGGCGCCCGCGGCTCCTCTCCTGCAGAGCGCGCTCGATAATGTACGAGCCAGGTCCGGAGCACCAGATGTCGATCGCGCCGTCAAGATCCGGGACATAGCCGCGAGTGACAAAGATCGGCAACCGTCGTCCCGGTCCCGGGTTGGAATGGACGTTATCGGCAATTCTCCAGATGCGCGCATATTCCGAAGGTGCAGGTTCATCCGGCATGTATAGGAAAGTAATAACACCCGGAAGAGACTGGTCCAGGAATGTCATCCACGCATCGGATTTTTCCCAGGCGCTCGATCTTTCATCGTACCCGGTACCGGGCGAGTAAAAGGATGCTGGAGCGATTCTGTTCCCGGCGCCTTCTCCCGGTCCTTCATAACCGCGCGCGGAAGAGAAGTCGTCTCCGCGAAAGCGGCCCAAAGCCGCCGTGGCCGACGCGACACTGTAGGCATTCACAAGCTCGATCCGGTGGCGATGCGCGAAGCGGTGATACTCGGCATCAAGATTGCGTCCCTGGTAAAGCTCGGGCTGCTGGCTTTCATAGTAGATCATGGCGTGGATGCTGTTTTCGTCGGGAAGAATGAAATTGAAGACTTCCAGCTCCAGCGGTATGGTCCGCGTTTCTCCATCCGCTCTTATAAAAAGGGTTCCATCGTAGAATCCTGGCGGCAAATTGCGACCCGCGTAAATCTCCACCCAGATGGCCTGATTCTGAAAGGGTTCAACTTTCAGAGGGAAACCTCCCTTCCCTTGCCTGGCATTCTCGGGAACAAGCTGCACCGGTTTCCAGCCGGTGGGGTCGGCTGGAGCGCTGGGCGTATTTTGACGGTAGATCCAGCTGGCCTGTGTGGGCCGGGAAACTTGCATGTAGTTTTCTGAGAATATCTGGATCTGGCGGCCGCTGTAGTCGGTGGGATCCCGGGCGGGCGCCCCATATAAGATGGCTGCTGTGCCACCCCGCTGCCGGAGTTCGGGTAGCTCGATTGATAAAGCGTCGATCCCCCGCGCGCCCGCTTCAATGATCAGCTGAAAGGCCAGAATCTCGTTTCGTGCGCCGAAGAGACGCACTTTGTGCCCGTCCCACGCGGAGTTGATCGTCTTATTGGGATTGCTCAGGTCGTCTCGTTTGACCTTCTCTCCGTCATTGACGGCCCAGACGGCCTGAACCGGCGTCTCTGTCGTTTGCGCGCGGGACAGGCATGCCATGGCGCCTGTCAGTGCAAAAGGCATTGCAAAGAGTAAGAATCTTTTCACCACAAAGACACAAAGGACACGAAGGGAACGAGGGGCTGGCGGAGTCAGGTCAGGTCTCAAGGTGAACAGTGGCAAAGTATTCTGGAGGTGACCGGACTCCGCCAGCTCCTCGTCCCCCCTTAGTGTCCTTTGTGTCTTTGTGGTGATACTTAGAACTCGAACTTCAAACCAAACTGCATCTCGCGCGGGCGGAATGCCGAGTTGATGCTTCCAAACGCGGGATTTGTGATGTTCACGGTCCGATTCGGCTGGTTGAAATTCGCCCGATTCAACAGGTTAAAGAACTCGGCGCGAAACTGGACGTTGTAGCGTTCGCCAAAGCGCGTGTTCTTGGAAATTCCCAGATCGTGTACTATCTGCCCGGGACCAATAAGAATATTCCTTCCTGCGCTGCCGAAACGGATCGACCCTGCCGGGAGATTGGCAAATGCCGTCCCAGTGCCGGTGCCGCACGCCGGGTTGCGCGAGTCTGCGATGTAACAGTTCGGGTTTCGATCATTGATTACCGGGTTGCCAATCAGATCGGGCCGGTCGGCGATGCCATCCCCATTTGGGTCACCGGACTGCACCACGGTAAAGGGAAAGCCGCTCTGGTAGGTTGCAATCCCGCTCAGCTCCCACCCCGAAATGAGCTTGTCTTCCACAACGCCGACGCCGCTCCCGAGACGCTTGCCTTGTCCTGCTGGGATCTCATAGACAAAGCTTACCGCCAGGCGGTGCCTGTTATCGAATCCGGACAGCCCGCGGGAAGAGCGCGGATCTCTCGGATTGCCGCTTCCGTCAAAACCGCCGCCGCGCTCGCCGTTGCCGCGCTCGCTGGAGAGATCGATGGACTTGGAGAGAGTGTATGCCGCCAAAACCGCCATCCCTGCCGAAGAGCGCTTCTGGGCTTTCACCTGAAGCGAGTCATAGTGGGACGTAACGTACGAGTCCAGGCTCAGAGCCGTCCCCCAGGCTGGAAAGGGACGGCGGGCCTGCAGAGTGGCTGAGGGTCCGGGGTGCGGCACATTATAAAAGTTGAGCTCGCCCAGGTCGGTTCCCTTGCTGCCGACGTATCCTGCTTCAACGCTGAAGTCTTTTGGCAGCAGGCGCTGTACCGTGAAGTTCCACTGCTGGACGTACCCTTCGCGGAAGCCGGGATTGATGTTCTGAGTGGCAATTACCAGCACCGCGCTTGCATTCACGAACGGGTTGGCAATTGCTATCTCAGGCGTGGCAGTCGAAGAGGTGATCGTCTGAGTTTCGGCAAACGGCGGCTGCCGGCGGTTGATGACAAAGTTATTCACGAAGTTCTGCGAGTTCGTGTAAAAAATCCCGTACCCGCCGCGGAGAACTGTCTTCTCCCCCAGCGAGTACGCCAGACCGATGCGGGGCGCCCAGTTGTTGCGGTCGGGGGCATAGACGGCCCGCGCCCCGACACCGCTCAGGTTTAAAAGCTGCTTTGCCTCGGTGCTGTTTGCCACGATGATCTGGCCGCGCTCCCCGGTTGTGTTCTCATGCACCAGCGGGTAGAACGTCGAACGCCGGTTCAGAACGTCAACCAGCGGACTCACGTACTCGTAGCGCAAACCGAGATTCAGCGTCAGGTTCCGATTTACCTTCCAATCATCGTTGAGGTAATACCCGTGCCAGTAGGAGCGGCCCGTTTCAACTCCTTTCCCCACGACGCG
>DASXQR010000089.1:0-9598 GCA_036507075.1 Acidobacteriota bacterium | reverse complement strand
GAGTGTAGACAAAGTACGGAAACACCCTTTTTGCAGTTGCCTTGAAAGGATAGCCGGCGGTGGAAACAGCACTAAGGCTCAGAAGACTTCAAATCTGACAGGCATTTACGCACGACTTTGGTGAGAGGCATTGTCGGCATTTTTGTCGGCATTTTGTCGGCATTCTCCAGTTCGTGCAGGCCGTGCATGGCGTCCGATATCAGGTCAAAGATGTGGCTCGCTCCGTTGCGTTCTACACGACACATCTGGGCTTCACGCTCGAACACCAGCAGCTTCCCGCGTTCGCCAGCGTGTCGCTCGGCGATGCGCAGATGCTCCTCAGCGGGCCACAAGCGTCGGGATCTCGGCCGATGCCGAATGGACAGCGGCAGGAGCCCGGCGGATGGAACCGCGTCGTGCTTCGGATCGACGATCTCGCCGCGTTCATCGACGTGCTGAAAAAAGCGGGCCTCCATTTCAGGAACACTATGGAGACCGGGCCGGGCGGTAGACAGATCCAGATCGAAGATCCCGACGGGATCCGATTGAGTTGTTCGAGCCGGCTGGGTAGGGGTCCGCTTCGAGGTGCATCGGCGCGTTCGTCGGGCGGAAGCGTCAGAACTTCGCGAAGCAGCGCTTGTGCTCGGTCCGTCATGGAGCTATTTTAAGCTGAGCGCAGATCCAAGATTCTCGATCTGCACCAGGTCTTCAGAATTCAGTTTCTGGCACGATTTTGAAGACGGTGAATACCGTGTGAAGCGTCAAAAACTGAATTCTGAAGACCTGACCCATCCCGGCACGAAAACTGGGAGCCGTGGTGGACCTTTCAGCGCGGCCGCGAAAGATCCGGAACGAGGCGGAAAGCAGCGCAATGCTTCGGTCTATAGATTCCAAAATCGCGGCGATCCAAAGTCAGGACTGTTCGGATCTTCAAACGCTCGGCCATCGCCATGATTGTGCCATCCACCATGCCAAAGTCTGCATCGCGATACTGTTCCAGGATCTCGACCGCTCGGCCAAGATCCTTGATTGTGAAATGCTCCAAGAGCAATTCCTGATCGGCCAGCGAGCGGATAAACTGTATTTCCGCGTTCACCCCCAAATATTCAAGCAGGAGGTAGCAGACCTCCGGCACGACCGCACTGGGAACGATCAGGGCTTCCCTGACGGTCTCAATATATGCGGAGACCACGCCATGGTACTGATCATCGGCATCGGCAAGGGCGTATAACGCGCCCGTGTCGACAAGAACGGCCATTTACCATCCCTTGCGGCGGTTCGCCTTGCGGCGCAAGATCGTTTCCGCGTTCCTGGAGATGGAGCGACGACCGCTCTTCCCTACTCCGGCGAAACTCAGCGTGCGGGCTGACCGTCCCTGCTTGACGTAAGCCTCCAAGGCCTCATGGATAACGGCGGTAGTAGTCTTACCGCTGGCATTGGCCAGTTCTCTGACCTCAAGAAGAAGTTCGTCATCCAACAGAATTGTCGTGCGTGCCATAGCTACCTAAGAAAAAACAAAGCTATCATATATGAATATGTATATGCAAGACATGCGGCCTTTTTTCACCTGGCTCGGGTTTCGTGGATCGCGGAAACCGTTTCTTTGCCCGACGCCCGGTTACGCGACATCTATCCCATGGCGGCTTGCCGGCGCTGAGATCATGTACTCCGAGGACCCCTGAGGCGGTTTGAACAAAATCATATGGGAAAGCGACCCATGCGGGGAAAGCGACCTGCGGCTATCGGGACAATTTTGCTCGGCATACAGAATCAGGTCAATTTGACATTTTAAAGCATATTAATTAGCATAAATAGTATGCGCACCACGCTGGATATCCCCGAAGAACTCATTAACGAAGCCCGCAGAATACTCGGCTTCAAGTCGAAGACAGACACAGTCATTGTGTCACTCCAGGAGTTGATCCGTCGCCGCCGGGTCGAGGAACTGAAGAACCTTCTCGGTTCCGTCCAGCTTGACTTGGATGTGGCGGCATCACGTCGTCGACCACGCCGCTCCAGATGATCTGTGTTGATACTTCCGTCTGGATTTCCGCCCTGCGCCGCGGGCGGGGACGGGAAGCGGTCATACTACGCGGGCTGCTGGATGCCGACGAAGTGGCCCTGCCCGCTCCGGTTCGGGTTGAAATTTTATCCGGAGCCGGGCGCGATGATTTTGGCCGTCTTCGCCGCTCACTCTCCGCAATCCCGGTTTTTTATCCCGGCCGTCAGACCTGGGACCGCATAAACGAATGGCTCGAGGTAGCTGTCGCGGCCGGCGAACACTTCGGTGTTGCCGATTTGCTGATTGCGGCGATCGCAACCGGCCACGAAGCCACCCTCTGGACCCTTGATTCAGACTTCACACGCATGGCCCAGCTAAAGTTTGTGAAGTTATATGAAGCGTCGGCTTGAGCTGATGAAAATGTGCCCGCGATGCGCGCGGCGGTCACCGGGTATCATGATGGGCGACAGCGGCTCGGCGGCAACATCGGGTGGCCGTGATAGGCCGCCCCTACACACCTTCCCCGCTCCCCCGCTCCAGCACCACGGGCGGCGTGGGCGGCCAGCGCTTCAACCATCCCCAGATCCGCGAAAATGTGCTTACGCCACGCTCTTTGATCTGGCGCTGCAACTCTCGCCGCGGTTAGGCGAGTTGTTTTACTGAATCCACCCGATCTTTGCGAGCAGAGCGATTGCAATCGCAAGAATGATCCACTAGACGAGGAATTACATTAACGCCTGTCACCATCTGGATTCGTGCGATCCATGTCGGAGCTTGGGTTAACTGTCGCCTTGGTAGCCCGAGGCAGTCTCAAGGGTTGCCTTCATTGCCATCCCGTTTCCCTCCAACGCGGATTATTCATAAACTGAAGGAATCAGCCGCTCAGATGAAGCTTTTTTGTAAGTCCAAACTTTATCGATCCAATTATAGCGGTGCCAACACCTCTGCCTAAAGTTTAGAGGACTAGAAAAGAGTCCCCCGATCTTGGGACATCCAGCGGTCCGAAAACAGCACTTCCAAACAGACCAATCCAATCCTGGCAACTGTTTCCGTCACGCCATGGTGAGACGCATTCGTTTCTTTTCCATGGTGAGACGCATTCGTTTCTTTTTAAAAATTCTTAATGAACACGACCATTTAAATCGGCTGACTGTGACAGGTAATCCCTGTGAGACCCGGCCGTCCACAGGGTGAAGCGAACTGAGTTAGATGCAATAACGGCGTCGCCTGCACGCGAAGCACACGGGCTTGTCGCAAATGAGGGGGCTGCTAATGGGTTCAGTGCGTCGCTCTAAGGTGACTTTGTCGCCGTCCAGGTGACGGTGACACTGCCCGAGCAACTCGGAACTCCGGGAATTGCATTCAACGTCAACTTCGCCGTCCCTGATGCCGACGTGGCCGATGTAAAGGCGCCCGTCGCCTCGATTGACACCCCTCCCGGCCCCGCCGTGATGTTGAGCGCAATCGAACTTCCGGTAAGCGGCAGGTTAGTCTCGACTTTCTGATCAAACGACGCAGAACAGCCGGCGCCCGTCACGGTTCCGCCGACAGAAAGGACCGTCAGCCGTCCGTTTGCAATCGTAAAGCTAAGTGCCTTGCCCTGCGACGTCGTTCCCGTCCAGTTGCCGTCGTAGATCGATCCGCCCGTCGATGTGCCGATCAGAAACGAGAGCGCGTTGGTCGTGCCCGCGGGTGTTGTGACGGACACAGAGCGTGTGCCAACGGCGGCACCGCTTGCAACGGTCAGCGATGCGGTGACCTGATTGTCCGACGCTTGAAGATTGCTGATCGTAAGGTCGGTGCTCGGAGTGAAGTTGATCGAATTCGCGCCTGCGAGATTGCTGCCGCGCAGCGTAAGCGACACAGTCGATCCGGGCGCCGCTGACGGAGGAGTAATCGAAGCGAGTTGCGGCGCGGTAGATCGCGGGCCGCCGACGTGAAGCCGGTAGATATAATTCGCACCGCCGCTGTTTGTGAAATTCCGGACGCGCAGATAGAACGGACCGTCGCTGGGCAATGACAGTTGCAGGAATGAGTCGTTTCGCCCGAGCAGCCCGTTTTGGTCATTGCGCGCAATCACCGTTCCGTCGCCAGTTTCCAGCGTCAGGACGGTATCGGCTGACGAGGTTGCGAACTGCGTATCGGTCAATGCAGAAATAATGTCGCCTCGGCGACCTTCAATGCGAAACAGATCCACATCCCCGCCGACTCCGATACTAGCACCGATAACGGCGCCGAAGCTTACAGTCTGAGCCTCAGCAATCGTGTTGTTTGGTTCGACCTCCGGCGCGGGTGTGGCGGCGAAAAAGAAGGGCGCCAGCACTGGGCCGTTGTTGATCGCCACTGAACCGAGCGACGTCTGTTCCAGCCGAAGCGCAATCAGACCGAAACGATTCGCACTCGACACACTGACGGTTCCTTGAAAGTTATCCAGTCCTGGAAAGAGCTTCGATTCATTCAGGAACAGGGCGGTGTGCTCACCGACGGCGACTGCTACTTTTACGTTTGACCGCAGTGTCCCGTCGGGATTGATCAGATTCACAATCAAGTCCTGCGGCATGAGCGTGGTCGTGCCGAATGTCGGATAGGCAAAGGCGATACCCGTGTTGATGCCGCGCGAAGTATCTACCTCGGCGGGAAACGAGTAATTCACTGTGGGAAACTGCTGCGACACTCCGAGCTGCGTGATCACCTGGCCCGCGTTGGTCAATCGGACCGCCATGGTTGCTCGAATTGATGCAGAGGAGGGAACGCGCACCACAGCATAGCCGGTTTGCACCGCTCCCGTTGATGACGCGCGAATGATCTGCGTTGCGCCTCCGCCAAGATTGAATGTGAATGTGATGTTTGTTCCCAGGTCCGTGTTCACCGCAAGCGGGTTGCCGTTGTCATCATAAAAGCTGATCTGTAAGTCGGCTGCCGTGGCGGTCCCCTGGTTGTTGATGAAAATGTCCCATGACCACCCACCACCGATTGCACTCTGTGGGAAGACCGAATAGACCGGCACCGTCGTCTGTGCATGCGTCAGTGAAAGCAGTGACGCACAGGCGATAAACAAGCAAAGAACTTGACGTCTCATCCGCACCTCCAAATTAGTCGTCACTCGGCCGTCGAGCGCGCAGAATACATGTCCTCGACGGCGAAAGAAGCACCAGAGTCGGTGCCGTCCAGAGCGTACAACACGAGCGTACAACACTTGAGTACAACACGAGCGTACAACAGTTGAGTCTCACCACTTCATAACAGCGTACAACACTTGAGTCTCACCACTTCATAACATAAGTAGTTGTCCCGGCTGTATTAAACTGTGAAGGGTGCCGTTTTTGCGCTGGCTGCGGGCACGTCAAAAAGGTACAGGGACGCAAAGCGAGCCACGGATTCAGAGCTGTGCTTCTCGCTTTAAACGCAAACGTCGCTTCCCCTATTTCCAATGGTGCCATTGCTACATAAAGAGAATGGCCGAAACATTTCTGGTATTTCCACCGTACCATTGCCGAAACCAAGGAGGTTGCCGTGAGACGAGTTGCAGTTCTGATTGCCTGTATTGTTGGATTGGTCGTTCTACCCTCCTTTGCGGCAGAACAAGACAAAACCAGATTGGAAGAGAACAAGGCGATTGTTCGCGGTTATATCAACGATGTCATCAACAAGGGATCTCTGGAGGCATTCGACAAGTACTTCTCAGAAAAGGTCGTTTTTAACAATTCTCCAGGATTCAGAGCAGGGCTCTCGAGCCTGATTCAATCGCTGCGCAGCGGCTTTCCCGACTTTCAAGTGACGATTGAGGACCAGATCGCTGAGGGCGACAAAGTAGTCACTCGCGTGAAGTTCCATGGCACTCACCGCGGCGAGTATAGGGGCGTGGCTCCGACGGGCAAGGTCATTGAGTATCCCGGCATTGCGATCGATCGAATTGCCGATGGAAAAGTTGTGGAAATGTGGCACATCGCCGAATCAACCGTGATACTGAGAGAACTTGGCTTCTCGGTCTCACCGCCGAAACCGTGACCTTACATGTTAGATGTCCGATCCGGAATATGACATGCCGGTAAGCTGAGGAACGAAAACTTTACCGCGGCACAAGTGCGCTCGCCGGCACAAACACAAAAGGCAATCGAATGATCATCGATGCTCCTCAAAACAGCACCTTCAACCCGAATTGAATGACCCGCGGATTGAATAGCTCATCGCGCGTGCCTATGCGACCGAAGGTTGCCGGGACCTGAACACTGTTTCCCGGCAGCACGCCGCGGTGGAGGCGTTCGGAAAAAACATTGAAGAACTCGGCCCGGAACTGCACGTTGACACGTTCGCCAAGCGCGGTATTTTTCAGCACAGAGACATCGGTGTTGCGGATATACGGCCCGCGCAGAATATTGCGCGCCGTGTTTCCGAAGGTTCCGAACACCGGCAGGGCAAATGCCGCCGGATCAAACCACCGCAGCGAAGTCTGCTTGAAACCCTCCGGGAACGGATCTCCCACCTGCTGCGCCCGCTCGCGGCCCAGCGCGCCGGTGTTGCTCCGATCACCAATATGCACAACGCTGAATGGATATCCGCTCTGAACTGAAAAGATACCGTTGAACTGCCAACCGCCGAAAAAGTGCGACAGCAAACCCGCGCCGTCAAGCCACCGCTTGTTGCGGCCAAACGGAAATTCGTAAATCCAGCTCACAACAAAGCGATGCGGCACATCCAGATTGGAAAGGCCTCGCTCGCCCCGAATATCGTGGTTGTTCTGGGCGAGATTGAAGGAACCGGCAAAAGCGAAAATATCCGACGAGCCCGCATCGATGGATTTCGAGAAGACGTAAGATCCGAGAAAAGCAAGTCCATCTGAAAAACGCCTTTCAATCTTCGACGTAAAAGCGTGGTAGTGGGCGCTCAGCTCATTGGCCAGAACGAAGGAACCAGGGCCGAGGTCCTTGTAAGGCACGCGCGTCTGCGGGCGGTTGGTCGGATCGGTGCTGGGAACCAGCGCCTGATTGAACAGGCGCTGCCAGGGAAGCTTCGTGCTTTTCGTGCCAAGATAACCGGCTTCCAAGTACATGTTACTGCTGACTTGATGGCCGACAAGCAGCGTCCAGTGCTGCGTGTAGGGATCGCGCTGTGATGCCTCGACGCCCGACAGGTTCAGGGGCACATCAGCGAGGGCCGAGATGTCCTGAGCCGGGTTAAACAGCGTATCGATGTTCACCGGAGTGGCGACAGGTCCAAGATTGATCGGCAGCACCGTCTTGGTAAGAAGCTGCGTGCGGAATCCCCAGTAATAGTACTGGCTCACGATGTCGTAGAAAACTCCGTAGCCGGCGCGCACCACAAATTCATTTCCGCCCAGGGGCCTCCATGCGAGACCGAGCCGTGGCGCAAAATTATTCAAGTCGCGTCCCACCAGCATCGGATCGACGCAGCAGGTGATACGAAAGTTGTTCACCAGCTTCGCATAACCGGCATCGGAAACAATTTGCCGTCCCCCGGGCGTGGTGAGGTCCATCACCCTGCCGCCGCCTGTCTTGTCGGAGCCGGCGCCGTGATACTCCCATCTCATTCCGTAGTTGAGCGTGAGCCGCGGAGTAATTTTCCAGTCGTCCTGAAAAAACCA
Organism: Acidobacteriota bacterium; assembly: GCA_036507075.1. Taxonomy (GTDB): domain Bacteria; phylum Acidobacteriota; class UBA6911; order JACQSX01; family JACQSX01; genus DASXQR01. The sequence continues at coordinate 2,015 of DASXQR010000089.1, read as the reverse complement.
GCTCACGTCATTTGCCCGAACGTCGGCGATCGATCCGAACGGAGCGAGCGCCACGTTCTGCGGATAACCGAGAAGAAAATCAGCAAACGCGCTGCCGGTGTTCGTGGTGCCCGGCAGGTTGCTGAAATTCCCCAGGAACTGAAGCAGTCCGTTGCTTTGGAACTGCTCTTTGCGCAGATTCCGATTCCGTCTGAATTCGGCGCCGAACTTGTACGCGTGTTTTCCGCGGATCCAGCTCAGATTGTCAATCACCTGGTGCGTGAGCGTTTCCGTGTTGGTAATCGACCCGCCGAAACCAATCGAGGAGAAACCGGTCATTGACACGACCGGCAACGTGTTGCCGCCTTCGAGCCTGGAAATATTCTTCAACCCGAGCGAAGCCTGGTCCAGACCGGTCTCGAATCCACGGAAATAGAAACTCTTGTTCAAACCATAGCGCGCCTCATTGACCAGTCTCGGGCTGAATATATGGTTGTACTGCAATCCCGCGTTGCGTCCGCGCTGCTCGTCCAGCGAGCCCGTAAAAGGCAGCAGCGCCAGCGGCGAAATATCCTGGCCGCTCCAGGTGAACCTTCCAAAGATGTTGTCGCTTTCCGACAGACGATGGTCCACGCGCGCCGTGTATTGATTGATGTCATTCGATGAAGTGACCTGGCCTCCATAATTGTTCGGACCGATTCTGGTGCCAAGATTGGCTGCGGGGAAAAAGTCCAGCAGCTTTTTTGAAACTTCGGCAATGCGATTTGCGGGAATCTGATTGTTGAGGAATGGATCGCGGATGAAGGTTCCCGGCATATTGGGATTGGGACGGGTGGTGAGCGGATCGTAAATCTGCGGCAAGCCCGAGAAGTCTCCGAGCCTCATGGCTTGCGTGGGGACGACGGCGAGACCGAACGCGCCGTTGCGCTGGCGACGTCCTTCGTAATTGAAAAAGAAGAAGCTGTGGTCGCGAAAGATTGGACCGCCCACAGTTCCACCAAACTGGTTGTAACGCAGTTTGTTCCGGAGCTTCCCGCCCGTAAGCGGATTTCGAAACGTGCCGTGCGGAAGGTAGGGCTGCAGCGCGTCGTTTCGCAGAAAATCGAAGACGGAGCCATGAATCTTGTTGGTGCCGCTTTTGATCCCGATGTTCACCTGACCTGCTCCGTTTCCGAATTCAGCATTATAAAAACCGGTCTGGACCTGGAATTCCTGAATAGCGTCGATTGAAGGAGTGACCGATGGCGTCTGAAACGCCGGGTCATTGTTGGCAACGCCATCAATGCTGAAGGAGTTTGAAGAGACGCGCGCGCCCGCTACGCTGATTGAGCCGCCTGACTGGTCGGTGCGCAACAGGCTTTGAATCCCTCCGACGGGCCGCGTTACTTCGGCGCTGAGTGACAACAGTTGCATAAAGTTGCGCGAGACAAGCGGCAAGTCTACGATCTGCTTGTTGGTGACTAACTGGCCCATCGTGGCTGTCTCGCTTGGGATGAGCGAAACTCCTTCGGCAAGGACGTTGACCGTCTGAGAGATTTCTCCCACCTGCAATTCCACATCGAGACGGACACGGCTGCCGACGTTGACCTCTACGCCGGTCAACTCGGCCTTTTTGAAGCCGGGCAGTTCGGCCGTAACGGTGTATTTGCCCGGAATCAGCGAAGTAAACTCATAATTGCCCGTTTCGCCAGTGGTGAAAGTTGCATTGATGTTGGTTTCCTGATTCTGCGCTACCACGTTGACACCCGGCAGGACGGCTCCGGAAGCGTCGCGTACCAGGCCGGTGAGAGATCCGCGCGCGGATTGTCCAGACAGTTCAGGCGGCGTTAGTATGGAAACGAGAATCAGGGCAAACAATCGGACTCTGGGGGCGAACGTCGTCATGGCAACCTCCCTCAAACCCGCGACAGGCACGAGTCCCAAATACGTTTATGGATTTGCACCATATTACTGCGAACATGGCCTTGAGAGTTAGGAAATGCAGGAGTCGGTAGTGTCCTAACTTTAAGTTAGGATACAACCCAGGAGTCCGCTCC
>DASXQR010000088.1:0-83783 GCA_036507075.1 Acidobacteriota bacterium | reverse complement strand
GGCCGCGGATGGCGCTAAAGACGCGGATTGAAGGGATTGGTTCATCGCGTCGCGCCACAGTTTGCCGGCGGGGTAGTTTCTGCGGGCGTAGTCGTATTCGGGATGGGTGACTGTGCCGATGCCAAGATCGAGAATCAGATCGGGCAGGACTGCCTGCAGCATCTCACCGGCAAGCAGGCGGTATCCGGCAGTGTGAAGTCCCTGGCTGCGGGCAATCACGGTGGACTTTTCCATGCCGTCGCCGCGGCCCACGCCGTCACCGTAAATCATCCCGAGCATCTCCATCGAGCGAGCCGCAAGATCGGGCGCCTGCGCGCGCAGGGCGGTCAGTCCGGCCGAGCCTTGAATCGGATAAATCGGAGGGAATGCTCTTTTCCCCGCAACGCTGACTTCCACGTTCAGTCCCGCGCTGGCGCGGGCAGTGGCGCCTTGTACCGCTCCGGTGCGGCCGGAGATGAACTGAAAATCGGCGGAGCGCGCTTCGCCGGGAGCGATGTTGCCCAGCGCGGCCGTGGACTTTCCGACCAGTGACGCCGTGGAATCTGCCTGCACGGCGATGGCTGTATTGAAGGCCGTGGCTCCGGAACGCGGCGCGTTGAAGACAGTCGTCGTCAGACCAAACGGCGAGCCGGCGTCGAGAAGATCATCGCTGAAGCTGAGGCCAAGGGTGAGCTCGGGTTTGGAGATTTCCACGGTGCTGTTGATCTGCATCGGACCAAAAACGCCTTTTTGCGAGGGATCCGCTTGAGAAAGGGTGTCTCCGGTAATATCCAGCGTGAAGGGCTTGATTCCGGTAGTGGGCGCGCGCACGCGAAAGCCGATGTCTTTTGCCGGCTCCAACGCGCTGGAAACAGGAATTTCAGCGAAACGATTTCCTTCCACTTCGAACATCTTGGATATGCCGACGCCCGTGACACTCAGATCTGTGGGACTGGAGAAGACCACGCGCACATTTCCAAGATTGTTGCCGGGCGGAGCAAAGACCTGCATATGAAGTTCGAGATCCTGGCCTTGAAAAGCAAGAGTTCCCGAAAGCGCCAGAACGCAAAGCGTCGGACCATAGGGAGAAAGGAAAGAGGTCCAGTCCATGCTGCGGAACTCAGCCAAACCGTTGCCGCCTCCCGGACCGAGCGGCCACCAGGAGGAGAATCTGCCGGTGCTGATTGCGCCCAGCTTCGGAATACCGCGGCGCGCGTAGGTAATGACGTCGGGACACTCGGTGCAAAGCGTGTTGGTCCAGGTATAGACGGTGTTGTCGCCCGGAACCGGTTTGGGCTTGGGCGAAGTGGGAGGCCTGGGGTCGTCGTCGACCACCTGGATATTGGCGAATGTCGCGCTGCTTGCCACCGTCTTCCGGGCTTCGTTGGTGAGCCGGAAATCAGAAGCCTTGTAGATTCCGACACTGTTCAGGCTCACGGTGGAGAAATTCGCGTTTGGGTTTACCGGTTCCTGATCCGACAGCGCGATGTCCGGTCCTGACAGGGCCCACTGCACCTTCTTCTTTTTTACAAGCTCGTCGATTTTCAGCGCTGCGAATTTGGGCGGGAGCACTGCTTTCAGCTTCACGTTGTTAACAAGGCTTCCGGATCCGCGCCGCAGAATCTTTTGATAACTCGGAGTTGCCGCCAGCTCGAAGTCGCATTCGGTGGCCCTGGCGTAACGACCCATGACGTAGTCGTCTTCCTCTCCCAATCGGCCCTTGAACACGAGCATGTATCTGCCCTGTTTCTTGTTGCTGTCGTAGGGCGCAGGCACCGTGAAGCGAAAGATCTGGCTGTCGACACTGGGCCCGAGCACGTAGGCGCCAAACCGCGAGCCCTCCTGAACTCCAATCTCTGTCCTGTTCTCCTGCTCGTCGTCGTAGAAGAGCTGAAATTTGCCGTTCAGAGATTCATCCGAAGTATTGCGAAACACCAGAAAACCGTCCTCACCGCATTCCAGGACGTCCAGGTCAAGGGAGCCCCGAAGGAAGAAGTCAAGGACTCCGGCGCCATAGGAGATGGCGAGGGGGATCAGGACTTTTGCGTATTCTCGATTAACTGCCTCGCTTAACGTCCAAGGAAGTACAGATTTTCCGTTCAGCTTATCCTGTACAGATGCATTGTCAGTCAGACTGGGGTAGTAGCGTACACGAGCCACTTTCCCTCTATCAGAAGTCCTAACAATCTCCACGTAGCTGTCTAATTTCGAGTCGCTCTCATCCCAAGCTCGATAACTGGGATTTCGGTTCATTAGGTCAGGCTCGTTCGAGTCCGCCAATGCGGGATGTGGAAAGGTGTCTTTCTTATCTATCCGTCGCAATCTGCGCCCGAGAACCAATCCATTTCGAGTAATCGAATAAGGGTAACTGTCCAGCGTGAGACAGTTGCTGTTCGAAATTTCTGACGCTCCAGCTTCCGCGGGGTCCACGATCGATCCGCTAAAATATTGCCTACTATCAAAGAAGATTGAGATTGACTTTTTCTTGAACTTCTTCGGCTGCGTGACTGAAGCACCAAATTCGTCTATGAGAGAGACATTCGTAGCCAACCAATGATCAAATTCCAGCGGATCCGGTGGAATGCCGAAGCCGAAGAAACTGAAGGATCCGCCTGATAGTGGATGCAAGTCGTTCCTGGAGTGTTCTGGTTGCGCTAAGTCCTGGATTAGATGAATAACCTGCCCAATGCCTCGGAACGTTTTCTGCAGCGCCAGATTTCTTTTACTAGCAGAGAAATTGGTCAATCCATCATATAAGTACTCTTTACTGACCTTGTAAGACCACTGGTTGCTGGGAATATCTCCCCTAGCCCAACGAAGAGCGGAGTTTCCGATGGAACCAGCGGCCTCCTCAGATTGGAGAGGATTGTGAAAATGATTTAAAAATCTTGGCGCCTCATCCTCCGCCACTGATCCTGAGACTATGGCTTCAGCAAATCCTCGTTCACCTACACCCCATGCTTCCAGCCTTATCCTAAAAAAGTTGGAAATACGCACACAATAGGAACTCATTTGTTTGTGCCCGTGAAGTTGGTCCCAGGCCACAAGTGAATTTCCCGCTCCAAGCAGAAGGAGAATGAAGCATGCGGAGGCCCTACACCTCCAGACGGCCTTCCTCTTCGCACTCGACAACGAGCCCAAAACCGGTATGCCGATCACCTGTACGTTTGAAAACGGCCAGCAAAGTCGTTAATTGAAGTAAAAGTCCAGTAGCCACCGGGAATCAGTAGGATAAGGAACCAAAATATCACCCAATAGCGTCTGACTTTTGCGGGAGCGTTTAACATCCACGAAGCGAGCCAGAGGCAAGTGAATAGGTTAATGTTCTGCGAAGCAAATACTGCGACATAGGGATCTATGAGGCGGGCGATTAGCCAGAGGCCAAAGAAATACTCGAGCACAAACAAAGCAGTCACTCCAGAGATCAGCTTCACAGCACTTAAGAGATCTCGTTTTATGCGCAACAATGCCCATAAAACCATGCTCGGCAGAATACAAAAGACCGTGAGAACTATCAGGGCGGCCGTATAGCTAAAGAGAATCATACTCAGATTAAGTTCGTTGAATTAAGACATCAGCGCCAGCTTCATAAATCATAAATGCTCCAGTGATTCGCCTCATCCTTGGAAATACTGATCACCCGCGGCTCTCCGTCTATGACAACCCGAATACTTACAGTGTCACCATTCATGTCGAAGCCAGTTTCCATTCTAAAGACTTTAATCGGGCTAAGCAGTACCGGATAAACCCGATGATAACCATGGACAGATATGAGTTCCGCCGCCGCTTGGAGGTCACCTTCTTGCCAGCTTTTCAGGAATCTCTCAACGGCTGACCGAGGGTCCTCCCCTTTGAACGCGACTTCAAACGTATTCTCAGGGCCTGTATACCAAAGGCGATCGCCTTCATCAGCCGCTTCTATAGATTGGGCCGTATGATGAAGACCTATGCGTGCAACGTCGGCCAAAGTTCTATCATCTACTATTTTAATTTCGCGACCGTTGGGAAGGAGTAACGCAGATTGTCTGCGCTTTGGTAGCAAAGCCACATCAAGAGCTGGAACTGAAACAAAAGGAGCCGACATATGTCCGCCGAGAGTCATGTAAGTGTGAGAGCGATCCATGATGAAGAGGAGACCAAACTGCGAGCGGAGTGCACGAGGAAAGTCTAGTGTCTTAACGGTGTAATTGACAGATCGGGAACTCAAACTAACGAGAGTAGCGTCACCGATACTCCCGATTTCTTCAATGTACTTACCGGAGCTGTCAAAAACTACGATCAAGTTTCTGCTCGAATCGGCAACAAAAACTCTACAATCTAGAGAGCAGTCCCCAGCGGCGATCGCAGAGGGTTCCGTAATTTTGTCGTTCCCAAAAGTCTTCTGCCAGACTCCATCGGAATTGAATGCGTGAATCTTTTTCTGTTTCGAATCGACCACGTAAACAGTCCCGTTCTCATCAATCGCCAGTGCTGTTCCTCCAGTAATCGTGCCATTTGGACTTGCAATCCTAATCGTTTTGCTTGATCTTGTTGTCGGATCCCAGACTACAAAAGTGCCTTGTGAATCCAAGACCCAGATCCGACCTTGCCTGTCCTTCCGCATTGCAGCGCCGAATGTATTCAGGATCTGGCTCTCTAAATAGGTATCTTGCACACTCAAAAAAATGCTGCTGGCATGGATTTCGCCCTTTTGATCTTGTATTTGAAGTATGGGTCGGTAGAAACCGGGCTCAGTGTATGTTTCCTGAAGTCCACTTACAGACTCCATCAGAGTCGATTGCGCCGGAGCACCTGTTCGACTCCACAAGATCTTCAGAGCTTTTACAGACGGATTTATCTGGATTTGAAAACTTACGGTTAATGGTGCCTGGCCGACGGTGATCGAGGGGATTATCTGAACATTTGAGGTTAGATTCGCGTCGGCGCTAAAGGTTAAGAAATCTTCACTCTTATTGCCGTAAAAATCCCGGGCGACTGCGTAGATGAGGTTTCCACCTACTTGGACAGGAACTGCAGGAACATAAAAGCTTCCATCCATATTTGGAAAGGCGCGGGTTCCATTCAAGATTACAATCGAAGTGGGCTTGTTTACGATTCCTCGAACGGTGACCGACGCAAAATTCAACACGGCTCCTGCTACTGGCGAGGTAATCTTCACCGTCAACGGCCCCGGTTCCTCGTAAATCACCGATCGCCGTACCACGGTTTCGTTTCCGGAGCGGTCTTGGGCGATTACTTTGTAGTGGCTGACGGCTTTCGGGATGGGGAGATTGCCTTCGAAATCTTTTCGGGATGAAAGAAGCGCCTGCACAGGAGTCGGAGATGCCGGCGGCTCCCCTTCCAGGCGGACGAACTTGAGCGGCTCGCTGGCGTTGCCTTTGATCTTTAGAGGCGAGGCGGGGACGATGTCGCCGTTGAGCGGCTCGGAAAACGTCAGAACGGGCGGCGTGATGTCAAAGCCCAGGCCGGCGACGTTGATTTCCCTCCGGAAGGAAGTGCCGACTTCAAAGCCGAAGGGCTTGCCGTCGCCCGAATACACGCGGACCAGACCGGATTCGTCGTCGGGTTCGCTTTCGCCCTCGGGCTTGACGTGGGCCAGCAGGATTTCCTCTTTGCCGTCGGCATTCAGATCGACGGCGGAGACGCGCAGGTGATTCTTGTGTTTGAAAGGAGCGGCCAGGGCAAGTAGCAGTTTTCCGCTGCCGTCCAGCGCCAGGCATGACGGATCGTCCTTGCCCGTTGGCTCGAAGGCCAGCAGGATTTCGTCTTTTTTGTCGCCGTTGATGTCGCCCGCCGCGATGCGGAATCCCTGTTTTGCCGGGCCGGGGTTGAATGAGGCGCTCTGGATCAGCTTCCAGCCGCCTTCGGTCTGCGCCCGCAGCACGCGGATGTCGGCGCCTTTGCCGGCGGCTTTCAGGTTGGCCACCAGGACTTCGGCCCTGCCGTCGCCGTCCAGGTCGCCGGCAGCGACGGCGATGTTTTTCAGATCGGCAATCAGGAATTCGGCGGCCTGCCGGAGGCTTCCGTCCTGAAAACGGAAGACGCGCAGCCGGTTGGGGCCATTGGAGTCGGATGCCTCGCCCACGATCAGCTCGTCTGTGCCGTCGCCGTCCAGATCACCGGCGGCAACGGCGATCTGATCGTCGTCCTTTTTCAGGTCCGCGTAGGGCTGCAATTCCCAGATGCCGGCCTTCTTCAAGTCAAAAGCCCGGACTACGGCCGCGTTTTTGTCCTGCCTGCCGCCCGCAAGGATCAGCTCGGGCCGGCCGTCGCCGTTGACGTCGCCGGCGGCAATTTCCATGGCGGGAGGCTTCTTGAAATCGTCAAAGGGGAAGAGCTGCAGTGCCAGCGTCTTGTCCGGTTTGTAGGCGCGCACTTCAGCGCGGTCTTTTTCGGCGGGACCCGATCCGACCAGAATCCATCCCGAATCGGCAGCCGTCGCCGTAGCGGCAAAGAGGCCGAACACCTGCAGACCCGTGGACAGTCTGCGCGCAAAGGAACGTAAAGGCATAAAAGCCTACGTTTTGAATTTAGTTTTCCGGGATATCTAGGACTGGCGCGGACGATACTATCGCCCCCCAGAACCAGTCAATAGAAAACGTCAAAAATCTGGCGGAAAAATCAGAGCGTTTTTGTCGACCTGAGATCAGAGGCAGCGCCGGCAGTCAATAAGTATTGGTTATGCCAAAACAGGCGTTGAGCACGAATTACACGAATTTCACGAATTACACGAATCTTTTCATTGAAAAGAGGAAAAGAGGGACAGTCCCCTTTTTTCAGTCAGTCAAAAGAGGGACAGTCCCTTTTTTTGGGTGAAAAGGGGGACAGTCCCCTTTTCTAGTCCAAAAGAGGGACAGTCCCCTTTTTTAAACAGCGTTATCTGCGCGAAGAAGAAGAGGATAGTGAGTAAACGGGCCCATCTTGACGGAGACGGAATCCTCGGTACAATCCAAGTGAATTGGATGCGACGGAGGCGGGGGGCTGAAGGCAGGCATCAATGCAGGTCGGAGCTCCAACAATCTTCCACGTATTCCCCGATGGTAAAAACTGGCTGTTGATTCGACTCGGATCACGGACCGGTCAATCGTTTCACAATTTTCGTCAAGCCAAGGACTACGCTGTTGCCGTCGCGCGGGATCACCGTCCGAGCCGGCTAGTTGTGCAAGACTCGCGTAGCGTCTTCGAATACGTCGAGTACGATGAGGATGGGAAAGAGTTCAGATCGCCGGGTTAGTTCCCCGGGACTCTTCTTCCTGCCTCAAAATCGCCATAGATAACGCCGCCGGCCTGGAGTCTGCCACTCCATTTTTGCCGGAATCGCTACCGCCGAAGGCTCTTGCTTTCATCCGCTCAACTGCTTCAATAAGAGGCGTAAAAGCTCTGTCTCCCTCTTTCCCGACCAATCAGGTCGGAGCTCTTAAAAATCAGCCGGATAGTTGCGAGAATTATGCCGATTCGCCGCGCGGGCCGTAGAGACGCGGCATGTCGCGTCTGAGTGGGGACGCGACATGTCGCGTCCCGACGCTGCGAAGCAGCGATCCAGGCGCGATTTATCGCGCCTGCCTCAGACGCGACAGTGTCGCGTCTCTACGAGCAGGTGTCACGTCCATACGAATGGGTGTCGGCCTTCCACAAAAAAAAGCACGTTTTCCTGAAAGAAATTTTCGCAGATTCGACCGTTGCGGGGTTTTGTATGCCAGGAGGAATTTTTATGCCCTGGTTCGAAACTAAATATCGACTGGAATCGACCCGGTTAAAGAACTGGGACTACTCTCTGAACGGTTGCTACTTCGTGACCATTTGCACCAAGCAAGGGAGGCACTTCTTTGGGCAAGTTTCTGGAGGCGAGGTTCAGCTATCTCAAATGGGAAGAGTAGCCGAGCAATTCTGGATGGAAATACTCAGCCACTTTTCCGGCGTTGTTCTTGATCGCTTCATTGTCATGCCTAACCACGTTCACGGAACCGTGGGCATTTGGAACGGCTATAAAGCGCCTGTCTCACCAGAGCCCTCGTTTGTTTCCGCTTTTGGTCCGCTGAAACCCGGCTCTCTGTCCGTCATCATGGGTTCCTATAAAGCCGCAGTCACCCGATGGTGCCATCGAAACGGATACGCTGATTTTGACTGGCAACCGAGGTTCCGCGACCAGGGAATCAGCGATGAGCGGTCATTGAATAACATTCGTGAGTATATCGGCAGAAATCCGGAACGGTGGGAATTGAAGCGAAAGCGGTAGGGTTGCGACATGGCGATTGTCCGGGTCAGATACTTCGCGTCCACGGATGCCGCCGGAATCCCAGGAGCGCTGCTTTGCAGCGATGGGACGCGACAGGTCGCGTCCGGGGCGCCGCAAAGCGGCGCCGGGCGCGATATATCGCGCCCAACTCAGACGCGATGTATCGCGTCTCTACGGGTCCTACGGTTCGAAATTATCCGCGCCTGCGGCACCTCAGATTGGGGCGCGATGTATCGCGTCTCTACGGGTCGAAATTAACGGCATGGCCGGGACGTCGGAGCTCTACACGCCGGGAGCTTGGACGTCGATGACGCGCAGGGCGTCCTGGGCAGCCTGGGCGACGCGGGGGTCCGGGTCGGCGGTGAAGCGCTGCAGTTCGGGGGCGAGTTTCTGGTCGCCGATGTCGCCCAGCACGCGCAGGACCATCGGGACATGCTGGCGGCGCGACAGGGCTTCCAGCAGGAGCGGGGCGGAGCGGCGGCCGCTTTTGAGCAGGAACATGGCCGCGATGGTGCGCACGTCTTCGTCGCGCGAACCCAGCTCGCGCACCAGGGCGCGCCCGGCAGGACGCATCCGGGCGTAACGCCAGAGCGCCTGGTGGGCAAAGAGTCGCGCGGCTCGAGCGGGACGCATGGGGTCATCTTACACGAAAAACTGAACTGCCAAGAACGCCAAGAGCGCAAAGAAAAGGGACTGTCCCCGTTTTTCTTGGCGGTTCAGTCATTTCCGCCGGAGGTCACAGCATTGCCGGAACATTGTGGCGCTGCCAGGTGGCGCGGTCGTGGGTGGCTGAGTGGTTGAACCAGACGGGCAGCACGTTTTCGCGGATCTGGGGATGATTGAAGCGCTGGCCGCCGCCGTCGGCCAGGATGACAAGATCCAGATGCACGCGCACCGACACCACGCCGCCGGCGATCCTGTCAAAACGGGGCATGTACTTGGGAAAGTGGACCGGGCAACTGAGCAGCACCAGCTTGCCGATGCTCATCCCGGCCTGGCTTGCCAGCATGCAGGCGCTGCCTCCGTGGCTGTGCGTGAAAAGATCCAGGCCGGCCAGATTGCGCGCTCCCGCCCAGTTTTGCAGCTCGACGGCCGCCAGCGCACGCGCCGCGTCGCTGTAGCCGCCGCTCCAACTGAATTGATCGGCCGCCCCATACAGATCGGGCCGCACCGCGGCCAGATAAAGATGGAAATCCCCGAGCGGCTGCCACCAGGAAGCGTTGCGCGCGTAGGTGCCGTGGACCAGAAGACTGGTGCGCGTCGGCTCGCCGCCGGCAAGCGGCGCCGGTTTTGTCAGGTCGAAAAGCCGCGGGTGCTCGGGCGCCACGCGCGCCAACGCCGTGGCGGCCAGGTCGCGCACCAGCTCGTCATAGCTGTAGGTCCCGCGCACCAGCACCTCGAGCATGCGCGAGGGCTGATCGCTCAGGTCAAAATAGGAAGAGGCCGCGGCCACGCGCACCAGCTCGTTAGGATGGCGCAGGCACGCCTCCATCAGGACGGCCACGGCCAGCGCGGTTCTTTCTTCGTACAGCCGGGACGCCAGGCCGTGCCAGAACTCCCCGCTTGCCAGTTGTTCTTCCCGGCGGGCGACGCGCCCGCGCAGGAAAGATTCCACCAGGCGCGCTTCGGCGCGCTCGGCGCTGATGCGCTCGCCGGTGTGCTCGATGTCGGGCACGGGAAAACGGGCCAGGTCTTCTTCGGGAAGCGTGTCGGCAAGCGCGGCGCTCCGGGCGGAAAGAAGGCGCGCACGGGCCGAAGAGTCATCGGCGCGCAGGCGGCGGCCCAGCAAGAGAAGCAGCGCCGCCTGGGATTGGGCGGCCGCGTCGGTGAGCTCGCGGAAGGCGTCGGGAGCGGGCGTGGGGTCGGTGATTTCCGGCGGCATCGGACCCTCAAAACTTGAACCGCGAAGAACGCCAAGAGCGCCAAGGAATTAATTCTCGCATTCCCTAAAAGCTTTGCGCTCTTTGCGGTCTTGGCGGTTCCGTCTTTTAAATCGCCAGGTGCGCGGCGTGCTCGAGGCCGGCGTCGTCCAGGAAGACGCGGGCAAGGTAGACGCCGCGCGGGACCTTCGGGTTCCAGAGGGCCTGGTGTTGGCGCAGCGCGAGGCGCTCGATACGGGCGCCTTCGGGGGAATAGATTTCCACACGCCCGGCGCCGGCCAGATCGCCCGGAACCGTGAAGAGCAGCTTGCCGTCGAGGCGGTGCACCAGGAAATCGCCGTCGGCTGAATTCATCCCTTCCAATGCGGCGCGCTTGCCCGCGGCCGCGGCGGCCGGCAGCACGATGTCAAAACGCCCGGCGGCGCTGTTGGATTTCTCGTCGATCTGAAGATCAATGGTGCGCGCGCGGCCTTCGGGCGTGCGCGAGGACTCATCGATTTCGTTGTACTTGTCGCCCTTGAAATAAAGCTGCGTGATCAGCTCGGTGCCTGCGGCGCCCTTGTCGTCGGCCAGCGTGATCTTGTAATGAATGTGGCTGGGACGAAATTTGCCGCCGCCGATGTCGTACTGGCCCGGCTTGATGGTGCGGAAAAGATAAGCGCCGCTCTGGTCAACCAGGAATTTGCCGCGCAGCCGGAACTTGTCGGGCGTGCCCGGCAGCACGCCGCACTCCTGGTTGATGCTGTAGCAGCCGTCGTGAGTGGCCTGCCACACCTCGACCAGCGCTCCCGCGGCCGGACCGCTGCAATTGGAAACGCTGCCGCGAACGAGCAACTTCATTCCCGGCTCGGAGCGCTGCGCGACCTGCGTGCGCATGGGGGCGCCCGCCTGGTAGTAGGGGCCGATGATGTCCTTGCTGGTGGGCTTGCATTCGGCGAAGAGCGCGCGAGCGGAAGCGGCGAGAACCGGGGCGCTTGCGAGGAAATGTCGTCTTTTCATAGGGACTCCAGGGTTGTTGTCACCACAAAGACGCAGCGCGGCAGAGCCGCAACCAAATGCGTCATTGGTCATTGGTCATATGTCATTGGCCATTAGGTAAAGTTCTTGTAAAAATCGAGAGAATCCCAACAGGTTTTACCGAGGCCACAGGCGAAGCTTGATCCTGTGGCCAACCAGTTGGCAACTGAATTCTTTTTTGAATCCAAAATTCTTCGCGTTCTTGGCGCTCTTGGCGGTTCAGGCTTTGCCGAGCTTCAGGAAATATTCCTGATTGCCTTCGGCGCCCCGCAGCGGGCTGGCGAAGACTTGCGGGCCGGAGAATCCCAGTTCCATCGCAACGGCCGCGATTTCATCCACCACCTGCCGGCCGGCCGCCTGGTCGATCACAAGGCCGCCCCGGGCAACCTGCCCGCGCGGCAGTTCGAATTGGGGTTTGACCAGAAGAACCAGGATGGCATCCGCTTGCGCCGCCGAGCGAAACGCTTCCCGGATCGCCGGCAGGACCTTGCGCAGGGAAATAAAGGAAAGGTCGGCCGTCATCAGAAAAAACGGCTCGGGGAGGTCCGCGGCGCGCAGGCGGCGCACGTTGTACCGGTCACGCAGCTTGACGCGCGCATCCACGGCAAGGCTCCAGGCGATCTGGCCCCGGCCCACGTCAAAGGCGTAAACCGAGGATGCGCCGCCCTGCAGCAGGCAATCGACAAAGCCTCCCGTCGACGTCCCCAGATCCACGCACACTCGGCCGGGCACTTCAATATGGAAATGCCGCAGGGCGGCCAGAAGCTTTTCGCCGCCGCGGCCCACAAACCGGCGCTGCCCGCGCACCTCTACGGCGGCCACCCGGGAGACAAGCGTTCCCGGCTTCTCGATTTTCTGGGAATCTGCAAACACGCGCCCGGCCAGGATCAGGGCGTGGGCTTTTTGACGACTTTCAGCAAATCCGCCCGCAACAAGTAATTCGTCGATTCGGATTTTCGTTCTTTGCATTCTTCAAGGAAGGCCTTGACCCGCTGGTAGATTCCATCCGAATCCAACCCGTATTTGGCCGCCAGCAGGCTGGGAGGTCCGTGCGTGATGATGCGGTCGGGCACGGCTATGCGCAGCACCTGGATGTCGAACATCTTGTGGTCGACGAGCATCTCGAGCAGCGCGCTGCCAAAACCGCCGTGCTCGGAATGATCTTCCAGCGCCACCAGCGTTCCCGTCTGCGCGGCGGCGGAAAGCAGCAGCGCCGTGTCCAGCGGCTTTACGAAGCGCGCGTTGATCACGCCGGCGTCGATACCGTCCTTGGCCAGCATTTCGGCGGCTGCCAGGGCCGGATAAACCATGCTTCCCAGCGCCACCAGCGCCAGGTCCCTGCCCTCGCGCAACTGCTCGCCGCGGCCGATCTCCAGCGCGCGGATTTCTTCGTCCAGCGGCACTCCGTATCCGGCGCCGCGCGGATAACGCAGCGCGGCCGGGTGCGGGCAATCGATGCAGGTCTTGAGCATGTGCTGCAGCTCGTTTTCGTCCTTGGGGGCCATGATGTGCATCTGGGGCAGCGTGCGAAGGTAAGCCAGATCGTAGATGCCATGGTGCGTGGTTCCATCCTGCCCCACCAGGCCGGCGCGATCGATGCAGAACTTTACGGGAATATCCATCAGGCAAACATCGTGCACGATCTGATCGTAGGCGCGCTGCAGGAAGGTGGAATAAATGGCCGCCACCGGCTTAAGTCCCTCCAGCGCCATGCCCGCGCAGAAAGTGACGGCGTGCTGTTCGGCAATGCCGACGTCCCAGCAGCGCCCGGGGAACGCCTTGGCGAACTTGTCCAGTCCCGTTCCACCCGGCATGGCCGCCGTGACGGCGACGATCTTGTCGTCCTGGCCGGCCAGCTTGATCAGCGCCTGCGCGAACACGGACGTGTAATCGGGCGGCGCGGAAGACTTCTTGAGGAACTCGCCCTGCTCGATGTCAAAGGGAGCCGAGCCGTGCCACTTGACCGGATAATTCTCGGCGGGGACATAGCCCTTGCCTTTTACCGTGACGGCGTGGATCAGGAACGGCCCCTTCTCCTTTTTTACTTCCTCGAAGGTATCCACCAGCGCCGCCACATCATGCCCGTTGATGGGACCGACGTACTGGAATCCGAGCTCTTCTATGAGCGTGCCGGGCACAAGGAACGTCTTGGTTACGTCGACCATGCGCTTGGTGAGCTCAAAGATCCTGTTTCCCACAAGAGGAATGCGGGTGAGCGTGTGTTCGACGTCCTTCTTGAATTTCACATAAACCTGGCCGTGGATGATGCGGTTCAGATAGCCCTCGATGGCGCCCACGTTGGGAGAGATGGACATCTCATTGTCGTTGAGCACGACGATCATGTCCTTTTTCAGGTGCCCGAGCTGGTTGACGCCTTCCAGCGCCATGCCGGCCGTCAGGCCGCCGTCGCCGATGATGGCGATCACGCGGCGCTTTTCTCCCAGCAGGTCGCGCGCGGTGGCCATTCCCAGACCGGCCGACACGGACGTTCCCGCGTGCCCGGCGTTAAACACGTCGTAGGGGCTTTCCTCGCGGCGCAGAAATCCGCTCAGCCCTTCGTATTGGCGCAGCGTGTGAAACCTGTCGCGCCGGCCGGTGATTATTTTGTGCGCGTAGGCCTGGTGGCCCACGTCCCAGATGAGCCGGTCGTCGGGGGTGTTGAAGACATAGTGGGCGGCCACCACCAGCTCCACGGCGCCCAGGCTGGAGGCCAGATGCCCGCCCATTTTGGAGACCATGAATATCAGGTATTCGCGCAGCTCGCGGCAGACCAGGTGGAGGTCTTCCTTTTTGATCCTGCGCAAATCTTCGGGGGAATCAATGAAAGGTAAGAATTTCGGCTCTTTTTCCTGCATCAGCTTGGCGGCCCCATCCATGCGGGCCAAAGATAGGTATTATAAGGGTTGAGCACGAATTTCACGAATTACACGAATTTCACGAATCCTTCTATTCCTTCTATTCCTCTCAGTAGCTCTCTACCTAAAAGAACTTTGTATCATAAAGTACTACGCCTGGGAAGCCCTTAGTCGAGCAAAGGGGTGGAGCACGACGAATTTGCAACAATGTCATGATTAATTAAAGATTCGTGAAATTCGTGAAATTCGTGTTCAACGCGAAATTCGTGCTCAACTACGGCGGTGGAGCAGGAACAGGCACAGGTCTTTGAGCTTGGAGGTGTCGGCGTCAAGCTGTTCCAGTTCGGCCAGGGCTTCGTCGGTGAGACGCTGCGCGTAGCGGCGCGACTGGTCGGGCCCCAGCGCATCGGCAAAGGTGTACTTTTTAGCCTTCCTGTCTTTCCCCGGAGTTTTTCCCAACTGGGCCGGCGTGGACTCGACATCCAGGATGTCGTCCATCACCTGAAAAACAAGCCCCAGCCTGGCGCCGATGGCATCGAGCCGCTCCAGTGCCGTCGCGCCGGCGCCCGCCAGCAGCGCCCCGATTCGGATGCTGGCGCGGATCAGCGCGCCCGTCTTGGCGCGGTGGAGCTGTTCGAGCTTTGAAAGATCCAGGCTCCTGCCTTCATATTTGAGATCCATCACCTGGCCGGCGATCATGCCTTCAAGCGTCCCGCCGGCAGTCGCCAGCGTCCGGATCGCCTGCAGCACGCGCGGCGGGTCGACCGGAAGATTGGCCAGCACCTGGAAGGCAAGCGTGGAAAGCGCGTCGCCCGCCAGGATGGCCGTGGCCTCGCCGAACTTGACATGGCTGGTGGGCATGCCGCGGCGCAGCGTGTCGTCATCCATGGCCGGCAGGTCGTCGTGGATCAGCGAGTAGGTGTGCAGCATCTCGACGGCGGCTGCCGCCTGCAGCAGGCACTCTTCTTCCCCGCCGAACGCTTCCCCGGTTTCCAGCAGCAGCAGCGGGCGCACGCGCTTGCCGCCGGCAAATACGCTGTAGCGGATCGCTTCGTGGATGGACTGCGGATACTCAGTGTCGGAAGGAAGCAGCCGGTCAAGCGTCTGATCTATCTTCTCGCGCTGGGCAGCAAAGTGGGGGCTGAGGGCGGCGAGACCGGCTGCGTTAACGCTTAAGTCATTGGTCATTGGTCATTGGTCATTGGTTGTCGCGTTGTGGGTTGTCGGGTTGCGGGTTGTGAGAGCCACGGCTTAGGGAGTTCAAATTGAAAACTGCAGCGGTGGCCTAACATGGCCGCCCGATTCTGCGATTTTCGGTGACGGCAACAACGGGGGTGGTCATGTTAAGCCACCCCTACGTGAATTCCATAACCCATAACCCGACAACTCATAACTCGTAACCCGACAACTCATAACCCGTAACCCGACAACTCGTAACCCGAAAACCCGAAACCCGACAACCATAACCAAAGATCAACGACTATTGACCGATGACCAATGACCGTTGACCAATAGCGGCCGCCACGAGCGGTTTCACTCCTGCCCGTCGATGGTAATTTGGAAGGGCTCTGCCTGCATTTCTCCCTTGCTGCCGCGCATCAGGATTTCCACTTTTCGTTCGGCTTCGGTAAGCTTTGAGTTGCAGAACTTGGAAATTTGCACACCCTGCTCGAATAATTCCAGCGCCGTTTCCAGCGGCAGGTCGCCCTTCTCCAGCCTGCCCACAATTTCTTCCAGTGTCTTCAACGCTTCTTCAAAGTCTTTGAATTCCATTATCGTGCCTCGTTGGTCCGTTGTCGGTTGTCAGTTGTCGGTTGTCCGTTGTCCGTTGTCACTCGTCCGTTGTCCGTTGTCGGAATCGAAAGTCGAAGATCGAAGGTCGAAGGTCAAAAATCGATGATCGGCCTTTAGACTTTTGACTTTCGACCTTCAGACTTTTGCCTTTCGATTCCGACAACCAACGGACAAGAGACCACCGACCACCACCGACAACTGACAACGGACCACGGACAAACCAGGAACCTTGTCACATTCTCCACGCGCTCCCTTACGGTCGCGGTACTGTGTTCTTTTAGATATCGACAGCCTCTGCTCTTTCCGACCGGCAGCATTTTGCTTTCAGCTCAATCTTGAATCTTGAATTCGTAAACGCGCCAACCCGCATCCCGTCGACCCGCCAACCCGCTCCTCGTCAACCCGAAACTCGCCAACCCGCCAACTCGTCAACCCGCAACCCGCCAACCCGCAACCCGCCAACGGACCACGGACAACTGACAACCGACTAACTACGACTTCATTCCCTGAATCCTGCAGGTCAGCTCGCCCTGATGCAGGTGGACGCGGACATCTTCGCCGACATGCACGTCGCGCACGGATTTTACAATCTGGCGGTTTTCCTTTCGCACGATGGCATAGCCGCGCTGCAGCACCCCAAGCGGGCTGTAGGCGTGCAGATTGGCGCCCAGCGTCTCAAAATCTGCGCGCCTCTGACCTAAAACATGCCGCACTCCCTGCTCCAGATTCTTCAGTCCCAGCTCCACCTCTTCCCTGCCGCGGTCCAGCATCCGCCCCAGGTCGACGCGACCGAGCCGCTCCTGCGCCCGGCCGAGGCGATCCGATCCGCGCTCCACATTACGGCGGCAGGCCCCCTGCATGCGTAAAGTAAAGTCATCCAGGCGCTGCGCGATGGACGACAGCCGGCTCTCGGCAGAAGCAAAGGCGCGGTTGGAAGCGGCCCGCTCGAGCGCGCTGCGCTTTCGTTCGATAATCAGCAGCGTGTCCTGGCGCGCGCCCCGCAGCAGGTTTTCAATCCTGCCGCAAAGCTCCTCCTGCGTCTGCGAAACGATTTCAGCAGCCGCCGAAGGCGTGGCCGCTCTCAGGTCGGCCACAAAATCACAAATGGTGAAATCAATCTCGTGGCCCACCGCCGAGATGACGGGAATTCCCGACTGGGTGATGGCGCGCGCCAGCCGCTCGTCGTTGAACGGAGCCAGATCCTCGAGCGACCCTCCGCCCCGCGCCACGATGATCACGTCAATGTCACGCCGCTCGCCCAGATACCGCACTCCCTGCGTGATCTCCTCGGCGGCGCCGTCACCCTGCACGCGCGCCGGATAAATCAACACGTGGATGTGCCGGCTGCGCCGCTTCAGAATTCGCAGGATGTCCTGAATCGCTGCTCCCATGGGCGAGGTCACCACGGCAATTCTTCGCGGGAAGGACGGAAGCGGCTTCTTGCGCGCAGGGTCGAACAGGCCCTCGGCGCTCAGCTTCTTCTTGAGCTGCTCGAAGGCGTACTGCAGCGTTCCCATCCCGGCCGGCTCCATGTAGTCGACAACGAGCTGGAAATCGCCGCGGGCTTCGTAAAGCGAGGCGCGCCCCCGGACCAAAACGCTCAGCCCGTCCTCGGGCTTGAACTTGAAATAGCGGTTGTGGGTGCGAAAGCAGACCGCCTTTACCTGCGAGTCGCGGTCCTTCAGAGTGAAATAGTAATGGCCCGAGTGCGGATGGCGGAAATTGGAAACCTCTCCCTGCACCCAGACATCCAGGAACTGCCGTTCCAGAAAGGCCTTGGCTTCAAAAGCCAGCTCGGAAACGGTGTAAATCTTTTTCTCGGAAAAAAGGCTGAGATTGTCCACCGAGGCATTCTAGCACAGCGCTCCGCTGGGGGTTGGCGGGTTGCGGGTTGACGGGTTGCGGGTTGGCCTAGACGGCTACATTGCTTTCACCGCAGAGGCGCGGAGGGCGCCGAGTTTCCGCAGAGTTGCAAAGGCAAAGCTCAGCGCGGCTTGGCGCCCTCTGCGGCTCTGCGGTGAAAGCAATGTGACGCGCCAGCAGCCAGTGCATTAAGCCCGGGGCCTTACACTTCGCTATTTCGGTTTCCCTTCCTTGAATTTTGAATCTTTAATTCGCGATCCGGAACTCGGGACCCGCGAACCGGGAACCGGAACTTCGCCTACAAAAATCGGATTGCTGATTACCCAGGGCGTATCGGCCGCCCAAGGGCCAAGCTGGGGCAGGTAGAGCTCGACACGATAAACGCCGGGTTTTGTGGCCTTCTCCTCCAGCCCGCGCGCGTCGGGAGACTCGCGAAGCGTTCCGCCGTCGCGCAGCAGGCGGATGCGCGCGGGAACGGGAGACCTGACCGCCAGGGTGGCGCCGGCCGGAACGGCGCGCGCCGCGGCCGCGGGCGCGGGCGCGGCGGCAGCCGCGGATGCTTTCGCGACAAAGAGAAAACCTTTCGGCGGATGGAGAAAGTCAAAGCAAACGTAGGAAGATCCATTCGCCAGAGCATTGAGAATATTCGCCGGCGAAGGAGTTTGATTTTTTGGCAGCAGTACGTGCGTGCTCAGATAGCGGAAACTGTCGGCATATTTGTCGATGGTGAAATCCAGCAGCGGCTTTCCACTCGAATACTGCAGCCGCAGGCCGGTGTTGGCATGCGAATCATTCCCCGCCACCGCCCACAGGCGACGGCGACGGAGGATTTCGTCCCACTGTTCGAGCTTGTCGCGGAACACTCTCTGCACCGGAAGCAGAAAGTATCCGCTGTAACCGGGAAGGGAGCCGAGCAGCGCGGCGGCCGCAAAAAGGCGCGGCGCCTGCTCGGCTTCTTCATGCAGGTTGATAACTTCGGCAACCCCCTCCTGCGGTCCCGACATCCAATGCGCCGCCACTCGCAGCGCCTCGCCGCCGGGACCGGCGGCCACCAGCACGCGAGCCGTTCCTTCTTCCCGCTCCTCGCCGAAGATCAGGATGGGGCGCGTCCCGGGCGCCTGCTCGTAGCGGGCCGAAAAAGCGTGCGGCCGGTTGTGTTCGGTAATCACCACAAAGTCGACCCCCGCCTCGCGCGCCGCCTCCACGATCTGATCCAGCGTCCCCACGCTGTGGCCCCCGGCCGCCGTGTGCGCGTGAATCACCCCGCGCAGGTCCTGCAAACCGGGCGTGGAGTCGTCAAGCGTCTTTAATTCCACGATCGCCCGGTGCAAGCGATAGAAACGGTAGTGGTAATAGCCCCAGATGACGGCCAGGATTCCCAGCGGAACGCCAAGCAGGATCCACACTCTCCTGCCGCGCCTTCTGCCGCCCCCGGGAGGCAAAGTCTTTCCCTTTTTCATGAATCTCTAATATATTTTCGTGGATGGCCTGGTTTAAGAAGGAAAAGGGAATTCAGAACCCTACGCCCACCGAAGAGCGCCGCGTCCGCACCGAAGGCCTGTTCCTTAAATGCGAAGAATGCAAGGCGGTCATCTGGAAAAAAGATCTCGAGAGCAATCTGCAAGTTTGTCCCAAGTGCAGCTATCATTTCAAGATTTCCGCGCGCCAGCGCCTGCAGTGGCTGCTGGATGAGGGCAGGTACGAGGAATTCGACGCCGACATGAGATCGGCCGACCCGCTCGAGTTTGTCGACAAAAAGTCTTATCGCGACCGCCTTGCCGCCACCGAAGAGAGCACGGGCGAAAAGGAAGCCGTGCTGAACGCGCGCGGCAGCCTGACGGGAATTCCCGTGATCGTGGCCGCCATGGAGTACAGCTTTATCGGCGGCAGCATGGGATCGGTGGTGGGCGAAAAGATCACGCGCGCCATCGAAGCGGCGCTGTCGCAGCGGCGCCCGCTGATTATTATTTCCGCTTCCGGCGGCGCCCGCATGATGGAAGGCGCCCTCTCGCTGATGCAGATGGCCAAGATCAGCGCCGCGCTGGCGCGCCTGGACAACGAAGGAATCCCCTACATTTCGGTCCTGACCGATCCCACCACCGGAGGAGTGACCGCCAGTTTTGCAATGCTGGGAGACTTGAACGTGGCCGAGCCGAAAGCCCTGATCGGCTTTGCCGGCCCAAGGGTGATCGAGCAGACGATCCGTCAAAAGCTCCCGGAAGGCTTCCAGCGCGCCGAGTTTTTGCTGGAGCACGGAATGCTGGATGCCGTTGTGCCGCGCAAGGATCTCCGGGATTATCTGGCGCAGGCCATCCGCCTGCTGCCGGTGCGAGGCACGACATCCACTTTGTGACCTTTGTGCCTGGCAAGTCTAACCTCTTGCTTTCGGTAAGATCTTCTATCGTACTTCCAAATGCGGAATGGGGAATGCGGAATGAGGAATATCCGAGTTAGGTCTTCAAGGCCGAGATAAGTCAGTTTCCGATTCCGCATTCCACATTCCGAAATCCGCATTTAGAAGTCGGCTAGAAATATTGCTGGAAGAAGTCGCCAGCTGTTGGAGGATACAGAGAATTCCCGGCGCACAATGAACCCACTTGAAGCCTATGCGTACCTGAAGCAGCTCGGCAATGAAGTGCTGCACATGCAGCTCACCCTCGAGCCGGCGGCGCGCGTGCTGCAGGAACTGGGCAATCCCCATTATTCATTCCGCACGCTGCTGATCGGCGGCACCAACGGCAAAGGCTCGGTAAGCAGCTTTGCCGCGTCCATGCTGCGACAGGCAGGCTACCGAACCGGCCTTTACACTTCTCCCCACCTGGAATCCGTGCTGGAGCGGATCAATATCGACGGCGCGGCCATCTCGCCGGAGGATTTCGCTTTCAGCCTGAGCCAGGTTGTCGACGCGCAGGACAAGCTGGCGCACGCGGAAACCCTGCCGCGCAACCTCACCTATTTCGAGGCGATGACGACGGCAGCTTTCCATGCGTTCCAAAGACAGTCGGTCGACATTGCCATACTGGAAGTAGGGCTCGGCGGTCGGCTGGATGCCACCAATCTGTCCCAGCCGCTGGTTTGCTGCATTACCACGGTCGGGCGCGACCACTGCGACATCCTCGGATCCGCCATCCCGGACATCGCGCGCGAAAAGGCAGGCATTGCCAGACCGGCCCGGCCGTTGTGGCTGGGCCTGATGAGCGACGAGGCGGAACAGGCGATCCGCCGCTCGGCGCCCGAGAGCCTCATTTTGAGGCTGGCCGACACGCATTGGGCCAGCCGCGATACCGGCTCGGGGCGCCACCGCGTTCAAATGCGCTGCGGGCACGAGAATATCGAATTTCAGTTGCGCCTTTTTGGAGAGCACCAGGCGGCAAATGCGGCGCTTGCGGTAAGACTGGTGGAATCGCTGGCCGCCGCAGGTTTGAAAATTCCCAAGGCCGCGATCGCGCCCGCCCTGGAGGCGACTGAAATTCCGGGACGCCTGGAAAAGGTGCTGAGCCATCCGATTTTCTTCATCGATGGGGGGCACAATCAGCCCGCCATGGAGGCGGTCGCCAGATTTATTCGCGACAAATTCCCCGAGAAAGTGCATCTGGTTTTCGCCATGATGAAGGACAAGGAGATTGCCGCCTGCGCCGGAATTCTGGCCCCGCTATGCCGGGAGGTTTTCCTTACACCGGTGCAAAACGCGCGCAGCGCTTCGGCCGCGCAGTTGAAGCAATACTTCCCGAATAATTCCTGCACCGTGACGCGCAACTCCGAAGAGGCCACCACGCTCGGCTTGGCGGCCGCAGGCGAGCACGGAACCCTGTTGGCGTGCGGATCGCTGTACCTGGTGGGAGAAATCAAAACGCTCCTGCGACGCTAGTTTTCCTGCGTCCTTTGTGCCCGGCCACGGGCCGCAACCAAAAAACCGTCCACGAATACGTCAACGACCACGCCTCACGTCTACGAGCACGATCACGTCAACCTCCACGTCCTGCGATTACGAGAACGCCAACGTCCACCTCCGAGATCGATGATTTCGACAACATTCAGCTCTAATTCCTCTGAAGCTTAGTTAGGCGCACCGTGCAAGACTTTAGACGTAACCGTCGACGTGATCGTCCGCGTGGACGTTGACATGCTCGTGCTCGTGAACGTGAGACGTGGTCCTTGACGTGAACGGTTTTAAAAACCCTGCTAAAAAACAAGAAGTTGCTAACTTGCTACACAGGGAACACAGAGCTATCTTCGGCGCGGGGCCGGGTTTAAAATAGCGGCATGCGTTACTGGGACCTGGCGTTGATTGCAGGATCCGCCGTCCTGCTGATGGGCTGGATTCTGGGCCGGATCAGCAAAGATTTACCGCGCCAGATCCGTACTCTGAACGGCCTGCGGGTGTTTTTGGCGCTTCTGCCGCTTTCCGCCTACAGCGGAGTGTTCTTCATTTACGAACTGTCGCTCCTTTTCGGCAAGCCGATCAAGAGTTCCACCGGACGGCTCATCCTGCTGATCAGCGCCCAGGGGCTGGCGCTCTTCTTTTTGATCTGCGCGGTGTTTGTGGGCCTGACGCTGCTCCATTCGCTGTGGCGCCGCATCGAGGTGTCGCTGCGCAGCCGGCAGTTGCGGGACAACGCGGGCGCGCTGCTGCACATTCAGCTTTCCATGGGGCAATTCAAGGCAGGCCTGCTGGCCAACATTATTCTGCTGGTGCTCATGCCCGTGCCACTGTTCCTTCTCCGCTTCGAGCGCAAGCTGGTGGCATACTTTCCCACCGAGGTCGACTCGCAGCTCGGAACCTTGCTGTATGTTCTGGCATTGCTGATGCTGGCGACATCGCTCTACGGGCTGCGGCGGCATTACGAGCTGTGGGTGCGCGAGCGCGAATTGTACCTCCAGGTAGCCAGCGGCCTGGCCGAGCCGCAGCCGTAGAGGGACCGTCCGGGTTGCTTACGCGCGCGGTTCGGAGGCTATTTCAAACAGCAGTTGCCCCGCCGACACGGATTCTCCTTCTTTCACCTCAAGCGTTGCGATGACGCCGGCGCGGGGGGCGCGGATGTCGTTTTGCATCTTCATCGCTTCTATCACCACCACGGCGGTGTTTTTTTCCACATTGTCGCCCGTTGCCTTCAGAACCCGCACCACTCTTCCCGGCATCTGGGCCTTCACGGCGAGCGGTCCGCCCGTTGAAACTTCTCCGGGGTCAGGCTGCAGCCTGGGATCGATCAGCCGCAGCCGGTGCGTGATGCCCGCGATCAGCACCTCCTGGTCGACGCCATTGCGGTGGATGACCGCATCGACGATCTTGCCGCCCAGTTCGAGCAGGCACTGATTGTCGTTTACCCTGCGGAAGCGAACGCTCACCGGATCGCCGTCGATCAACACCTGAAGTTGGCCGCCCTGGCGCTTCACCTCGACGCTATGCCTTTGGCCGTTCTCCAGACGCGCTTCAAATTTCACGGCATGTGTTCCCAGAAACCCTGCCGCCAGGAACTTTGCTCGGGAGCGAGGCGGCGTTTCTGCGGCGACTGGTACATCAGGGCGGCGGCAATGAGCGCTTCACGCCATCCTTCGTCTTCGGTCCCATCGGAGGATTCCAGGATTTCCGCCACCAGTCCGGTGTGCAGCCGGCCACTCGCGACGCGGGGATCCTGCAGCAGCCGGCTCAGAAACGGGATCGATGTTCGAATCCCTGAAATCCGGTACTCCCGCAGCGCCCGAACCGCCCGCGCCAGCGCTTCCTGTCGGGTGCCCGCATGCGCAATCAGCTTGGAAATCAGCGGATCGTAATAGAGCGAGATTTCCGCGCCCGGATATATTCCCGTGTCGTTTCGTATCCCGGGGCCCGCCGGCTCTTCCAACGATGCGATTGTCCCGGGCGAAGGCATGAACTGATTGCCGGGGTCCTCGGCGTAGATGCGGCACTCGACGGCATGGCCGCGCGCATCGATCCCGGATTGGCCCAGGAGGAGCTGCTCGCCTGCCGCGATGCGGATTTGTAAATGAACAAGATCGACCCCGGTCACCATTTCCGTGACCGGGTGCTCCACCTGCAGGCGCGTGTTCATTTCAAGAAAGAAAAACTTCCCGTCCGCATCCATCAGAAATTCCACCGTGCCGGCGTTTTGATAACCCGCCGTTGAGGCCAGAAGCGCCGCGGCTTCTCCCATCTTCTTTCGCAGCGCCGGATCGACGGCCGGCGACGGGGACTCCTCCACGATTTTCTGGTGGCGGCGCTGCAGCGAGCATTCGCGCTCGGGGAAGTAGAGGACATTGCCGTGATGATCGGCCAGCACCTGGATCTCGATGTGGCGCGGATGGACAAGGTACTTTTCCAGAAAAACAACAGGATTGCCGAACGACGATGCCGCTTCGTTCTGCGTGACATCCCAGACCCGGCGCAACTCTTCTTCGGAACCCACCAGGCGCATGCCTTTGCCTCCGCCGCCTCCCGAGGCTTTAAGCATCACCGGATATCCGATTTCCAGCGCGATCTTGAGCGCGGCGGTCAGTTCCCGAACGGCTCCGTTTGATCCGGGAATAGTGGGAACGCCGGCGCCGCGCGCTATTTCCAGCGCCGGAATCTTTTCGCCCAGCTTTCGCATTGCCTCCGGCGGCGGGCCGATGAAGGTGATACCGGCCGAGCGGCACTGCCCGGCAAATTCCGCGTTTTCGGAAAGGAATCCGTAGCCGGGATGGATCGCCTCGGCGCCGCAGCGCCGCGCCGTTTCGATGATTCGATCCGCGCGCAGGTAACTCTCGCCGGCGGGAGCCGCGCCGATGCGATACGCCTCATCAGCCATGCGAACATGCAACGCCGTCTCATCCACGTCCGAATAGACCGCCACGCCCGTGATTTTCATCTCACGGCAAGCCCGCAGGATTCTGACGGCGATTTCGCCCCGATTGGCAACCAGGATCTTTTTAAACATAAATGTTGTCAGTGGTCCGTGGTCAGTGGTCCGTGGTCAGTGGTCCAGTTGGATAGAACCTTCAAATTTCGAGGGACCCTCCTCTCACAACTCAAAGCAGAGGTGAGCCAAGACGGCGTTTGCACGCGAGGTAACATCCTCACCGCTAACAATGGGCAACAACAACGTGACCACTGACAACGGACCACTGACGACGATCCACTGACAACGGACCACTGACAACGGACCCAAATCATGGCTAAATCGTATTCCGGCAAAAATAATTTCGCAAATTTCCGATTCGGGCGGTTGTGTACGCAGGAGGCGATGAATGACGACGAGAACGAATTTCGAGCAGCTTGATGTTTATCGGCTCGCCGAAGACCTGGCGGATCGAATCTGGAACATCGTCTTTCAATGGCAGACCTTTGCTCGGTTTACGGTGGGCAAGCAACTTGTGTCGGCTGCTGACAGCATCGGATCAAACATTGCCGAGGGAACAGGGCGCGGCAGCTTTCCGGACAACCGGCGGTTCGTTCGGACCGCCCGCGGTTCGCTTAATGAGACAAAGCACTGGTTAAGGAGGGTGTTTCGACGCCAATTGCTTTCCGAAGCTCAAGTTCAGCAACTGAAGCCAATAATAGACGAATTGGCCCCCAGACTGAATGCTTACCTGCGCTCAATCGGCACAACAAAAACTGGCAAAACTTGACGCCTGAAGGGAATGAACTCGATAGCCATTGACCACGGACAACTGACAACGGACAACAGACCACGAACATTCTACAGCGGAATATTGCCATGCTTCCTGGGCGGGTTCTTGTCTCTTTTGTTGGAGGCCATTTCAAGGGCCTGGATCAGCCTGGGGCGGGTGTGGCGCGGCAGGATTACTTCGTCGATATAGCCCCGTTCGCTGGCGATGTAAGGCGAGGCGAATTTGTTGCGGAACTCTTCGATCTTGCCGCGCCGGAAGGCCTCCTGATCCGTGGCGCGCTCCAGCTCGGCGCGGTGCAGGATGCTGACGGCGCCCTCGGGGCCCATCACGGCGATTTCCGCCGTGGGGAAGGCGTAATTCACGTCGGTGCGGATGTGCTTTGACGCCATCACGCAGTAGGCTCCGCCGTAAGCCTTGCGCGCAATCACTGTGATCTTGGGAACGGTGGCCTCCGCAAAAGCGTAAAGCAGCTTGGCCCCATGGCGGATAATGCCTCCGTACTCCTGATTCACTCCGGGCAGAAAACCGGGAACATCTTCAAACACGACCAGCGGGATGTTGAACGCATCGCAGAAGCGCACAAAACGCGCCGCCTTGACCGATGCGTTGATGTCCAGTGTTCCCGCGAGCACGGCCGGCTGGTTTGCCACCACTCCCACCGAGCGTCCGTTCAGCCGCGCCAGTCCAACCACCATGTTTTGCGCGAACCCTTCCTGGACTTCAAAGAAATGATGCTCGTCCACCACCGGGCGAATCAGGTCTTTGATGTCGTACGGAAGATTGGGATCGGCCGGGATGAGCTGATCGAGCGAAGCATCTTCCCGATCCGCGGCATCGCCGGCTTGGTAGCGCGGCGGATCTTCCCTGTTGTTCAGCGGAAGGTAGGAGACCAGCTCGCGAATCATCGCCAGGCAGGAAGCATCGTCGGCCGCCGCAAAGTGCGCCACGCCGCTGGTTTCGTTGTGCGTGGAAGCTCCACCCAGCTCGTCCTTGGTGACCGTTTCGTGGGTCACCGCCTTGATCACATCCGGGCCGGTGATGAACATGTAGCTGGTATCGCGGACCATGAAAATGAAGTCGGTGATGGCCGGACTGTAAACGGCCCCGCCGGCGCACGGCCCCATGATTGCGGAAATCTGCGGCACCACACCCGAAGCCAGCGTATTGCGCAGGAAAATATCGGCGTAGCCGCCCAGACTGACGACGCCTTCCTGAATGCGCGCCCCGCCTGAATCATTCAAACCGATCACCGGAGCGCCCATCCTGAGGGCGAGATCCATGATCTTGCAGATCTTCTGGGCATAGGTTTCGCTCAGGCTCCCGCCAAAGACGGTAAAATCCTGGGCAAAGACGAACATCAGCCGTCCGTCGATCTTGCCATAGCCGGTGACCACGCCGTCGCCCGGGATTCTCTGCTGGTCCATCCCGAAATCATTGCAGCGGTGAGTGACAAACTTGTCGACTTCATTGAAGGAGCCTTCGTCCAGCAGCAGCTCGACCCGCTCGCGCGCTGTAAGCTTGCCCGCCGAGTGCTGGCGCTCCACCCGCGCCTGCCCCCCGCCCAGTTCGGCGGCGCGATTTCGCTTCTCCAGCTCTTCGAGTTTGTCTTTGAGATCCATGGGCAAAAAAGATTGAACCGCCAAGAACGCAAAGAGCGCCAAGCTTTTAACTGGCCCCTGTATTGGAGCTCAGCCACTGACAACCAAACTCGGTCAATCAGTGGCTTCGCGTTCTTGGCGTTCTTGGCGGTTCAATCTTTTGTGGGCTCAGGCTTTGACAGGCGTGCCTTCCCGCAGTTCTTTGGGGATTTTTTCCCAGTCTTCCAGGAATTTCTTCAGTCCGATGTCGCTGAGCGGATGATGAATCATCTGCTCCATCACCTTGAAAGGCATGGTGGCCACTCCGGCTCCCATTTGCGCGGCCTGGATTATATGCAGGGGATGTCGCACCGAGGCAACCAGCACCTCGGTTCCAAAGTCATAATTTTCAAAGATACTCACGATCTGCGAGATCAGCTCCATGCCATCGTGCGCGATGTCATCCAGACGCCCCACAAAGGGACTCACATACGTGGCTCCCGCCTTGGCGGCCATCAGCGCCTGAACGGCCGAAAAGATCAGCGTCACGTTGATCGGGACTCCTTCATCGGTGAGCGTCTTGATGGCGCGGATTCCGGTCTTAATGAAGGGAATCTTGACGGTGACATTGGGACCGATGCGCGCGAACTGGCGACCTTCCCGCAGCATTCCTTCCGTGTCGGTGGCCGTGACCTCGGCGCTCACCGGCCCGTCGACAATCTTGGTAATCTCCTCGATCAGTTGCTGGAAACTTTTTCCCTCCTTGGCCACGAGCGAAGGATTGGTGGTCACCCCGTCTAAAATCCCCCAGGAAGCGACTTCCTTGATTTCACTGATACTGGCGGTGTCTAAAAAGAATTTCATGGCGATCTCCTTATTGAATTTCCACGCGCGCCGGCTGAGATGGCGCGCTTTCGTTGCCTTTGCGGTCCACTGCGGTGACGCGATAATAAAAAACCCCGGCGCCCGGCTCCTGATCGGGAAAGCTGTTGGGCACAAGCACCGCTGAATTCAGCTTGCGCCATGGCCCATCAGGAGCAGCGCTCTTATATACATTGTACCCCTGCAAGTCGATTTCCGAATTAGGTTCCCACACCAGCTCGACTTTTCCGGCCGTGGCCGATGCGCTCAGGCCCGAGGGCGCCGCCGGCGCGAATACGTCGGTCGTGGCGGCGGAAACCACGGCAGAAACCGGCCCGAAGGCGGGCGGATCGACGGCCGACCGGGTCCGGACCGCGTAATAATAGGTCTGCTCTGCAACCACGCTGGTGTCACTGAACTCCGTTGCATTCCCCTCGATGTCCGCCAGTTGTTCCAGTTCCTTGTCGCTGGAACCCCGGAAAACGCGGTAGCCGGCAATGCGCGCCGGAATGGAACCGTCCATGTTGCGGGCCGGTGGATTCCACAGCAGAGTGACACCATTCTCCGATACCCGGGGAGGCCGCAAGACCGGCGCCAGCGCGGGCGCCAGGGGCGAGATAAAGGCCATATTGGAAAACCGGGAGGCAACTTTCCGCGGCGAGTAGAAGCGCACCGCATATACAAGGTTTCTTTGAAAGATCGTCAGCGGATCAGGAAAGGCAACCACGTCAAAAAAACGGGTGCGGCCGTTCTTGAGCAGCGCCTGAAGGTCATCGGGCCAGAGCTTCTTGATGATTTGACCTTCCTGCTCCATCTGTTCCGGCGTGGCGAGAGAGCTGCTGGAACGCGGCAGTACCAGGCGGTAGATCGCCATATTTTTCAATGGCAGAGGCGCCCCGCCTTCGTATGTCAGCGGCAGAGAAAAATCCAGCACGATATGGTTTTCGAGCTGCTCCAGCCGCAGGTCATTGATCGTGGCCGGAGGCGTGATATTGGGAGGCTGTGGATCGGCCACCTTGGCGCACCCGCCGAGCATAAGAAATATGAGCAAGCCGCGAGGACGTTGACACTTCTCCATCCCTATCCGAACCGCGCGCGTAAGCAAGCGGACCCTCCGCCGGTAGTTTGCCACGAAGGCACGAAGACACGAAGGACAACGATTGAGTTAGAAGTGCCACTTCTCCGGCAACCTGAATCGAGTTATGAGAAGTGTCACTTCAAAATGGATAGCGATTCTTCGTGTCTTCGTGCCTTCGTGGCAAATCCCCAACCGTCAGAAGCTGAACAGAATCCCGCCGCTGACTTCCGCAAAATCGAAATCCACTTTTCGAATGCTGCGAATTCCACGAATGTCCGGCACTCCGAAAATCTCCACTCCGTCGGGAACCTTGTAATACCGCACGTCGATGCGTAACCCCACCGGGCCGCCCATGCGCCTGATTTTTAGTCCGCCGCCCGCATTCCATGCGAAGGCGCTCTTAACCCGGAGAAAGGTATTGCTTTCGCCGATAATACTGCCGAGACCCAAGGTAACAAACGGCACCGGCTTTCCGAGCGGAAGCTGTAGCAGGAAGTTGCCATTCAACAGATTTGCGTGTCCATCAAAATTCTTGCCGACCTCCTGCAGGCTCTTGACGTATGTGTAGGAAAATTCAGTGCCGAAGATTCGCGCGATCGAATGGCCAAGACGAAACCCCAGCAGCGCTCCATTGTCAAAGTCAGTTCCGGTGATTTCCGATCCCGGGCTGTACCCACCGGTAAAAAGCTCCAGCTCTGATTGCGCACGGAGCCAACCACCCATAGCAAAACAGATCAAAAAACCTATGATCGTACGTTTCATCCCGCTATCCTCCCGTACTCGCTACTCGTTAACTCGCAACCCGCATCTGCCACGAAGGCACGAAGAACCTCTATTTTGAAGTGACACTTCTCATCGATCCAAGTTGTCGGACAAATGGCCACTTCTAACTTAATCGTTGTCCTTCGTGTCTTCGTGCCTTCGTGGCAGATGCGAGGCGTTTATATTGCAGGCACGGCGTTTGCGCAAGAAGGATTAACGTTTCAAAGCCTCTTTTGATACGATGCGAGCCTCCGATATGGCTGATTCCTTCGAACAAAAGACCGTCTCCGACCTTGATGACAAGACAGATGATCTGGCTGAAGCGCGACGGCGCATGCCCTTGCACATCCGAATCCTTATCGGGCTTGTGATTGGAGCTGCCTCCGGTGGAGCGGCCAAGCAGATCCTGGGCGCCGGTTCTCCCCAACTGTCCTGGGTCGTCAAACACTTGACGGACCCGGTTGGACAACTCTTTCTGCGATCGTTATTGATGATCGTAGTGCCGCTTGTTTTTTCATCGCTCGTGATCGGCGTCGCGGGCATTGGAGATATTCGCAAACTGGGCCGGGTTGGACTCAAGTCTTTCGCCTACACCGTTGTTTTTTCGGCGATCTCGGTGGGAATCGGTTTGACGCTGGCAAACACCATTCGCCCGGGTGAACGCATCAATCCCGCCACGCGCGACGAGCTGATGGCCCGTTACTCGAGCGATGCAAGCAGGCGCGTGGCTGAAGCCAGCGCCCAATCCAAAAACCCCGACACTCCTCTGATGGTTGTGGTCAAGACCATTGTTCCCGCCAACCCGATCGAGTCTGTGGCGCGCGCCACACCGGACATGTTGGGTCTGATGTTCTTCGCTCTCGTGTTCGGCGTCGCATTGACGTTGCTCAAGCCGTCAAGCGCCGCACCGCTGATCTCCGTTCTGACGAGCGTTTATGAAGCCGTCGCCAAAATCATTGAAATCATCATGAAGTTTGCGCCTTTTGCGGTTGCCTGCCTGCTGTTTACCATGACCGCACAGTTCGGCTTCGGATTTCTGATAAGCCTCGGCTGGTACGTCGCCACCGTACTGCTCGGGCTGGCCATTCACATGTTTGTTGTGTACTCGCTGTCGGTGAAGTTCCTTGCGCGCATCTCCCCGATCGAATTCTTTCGCCGCATCAACACAGTGATAATTACCGCGTTCTCGACCAGCTCCTCCAACGCCACGCTGCCGACTGCTTTGCGGGTATCGGAGGAGAATCTCGGCGTGCCGCGGGAAATCAACTCGTTTGTACTCACCGTCGGAGCCACGGCCAATCAGAATGGAACAGCGCTGTATGAAGGTGTCACGGTGCTGTTTCTTGCCCAGTTGGCAGGAGTAGATCTCTCAGTCGGCCAGCAGTTGATTGTGGTTTACCTGGCGATGCTGGGCGGTATCGGAACCGCAGGTGTTCCGGCAGGATCCATTCCCTTTGTTGTTATGGTGCTGGCTACAATCGGAGTGAATCCGGCGTTGATTGCCGTCATTCTTGGCGTGGACCGGATTCTGGATATGTCCCGCACAACGCTGAACGTGACCGGCGACATCACCGCAGCCGTCTACGTGGCGCGGTCCGAAGGGGCAAAATTGCTGCCGGCGGCGTAAGGAATGCAGAATGCCCCCAAAATGCGGAATGCCGTCAAAATGCGAAATGGCGAAGCAATTTCGTCTGTTTTGAAGAATCAGGCCTGAGTAGAATTTCCATTCTGCATTCCCCATTCCGCATTCCCCCATTCCGCATTCCGCATTTTTGGCGGCATTCCCCATTCCGACGGGTTTTTTCCAGCCTTCGTAGGTTCCTGGTCTTGACGGACGGAAAACTTAACATAAAGTCAATTTCAGGAGGAGCGATACATGAATATGGGGGCCTCCTATATTGAACCCTTCTCAACTGAAGAGAGTTGTCTCAAACGCCGTACAGACGGGCAATACCCTGATCGATCCGCAATGCAAGTCCCAGATGAAAGAGCAGGGAATCGACGATAACGATCTGATTCATGCTCTCGAGCATGGAAACTATGATTCACCCCCGGTCTGGGTTCCCAACCTTCACAGTTGGATGTATTCTGTGGCTGGTAAGAATCTCGAGGGCCAGCGATTAAAAATCCTCCTGACGGTGGAAGAATTCCGCCTTACAATTCGGGATGTTGCCGTGTAGCAGGGAGATTGTATGAAGTGCCTTAAATGCGGTTCCCAGTTAATCCCCAAAGAAGTCAGTCGTTATCACTACACCGAGAGCGGGCTGGATAATGTCTACCTTACCGCTGTGCAGGTGCGGCGCTGCCCCAAATGCAAAACACTGATGCCTGAGATTCCGAACCTGCTCTACGTTCAACTTTGCATTGCGTTATATGTGATCGAAAAGCCCGGCAGGTTGTCCGGCAAAGAGGTTCGCTTTCTGCGAAAGAACCTGGCGATGAAATCCAAGGAATTTGCAGACAAGCTCGGTTATACGGCGCAGACATTTTCACGAATCGAGCAGGGAAAGGCCGTCATCGGCCCCCAGGGAGACCGGCTGGTGCGACTGTGGTTTCTGGCGCAGAAGAGCGCCGAATTGTCCAGATTTCGCTCGCCAGTCAATGTATTGCAACACTTCCACAGAGTAGCGGACATGGCGGCGCCCGACACGCCGATTAACATCGACACCTCATCGGTGAGCAAAATCTGCGGAACTGAAAACCGGCCCCCCGGTAACGTCTTGAACGTCGCCATCTGAAGTAAGAATTTCTCACCACAAAGACACAAAGGTCACAAAGTCAGACGAGGGGCTGGCAGAGTCTGGTCACCTTGGAATCCGCTGCCACTGCTCACTTTGAGACCTGACCAGACTCTGCCAGCCCCTCGTCTGACTTTGTGACCTTTGTGTCTTTGTGGTGAGAAGATTCTTACTCGGATTTTTGGTCAACCGCGGGGCCGGTTTTGAAGTCGTATCTGATGCGACCCCGCCTGAAACGTCATTGCGTCCCCGATGATCTCGAATTTGCCCTCGGGCTTGAGTTGCGCGCGCGAACGCAAGTCTATCCCGCCGCCGGCGCGCGGAACCATTGCCGAGCCGTCTACGGTTGCAACTTCAGAGGTATTCGGCTTGACAACTACAATCGAGGGGAGTGCCGGCGAGACGATCAACAAGGCAACCGACACGTCCGAGATATAAATCTTTGCCTGCGGTTCCTGTTTTCCGTCGACAAAGAGCAGGTAGTCGCGCGTCTCCTGAAAGCCGGAAAGATTACCGGGAACCGCTTGCGTGGTGATGTCAATCATGCGGAGATCGGAAATGTGAAGAGAATACGCGGGGAGCAATACGGCCGCAGACAGGGCCGCAAGCAGGCGCCATTTCGGCAGGGGCGATGCGCCGAAGCCTCGGCCTGCGAATGAAAGCGCCAGGGCCGGCACGAGCAGCGCCAGGTCCTGCCAGAGCGCCTGGCCGGGGGTGCGATGGACAAGGCTTCCAAAGCAGCCGCAGGACGCAGCCGGGTCGCGCAGTCCTTTGGAGACCAGCCAAAAATTGCGTCCGGTCAGAAAGACAAAAAATGCCGCCAGCAACGCCGCCGGAATCAGGACCCACAAGCGGCGAATTCCGAGCAAGAGCATCATGCCCAGCCCTGCTTCCAGAGCAAGAGCGGCTACAGCGACGGCTTTTGCGGAAAACAAAAAGTCCAGGCCCTCGGTGTGCACCTGCTGGCTGAATGCCATCAGATCGGTAGTTTTTCCCCACGCCGCCACCAGTAACACGCCACCCAGAAAAATGGCTCCGATATTTCCGGCAATCGCTGCCCGGCGAGAGGGCGCGCGCGGCGAAGTGGCTTCGTTCAGTCGCGTCTCAGGTGTTATTTCGATCATGGTGCAGATTATTCTTCTGCAGATTTCACCACGAAGACACAAGGAACACGAAAAGATTCTTTGTGCCCTTTGTGCCTTTGTGGTGAAATCAGCGTTTCAAAGAAGGAAGACGTAAATGTCAACTGAACCGGCTGCTCAAAGTCGCGCAATTCAATTCGCGGCCCTGGAAGGCGCCGCCGATCTCTTCACCCCCGATTTCGTCCGTTTCCTGACATACGTGAATCAGAGATTTACTCCCCTCATTCATGAACTGAGACAAAAACGTGCCGAAGTTCTCAAGCTGGCCCACGCGGGAAACCAGCCGCGACAATTTCCTCTCAGCATCGAGGCCGCAGCAGACTGGCGTGTCCTGTGGGTACCGGAGGATTTGAAAAGGCCCGGTATAGAGATATCAGGCCCCGCTTCAGTGACGGGAATGTTCATCAACGCGCTCAATCCCGGCCCTGATGGCGTTCGCGCCGAAGGGGACCTGGACGACGACGAAGATTCTGCCGGTCACCGCTTTGAAGACACGGTTCGCGCCGCGTGGAACCGCAAAGGGGCAGTGGAACGCACGCTCACATACAAAGATGAAAAAAAAGGAAAAACCTACCGCATTGCGGAAGGCGAGCTTCCTTTCTTCATGCATCGCGAGCGCGGGATTCACCTTGATGAACCCGATGTGACAATCGGCGGGCGGCCTGTTCCCGCCAGCATCCTGGGGACAGCGCTTACGCTGTTTCACGCCGGACGGGCCCAGGTGGAGCGCGGGCAGGGAATCTATTTTTACCTGCCGAAGCTTGAATCCGCGGCGGAGGCGAAATACTGGAGAGATTTTTTTCAGGCGGCGCAGGAACAGGTTCCCTTTCTGAAGAACGCGGTGATCCGCGCTGTTCTGCTGATCGAGTCCCTGCCCGCCGCGTATCAAATGGAAGAGATGTTGTTTGCCCTGGGCCCGTATGCCGCGGGACTGAATGCGGCGCGCTGGGATTTCAAAGCAAGTCTTCTGGAGTTTGTCATGAATGATCCGGCCTCGGTGTGGCCGGACCGCTTTGGGGTCGATATCAAAACGACTGATTTTCTGGCCAACATATTCCGACGCCTGGTAGCGGTATGCCTGAAGCGCGGCGCTGTTCCCATCGGAGGCATGGCGACCGCTCTTCCAAGCAAGGACGACGAGGTAAACAAGGCGGCCGCCGCGGCCATTCGCACAGACAAAGAATGGGAAGCGCGCCAGGGATTCCTGCGCGGATGGGTGGCCCATATCTTTCACATGAAAACGGCAGGCGACCCGTTTCGACAGTTGCGCGGCTCGGGTTGGAAACCAACGCGGGAAATGGCCGAACCGGAGAATTATCCTGTCCGGATCGGAGTTCCTGCAGGACCGATCACGCTTGCTGGAACACGTCGCAACGCCCGCATGCTGGTTGAGTACCTGGAAGGCTGGCTCAATGGTCGCGGAGCCAAGGGAATCGACAGCCTGGCGGGCAAGCCTGGAATTCACCCGGCTCTAATGGAAGACCTGGCGACGGCGCGGATCTCGGTGGCGCAAATCGCACAGCGGATTCGACACCGTGTGCGTTGCACCGATTCCGCCGACGTCCATGATTTTCCTCTGGCAAAGCGGCTGCTGCAGGAAGAGACACAGGACATCGTGGCTCATCTGCGCGGCGCTCCTGCCGATGAAGACAATGCCGGAGCGGAAGAAAGCTACCAGAAGGCGTGCAAGATTTCCCTGCAGTGGGTGCAGAATTACGTCAATCTGGATTTCAGAAGCCTCGGTTCCTACACGCGCCGCCAATTGGATGAAATCGCCGGCCGGCCGGATGCGTTTTAACCTTAGTCATGCGGAGAGACGGCCCGAGGGCCGTCTCAGGCGAAGTCGACGGCAGGCCCATCCCGGGAGATTCCCTGAGACGGCCCTCAGGCCGTCTCTCCGCCCCAAATCTAGAAACTCCGGCTCCGGCACCTCTGACATGGGTGCAGCGGTTATGGGACAATCTGGATAAACCTGTAGCTGGTATTGTTTGTCTCGTCCAGTTCCGTCACTCCGTTGTCGGCATCGGCTTTAGCAATCAGGTAATACCATCCCGCGGCGGTGCCGGCCGGAATCACCAGCACCGTGTCGCCAGTGCTGGTTTCGCTGCCCGCCAGCCCGGCAATGGAGCGGCTGCCAAGATAAACGTCACCAGCATCCACTGTGCTGTTGGTAGAAAGATAGAACCTGGTTACGGAAGCCGGGGTACTGCCCGCGCCCTGGTTCCGAGTGCTGTCGGTTACCGTGATCGAGCTGCCGGGAGCGGCCGACGGCGGGCCGTAAAAACCGGCGAATACCAAATCCGGGCCGATCTGAATGTAAGTGTAGGTCGTGTTGTTTGTCTCGTTCAGCTCTGCCACGACGTCATCGGCATCGGCTTTTGCCAGCAGGTAGTACCAGCCTGGACCTGTTCCGGCTGGAATCGTTACCGTCGTCGAAGCTGTGCTGGTTTCGCCCGCCGCCAGAGCCGGAACGCTCCGGCTTCCCAGTACCGCATCGCCTGCATCAACGCTGGCATTGCCGGAAAGATAGAATCTCGTAGTGGACGCTCCCACGGGCCCGCCGCCCGAGTTTCGAGTAGTATCGGTGACGACGATGGTCGCACCAGCTCCGCCGTTGGCCGGCGCCGTAAATCCCGACAGGGTCAAATCGGAGCCGATCTGCAGATAGGTATACGTCGTGTTGTTGGTTTCGTTGGTCTCGACCACAGAATTGTCCGCGTCCGATTTCGCGAGCAGGTAATAGGAACCGGTGGCCGTTCCTGGCGGAATAGTCACGACCGTGGAAGACGTGCTGATTTCGCCGGGCGCTAAAGCGGCGACAGATCTGCTTCCGAGGAAGGTATCGGCCGCATCCAGCGATCCGTTGGTCGAAAGGTAAAAGCTCGTCGTGGAAGCCGACGCTGTGCCGCCTCCCTGATTTCTCGTGCCGTCGGTGATCGAAAGTGGAGCGCCGGCTCCTCCACTCTGGGGCGCCGTAAGAGAGGACATCACCAGGTCGGGGCCGACGTAGAGATAGGCATACGTTGTATTGTTGGTTTCGTTTGATTCCCCGACGGAATCATCGGCGTCCGCTTTGGCCAGCAGATAATAAAAACCGGTCGCCGTTCCCGCAGGAATGGTAACGGAAGTCGAGGCGCTGTTGGAAACGCCGGCAGCAAGCGAGGGAACAGGCCGGCTGCCAAGCACGATGTCCGGCGCGTCAAGATAACTGTTAGTGGAAAGGTAGAACCGCGTCACCGAAGCATCGGCGCTTCCGCCGCCCTGGTTTCGAGTGGTGTCGCTAACGGCCAGCGCCGAACCTGCTCCACCAGAAGACGGCGCCGTCAGGCTGTACATGACCAGATCCGATCCCACCGTCAAGTAGGTGTAATTGGTATTGTTGGTTTCACTGGTCTCGGTTACCACCCCGTCTGCATCGGCTTTGCCCAGCAGGTAGTAAAAACCCGCCGGCGTGCCGGCTGGAATCGTCACTGTGGTCGATCCGGAGCTGGTTGCGCCCGATCCAAGCGAGGGAACAGGCCGGCCTCCCAGAAATATGTCGGCCGCGTCAACGGTTGTATTGCTGGAAAGGTAAAACTTCGTAGTTGAAGGATCGGCGACGCCGGAACCCTGGTTCTTTGTTGTTTCTGTAATGGTAATGCTTGCGCCCGCGCCTCCGACTGACGGCGCGGAGATGGAAAGCGTCACCAAATCCGAGCCTATCGTGATGAAGGCGTAGGTCGTGTTGTTGGTCTCGATAGTCTCCGTTACCGCGCTGTCGGCGTCAGCCTTTGCCAAAAGGTAGTAGAACCCTGCCGCGGTCCCTGCCGGAATCATGACCGTTGTGGCTGCGCTGTTGGTTGCTCCCGCAGCAAGCAAAGGAACCGGGCGCGCGCCCAGTACAACATCTGAGGCATCTACCGTGCTGTCAGTGGACAAATAGAAGCGCGTTGTGGAAGCGCCTGCATCGCCCGCCCCTTGGTTCTTCGCAGTGTCATTGACCGTGATATTTGTCCCGGCTCCTCCGCTCGACGGCGCCGACAACGCATACATCACCAGGTCGGGGCCGACCGTCAGCGTGGCGTAGGAAATATTATTCGTCTCGGTGGTCTCACTGACCGTTCCGTCGGCATCCGCTTTTGCAAACAGGTAGTACAGTCCTGTGGCGGTACCCGCCGGAATGGTCACCGTGGTGTTGGCCGTACTGCTTGCGCCGGCTGCCTGCGATGCGACCGATCGGCTGCCCAGCAGACTGTCGGCCGCGTCGAGCGTGCCGTTCGACGAGAGGTAAAATCGAGTCACCGACGGATCGGCGTTTCCGGCGCCCTGGTTTCGAGTAGTGTCTGTTACGGTGAGCGGCAATCCGGCGCCGCCGTTAGAACCGGCCGAGACCGTGGCCACGATCAGGTCGGGTCCAGTCTGGATAAAAGTGAATGTCGTGTTGTTTGTCTCCCCGGTCTCTGCAACCACGTTGTCCGCGTCGGCCTTGGCGAGAATGTAGTACGAACCGGCAGGAGTACTGGCCGGGATTGTGACCGATGTCGATCCGCTGCTGGTCGCTCCCGCTGCCAGAGACCCGACCGAGCGGCTGCCAAGCATCGTGTCGGCGGCGTCGATCAGGGCGTCGCTGGAGAGATAAAAGCGAGTGATGGACGCAATAGCTGTGCCCCCGCCTTGATTCTTGGTTGTATCGTTGATGGTGATCGAGCTGCCGGCTCCACCGACGGAAGGCGCCGTCAACCCGGACATCACCAGATCGGCTCCAATTTGAATGGCAGAATAGGTCACGTTATTGGTTTCGCTGATTTCCGACACCAGATTGTCCGCGTCCGTCTTCGCCACGATGTAATAACTGCCCGTGCCGGTGCTTGCGGGTATGGTGGCCGATATTGAGCCCGAGTTGGATCCGCCTGAAGTAAGGGAGGGAACGGCTCGGCTTCCCAGCACGCTGTCGCCTGCGTCGACGGCGGCGTCGCTGGACAGGTAAAAACGGGTTACTGAAGCGCCCGCGTCTCCTCCACCCTGGTTTCGAGTCGTGTCGCTTACCGTAATCGTTGCTCCCGCGCCTCCCGTCACCGGTGAGTTGAAGCTGGAAATGACCAGATCGGATCCGATTTGTATCAGCACGTAGGTGATGTTGTTGGTTTCGCTGATTTCGGCCACCGTATTGTCCGCGTCGGTCTTCGCCATCACGTAGTAGATTCCCGCCGAAATTCCCGTCGGGAGGGTCACCGACGTGGAGCCGGTGCTGACGGCTCCCGCCGGAAGGCTCGGCACGGCACGACCACCCAGCATCGTGTCTGCCGCATCAATCGCGCTGTCAGTGGAGAGATAGAAGCGAGTGACGGAAACGTCGGCTGCCACTGTTGCCAGGTTCCTGGTGGTGTCGGTTACCGTAATTGTCCCGCCCGCTCCCCCGGTGGGAGGCGCGGAAAATGCCGAGATGGTAAGGTCGGCGCCGATCTGCAGGAAGGAGTAGCTTACGTTGTTGCTCTCGTTGACTTCCGCTACTTCATTGTTGGCGTCCGCCCGTGCCAGGATGTAATAGGAACCTGCCGTTCCGGCGGGCAGAGTGACCGTCATTGAAGCCGTGCTCGAAGCGTCCGATGCGAGGCCCGGTACGGATTGACTGCCCAGGAGCAGATCGGAAGCATCCACAGTCGTGTTGGCGGAAAGATAAAGTTTTGTGGTGGATGGATCCGACGAGCTGGGGCCCTGGTTCGTTGTGGTGTCCGAGATGGTGATGCTTGCGCCTGCCGGCGAGGCTGCCGGCGCAGAAACGGACGACACGATCAGATCGGTGGGAGGAACGTTGATCTTCCAAAGCAGAGCAGTGTTGTTGCTCAGACTGGGAGCGTAAATGCTGTACTGGCTCGCCAGCGCCGAGGAGACCTGAATTCCCACAGTGGCGGAAGCTCCCTGGTCATATCCCGAGCAGGGCGATCCGAAAATTACGTCCGCGTGGTTGAACACGACGTCGCTGCTTCCTTCAAAGAAAACCACCTGGAACTTCACACCGTTCTCTGCCGGGCAACTGTAGTGCGGCACGTCTCTCCACTCGACCACCAACTCGCGGTTGGGAGCCGTGCCGAGCACGCCCCAATAGACATTTTGCGCCTGATTCGAAGTCGGGCTGAGATCGTCCCAGAAAGGCGAAACTAAAGTCGAGATGCGCGAGGTCGGAAGAGAGAGATTGAAGTACTCGGTAAAGGCATTGCTGAAGCTGATGTAGCCGTTGCTTCCGACGAAAAGTGACGTGAAGTTTCCGCCGCCGAACAGGATCGGAAAGGGAGATGTGATCTGAGCCGCCGCATCGTCTCCCAGATTGAGACTGGCGCCGGTAAAGGTTCTCCAGTTAAAAACTGTCGAGACGGGAGCGTAATTAGAAAGGGCATGCACGGTCACAACATCGCCGCCGGGGAAACTGAGATTAAAGCTTCCCTGTGAAGGAGGTGTCCACTGCCCCGAATAAATGCCGTCGCCCGCGACCTGATCATTCGCCAAGCCGTCGTCCAGCAGCGTCACTGTCTGCCCGTTGTCAACTCCGACAATTACCGGCCCGTTTGGAACAGCGCAATTGATGTGGAGCGCCGCGAGGTCGACCGGTTGGCCGATCGTTCCAGACACCACGCTGCGGACGGGTCGAAGACGCGACACGACGACGGAGCCAAGACACGCCAGAGAGCCGAAGGCGTTTATGCGTCTCTGTGTGATGGTGCCGGAAAGAGCGGAGATGGTATCTCCGCCCGAAAGAATCAGATTGCGGATGGCCTTCCAGTCGCGCGATGGATCCTGGGCTTTCAGCAGCGCCGTCAATCCGGTGACATGTGGAGTCGCCATGGACGTTCCGCTGTACGTGGAATAGGTATTCGACGGCGTGGTGCTCAGAATTTCATGACCGGGCGCTCCGACGTGCACGGAGCGTCTTCCGAAGTTTGAAAAATAGGCAAGCGAATCGGTGCGCGTTGTGGCGGCTACGGAGATGATGTTCGGAAGGAAGTAATTGGCCGGGTAGACGGAAGCAGTGTCGTTGTTGAAGGCGTCATTTCCCGCCGCGGCAACGAAAAGGATCCCGCGCTGGCGGTGAGCTTCGAT
The DNA here is from genome assembly GCA_036507075.1 of Acidobacteriota bacterium. Taxonomy (GTDB): domain Bacteria; phylum Acidobacteriota; class UBA6911; order JACQSX01; family JACQSX01; genus DASXQR01. Next base: position 43,319 of record DASXQR010000088.1, on the reverse strand, counting down.
GGCATCCAGCAGCGCCTGAGAGAACTGATTCGAGGCCCAACTGTTGTTGGTGGCAACGATGTTTACACCGCGATCCTTCATTGTCTGCACGTATTCCAGACACCCGATGGCGGCCGCCAGCGTTCCCGAACCCCCGGACGAAATAAACTTGCAGGCCATCAGGGAAACATTCCAGTTCACGCCGACCACTCCGGCCGAGTTATTACCCGACGCGCCGATGATTCCCGCCACGTGTGTTCCATGACTGTGGTCGTCCATGGGATTGCTGTCCCCGTTGGCCAGGTCGATCCCATGACAGTCATCGATGTAGCCGTTTCCATCATCGTCGATGCCGTTGTTGTTGCAATCGGCTGTGTTGCTCCAGATGTTGGCGGCCAGGTCGGGATGGTTGTAGTCAATGCCCGTGTCCACGACGGCCACCACCACGCTGCTGCTTCCACGCGTGATGTCCCAGGCTTGGGTGGCGTCGATGTCGGCGTCAGGTGTGCCGGAATTCTGGCCGGTGTTTTGCAATCCCCACAGGGAGGGGAAGGAAGGATCGTTGGGAGTTGTTTCCAGGCGGATGATCGTGTTTGGTTCGGCGTAGGAGACGTCGGGATTTTCCCGGTACAGAAGGGCAGCCTCCTTGACGGTCATGTTCTTGGGAAGTTTCACCAGGTGCAGGTTCTTGAGGATCTTGTATTTCTTCAGAACGTTCGCCCTTGCCCGCCCGTGTGCCGCCTGCATGGAGGCTTCTGAGGCCTGGTCTTTGAACTTGACTAGAAGCTGGTCTTCAACCTGGGGGTCTTTTGCCTGTTGCTGCGGCGATGCCGGCTGCGCAAATGAAGTGGCGCCGCCTGGAAGCTGGGCAGGATTCTGTCGAAGGAACGGATTTGCCTGGGCGGCAGAAATCCAGCGGATGCCGGCAACCGCGGCCACTGACAGGCAACCGATCAGCAGCCAGCTTCGCAATCGTGTTGACCTTCGTGAATTGTTACTTGAACCCTCTCGGCTGCACATGGTGGACTCTCCTCAGCCTCCGCCCTTCTCTTGCGTTCCTTCGGCGCCAAACGCGTTCAGTGCTTCAAAAAATGAGTCCAGTTATGAAAGGATGGAGAAAATTCTACCTGTTCAGGACGCTGGGGGATATGTGATCCGCGTCAGTTTTTTGTCGGCCCAACGGACGTGATTTAATTTATGCTTTATTTTCGGATATATAAGTGGAAGTTGTTAAGGATATTTCTCGGGGGTTGAGCACGAATTTCACGGATTTCACGAATTTCACGAATCTTCTTTAATTACTTCGTGAAATTCGTGTAATTCGTGCTCAAGAAAGGAGTAACGTCATGCAATTGAAAACTGCTTTCCGGTGGGCGATCTTCTCTTTATTCCCGATAACGCTTTTTCTGTTCTTGGAAGGACCAGTCATGGCCGAGACTCATCAGGTAGCTGCCACTAAGTATCATCACACTTTCTCGGCCGCACATCCTGTCCTCAAGCGCGTGCGCCCGGGTGACACGGTCGCGACTAAGACTCTGGATGCCGGCGGACAGGATGAAAAGGATGCGCGTCTTTCAACGCCGAGTAATCCGCTTACCGGGCCCTTTTACATCGACGGCGCCGAGCCCGGCGACGCGCTTCTGGTGCGATTTACAAAGTTAAAGTTGAATCGCAAGTGGGGTTGGTCGGCTTACCGTCTCGGCCTGTTTTCGCTCGCTCCCGATTCGATTGAAACTCTCTATCCCAATCGGTACAAGGACGACCTGATTCGTCCGGGCCGCTCCAATCTGGTGCCATGGGACATCGATCCGGAGCGTAAGACCGTGCGCCTGCGGGAGCCGTCAAGCCGGGCGATGCAATTGGAATTTGCGGCCAAGCCGATGCTTGGCTGTGTGGGGGTTGCTCCTGAAGGCGAATTTGCGCCTACTTCTGCCCCTTCGGGCTCCTACGGCGGAAATCTCGATTACAACGAAATCGGCGAAGGTTCCACGGTGATCCTTCCCGTGTACCATCCCGGCGCGCTGTTATTCATCGGCGATGGGCACGCGCTTCAGGCCGACGGCGAGCCGACCGGCACAGGGATTGAGACGTCGCTGGACGTGGAATTCACGACGCAGATTCGCAAAAAGGCGAATCTGACGGGCCCGCGCGTGGAGACGTCAGATTACATCATCAGCGTCGGCAGCCAGCCGGAGTTTGCCAGCTCGCTGAATCGCGGGCTGCAACTTGCCACCAGCGACATGGCAAAGTGGCTCGTCGAAGATTACAAGCTGGAACCGTGGGCCGCGCACCTTCTGATCGGCTATCAAGGCGAGTATGAAGTCGTCACCGTCGCCGGCTCGATGGCGCTGAAGATCCCTAAGCGCGTTTTGCCGCCGAAATAATGAATTATGGTCCCCGCGTTCGCCGCAGCGATGATCCGCGGGTCTTTGTGACCTTGTGTAACCTGTTGGCGATTTCTTGTTTTTTTAGCAAGATTCTCTAACTAATGACGAATGACTAATGACACTAATGACGAATGACTGATGACCGATGACGCGTTTGGTTGCGGCTCTGCCGCGTTGTGCCTTTGTGGTTCAAGATCTTTCACCACAAAGGCCGCAAAGATGGTAAGTTTTTCTCTTCCACGGAGCCATCCCATGAAGCTATGCGGCCGTATCCTTGCGCTTGTCCTGATCGTCCTGTCGGGGCTTCATTGTACCGCGCGAATCGGGACGCCCGGTGCTCTTAACAATAATCTCGCCCAGTCACCGGAACGCGCGGCCGATCTGGTTCTGGTGAACGGGAAGATTGTGACCATGAACCCGAAGCAACCACAAGCCGAGGCGCTGGCTGCCCGGGGCGAGGTCCTCATTGCTGTCGGCAGCAATGCAGAAATTCGAAAACTCATAGGCCCGTCCACCAGGGTTACCGATTTGTCAGGCAAGCTGGCAATTCCGGGATTCATCGAAGGCCACGGGCACTTCCTCGGCCTGGGGCAGTCGAAGATGATGCTCGACCTGATGCAGGTTAAAAACTGGGATGAGATCGTGGCCATGGTCGGCCAGGCGGCCGGCAAGGCGCAGCCGGGCCAATGGATTCTGGGTCGCGGATGGCATCAGGAAAAGTGGGATCGGGTCCCGCAGCCGAATGTTGAAGGTTTCCCCACTCATCAATCCCTGAGCAGGGCCGCTCCGCAAAATCCGGTGCTGTTGACGCACGCCAGCGGTCACGCTGCATTCGCCAACGCCAAGGCGATGGAGCTTGCCGGAATCACACGGAACACGCGCAACCCTCCCGGCGGCGAAATCCTGCGCGACGCCAGCGGCGAGCCCACGGGCATGCTGCGCGAAACCGGCCAGGGATTAGTGCGACAGGCCCAGTCGAATAGCCGGGATCGTTTGTCCGCCGGCGACAGGGAAGCCGAAGAACTGCGGGCTGTAGAACTGGCGACAAAAGAATGCCTGTCCAAGGGTGTCACCAGTTTCCAGGATGCAGGATCTTCGTTTGAGACCATCGATCTCCTCAAACGCCTTGCCCGGGACGGCAAGCTGGGGATGCGGCTCTGGGTGATGATCCGTGTACGCAACGAAGGACTGGCCCGCAAGCTGTCCGATTACCGCCTCATAGATCTGGGGGAAAAACGGCTCACGGTTCGCGCCATCAAGCACGCCATCGACGGCGCCCTCGGGCCACGCGGAGCGTGGCTCCTGGAGCCTTATTCGGACGCCCCCGACAGCACTGGCCTGAACACAACGCCCGTTGCGGTCATTCGTGAAACGGCGCGCCTGGCGCTCAAGCACGGCTTTCAGTTATGCGTGCACGCCATTGGAGACCGCGCCAACCGCGAAACCCTGAATATCTTCCAGGAGGCCTTCAAGAACGCAAGTGCCGGGGATCTTCGCTGGCGCGTGGAACATGCCCAGCACCTGCACCCGGCCGACATCCCGCGTTTTGCGCAACTCAAGGTCATCGCTTCAATGCAGGGAATTCATTGCACTTCAGACGGCCCTTATGTTGTCAAGCGTCTGGGAGAGAAGCGGGCCAGGGAAGGCGCCTACGTGTGGCAGAGCCTGATCCGTTCCGGGGCCGTCGTGAGCAACGGAACCGACGCGCCCGTGGAAGACGTCGATCCGATTGCGTGCTTCTACGCTTCGGTGACCCGCAGGCTGCGTGACGGTTCTTATTTCTTCCCCGGGGAGCGCATGAGCCGCGAGCAGGCGCTGCGCTCCTACACGGTCAGTGCCGCCTACGCTGCTTTTGAGGAAGGCACCAAAGGCTCGCTGGAGCCTGGAAAACTGGCGGACATCACCGTCCTCTCCAAAGATATTCTGTCGATTCCTGAAGATGAAATCTCCAAGGCGCGAGTTGTGACCACGATTCTGGGCGGCAAGATCGCGTACGCTGTGAACACGCGGACGGAATAATCCTCTTTGTGTCCTTTGTGTCTTTGTGGTGATCGACCCGAGAACTGGCCGCCGATTTCCGCGGATTAACACGGATAGAACCAGCCGCCGATTTCCGCGAACTACGCTGATTAATGTCAGCGTCGCGCAACGAAGAGATTACTTTTTCAGAGCCCTGGCCGCCGCCAGCAGGACATCGGGATGCAGCCGGATTTTGTAATCCGGATTGATGTATTCAAAACTGATGACGCCGTCTGTGCCGATCAGAAACACGGCTGGAACGGGAAGAAGATGGTGCTGCAGGCCGGAGGATTCCTCCAGCATGGACTTAAACTGGGGAGCGTTGTGCAGCATCTTGGCGTCCACCTGAAACGCGATCCCGAAAGCTTTGGCGCCGGCCATTGTGTTGTCGGAAACAAGCTGGTATTTCAACTTATTCTTATCGGCGGTCGGTGTTAACTTCTCGGGACGGTCCGTGCTGGCAGCGATGATTTGGTATCCCAGTTCCAGTATCTGCGGCTCAATGCTTTGCAGTTGACCCAACTGCCTGTTGCAGTACGGTCACCAGCCGCCGCGGTAGAAAATCAAGACAGCCGGTTTCTGCGAGACCGCAGCGGACAGATCGAAGGGAGTTCCATCCACACGCGTAAAGATCACTTTTGGAATTTTGGCGCCGATCAGCAGGGGGCAAACTTCATCGGCAGAGGCGGCGATTTTTTCAGCCGCAGGAACCGTACTCGTCGTCAGAGCGAGGCAAAAAGAAAGCAACAGCGCCGGCAAAAAACGCATCACAAGAATCTCTTTGTGCATGGTGCCTCCTTTGTGTCCTTGGTGCCTTTGTGGTGATTAATTGGTGACTCTCAATGCCTCGGCTTTGCCGCGCTCAGCGTCTCCCGCAACCATTCCACCATCTTGCGCTTATAGGCGCCCGTATACGGCTTGTCTTCCCAGCCTCCCACTCCGTGCCCGGCGCCTTGGATCGTGTAGAGTTCGCACTGCCCGCCGGCCTTGCGAATCTTTTCGCACATCAGCACGGACTGCTGATACGAAACCTGGGCATCCTGAGTGCCATGGATCAGCAGGAACGGCGGCGTGTCCCGCTTGACCAGATTGATGGGGGAAACCTTCCGCAATACCGAAAAGGCCGAAGCATCCAGTTCCGTTACGCCGAAGAAAGCCTTGGCCGAATCGGACAGCTTTCCTTCGGTTCGGGCGCGCGACTCAAAATCGTGCGGGCCGTAAAAGGAGACCACAGCCGCGACGTTTGAATCCTGCTTGTTTTCGGCGCAGGCATAGGACACAAGATAGCCCCCGGCCGATTCTCCCACCAATGCCAGGCGATGCGGATCCGCCTTGAACTCACGGGCATGCATCTTTACAAATTCAATGGCGCGATGCACGTCTTCAACGGCGGCAGGGAAACGGTACTGCGGAGCCAGGCGGTAATTGATGGTAAACCAGACAAATCCGGCATCGGCGAGTGGGGCAAACAGCGGCTTGACGTACGTTTGTTTGTTGCCGTTGACGAATCCACCGCCATGCACCACGATGACGGATAGAAAAGGACCCGCGCCTTCCGGAATCCAGGCATCGAGCGTGAGACTGACGCCGCCGATATTTGCAAACTCAATATCCCTGCGAAACTCCCCCCGCGCCGAAGTCTCAAACGGCAACCCCGGATTCTGCGACTGCGCCATCAACGCGCACAAAAGAATGAATCCCGCCATTAGTAGAAACCTGACTTGGTGTCTTGGTGGTTCAGATTTTTTTACCACCAAGACACCAAGCCTCGTGAATTTTCATACTGAATGGACCGGCGCCCGCGGACCGATGACCAATGACAGATGACCAATGACGCCGGGGGCCCGCTTGCTACCGAGTCTGCCCTATTTGAACCTTTGCACGAAATCCAGAAACTTTCTGGCGGTCTTGTCCAGATTCTCGACGGATCCGCCTCCATCCAGGACCTCGCACATTTCGTAGGTAATGTAGCCTTGGTAGCCGATTTCCTTGAGCGTGCCGATAAATGTGTTGTAGTCAATGATCCCTTGACCCATGGGAACGGCCCGCATCAAACTTTCTCCGGCGGAGTAATTAGTCAGTTCGTGCTTGTACTGAAACCGGGGCACGCGGACGTAATCGGCGGCGATCGTGTGGACGATGTACGGCTTCATTTTCAGAATCGATTGGCGCAGACCCTGAGGGTCCAGGCCTTCCAGAGTGGGAGACCATGCATCCCAGCCGGCCCGGACGTTGGGCATGTTCACTTCCTTCAGCAGCCAGTACATTTCCTCGTGGTGCAGACCGATGTCATGGTGGTTCTGCACTGCGAGCGTAACGCCGTATTTTGCCGCCTCTCTTCCCGCCAGTCTCAGCCCTTCCACCACAGTGGCGTACTGCCTGTCGTAGGGAACCGAAGAACGTTCGTAGCCGGTGAAGATGCGAACGATGTTGGTCCCCAGATCGCGTGCCATCCTGGCTAACTGTCCGACATATTCGGCCTGAATTTCAGTGTGTGGAATGCCGGGCCTGTCCAGCCCCGCCGTGAAATCGGTATATCCGGCCAGCGCGACCAGCTCCAGTCCCAGCTCGCTGAGTCGCGCCCGCAATTTCTTGCGCCCCGCGTCATCATAATCGAGCAGAGACAAATGCGGCCGCTTGGCCACAAGCACGACTCCGTCAAAGCCAAGCTCTTTGGCCTTGAGGAGAAACTCATCGACTGAAAGCTGCGCCTGACCGCGCCAAAATCCGGCATAGCTGACCGAATGCAACGCTGTTTTCAGCTTGAAATCCGACTTGTTTCCGCTCGGGGTCTTGGCCGGAAAGTCTCCCGGCTCTCCGCCCATAACGAGTTGGCCGACCGCCAGCAATGCCACGAGCACTGTACCGGAAACCCGGCGGCGCAAGTTTTTTACATGATCCATGTTGCGGAGCCTTCGCAAGATGCTGTCCATACTTCCTCCTGTAACATCTGTGGTTTCTTAACTCAGATTATAACAACTGCCTGGCTGTGTTCCTTTAGATCTGCCTACCGGTGCGCAGATCAAAACCGGTCTGAACGGTCTCACCTGGGTTTCGGCAGGAGACTTGATTTGATCGATGTGGAGCAATTTTACCTCTGCCGGAAGCAGGGTGCAATGGAAGCCAGACGGGCCCCTCACTTACACTCGCGCTCTGACACCGCCGGAATCCAGCCGGACCAGACTGTGAAATGTCCAAAAGGCAGGGCGAAGCCCTGAGCTTCGCTCACCAACGCAGCGCCAATGCACGCGTCAAAAACTCTACCAGCGGGCTCATATTTCGGCAGGCATAAACAAAGTCTTCCAGGAAGCGCGTGCCGCAGACCTGGCTGTCAGTGAAATCGACGCAGGTAATGAAGTCCTTGCGCCTGATATCTTTGATAAGCGGATGCTCAGTCGGGTATCCTCGCGGCGCACGGCTCAGCACGTCTCCTTCAACGGGGATTTGCCGGCGGTGTATCTCCTTCCAGGCATCGGGCCGGCGGATGATGCCATCGCGGATTTTTCTCAACGTCAAAGGATCCGGATGCCAGCAGCCGGCAGCGGCAAAGCTTTTTCCGGGCTCCAGTCCGAGATAGAAACCTGGCACGTGGATCTTCTTGCCTGCGTCGCGGTGCGGAAAGCGGGCGGCAACATGCGTTTTATAGGGGCTCTTGTCGGCAGAGAAGCGAACGTCCCGATAGATGCGAAAAAGCGAACCGCGGCTCGGCCGGGGATCCGCCACAAACCGATTGCTGATGCTCGCAAGCCGCGGACCGAGATCGGAGATAAAACGCAAGAAGGGATCACGTACCTGCGTTTCATAACGCGTCTTGTTGGCCAGGAACCACTCGCGATTGTTGTTTCGCTTCAGTTCCCGCAAGAATTTAAATAGTTCCGGCGTGAAGTACGGGGTACTCATGACTGGAAACCGGATGCTGAAATATGAAAAAATTCACTCCGGACCAGAATTTTAGCATCAACTCTCAGGCCGCTTGTAGCGGCCCGGAGAAACGCGACTAATGGCACTCGTATTATTCGGTCAATACGCGCCTAACGCACGAGGCAGTGAATCTCAGTTCGACGAAAGCACTTCGGCCAGCCGGATCAGTGCGCGAAAACGGCGAACTGCATCCGGGATCGTGTTGACGTGCTGCAAGGCTCCACTAAAATCAGCCGCACTCCGGTAAACGACGGCCGTAATCTCAAACTGGTCGGCTGCCTGACGCAGGCGTTCTGCCGTTGCTTGCCCGGTTTCAGGAATTCGCGCAGGCGGCTCGGCCTCGGCTTTGCGGAGCTGGCTGAGAATAGTCCAAGCTTCCTGAAGCAGGCCATTGTCGATTTCTCCTTCGCAGCGGAGCCACACATCCAGCAACACGCCGCATTTCTCCGCGCGCGTGCTCAAGGGTTCTAATTTCATCAGAAGGGTCCTGGCAACTTCGAGTGCCTCATGACTAAGCTCCGGTTCGTTGTAATTTTGTGACTGGGCGATTGACAGCGCGACCAGGAACTGGTCCGGCACGTCAGGCAGTCGCTGAAGAGCAGCTCGCAGTCCTGCCGGAGTGTTCGATCCGGAGGCGACAAGGTCGGATGTCATTTTTTGACCGAAGTCGTACGGATTCTGCCGCAGGTTGTTCTCAAACTTTATCTCCGGATTGAGGACATAATCGATTCCACCTGCGGCATCAAGCTTTGAGCGCAATTCGGGAACTGCCGATAAAACCCTTGCCACGGCGTCCGGCCGGCTCTGGATCGAACGCAAGGTATTGATAAAAAGATTCTCTCCGGGCGTTAGATGCAACTTTTGGCCACGTACATCCAATTCAATGGACGGGGCGCGTGCCTCTATCTGGATAAGAAGGGGCAATGCCTGAACGAGCGCGCGCTCAAACCGGTCGGGGAAGGCCCAGCCAATTCCTGCCAGAAACGCCGAAAAGCTATTGGCATTCTTGGTTGTCAGCATGCCGAAATTCCGCAGCGTTTCGTCGATCACTTTTTCCGCATCGGCGCGCCGGTTCCTCTCCAGCAGTTTTTGCGCGATGTAGGCCGCCGGAGCGTCTTCGGGCACACCCTCTTGCAGCGAGTTCACGGATGCCCATGCAGCATCCGGGTCGAAGGCGGAAACACTGAGCCACAGCGCGCGGTGCAGTTCGTTGTAACGGGCTCGGCTAGGCGCAGATGGAGATCCCGCGTCGGCATCCTTCGGGCGCGGCGGCCATTGCTCAACGATCTGACGGGCCTTGGGAAGATCCAGGAAACAGAGCGGACCCACCAGCGGCTGCGCCGCTTCTGTCAATGTTCTGTAGACATCCGCGCTGGTTGCGCGCGCCGCGCGGGCGCGGAGCGCTTCGAGGATGGAAACGAGTTGACTTGCGGCTTTGGGGCGGTTCAATCGCGTCCAGAGATGTGGAAGGCTGTACATTTCCGGCATCCGGCCTGTTATTTCCGGCGTTTCCTGGATCCAGTCGATGCACACATCCGTTGCCCTCTCCAGCGCCTGCCGGGCCTGCAGAAGGTGCTCCGGAGAAATCCGAAGCCGATGCGCGGCACGCCTTAGCTCCCCGTTTGAAGGATTGACCACTACGACCCTGGGACTCTGTGCGTGAACAACGGTCGATGGAAGCAGAGTCCCAGTGAGAATCAGCAGGTAACAGAGCCGAAGAGAACAGTTGGGACGCGCGAGGCAGAAATAAAGGAAGGGTGCTTTTTTTGACGTCATAATCCACGCTCCAATGCCAGGGTCAGCACTTTAGACGTCAATCCAGTCGTCTTTGTTCCAATCCCGGGAGCGCACGATTCCAGCGTGCCTGTTGCGAGTCAGTTGCCGGATAGCACGCTGGAAGCGTGCGCTCCCAGCCAGTGTCTGAAGCGTCAGGAAATGGCATCTTTCCGGTAACGATTTTGAAAGCCTTTTGAAAAAAATTTGAATAGAAATTGAACCCTCTTTGAAGCTTGCTCATTGATATACCTTTTCTCCACGAACAGCCCGTGTCGAACCGAAACAGCCATATCGATTCGACGCCGGAACCCTCGTGAGAAAAAGGAGGGGGTCATGAACGTCATTCGCACAATTCGCTCGAGAAGGCTCCTCGCCAGAGTTCTGTCGTTTGCCATCGTCCTGCTCGCTGCGGCCATGGGGAGCCCGGCCGCCCGATCCAGCCCACCTGCACCCGGACTGGACCCGATGTGCTCATGGAATGAGCTTGCGCTGAAAACCGTGCGTGTCAAGCAGGGAAGCGATGCAGTGGCTGCGCGATTGTATGCGATGGTCAATGTCGCCATCTATGACGCGGTAAACGGCATCATGTCACGTCAGGGCGAACACACAGGCCGCGAACACGCGCTCGTGCCTTCCAAAGACGCGCCCCCGCAGGGCGATCTCTACGCGGCAGCCTCCAGCGCGGCGCACGCTGTGCTAGCCGGGGAGTTTCCGGACCTGGCCACAGGGTTTCCCGATTCGTCTCCTGGATATGATGCGCAGCTTCAAACCGACTTGGCGGTATTGGGCCCCGGAGGGCGCACTTCTGCCGGTCAGGAATGGGGTTCCCGGGTCGGGCAGCAAGTGCGCGCGGCGCGGGCCAACGACGGCTCCACTCCGCGAACCTCGGTGTGCTCGGCGCCTCGGCGGTGAAAGCAAAAGGGGCAACTTCACCGAACGGTATTGGGCTGAGTTTGTGAATAATCCGGGTAAGCCAGCGGACCCTTTCGGAATGCGGAATTGGGAATGTAGAATGGGGAATGCGAGAGCGGATTTCTCAATGTGGGAATGTGATTTTCCTGCCCGGCAGGAGTCTTTGCCATCAAGGATCTTTCTTTATCTTTCATTATCTATCATTCCGCATTCCGCATTCTGCATTCCGCATTCGGAGAGGGTCCGCTTGCTTACGCGCGCGGTTCGGCTAGCGCCGTGGGGTGGGTTCGGCTAACGCTGTGGGGTGAATTGTTTTACAGCCGGCGTCAGGAACTGCAAATGCAATCGATACGTACCGTTCGGCCCGCCGCGATTGGAGAAATCCGTCACGGCGAGATAGTAAGTGCCGTCGGCGGGAAGAACCGTCTGTATAAATGAGTCGTTGCTGAAGAATAACCCGTTCTCATCATTGGAAGCAACGACCGTTCCATCGGAGTTAACAAGAAACAGCACCGAGTCGAGGCCTGAGGTCAAGGACACGGTCGAGACAAGAGCGCTGAGAACGTCTCCCTGTTTACCTGTAAACTGAAAGTAATCTACATCTCCGGGAACAGAAATGGTTCCGGCGATCACCGCCGCGCCGCTGATTCTCTGGGCCTGGCTTCGGGAGTTGTTCGGTTCGACCTCAGGAATCGCGGCCGTGTTGAGAAGAAACGGCGCCACCATCGGCCCGGCGTCCACCGACACCGAGCCGAATGCGGCCTGGTCCTGACGCAGCGCCACCAGGCCGAAGGGGCGAGCCGCCGAGATGCTGACAGTTCCGGAAAAGCCATCCAAGCCGGGGAACAGGCCGCCCTGGTTGAGAAATTTGGACAAGTGCTCGCCCGCGCCAAAATTTACGATCGCGGTGCCCTGCAGGCTTCCATCGCTCTTGACCAGATTGACGACGCACATCTGGGCCTTGCTGCCGCCGGTTTCAAACGGGCCGTTAGCAATGGCAAGGGCCGTGTTAACTCCCCGTGCCAGATCCACCTCGGCCGGAAAAGAGAAGCTCGTCAAAGGAAACTGCTGGGCGACGCCGAGCGCTGAAATCACCACGCCGTTCTGCTCGAAGCGAAAAACTTCCGACGCGCGCACGGACGCGCCGTTGGGAAACGAGAGCACGACGTAGCCGATCTTGACGGCGCTGCCCGAAGTAACGCGCACCAGCTTGGTGTTGCCTCCGTTGAGATTGACCGAAAAAGATGGACCTGAGCCGAGAGTGGTGTCCACGGTGAGCGCAGCGCCGTCATCGCCGTAAAACGCCACATCAATAATCGCTGCCAAAGTCCCCTGATTGTCAATGAAGATATCGCTCGTCCACCCGCCGCCGCTCGCAAACTGCGGAAACACCGAAATCACCCCCTGAGCGCAGAGCATCGACGACGCAAATGCCAGGAAGAAGACAACCCCCATCAACTCTGTGCCTGAAATCCGAGGATGTCGCATGCTTATCTGCCTGCCCGGCCGCTCAGGAATTCCCGGGCTTCTCTGACTTCCGGTCGACTGGCTGCCTGGGCCTGCGAGGAGAGCCTTGCGTAGTACTGCCTTGCCTTGGCGTCATTTCCGGCGAGCCTGGACGCGCGGGCGGCGCCGTAGATTCCGTTGAAACGATCTCGATTGTTCGCAAGAGATTTCTCGAAAGCGGCCAGCGCCTCCGCCGGCCGTTGAAGCTGCAACAGCATTTCGCCCAGCAGTTCACGCGCGGGCTGGATGGCGCCGGGAGTGACCGGATGTTTCTCGGTTGAGTCCTCCATGTCGGCGGCAGACTGCATCAGATTGAGCGCTTCGTCATTCTTTCCCTCAGAAAGCACGGTCCACGCAAGGGCGGTCTTCAGAAGCACTTCGGTCTGCCCGCTCCAGTAACCGTCCCTTGAATCCACCAGCTTGCGATGCAGCTCGCGCATGCGTTCGATGGCGCGGTGTGCCTGCGCCGGATCATGGAGGCGGGCGGCGCCCAGGGCGTTGGCATAGTGGAATATCGCTTCGGCAAACCCAAATTTGTCCCACGGGAATGACGACGGCTGCGGAGAAAGCTTCGCGGCTTCCTTCCAGTCACGTCGCTCCAGAGCAAACCGCGCCGGAATCGCCGCATAGGCATAAGCCGCCGCAAAGTTTTCCAGGCTCAGTTTTTCCACCTTCTTCGCCTCGGCCGCCACCGCCTCGGCGTCCGTGTCGCGTCCCAACTGAAGATAGGCGTAAGCCAGGTAATCCATCGCATGCAATTCCTCCCAGTGAACCCGGCCTGGGAACGCCCTGCCGGCATAGCGACGCGCCGCTGCGCGCGAGGCAAGGTTGGACTGGATGGAATCGTTCCACAGCGCCAGGCGCGTGAAGATGTGCGACGGCATATGGAGGGCATGCGCCGAGTCGGGAGCAATTTTCGAGTAAGCGCGCGCCGCCGGGAGTGCCAGCTCGGCAAGCTGGGGCGTGTCAAAATTATGAATGATGTAGTGTGCTATGCCCGGATGCTCGGGCTGCCGCGCGAACACCGTGTTCAAAATGGCCACGGCTTTTTTCTGATTTGCAAATGTTTTGTCGGTGGGAAGCGCGGTGGAATTCAGAGCCAGCGCGTAAAAAATAGCCGCCTCGCTGTCGTCCTTGAACCTCGCCTGAAGCTGCTCCATGGCCCCCTCATAGGCAAGCGCGCGCGCACGATGATCAAGCTTGTCATGATCGCGGTAGAATGCGCCGATGGCTTCGATGTACGCCTTTTCGCGTTCGGTTCCGGCGCCGATGGCTCGTGCTTTCTCGACGGCTGCGGCCCCTTTGGCAAGTTCCTCTTTGCTCGGCGGTACCCAGAGCGGATGATAGGTGCTCATGGCGATGCCCCAGTACGCCATCGCGCAGGAAGGATCAGCCTGGGCGATTTGGCGAAAACCCTGCTCGGCTTCTTCATACTGGAAGGAATGCAGCAGCGCCACCGCCCGGCTGAATTGCGCCTGCACTCCGCCGGCGCAACTTACCGGAAAGTTCACCTTTCCCAGTTTTTCATGCGCATGATCCGCGTGGTTGTGCGGCTGCGTTCCCTGGCCGGCAGCCTGACCCACAGACACAGCCCCAAGCAAGAATAAAGCCGGAAGCGATTTCATTTGAAGACCTCCTTGTCAAGAGAGACTATTCTACTTCGCCGGCCCGCAGATGTGGGCTTTTGGACATTTTTACGTAGTGGGCTGGTTTGGCTGCTATTGAAAAAGGGATTTCACCACAGAGGCACAGTGCAGCACAGCCACAACCAAACGTCATCGGTCATTAGTCATTGGTCATTAGTTCAAAAATCTTTCTAAAACAAGAAATCGCCAACAGGTTACACAGAGAGGAAATCAACCAGGAGAAAAAGACAAATTCCTTATAGAGCCGCACAGCGGCGGCCAGAATTGTGGCCCCGGGTTCCGCTTCGCTCCACCCGGGCACAAATCTTGCGCCGCTGCGCGGCTCTATAAGGAATTTGTTTTCTTAGCAAGATTCTCTAACTAATGACTAATAACTAATGACTAATGACTAATGACTGATGCCGCGTTTGGTTGCGGCTCTGCCGCGCTGCGTAACCTGTTGGCAACTTCTTGTTATTTTGGCAAAGTTTTTCAAAACCGTCCACGTCTACGAGCACGTGACACGTCAACGTCCACGATTACGTTTACGACTTCGCTCGCTTTGTCACGGATGCGCGCAATTGAGGGACGCGGTACTGAATGCAAAAATATGTTGCGCGAGATCTTAGCCCTGGTGAGATCGCGCAGCCTCGCTGCGGCGATCTCGACAGCGCTTCTTTGTGCCGGAGCTGCCGAAGGTCAGGCTCGATTCCAGGGGGAACCGGTCCTCTCCCTTCTCCATGACTCATATTCAAACTGGCCGTTAGGCTTCGAGCGGGATGGCGATGGCTTTCGAGCGTCTCCGCGGTCGCGGGTGATTCGCTCTGTCGAAGGTCGAACCGTCGTCATACTTCCACCTGACACCAACGTTGCAATCGGAATAACCGTTAGAGGCCCCTACGATTTCTCCCGCTTCGAAGAACTTCACATCTGGGTGAAATCCGACACCGCTCTTCTTGTCCAGCCATTCACTCAAACTTCCGGCTGGCTCTTTCGCGACGGCGGCGACCGCGACACAATGGTAACTGCCGGTGCCGGCCTGACGCGCCTGCGCATCCGCGGCGGGTCCATGGTCGACCCATCGATGGTGGAAACCTTCGGCGTTCAGGTGCGTGCGGACAATCGCGCGCGCGCAGCCCAACTGGAGATCATTGCCGTGACTGCCATTCCACGTCCTCTTCCCGATCCCTCGACGCCTCTGGCAATCACCGACGTCACTGCGCCCTCCTCCGGCGCTCGCTACCAGGTCTATACGTCCACCTTCACGCTGACCCGCACGTACGACAACCCGTATGATCCGGCAGAGATCGACGTCCAGGCGCGTTTCCTTCTGCCGTCGGGAAGGGAAGTCGTTCTGCCGGCGTTCTGGTTTCAGGATTACCAGGTCGTGGCCGGGACGGAGCGCTACGAGCAATACGCCCCGGCCGGAGCGCCGCACTGGCGCGTTCGGTTTCTACCTTCTGAGGAAGGAGCGCACACCTTGCGGCTGATCGCGCGGGACAAAAACGGGAGCGTTGAAGAAGCGGGTCTGTTTTCTTTTGCTGTCGCGCCTCGGCAGGCTCCTGGGCCGGTGCGGCGGCACGCCGGCAATCCGCTTCATCTTGAATTTGCCGGCGGCGGGCTGTACCTTCCGCGCGGCCACAACCTTGGCTTCGAAGACGGCAATCCCGATCTGAACGGGACGGCGTATTACCGCCGTCTTCTCACTTCATTCAGCAGCGGCGGAGAAAACTGGGCGCGTTTCTGGATGACCGATTTCAGCCGCACGGCGCTGGAATGGGGCCGCGCTCATTTTTCCGGTTTCTACCAGGGGGTGGGAACTTATTCGCAGCGCGCCGCCTGGAGGGTGGACCAGTTTCTGTCGATTGCTGAAGAGAATGGAGTCCAGGTGCAACTGGTGTTGAACGACCACGGCCAGTTCAGCACTTACGCCAACGCTCGATGGAACATGGGCAATCCTTACGCTTCGGTCGAAGGAGGCCCAGTTCCGCAGTCCAACCCGGAGCTGTTCTTTTCCGACCGCGGGGCGCGCGATCTTTTTCGCCGCCGCCTGCGATACCTGATTGCGCGCTGGTCCGCTCAGCCAAACCTGCTTGCCTGGGAATTGTGGAATGAAGTCCAGTTTGCAGGAACTCCATCTCAGAATTTCCGCAACGACGCGGCCACACGCGCGGCCGTTGTCGACTGGCATCGGGAAATGTCGGAGTTCCTCAAAGCGCGGGATCCCTTCGGACATCTGGTGACGACCAGCTCCGATGATTCGGGCTCCACGGGCTTTGCCGCCATCTGGCAAATGTCGGGCATCGACCTGGTGCAGAGCCATCACTACAGCCAGCCGCCCGATCTGCGCGATGCGCGCATCCGCGAATTTGCCGCCGCCGCGCAGCAGGCCCATGGCAAACCGGTTCTGATCGCGGAAACGGGCGTGAGCGCGGACTCGCAGCGGGAGTGCAACTTTGATCCGGAGGGCTTTCTGAGCAACGAGCAGATTCCTGTGTCGGAACGGACGGTGGCCAATCGCGATCACCTGAGAGCCGGCACCGTGCTGCGCAACGCCCTCTGGTCGGCTGCGGTGAGCCAAAGCGGCGCGATGAACTGGTGGTGGGGTTGTTATATGGCGGAAGATGCGCGCAGGAACCGGCGCGCTCCCGATTTCCCTTTGAATGCCCGGCTGTTTCCCGCGCTCTTTTCTTTCTGGGGCGGAGAAGACATCGCGGCCGGCGCCCTGCGCAATGCAGTTATCACAACGCAGGGCCAGGTCCGCGCGTACGGTCTGCAGGAGCCTTCGCGCGCTTATCTCTGGATCCGAGACTCTAGCGATGCCTATGGGACCGGCTGGGGCCCGGCGTCGCTGGAGAAAAGAAACACGGAAAACGCTTCTGTAGAGTTATCGGATCTCACCCCCGGCCATCATCTCGTTTCTTTCTACAGCACTGGCGGCAATGGAGATCTGCTTTCCGAAGTTGAACTGAATGCTCCGGACGGCCGCCTCAGTCTTGCGCTTCCACCGTTTCAGGGAGACCTGGCAGTAAAGATCAATGCCGGAATCACCGCCGGAAGCGACAGAGGATGGGGTCTTGTCCCGCGCTCGGCCAGAACCTGGATCGCCGACGGAGACCCGAAAAGCGTTCGCGTCAATTATGCCGTTCTTCACCCCGCATCCACCGGAACGCCCGTGCTGGCCGGCGCTGTGCTCTCACTTTCCACGGGCGAGACGCTGACGTCGGAACTTATTGTTCCCGCTGTGGCGCCCACGCGCACGTTGTGGACCACGGCTGAAATCAATGCTCCCTCGCAAATCGGCCTGGCGCTCGCCAATCCCGGCATGCAGGGCGCCTCGATCCTGCTGCAGCTCTTCGACTCAGAAGGCCGCCCGCTGGCCAGCCGATCCTTTCCCATGGCTGCAGGCCAGCAAATGGCGCGTTTCCTCTCCGAGTGGTTCAGTGAAACCGAAATTCCTCCGCCCTTTCGAGGCACACTGCAGGTAAGCAGCGACGTTCCGCTGGCAATGCTTTCGCTCCGCGGCACCACCAACGCCCGCGGTGAATTCATCATGACCAGCCTTCCGTCCCACGCGGAGGAGAGCGCTCCGATTTTCGAACCCGCCATCCTCCCCCAACTCACAGACGGCGGCGGCTATCAAACCGAGTGGCTGCTGTTGAATCCGTATGATCAGCGGCTCACCGGAAAAATTCGTTTTTTCAGCGCCATCGGCGGCCCGTGGTCGCTGGGAATCGTAGGAGCCGGCGCAACCGAACTCGATTACTACATCCCCCCTCACGGACTGATGCGCTGGATCACCGACGGCCTGCAGCCAGACATCCAGGTCGGCTACGCCCGCCTGGAACCTTCCGACGGATCCCCGCTGCCGGCAGGCGGCGCAATAATTCGCCACTCCCCCGCCGGCCTGCGCACCGAAACAGGCATTCCGCTGATCATTCCCTCTTCGACCGCCGATTCCCACTGGGAAACAGCAGAGAATCTGAACACGGGAATCGCCGTAGTCAACACGGCCGACCGACCGCAGCAGATCCGCTTCGAGCTTTTCCTGCGCGACGGGTCCGAGCAAGTGCAAACCGCCATGCTCGACATGCCCGCCGGCGGACAAATTTCCCGCCACATCACCGAACTCTTCACCGACCTGCCGCCATCCGCTCGAGGTTATCTACGCCTTTCAACGGCGCGCTGCGCATTCCTCCCTCTGCGTGTCCGCACAACGCCTCGAGGCGAAACCCTGATCAGCACCCTGCTCCTTGCCGGCGCTGCAGACGCCCGCGATCGCATCTTCCCCCAGATTGTTACCGGCGCCGGCTTCCAAACCCAAATCATCCTCGCCAACCCGGGCCCCCTCGCCGCGGAGGGCCGGTTGATCCTGCGTGACAATTCCGGCAACCCCTCGCGGTTATTGTTCCGCCAGCCGTAGGGAACGCGTCCCTCCAGCATGCATTCAGTACCGCGTCCCTCCAGCACGCATTCAGTGCCGCGTCCCGTCAGCCGGATTATTCACAAACCGCAAGAACTAGCCGCCGATTTGCGCGGACAACGCTGATGGTATCGGGGTCGAGGGATGGGCGTCGACGTCCGGCAAAACTGACACACTGTAGTTATGGAGCCCATCCCTCGACCCCGATACTAATCCGTGTTTTCCGTGTAGATCAGCGGCCAATTCTTTCAGTTTGTGAATAATCCGGGCGTCAGGGCGCGGCGGGTGAATCTAACGAGTTTTGGCTCGGACCGGCTCTGGCCCGCGCAAGAGTCCGCGGATTCTAGCAAGACACGTCCTTCTCTGGTTCCGCGAATTACCTGCCTTTCGCCCTTCTATTCATACCGCAGTGCGACCATCGGGTCGAGGCGTGCCGCACGCCGTGCGGGAAGATAAGACGCCGCCAGGGCAACGACAGCAAGCAGCAGAGCAACCAACCCGAGCGTGAACGGATCGCTTGCGCTCACACCAAAAAGCAAACTCGCCATCAGACGCGTCAGCGCCAGCGAAAACGTCAGGCCGAGAGCAATGCCGACGAGAACCAGTCCCATTCCTTTTTTCAAAACGAGCGCCAGAATGTCGCTCTTCTGAGCCCCCAGCGCCACACGAACGCCGATCTCCGGCGTGTGTTGTGAAAGAAAGTATGAGAGAATTCCGTATATCCCGAGCGACGCCAGCAACAGCGCGAGTGCAGCAAACGCGGTCAGTAATATTGTGCCGACTCGACGCTGCGAGGTTTCCTCGTCGAGGATCTCTTCCATAGTTCGGATGTTTGAAATGGGCTGATTTGGATCTATCGCGCGAATCTCCTGCCGAATCATCCCCACAAGCTTCTGCGGGTCCACTACCGCTCGAACGGCCAGGTCGCGCGGAGAAAACCAGGGCTGGTATTTCACCTGGTGGTTAGGGAGATACATCTCGGCCTTCACCGGTGCGCCGGCCCCCATCTGTCTCACATCGGCAACCACGCCTACGATGGTCACCCAGGCGAGCGTTGAATCCGCATCGTCGAGGCGGAACCGCTTCCCGACAGCGTTTGTATTCTGCCAGTACTGACGAGCCATTGTCTCGTTGATGATTACAACCGCCATCGACGTGGCATTATCGTGCTCGTCAAAGTATCGCCCTTGCCGCAGCGCGATTCCCATCGTTCTCAGGTAGTCTGTGCTGACCTGGCGGTGGATTGCATCGTTGGTAAGGCCCGGTTCCGGCGCGCGTCCCTCAATGACAAAACCACTCGTCCCTCCTCTCCACTCCAGCGGGACCGAAGTGGTGTAGCCTGCCGAAGTGACCCCGGGCAACCGCCTGACAGCCTCGATCACCCGATCGTAAAAGGCGGTGCGCTGGTAGTACTGCGGATATTTGCTGCGCGGAAGAACCGTCCTCAAAGTGAGCACAGTTTCCGGCCGGATTCCGGAATACTGGCCGCGTAGACGCCAAAAGGTTTGAAGAAGCAAAGCGGCGCCGGCCAGCAGGAGCAGCGCAAGAGCAACCTCGCCCACCACGATTGAAGCGCGCAGCCGGCTGCTCCCTGCCCCGGACACGGTGCGGCCGCCCTGTTTGAGAGCTTCGCTCAAATCAAATTTGAAAGCCTGAAGCGCCGGAGCAAGGCCGAAGAGCACACCCGTGAGGATCGTGACCAGCAGCGCGTAAGCGAGCACGCGCGCGTCGAGTCTCAGCGTGGTGGAAAAGGTCATGCTGGGCGGGATCAATTTTTGGAGGAACTCAAAACTCCAGGAAGCAACCAGCAATCCTGCCAGACCGCCAATGCCGGCCAGCAGCAGGCTTTCGGTCAACAATTGCCGGACAATTCTGGCGCGACCGGCGCCGAGAGCTGTGCGGAGGGCAATTTCTTTGCGGCGAGCCACCATGCGCGCCAGCAACAAATTGGCGATGTTGGCGCAGGCGATCATCAGCACAAAGCCGACGCCGACGAGCAGCACGATCAGAGGGCGGCGAACATCTCCGGCGAGTTGTTCGCGCAGCGGCAGCACGACCGACCCGATTTTTGCCGCCTCGTTTGGATGGTCGTGAGAAATCCGCCGAGTGATGGTTTCAATATCGGCCTGTGCCGCCTGTAAGCTGACGCCCGGTTTCAGGCGAGCCACAACAGTGAGGTAGTGGGCATCGCGGCTGGCCCAACCCTGGCTGGACAACACCAGCGGAATCCAGAGGTTGATGTAACCTTCCAGGAATTGAAAGCGAGCCGGCATGACGCCGATCACGGCGTACTTCTGATCGTCGAGCAAGATCTGCCTGCCGAGAACCGAGCGGTCTCCTCCGAACCGTCGCTGCCACAGGCCATGGCTGATGATTGCCACTTTCGTGCCGGGACGGACATCTTCCGCGACGAAACTGCGCCCCAGCGCCGGTTTGACGCCGAGCACGGAGAGGAAATTCGCTGTCACCAGATTGGCCGAGACTTTTTCAGGCTCGCCGTCTCCGGTGAGATTGAAGTGCTCCCAGCTCAATGCCGCCATATCTTCGAACACAGATTGCTGCGATTTCCAGTCCAGATAATTGGCCGGTGCAGCATCATTACGAGGAAACCCGGCAAAGGATGCCTCCTCCCATACCATCACCAACCGCTGACCATCAGGAAACGCCAGCGCCCGCAGCAGAACTGCATTCACCAAACTGAATATGGCAGTATTCCCCCCAATCCCCAGCGCCAGCGAAAGAACGGCCACGACCGTAAACGCGCGATTGCGCCATAATCCGCGTATTGCATAGCGAGTATCTTGGATCAAACTGCCGCTCATCGATTCTCCCACTCCGTCTTCATCCGCCCTCCAATCCGCGTTCACGCATGTCCAAAAATCTTTAGTCGGCATCGTCCATCAAGCAAATACCATACCGCTCCGCAGGAGTGCCATTAATATTGGAATCTGGTCCACTTACGAAAGAGTACCTGTGCCCCAAGTGTCCGGTTGTGGGATGCTGCGTAGCAGAAACGGTCGATCAGGCCGTGAGCGGCACCTCCAAAAGTACCTGCGAAAGAAGCGACGTCGCGCGCAAGATGCGTGCGCTCCGCACACTCACGCAAGTAGAATCAAGGCGCCAAGTGCAATACATGACCGCCGTTTCTGGGGGAATTGGTCTTGAAGAAGCTGCTGATCGCGGGCGCCGGGATAATAGTGACGTTTTCAATTCTTGTCATTATCTTGCGGTCTCGCAATGCCGCCGCGCCCGAGGAGAAAAACAACAGCGCAGCGCAAGCGCCCGTTTCCGAAGATCCATTCGAGTGGCTCGCTGCCGGAGGGCCGGTTGACGAAGCGGTTCAGGAGGAGTATTGGGCCTGGCAGTCGGAGGTGGCACGCGCGCCATCTGCAAGATGGTGGGCGCAGCGCCGCTCCTGGCAGGCGTGGGCCATGGGTCAAACCGCAGCTCCTCCGGCCCGATTGATTGAACTGTTAAGAGAGTTGGAAGGGCAAGGGAAAAAACTCCGGATCCTGCTGGCACACAAATCTCTCCGGATCGGAACCGGTGGCTGGGCGCGCCGGGACAAAGAAGCAGGGAAGTCGCTCACGCAGGTGAGAGGACCGAACCTGCATGTGTCGAGATGGGGCGCCTATTATTTTGGCTACTCCGCCATGCTCAGTCCCGATCCCGGCCCGGACCTCACAAATTTAGATCGTCTCTTCCAGGCTCATCTTGCGGCGCGCGTATCGTTTGATGTCGAGGCGGCCAGGTCAGTGCACAACATCCGTGATGAAATTTATTTCCAACTGGCTCTTCAGAATCGATTGCCTGCGAATGCTCAAGCTTCCTGGCTGCGTGAGCAGCATCCTTATTTCAAGTGGGCAGCCGATTACGTGCATGGCGAACTCCTTTTCTATTCCTATCTTCGGCACAGACTTATGCACCGGTTCGATCAGACCGAAACCGACGCCAGGGCGGAGGCATTGTCCCCACGCTTGCTGTTTGATTGGTTCTTCGGCCCGCCTGACGTTACACCGCATATTGATTATCTGAATCGCATGGAGGGCTGGATTCAAAATCGCACCGGTTCGATCCCGCTTCCGAAGAGAACTGCGGGAAGCTCCGCAGCATGGCGGCGCAGAATCCCCATGCCCGATTCGAGGCGTGTCTTAAGTGAATCTCTCAACACCGCCACGCGGCATCGACTCACCACCTTGGCCGTCAAGGCGATCGCGATGGCCCGGCGAATGCGAAGACTGCCCGCCGGCGAGCCTGAATTCACCACGTGGCTTAACGAGCCGCAAGCGCTGGCTCCCGGAGGCGACCGGTTGAAGCTGCGATACGAGAAGCTAAGCGAATCTTCGTTTCGGCTCACCGTCGACCCCGACACGCCGCTTCCTCTTTATTACACTGTCCGCCGATACAGGAGTTTGTTGAATCGTCCCGCGAGCAAACCCTTTTGGCAATCCAACGACGACTGGAATCTTGAACTCGAAGTTCCTCCATGAGCATGGGGCGCCTGCCTTGTCTGCCTGTTATCGAACCACAAACGGTGCAGGGGGAGACGATGACTTTCGCTTCGCGCCGCTGCGCGGCTGGGCTGACTGCATTCTGTAATTACCTTAGATCGGCGCCGACCTGATAAACTGGATTCATGCAGGGAATGAACAAGGCCGCGATACTATTGCTGATTGTCGCACTGGGCGCATCGGCTGGTTTGACCGCCGCGCCGAGTCCACGCTCTGCCGTTTTTGGGGCTGAAGCATCTGCTCTCCACGCCCTTCTGGATGCAACTTCCGTCGCATCCGCCGCAAAGATCCGCCCCGAACAGCGATTGTCCTTCACAGCAGGCCTGAAGAGCCGCGCTTTGCATTGGGGGCATGGGCTGAAGCTTCTGCCGTTTGGAGTATCGATTTGCCCGATTTCCGCCGTCACACTATCGCCGGATTTAACGGTTCGTCCGCCGAAGGACGTTTTCAGGTCCGGCCCGATCACCCGCGGGCCTCCTCCCACATCTCCTCTCGCCCGGTAGAAACTGCTTCTGAAATTCCGAAATCACCGTCAGACGCTGGTGGTTCATGCGCCAGCCTGTCGCTTTAGGAGATGATGTTATGAATAGTGAGAACCTTGTCGTCCTTATACTGATAGCGCTTTCCGTCGCCTCCCTGATTGGGTTGCATCTCAACTCGCGTCGAAACAAAAATCGAATCGACGCCCAGGAATCAGGAGGTACGACGCAAAAGAAGACACACAGCGAGGAATAGAATTCGCGGCTCGAACGAAGAATCCGTGTAATTCGCGCAGAACCGCGGCTAGTCTTGCTATCCGGTGACCTCCGCGTAAAATCAGCGGCCGGATGCAGCCTTGAGAATGGGAGCGCACATCACTTCTTTCCGAGTATCAGGACCAGATTTGGGATGTTGTCCCGCATGGTGAGCTTGACAGGACGAAAGGAGATCACTTCTGGCTGTGCGCTCCCATCGCGTGATTCCACATGAATCCAGCACTCGGCTCCTCTGAAGGCTCCGAGAATGAAGCGGCCGCGACTGTCCGTGTCAGTCGAATCCAGGCGAGGAGAATTGGATTCCTCCGATGCGGTTATGTAAATCGTAACATTGGGAACGGGGCTGCTGTCGGACCGCAAGAGAACACCGTCGATGTCGTAGATTGGCAGGCGTGGAGGCAACTGAAGATCCAAATTATGGACCTTCTGGCCTTCTGAAACCCGGATCACGCTGGCTCCCGTCTTGTCGGGTACGCCTGGAACAAAGGTCCTCGGAAACGGAATGCCCAGACTTGGCTCGCTCGCGATGTTTACACCAACGACGTACCTGCCGGGCGGCACCAGATCGAATTCATAATGCCCACCTGAATCTGTTTTGCTCATCAGTATCGGGTATGCGCGGTCCTTATCGACCGAGAGGTGTGCAACATTTACGATCTGTACCTGGATCTCTTTTAGCGGACGCCCTTGATCATCGTGGACATGACCACTGATTTTTACGTCGTACTCAACGGCAATGCTTAATTCGGCACACCCGTTTTCTGACAGTTTGACTTGTCTTTCCGAGTCCCTGGTCGTCATTTTCGCAGGAAGCCGGGCTTTTATCCGGTACTCGCCTGCGGGAATGCCGACAAGCTTGTAATAGCCTTCTGCGTCGGTAACGGTTTCGTAGTGACCGCGAACGCCGTCAGTAACGACAGTTATTCCCGGCAGCGGTCTCACCAAATGCCAGCCGCGCTTGCCGGCGTCGTGGGCGTAAAGTTCGACACTCCCGCTAATCCGGCTTGTAAGGCGCGACGCGGGCAAAGTTCTAAGGTAATCCAGGTCGTCTTTGGCCCGGGTGACCGCACGCGTGCGAGTGCATATGTTTGTCTCCAGTTGGAGCCCTGCTGACGTTCGCGACGCGTAGACCAGGTAGCGCTCGCCCTTTTCGAATTGAAAACCACAGTCGCCGCCTCCCAAACCTGTTCTCACCACCAATTCCGGTGTATCCACACCTTTAAACCGTTCTTCGACACCCAGACGCACCAATCTTGCCGGAAATTTCATGCGTTCCGCGCCGGCGCCAAGCTCTGTTGTCGTTTCGCTGATTTCCCGCACTGGGCCGACAAACACCACCTCGGCCCGGTCATACGCCTCACACGGTCCCGAATAGCCTACGCAACTGCACCCAAAAGCCGCATCTGCGACACCCCCCAGCACGAGCATCGCCAAAACGATCAATTCCCGTGCGAGCCACATTATCTTTCGAGAGCTCTTGGCTGCCATTGGATCTTCCCGGTTCATTTTGCGACATCTGCGCCGTTCAGTCTATGCTTCTCGGATTGTGAGGCCTGTGCCTCGCGAAAAAACAAAGTGGAAGGCATCGTCCGGCGAAGCAGAGCTTCGCACCCGGAGGGAAAGCGGGAGAGCCGCTGCTATTTCACGAACAGGAAATTCAGCGAACGTCAAGCGGGAGAAGATCCTGCTGGTCGCGGGCTGCGTAACCGCGCGCGAGCTGCAATGGTTGTTGTATCTCGATACAAAATGTAGAATATATATATATGCGACCTATATCTGTTTATGTGTCGGAGAAGACGTACGCCGTGTTTCAGGAATATGCCAGGCGGCAGGATCGGCCGGTGGCCGAGCTGATCCGGGAAGCGATGGAATGGTACCACAGCAGCCGGATTGCCCCGCAGACACGCCTGCGACGTATGCCCACAACGGCTAAGCCGAAATTGAAACGACGCTGGAGGAAGGAGGAAATCCAGGAGGAGATGCTGGGTTGATCTGCGGTGTGGACGCAAACGTCCTGATTTATTCGGCCATCCAGTCCATGCCGGAACACAGGCGGGTGCTGTCGTTTTTCGAGCGGCGTGTCTTGACGGGTGAAATCACCTGCGCAGTGACCTTCCCGGTGCTTCTGGAATTCATCCATATCACGACGGATTCACGCCGGTTCAAGCCTCCCCTGACACTGGAGGAAAGTACGGAGATAGTCGAAGAGTATTGGCACACCATTGACTGGAGACAGTTGATCCCGCAACCGGGAACAGGTAGCAGAGCGTTGCAGATGTTGAGGCGCTATTCACTCGGCCGGAAGCGTCTGCTGGATACTTATCTTGTCGCCACCTTGCTGGACAACGGTGTAACCGCGCTGATCACTTGCGATCGGAATGATTTCAAGGTCTTTGACGATCTGGAAACGATCAATCCGCTTCAACGATCCGCGGCCAGATGAGACATTTCGGGAAGACACTGTTCATGGTCGGAAAACGCCCGACATTCTGTCGCCGCGCGAAGCCTCGAAAACGTGCGTGAAGTTGTCGACGGCGAGGCAGAGCCTCGCCAGGAGTTTGGACATTTCACGGTCGGGTGCCACTGGATTCCGCGATCTCAGAGCGCGAACGAAGTGAGCGACCCTCAAGAGTAAGTCGGGAATGCAGCCCGATCTACAGGACGCTCAAGTGTCACTCTGGAGGGTCCCTCGCTGCGCTCGGGCTCTGATGTCCAGCGGCGCGATGTAAACTGCCGCGACAGCCCTCATGATGTCTCTCCGCTCCCAATGCATCGTTAGCCGACGGGCAACTGTTCCACTTGAAGTCCGTAACTACGCGCCGCTGCGCACTGCTTTTCGTCGGCGGAAACCAACAAGTCCGCGGACCACTCTGCTGCGCAGGCTATGTGGAGCGAATCGGACGACCGCAATGGCCACCGCTCGAGGAGTTCGACGGCGCGCGCGATGACCTGGTCGGTGAGGTTGATAACGCTGGTATCTTCAATGTCCGCAAAGATGGCCTGCTTAGCCTTCAAGTATTGCTGTTTTGACAGCTTTTTCTCCCGCCGACGCCTGCAGAGCGCAGAAATAACCTCCGAAAGACAAATCACAGAAACGCCCAAAGACGATGCCGAAGACAAAATTTCTTCGACGCGATCGCTTCCGGACTCCTGGACATAACGTTTGGCAAGCGCCGTTGAGTCGAGAAAGACATTCAACGTGGGGACCGCCTCTCCTCCAGCACGGCCTTGCTGAGCGAGGCCCCCGCTGCGATCAAACGCAGGCCACGGCGCTTCCATGCGGGTTTGGCCTCGCGAGGATCGGCAGGAACTATCTTGGCAATTGCCCTGCCGTGGCGAAGGATGCGGACCGTCTCGCCTTCTTCAACCAGGTCCAAGACTTCCGACGCGTTCCTCCGAAATTCCGTGAAAGTGACAGTTTTCATGTAATAGGCCTCCAAAGTGGAGAAGTCGCCGATATTGTACATTACGGCACATAAATGTGCAAAATATCAGGAACAGCAACAGGCGGCTCCCAGACTTATTGGGGCTCCAACGCACTCTACCGCAACCTGGGAAACGGCGCGTTTGCCGATGTCACCGCGCAGAGCGGCACTGCCGGTCCGTCCGAGGAATGGAGCACCGGCTGCACGTTTATTGATTATGATCGCGACGGCCGGCTGGATCTATTTGTGACCAGTTATGGCAGCCCACGATCGGCTGGAAAATCGGCCTGCGAATGGAAGGGTATCCCTGTCGCCTGTGGCCCGCCTATAGGCCGCGGCGGAGTCTCCACGCTCTATCGCAATCGGGGTGACGGAACCTTCGAGGATGTCTCCAGGCAGGCCGGACTGCGCGGCGATCATCGATGCTTCGGATTGACGGCGGTAGCAACCGACCTCACGCGCGACGGCTGGACGGATATTTATGTCGTTTGCGACGGCACCCCAAGCTTGCTGTTTCGCAATAATCGCGATCGGACCTTTGCCGAGATCGGCCTTCAGGCCGGGGTGGCGTTGAACCAGAACGGCTACGAACAAGCGGGTATGGGGGTAGCCGTCGGCGACTACAATCATGATGGCTACCTCGACCTGGTCAAGACCAATTTCGAGGACGACCTCCCAAACCTCTATCGGAACGTGGACCGGGAATACTTCATGGATGAAGCGGCATCAGCCGGTTTGGCCGACGACTGGCGCTACGTGGGATGGGGTGTCGGACTGGTCGATCTGGACAATGACGGCCAGACGGATATTTTCCAGGTCAACGGGCATACGTAGGTAGAGGCCAACCGGATGGCGCGCTCGCGGGGCTATTGCAACCCGCGCCTGGTGTTCCGAAACCTTGGCAACGGGAGTTTTGAGGACGTGAGTCCTCTGGCCGGTCCGGCAGTAGCCGAGCAGCATTCCAGCCGGGGAGCGGCATTCGGCGACTTCGACAATGACGGTGACATCGATGTCTTGATTATGAACATGGGCGAGCCGCCCTCGCTGTTGCGCAATGAACTGCAGCGCGGGAACCACTGGGTTTCGCTGCTGCTGCAAGGCACACGCTCCAATCGCAGCGCAATCGGCGCCATCGCGATGCTTCGAGCCGGTTCACTCCAGCAGACTGTGGCCGTTCTCAGCCAGTCGAGCTTTCTGTCGCAAAGCGACCGCCGGCTGCACTTTGGGCTGGGCCTGAGGGACCGATTTGACGGCGTGACGGTGCGTTGGCCTAATGGATTGGTTGAAGATTTCGCAGGCGGACCCGCTGATCGAGTGGTCCGCCTCGTCGAGGGTAATGGCCGAGTCCGGTGAAAAGCTTGAACCGCGAAGAACGCCAAGAACGCTAAGCTCATCATGGGTCCGAACAACCGGCTGACTGCGGGTAATTGAAAGTTCTGAAGAAGTGTCACGTGTAAAGTGCAGTAACATTTGAACTGCCGGAATAAAAAAGCAATTCTTAACGTTCTTCGCGTTCTTCGCGGTTCAGGCAGGCTGTTGCAGGCGTGGCACTGCTGGCTCAATCCCTGCCCTTTGTGTCTTCGTGCCTTCGTGACAATCCCTCAGGCATTAAACGGCCATCTTCTCAAGATGCGACTGGAAGGCCCGGGGGCGGAAAAGGAACTCGACGATGTTGCCTTCGTGCGGCTGCAGCCAGTCGAGCTGAATGGTAGGGACCGGGCCCAGGTTCAGCCGGTCGATGTGCGTGGCACTCAAGAGTTGCCGCTGAAACTCCGCATCATAAGTAATCGCGCTCGCGACCAGCGTCGATCCGATCCGCTTCAGCATCTCCTGTTGCGGGCATCGGATCACGCTCACAAAGGGGAACATGAATTCGGTATTGGCCAGCGTGCCGTCGGGTGAGTCGCAGTGGATCACCACCGGCCTCAGATATCCGCAGCGCTGCTTCTCCACCAGGCGCGCGCCGAACCTGGCGGTAACATGTTCGACTCCCCCGTCATGCAAGCCGGAGTCGATGCTCGCCCAGATGGCTCTGGCTGCGCCGGGCACCGTGAACGCGGCCAGTCTTGAGTTTTGGTCCTCGGGCGGCTTCGGCTCGACCGGCCCCATTCGCTCGGCCAGAGCTTCGGCGATTTCTCGGGTGTGTCGCGAGGCCCAGATGCCCGAGCAATTGATGCAGCCTCGACCGCTGTTTGCAAACACGCTGTCAACCATCACATCCAGGTACTTCTCCCACTGGTCCACGACGTCGTCGCCCACCAGGATTTTAGTGAAGCCGGGCCCGTGCACTTGAACGCGCGCGTCGCCCCGGTAGCTTTCCACCGTGGGGGTTCCGCCGAAGATCATCGTGCGGTTCGATCGGCGCACCACTTCGGCGCCCATCTCGCCGCCGCCCGGATAGATCGAGATCGCTTCTCTGGGCACACCGGCTTCGGTAAACGCGGCGGCCATCCGATACGGAGTCCACGGTTCCTGAGGACCCGGCTTGAGCAGCAGTCCGATCTGCATCGGAACCACCGGCAGCCACAGCGTATGAACACCCGGCGAGTTGGAAGGCAGCACCAGTCCCAGCACGGACGCTTGCGCCTGATAGCTGACCATCACGCCGGAAGGCTCGATTCCATAGCCGCGCGTCAGGATGTTCAGATCCAAACCGCGAGTAAGCGAGTCCAGGATCTTTTTCATATTCGAAAGCACGAAGTGGTTCTTGCTCATGTTGGCCTTGCACATATGCTCGGGCAGGCCGGTGCTTGCCGACTGCTGGCGCGCGAAATCTTCCGGTGTCTGTGCCCCATCACCCATCGGCAGCGTTGCGTGCAGATAAAGGTCCGCGGCCTTTTTCATCATCGCGATCAGATCCGGGATTGAAACCTTGGTGAGAACGTTCCGGGCGCGCTCGGCCTGTCGCATGTCGCGGCCGAGAAGACCCGTGTTGGCCTGGCTCACTCGCGCCAGTGTTTCGCCGGTGATGAAATGGACCACATCTTCGGTTTCAAGACTGGTGTAGGGCTGGCCCCATCTAAGGATTGGAATATTCAGTATGGCCATCGGTTCCTCACAGGTTGTTCAGTAGACTCCCACTGTGGTCTGGGCGGCGAGCTTGCGGAACGGACGAACGCCGCTCACGCCGTCCCACGGATACTGCTCGCAGGGCTTCTCGCGCTCGCCTTCGTCTCTCTCCAGGAACCCGGGAATAAAGGTCTCGCGAGTCAGAGTCGTCAATCGCACGCGTCCGGTTTCGCCGTAGTCTACGACCCGATCGCGATCGTCCGGCGAGACCACTTCGATGACGGCGCGAGGCTGTGGAGCGTAATAGGTGATCTTGTAGCCGTCTTCGGCAGTAACCGGCTTGGAGCAGGCCAGCCCCATCAGCGTATTGCCATAGGTCGGCGTCAGGTACACGCCTTCGCCCAGAAGCTCTTCCATCGCAAAGCGCGTGTATTGCGGGGTGAATTCCGTTCCACCGGCGAAGATTCCCGTGATGCCGGCGGCTTTGATGCCGGCGCCGCGATTCTCGAGTTCCTCGGCGAGAGCCTCGAGCAGCTTTGGCGTGGTGAACAGGCAGCGGATATCGTGGCCGGCGCCGAGCACCGTGATCGCCTGATCGATCACGTGAGCCTTGTACTGCTCCAGCGCTTCCGATTCTTCCCATTTGATTAGCTTGATCACCCACCGCGGGTCCAGATCCACTGAAAAGCAAATGCCGCCGCGGTACTGGCAAAGATGCTCGACGGCAAGCCGCAGCCTGCGAGGGCCCGAAGGTCCGAGCATCAGCCAGTTGGCGCCCCGCGGAAAATACTTCTCCGGAAGCGTCTCGCTGAACATTTCATAATCGACGCGGAAGTCTTCGATCTGGAGGCGGCTTTTGGGCACGCCGGTCGTTCCCCCCGTCTCGAATGTGAAGATCGGCTTGCCCTCGAGTCCTTTGGGCAGCCAGCGTCGTACCGGCCCACCACGCAGCCAGTCGTCTTCAAATGGCGGGAACTTTCTGAGGTCTTCGAAAGAGCCGATTTCCGGTCTTGGATCCCACCCGAGCCTGGCCGCGTATTGCAGCCAGAAGGGACATCCCGTCTCCGGGTTGAAATGCCACAGGACGATCTCGCGCACGTGGGCATCGAGTCGCACCCGTGCTTGCTGAGCTCTGAAGAGCAGGTCTGTTGCCGCAACACTCATTCCGTATCTCACTCCCTGTGATTCAAATCCGCGCGCCTGTTACCATAATCCGAGCCGCGCGCGTAAGCAAGCGGACCCTCGATCTATCAAAAACTCACCGCAAAGAACGCCAAGAACACCAAGAGCCTTTGTCTTAGCGTTCTTAGCGCTCTTCGCGGTTAATGTTTTTGAA
Organism: Acidobacteriota bacterium; assembly: GCA_036507075.1. GTDB lineage: Bacteria > Acidobacteriota > UBA6911 > JACQSX01 > JACQSX01 > DASXQR01. The sequence continues at coordinate 11,735 of DASXQR010000088.1, read as the reverse complement.
TAATTGTCCGAGCAGCGTCTGGCAAACAATAAGCTACAGTAGTACGCTTGAGAAAACATCAACGGCTGAATTGCACAGAGGAGGATGACATGAAAAAGCGACTCGGTTTGCTTTGGTTGGTTTTTGGATTGTTGGGGACGGTTCTCTCTGCCGAGCCCGTGCAAAAGGACGCGCACGCTTCAAAAAAGACGCAAGCGGCGGGACAAGTCGATTTCAAAGGACTGATGCGGAAAACCCTGGCGGCCTGGGAGACGCTCAATCCGGAAAAGGCGGCGCCCTTCTATGCCAAGGACGCCGGCAACGTATATTTTGACCTTGCTCCGCTGAAATACACCGGCTGGTCGGAATACGCAGCCGGTGTGGTAAAAGTCCTGGCAGATTACAGCTCTGGCAAGTTCACAGTGGCAGATGATTCTAAGATTCATCGCAGCGGCAACCTTACATGGGGGACCACGACATGGCACTGTGAGTTGACCAAAAATGCGGGCGGCGTCGACAAGTTCGACGGCCGCTGGACCGTCGTGTGGGAGAAACGGGGAAATGACTGGCTCATTGTCCATGAGCACGTTTCAGCCCCGATGCCTTAGTGCACTGTAACATTTGATTCGATCCCAGGAGAGACGGCCCGCTGGCCGTCTCTTTGACTTTTCGCGTAGTGACGCTGCATGCCAGCCTCTTTCTAGTTGAATTCGATGACCAATCAAGCCTAGGATTTCGGGAGTCAACATCGGGGGGAAAACTTATGGGCTCTCATCGAGCGATTGGACTTTGGCATTTCATCTTCTTAGCAGCGGCGTTGACCCTGTTGGTTGCCTGCCAGAAACCGGCAAGTGATGCCGCCCAGCCCGCTGCAGCTTCGCCAGCTGCGACTTCCGGGGCGACGACGGCTCCCGCAGCATCTGCGCCTGCGCCCGCACCGGTACAGCCGGCTTCTGCAACGGCGATTGCGAGCGCCCAGTATTCTGCGGATCCTGATTTGAGATGTGATCTGCTGGAAGTCAAACGCGTCAGCGGCGGGGCGGTGGCTATCAAGTGGAGAGTGACCAATACCGCAGGCGGTCAGAAGGCCGGTGATCTGGCCGCATCGCAGCCCAAATCCATCTACTACGACTTCAACTGGAATGAGATCTATTACATTGATCCGGCGGAAAACAAAAAGTACGGCTTCCTGACGGACGCAGAAGGAAACAAGATCCTAGAGGTTTTCTGGGGCTCGCTTCCAGCCGGGCAACAGCGGTTGAACTGGGCAAAGTTCCCAGCGCCTCCAGCCACCTCGACCAAAATCAGTGTAAACATTCCCAAGTTTGCGCCGTTCGAGGATGTTCCGGTGTCGCAATGAGGAGGCCGATTTGAACGACCTGGAAAGGCGGGCCCGGTTTTCCTACCTTTTATTTATTCTGGCCGCCCTGCTGGCTGGGTCCACTTCCGCCTTTGCGCAGAAATACAAGCTGGAGGATCCCATTCCGCCGGGCGCGCGCGGAAAGGTCCTGCCCATTCAAGGCAAGGTTCTAGAAATCAAAGGCCTGGCCGCGGCTGTGAGCGGTAAAGCCGAGCAGGTCAGCGCAGCGCTGAAGGACCTGGGAGCCAAAACGACGGACACAGAAATTCGCATCGAACTGTCCAGCGACGTTTTGTTTGATTTTGACAAGGCCGAGCTCCGGTCGCAGGCTGTACCGGCTCTGGAAAAGGTGGCTACAGTCCTGAAGGCCCAGCAGAATGCGACTTGTTCCATTGAGGGCCACACAGATAACCTGGGCAGCAAGCCTTACAACCAGCGACTCTCCGAGCGGCGCGCCGACTCGGTGAAAAAATGGCTCGCCTCCAACGGCGTGGCAACCAGCATGACAACCCGCGGATGGGGAGCGGCCAAACCGGTTGCGTCAAATACCCGCCCCGACGGCAAGGACGACCCTGAAGGACGCCAGAAAAACCGGCGCGTTGAGATTATCGTCAAAAAGTCCTGACCACTTCAGCGCTTTCGCGCCTTCGCGGTTCCGGCCTTGTTTTGTCTGGCGCCTGCATTCCTTCACCGCAGAGGCGCAGAGAACGCAGAGGTTGCGCAGAGACATGTAAACGAAACTCTGCGCATTCTCTGCGTCCTCTGCGCCTCTGCGGTGAAGAATGTGACTTTCCACATCAGCATATGACGACCAGGCTGCCAAGCGGAAAGCCGAGATCAAACTCAAATCCTATTCCGCATTCCACATTAGCCGATGGGTGGCAGTTTTTTTCATTTATGCCGGAACAAAACGGCGTCGAAAACGTACTAATTTGCTAACTATGGAGGATTTTCATGAAGAAATCAGCGGCAACGATTCTTTGTGTGGCACTTTCATCGCTCGTTCTTCTGGGCGCTGACATCTCGGGCAAGTGGTCCGGCAGTTTTGTCACCACGAACCCTGAAGGTGAAACGCGCCAAGATAAGGCTTTTCTCAAACTCAAGCAGGAAGGCTCGGAAATCACCGGCACAGCGGGTCCAAACGAAGAGAAGCAATGGGCGATTCGGAACGGCAAAATCGACGGCACCAGGATCACCTTTGAGGTTCAAACCGATGAACCGTTGATGAAATTCGATCTTCAGGTGGTCGACGGCCGGATCAAAGGCGAAGCCAAGGCTGAAAAAGACGGCCGCACCCTGAAGGCAACCCTGGATCTGGGAAAAGTTGAGTAGCAGCACGCCGCTGGCTTCCGAGGCTGTCTCACAACTCGGCAGAAATGACAGCGGCTCTGCCGCTTGTCTCTGGCGGCGAGGCTCGGCCTCGCCGTCGACCATCACTACCGACTTTCCGAGGCTCTGCCTCCAAGGCCAACAGGCTGCAGACTGCCGTCCGCAACACCTCCGAGAGAATATTGCGACCGTGGAGGTCCCGATCCTCCCCGGCGGCTCACCTCCACCTCGGTGGTGACGACGAAATCGCCTTCGACCTCCCTAAACGTCAACTCGCCGCGGTAGTAGTTGAACCAGGTACTCGTGTACGGCATCATCACCATCATCCCTGGACGCGTAGCGTTGATGTCGAGAAGTTCGAGCTGATCGGCATTCCACCCTTCCACGCTATAAATCCGCTGCCATAACGCAAGAGTGGAAACACTTTTGAACTCATCGCTGAGCGAAGAAAGATCATCAGCCGCGTAAACCGTATTGATCCCGAGACACAACGCCCCCCAAGCAAGCAGGCTGGTGATGCGCAGCAATCTTTTTTCCCGCATGCTGAGATTTCAACACAAACCGCCGAAACGGACAAAGAGGGTTTTTTCAAGCGCGCGGCCGGGCGGCAGCGAGAGGGTCGGACCGCCAAAACTCCCTCCCTAAGTTAAACTATCCTCTTTCCTTTCCTCATCAATTACCCCGAGAATTCCGCGCGCTAAAAACAGCCGGTAACGCTGTCGCCCGGTCACCTCGGTCAAGATACCGGCGTCGACCATTTTTTGTACGTTCAGGGCGGCAGAGCGATGGGTGATTCCAAGGCGGGCGCGGGCCTGGGAGATGCTGATCACCGGGTATTCAAATAAGTCATCGACCAATCGCATCAGCAGCGCAGAGGATCTGGCCAGCTGCAACTTCCTCCGATAGGACTGCCATAAATCCAGAAGTTTTCCGGTCCTCCAGATCGCGTCTCGCGATTGCTGGGCTATACCCGCAAGGAAAAAGTGAATCCATTCCGACCATTGACCTGATTGACTCACGGCCAGCAGCCGACGGTAGTACTCCGGGCGGTTTCGTTCGAAATAAGCGCTCAGGTAGAGGAGTGGTTGCGCGAGCAGTCCTTCATGACACAAAAGCAGCGAAATGAGCAGCCGCCCGATGCGCCCGTTGCCGTCTAGAAAGGGATGAATCGCTTCAAACTGATAATGTACCAAAGCGATCCGAACCAGCGGCGGCAAGCGTGATTCCTGATGAAGATACTTCTCGAACTTGTCGAGTGCCTCGCTCATCTCTTTTACCGGCGGCGGCACATACGCTGCGTCCGCCAACGTACAGCCGGCCGGTCCGATCCAGTTCTGAGACCTTCTGAATTCGCCGGGCGTGAGGTGATCCCCGCGCACGCCTTCCATGAGTTTCGCGTGTAGCTCACGTATCAGTCTCAGGCTCAGAGGAAGTTCGTTAAGCCGCTTGAGGCCATACTCCATGGCGCGCACATAATTAGCGACCTCAACAACGTCGGAAGGACGTTCTGCCGCTGGCCACGCAGGACCTGCCGCTTCGAAGAAAAACAAGTCCGAAAGTGATGCCTCTGTTCCCTCAATGCGGCTGGACAGAACGGCTTCACGCCGGATAAAGGGCCCAATAAGAAGATTTAGATTCGGGAGGTTTCGCGCGGTCCCTGCCAGTTCACTCAGAGTTCGATCTGCTTGTGAAAGTCTTTGCGTCAGTTCCCAGGTTGGGTTTAGGGATGGCGGGAGCGGAAGAGGAACGAAATAGTGGTAACCGGTTCTACTCCGGCATATCCGGCCCCACATATCCTTCGTAAAATCAGTTGGTTGCATTTCAGTGATACTTTAGTTCTGCTGCCCGTACACTATGATACTTTGTGCGTTAAAAGTATCATTACGGAGGCGCCCATGTAAACAAATCAGCGGAATTGAATTGCGGTTGAGGAGTTCTATCGCAACAATTTTTATGTGCAACAATTTGTCGATTTTCGCAGGGCTTCTTCGTCTCTAGATCACAAAAAGGCAAAATTCAAAGGAGAAGCCTATGAAAACACGTTTTGTTCTGATGGCAGTTCTGATGGTGGGGGCAATTACGCTCCATGCAGCTGAGGAAATTCTTTGAGCACATGTACGAGTTGGCGGCGAAATTCTGGATGCGCTACCAGACCGACATTTCCAGAACCCAAACCAAAGCTTGTGTCGATGCCTCCAAAATCGGCTAAAGCAGGTAGAAATTAACCCGCTACGGCCTCCGCCGTGCGGGCAAGAATATGTTTATGCTTCCGGATCGGGTGCAGGTGACGTCTCCGGCTCGGACCGTCAGGGTCCAGTTGTATGCGCCGGGAACCGTGTAGAGGTGTGTCGGATTCTGCAGGTTTGAAGTCGGCGTGCCATCGCCGAAGTTCCACAGATAAGTCACCGGCCCATTGCAATCCGAGGCGGTGGCTGAAGCGGCGAAGCTTGCTTCACTACCCACCCTCTGTGCGGCCGCAACTGTAGCCGTGCAGTTAAGTGCGCAGACAGGCGCGTCAAAGGCGGGAACTTTGAAGAGCAGCGCATCGCTCAGTCCTCCGCCGAATGTCGATTGGGTCGGATTGGTCAGCGAAATCAGACCCGAAGCGGACAGACCCGCAACATAGGCATTGCCTGTCGTATCAACCGCAATGCGATTTCCAACTTCACTCCCGATACCGCCAAAAAATGACGAATAAACGAGCGCCGAGCCATTTGCATTGAGCTTTGAAACGAATGCCTCCGTTCCTCCCCAACCGGCGACGTAAAGGTTGTTGGCATTTCGGGGATCCATGAGCACCGCCGGAGCATAAATAAACGCTCCGTTGAATGCGGTAGGCGCCCAAATACCGCCGCCGTTCGAACTTTTGAAAATTCCAGCAAAAGTTCCGGCGTAAATATTGGTCGGAGCAGCCCGGTCAACTGCCAGCGTATAGGTTGCTGAGAAAGTAAAGCCATTGGTGGCGACAAAACCCAACCCGTTGTTGACGGCATTCCAACTGTTCCCTCCATCGGTCGACTTAAATACTCCGTCGGGAGTTGCCGCATATATCGTCGCCGTTGAAACAGGATCAATCGCCAGGCCATAGATATTTCCGTTTGCCAGGCCGAAGTTAAACGCAGTCCAGTTGGAGCCGCCATTGTTTGATTTGAAAATACCGCCGCCGCTGGTGCCGGCGTAAACAACGTTGGGATTCTTCAGGTCGATGATCAGCGAATAGGTGCTGAGGTCCTGTGAGCTGACGCTGACGGGACTCCAGTTATTGCCGCCGTCTGTGGTCTTAAACACCAGGCTGTTGAACGAACCCGCATAAACGAGGCTGGGCACGACGGGATCTATGGCAAGCGAGTAAATGGAATTTCGAGTCAAGCCCGCGTTGACGGCCGTCCAATTGCCGCCGGCATTGATCGACCTGTAGATTCCTCCGCGCCATGTTCCCGCATACAACGTTGAACTTGACGACGGATGCACGGCCAAGGCATAAATCGTGAGATCCCCAAGTCCGTTGTTGATCGACGTCCAGGTCGCGCCCGCGTCGACACTCTTGAATACTCCCCCGCCGTTGGTGCCGGCGTAAAGAATGGAAGAATCAGACGGATCCATCACCAGCGCATTTACCTCCGGATGCGAAAGCCCGTTGCTGCTGAAATTCCACGCCGTCCCCGCATTGCCGCTTTTGAACACGCCTCCTGATTTTCGCGGCTGGAAAGCATTGGCTACAGGAAAGTCGACCGCATCGGTAAATCCTGTAACATAGGCATTACCGGCTGCATCAATGGTGATCCCGTTTCCGGAATCCCCTCCACTGCCGCCTAAATATGTCGAGTACACCAGCGCCGAACCGGTGGGGTTCAACTTGAAAACAAACGCATCCATGCCGCCGCCGTTCGCCGCTTGAAAAGGAGTCGCGGCCGGGAAGTTTGTCGAGCGCGTGGATCCTGTCACGTAGGCATTGCCGGAACTGTCAACGGCGACGGCATTACCACGGTCGTTCCCGCCGCCGCCAACATAAGTAGAGTAGATCAATGCCGTACCGGCGGCATTCAGTCGGGAAACGAAAACATCCGTGCCGCCTGCATTGGTGGAGCGGAGCGGTTTTTCCAAGGGCAGGTTCAAGGAGTTGGTGGAGCCGGTGACAATCACCTCGCCATTTCCAGCCAGAGCCATGCCCAGACCCAGATCATCTCCACTTCCGCCCAGGTAAGTGCTGTAAATTGTCGAGCCGGTGCTGGTGAGTTTCGAGATAAAGGTGTCGATTCCTCCCGCATTCGATCTTTGAAATCCTCCCGCGCCAAAAAAGTCCACTGTGTCCGTGTAACCGGACAGATACATATTTCCGGAACTGTCAAGCGCGATTCCGGTCGGCACCTCGTGGCGCGAGCCTCCCAGATAGGAAGAATAGAGCAGCGCGTTTCCGCTTGAATTCAACCTGGCTACAAAGGCGTCGTCGCTGGCTGCCGCAACGGCCACATACTGGGTATTTGGATTGAAAGGATCGAGCACCAGAGCGAAAACATCGACAAAGGTGAGGCCGTTGTTAACTGCGGCCCAAGTGGCGCCTGAATCCGTGCTCTTGAAAACGCCGTTTGTCGTACCTGCATAAACTGTACTGGGAGAGACGGGGTTCACGGTTATAGCGTAAACAAACTCCAACGGAAGACCCGAGGCCTGCCAGGTAGCGGCGGAATCAGAGCTTTTGTAAATTCCAAAGGTTCCCGCGTAAACCGTCGACGGGGTCTTGGGATTCACAGCCACAGCGTAAACGTTGCGCGAGGCCAGGCCGGTGTTGGCTGCACTCCAGGTGTTTGCACTATTCAGGCTCTTGAATATGCCGCCGCCGGACGTGGCGGCATAGAGTGTGGCGGGCGTCGTCGGATCGACGGCGAGCGCGTTGACGTTTCGGTTGGTCATTACACCGGTGTTTAGCCAGTTCACGCCATTGTCCTGACTTTTGTACACGCCGGATCCATAAATCCCCGCATAAACGACAGATGTATTCGCCGGATCCACGGCCAGCGCTGTGACAATGTTAGGCACTCCGCTTAAGGAAGTACGTGCCCAACTGCTGCCCCCGTCCGCGCTGCGGTAGATGACTCCGGGAAATGAGCCCGCATAGAGCGTATTCGAGTTCGAAGGATTGATGGCAAGCGAGAAGGTCGGAGCAAACTGCGAGGAGCTGCTTTGCAGGACGTAGCTCCAGTTCATCCCGCCGTTGATGGTTTTGAATACTCCTCCCAGGGTTCCGGCGTATACCACATTCGGGTTGATGGGATCAGCGGCAAGCGCGAAAACCGCCGTATTGCTCAGGCCACTGTTGATATCAGTCCATCGATTGCCGCCATCAGTGGTCTTGGAAATTCCTCCCCCGCCGGCAATCGTACTTTGAGTCGGATTCACCTTGGGCCAGTCTGAAGACGCAGTGAAACCGGTCAGAACCACGCCCCCGCTGCCATCGACGGCGATAGCGGTGCCTGCATCGTCGCGGCCGCCTCCGATGATGGTGGAGTAAATCAGCGTGCCAATGGGACTGAATTTGGCCACGAATACATCGGTGCCGGCGCGGGTACTGGCAATGGGAACGCCGCGGAAATCTACCGAGTCGGTCCTGCCGACCACGTAAGCATTGCCGTTGGAGTCGACCGCGACTCCAGCGACAACGTCATCTCCCAGACCGCCCAGCAGGGTTGAGTATACCGGTCCGGGAAGCGCCGCCTGGCTGGTGATTTCAAGAGTACTGCTGGCAATAATGGGGAGCTGGGCGTCGACTGGTTCGATGCTGATTTGAACGATTCCATTCTCACCGAGAACGTAGCGAGCCGGAATTTCCCGGCGCTTCGCGGCAGTCTCCTGGTACGCCGTGATCTGTTGCTGCACCAGTTCTTGACCCTTTGTCGCCAGAAGCAGGCTGCCGGCAGAATTCAGGCTCTGGGATTCCACTCCTTCGTAGGAAACCCGGATCCGGGATGGATCTGAACCGGGCTGCAGCAGAAACTCTGAGCGAAGTCTCCGCTGGTCGCCGGAAAATCTCACGCTGATCCCCGGATAGACATTTTCATAGAGAATGCGGGCATGCGTGGGTATGTCGGTGAGCCACTGTCGCTGGTCGGTTCCCCGGAGGTAATTGGATTTACCAGGAAGCGGATCCAGCGCCCGCAGCTCCCGAGCTGGGTTTGCGTTCTGGAAGTGAATTCGAAAACCTGCAGGCGGCGCATCAGGGTTCTCTTGGGGCGTGCTCGGTCGGGGCAGGGCTGCGCGTTTTGGATCCCGGTGCGCCTTGACTGAGTCGGGCAGGTGAAGCGAGACGCCGCTTTCATCCAGGTAGATGCTGTAATGGAGACCGCGTGCGGCAAAGCGAATCTGGGATGAGAACTGCCCCCGATTCGGCTCAAACCCGAGGGAGATATTGGCATAGGTGTTGAGCAGCCGCTGCTTGGTTGCGGAATCAACCCCCTGCAACCCGGGGATGGAACCAGCAGCTTTCGTTTTACCGTCCGATGCAGCATAGAGAGGAATGGCAAAGCCAACAGCCGCCAATAGACAACTCGTCTTGAAGCGGCTGTTCTTCTTTTGTGCGCCAAAGCTGTTCTTCTTCAGGGCAAAAAATTGGGTCGCAGGGCTGACTGATTGTTTCCGCATGATTCCCCCCTAAAAACACCGGAGCAACTGAATCGATGCCGTAGAGAAGCGGCATGCCGCGTCTCGACGTTCGAGAATGTCGAAGAGAGGTGTCGAGCGCGCTGCCTCCTACTGGTACCGAATCAAGTGTTACAGTGCACCGGTATTGATACTGGAAAAATACCACGGAGCAGGAAGGGATCAAGTCCCCTCCAACGGCTGGCGAGTCGATACGCCCCTCACCTCGCCGAAACCAGCAAGCTCTTGTTTACCAGCGTTTGGGCCCGGAGAGACGGCCTGAAGGCCGTCTCAGGCGCACGTATGCTGCGCCGTGGAACTTGGTCATTTCGGACGTAGCGACGCGGCATGCCGCGTCCGAGTTGGACGCGACATGTCGCGTCCGGAGCGCAGCAGAGCTGCGCCTCACCTCCACCGGCCTTGGAACGTGAGAAAAAATCGACGCCACCCGGCTTGTCCCGGTGGTGAGGACGATTCTTCACTAAACTCGTGCCCCTTCCGGAAGCGCCCCGCCGGGCTTGTCCCGGCGGATCGCAGGATTGTTCACTGTGAGATTCGAAAACTTTGGTTCCCGCTCACCCTCCGGCGTAGGCTCACAGCAAGCAATCCTTCACTCCGCCGGGATGAACGCGGGGGACGCCCACCTCTGGAAGATGGGCCCGTAGTGAAAAGTCCCCGTTCCACCGGCACAGGGCCGGTGGGGACGCGATCTGAAATGCCCAAAGGGTGTAGCTGTGCCGACACCGCCTCACGCAACAAAAGCTAATCAGCACTCCATTCGGCCCAAGAATCGGCGTGCGGCGCGCAAACTGCTTCTGCTAAACTTAATATTTCTATCTTTCCCAAACTGCGCGCCCGTAGCTCAGTTGGATAGAGCGTTGGTCTACGAAACCAAAGGTCGGGTGTTCGAATCACCCCGGGCGCACCATGGAATCAACAACATACGTGCGCCGGAGATGGAACATTGGTTTTTTCGCCGATTTTGAGCCAGGTTTGTGCCAGGAATTGGTTTGAAAAACCAATGTTCTGGTGCCAGAGCAGGCCCATAGTCTTGGCGTAAACCTTATTGCGAATTCCTCCGAGTTTGCTTGCAAACATTACGCAATTCTCCGCCAGTTTCCTTTGAGGAGTTTTCCCACCTCGTTGGTGGCTCCTTTGGGTGCGTACTTTGCGTAATATTTTTCGGTCGTCACTACAGAGGCATGGCCCATGACCTCTTTGATGTACTTCATGTCGCAGCCCATCTCGGCCAGGCGAATTGCGTAGGCAAGTCGTAGGTCCTTGATCTGCAGCCACGGGTGGCCGGCAGCCTTGCAGGCCGCCTGCCACGCCTTTCGCGGATCCCACCAGCGATCCAGCGTATCCGGATGGTAAAAAACATACGGGCATTCCGGAATTACCGGCATGGCTCGTACCGCGGCAATCGCTTTTGCTGTGAGCGGCACATTGCGGGGCTTAGCGGATTTTGTGCTGCTCACATTGGTCGGCGTGATGGTCACGTATTCTGCCGGGATGTTGACGTACTTGCGCTGCAGGCTCAGGATTTCCTCCCTACGAGCGCCTGTTTCGCGCAGGAACGTAAACATCGGCTCGGCGCGGACGTCCAATTTAGCGAACACGGCATCCACGATGTCATCTGTTGGCCGTGGCCTTTCGACGACAGCTTCCTTGGACATCTTGATGCCATCGACCAGTCGATTGCGCCGGATGTGGTGCTGCTGCTTTGCCCAGCCGAGCATGTGACGCAGCACCGCCAAATCACGGTTAATGGTTGCGTTTTTGACTGTCTTTACCTCTTGCCCCTTTGGCTTCTTCCTGGGTGTCTTACGCCACCGTTTGTAGGCAGTGACGTGAGCTGGACAAATGGAATCGGCCGGGGTCAGACGGAAAAACTTCTCGAGGAACTTCAGCCTGCACTTCTTTGTCACCTTGGCGTCGTTTTCAACCTCGACGTATTCAGAAGTGTAAACTGCAACGAGCTCCTTGAATGGCAGCCCTGCCGCCGGATACTTTGTCTTAGTGCGCTCGCGAAACCGCTGCCAGCTGCCGTCTTTGACCGCCAGCCTAACGCGAAGCTTTCGGTCTTTGGCCTTCTTCAGGCTTCGGAACTTCGGCCGGGTCCTGACGCCATCGGGCCAAATGGTATCTACAATATAGAATTCACCACGTTGTCTAATCTTGGTCCTCATTTATCTCCTTTCTTTGAGGTCCGCGGTGAATCTTCGACGGGCGTCATGGTAACACGTGGGAGCCGTCTCAGGTACTCGTCTAAATCGGCTTTCAAATAAATCCGGCGTTTCCGTCCGACGTGCGTGAAACACGGAATCTCATCGGAACGGACCAGATCGCGAAACGCATGAATGTTGAGCTTGATATAGAGAGCGGCTTCCCGTTCGTAAAACACGGCTGGAGTCAGCGGTATGAGCCGATCAAG
>DASXQR010000087.1:0-5696 GCA_036507075.1 Acidobacteriota bacterium | reverse complement strand
GGCCTCCCGAGGAACGATAATGTCGCGGTACTGTAAAATTCTTTCGCAGAAATCAAACCTGCCCGGTTGTGTATGTCAGGAGGGCGCGATGCGAACATAAAAGAAGTCGCGCAGATGAACATGGCAAAGACAGAGCATCGGATTTACGAATGTTTGGCGCAGATTGCGAGAATGGACCGGATCGCCTTGATCCTGAGTACGCCGGTACCCACTCCCGAGTTGCTCCTGCAGTTTCTGCAGTCGGTGATCAAAGCAGAGCATCAGAAGCGGGCCGACGAAGGAAATGACGAGGAGGTCCGCATACACCTTCTGACCCCAACGGATTCATTGCGAATGGTGCAATAGCCGACTTGAACCGCAAAGCACGCCAAGAACGCCAGGACTCTAATAGGTCTAATCGGAGTCCCACCACGGAAATTGTTCCGAAGGTGAGCCGAACCAATATTCACTACGATTGCCGCCGAGCTGAAATAATCTCTTAGCGTTCTTGGCGTTCTTGGCGGTTAAGTTTTTGAATTGTGCCGGGCAAGAAAGTCAGGAGCCTCTTGACTGGCGAAAGGCATGGATGATGGGGATTATCAGAAGCAGCAGCAGCCATTTCGCTTGCCGAAGTAACTCAGCCGCAGCACGGAAAGGAAATTCCCGAAAGAACTCTTGCGCCGCTGCGTCGTTGGCATGGCGGGCAATGGCTGCGCCCCCTAAAGCAAAATCCTTGGACACGGCAAACCCGCCGAGCGCGGCCCACCAGCCGATTGCCGCGCCGCCGATTGCGGCATATCCGAGCGCCAGGCCCCCTGCGCAAAAACCACCCAGCGAAAGCCCGCCCAGTGCCAGCGCTCCTGCCGACAGTCCGCCAAAGCTGATTCCACCCACGGCGACGCCACCGATCGACAGCAGCACGCCAAACGAAATGTCACCCACGGCGATCCAGCCCCTGGCGATCCCCCGGCGATACTGCCCATCCTGCATGCCGCCCAACGCCAGATGAAACAGTGGAAGGCCAAAGAGAGTAACGCGTGATTGATGGGTCATGAAAGATCTCTCGCCCGCGCGATAGAGAAGGCCTATTTTATGACTCCTTTCCGAATTTGCACACCATTAGAACGTGAACGGAGTGAGCGGCCCGCCGGATTATGTCGGATTTGATCAGAACTCCACGCGCGCACCCAGTTGGATCAGACGCATTCCTATGCCCGATGCGTTGCCGTCACCGCGAATTCCCGATATCAATCCCACCTGCAAGGGTGTAGTAATCGACAAATTCGGATCGGCCAGATTCGGATGGTTGAACACGTTCGTTGCCAGGATGAAAATATTGAATTGAAGCCTTTCACCTGCCAGCGGAAAACCCTTATTCAATCCTGTGTCGAACTGCCAATAGCCTGGCCCTTCGATGATCCCCACACCTGAATTACCGAATCGTCCGATGGGCCCTGGCGGCGGCGTCAGTGGAGCGCCGGTAGAGGCTCCCGGAATGGTGAAAGCGCTGGCGTCAAACCAGCGACTGGCCGATCGCCTGTCTTTCGGCAAGTTCCCGTCGCCGATCCGGTCGGGCCGTCCTCCCAGAATTCCCGTACCGGTAGCATCGTAGCCTGAGTAAGAAGGAGTGAGCCAGTTGCCCGACCCCACGTTGAAAATGCCGGTCAATTGCCAGCCACCCACCACATAATTGAGCGTTGCGGGCAGAGTCGCGCCAAACGCGCGGCCGTGGCCTATCGGGACGCGCCAGTTGAATTCACTGATCCACTGGTGCCGCGGAATGTGAAACGTGTTTCCCCGGTCCGCCTCGCGATTGAAAGGATTGAGAACGGAATCTTCCCGTTGGCCTTGGTTGCTTCCCACATCTTTGGCCAGAGTCCAATGCGAGGCAACGAACAACCCGCGCTGGTCGCGGTGTTCCACGCGGAGCTGCAAAGCCTGATACAAATGTCCGCTTCCATTTTCCTGCAGGGCGATCGGGCCAAACTGCGGGAACGGCCGACGTGACTGGGTGAAAGGCGTGGTGCTGGGCGCCGGGATGTTGATTTCGCGGTTCCACACCTGCTGCACTCCGCGCGTTCCAATGTAGGAGGCACGCAAGGCCGTCTGCTGGAAGACTTGATTCTCTACGGTCAGGTTCCACTGCTGCGAATAGGGGACGATCACTTTCCTGGTACTGGCGGCCAGCGTGAGCGTTCCCACCGGAAGCGCTGCGGCGGGAAATGGATTAGGAAACTGATAAAGGGGCACGCCGCTGACGATCTGATTGTTCGGAAAGCTCTCGCTGGGAACAAAAGGAGCAATATTTCCCTGCAGCGGAGGATTGAAGTCATAGAAGATCCCATAGCCTCCTCGGATAACCGTCCTATTGAAGGGGCGGTACGCAAAACCGAGCCTCGGCGCGAAATTGTTTCCATCTGTCTCGACCAGCCGCTCCGGATAGCCTGCCTGTTCCGCGGTGAGAACCGTAAAGGCCGTGCGTACTCCCGGATCTACCAGGGCCAGCGATTTCTGATCGAGGACCACAAGCGCCCGCTTTTGCGGATCAAAGGTGTACTGACGGCCCCGTTTGTCTCTAAAAGGCTGGTGATACTCATACCGCAGGCCCAGGTTAAGCGTCAGCTTGCGCGTCACGTCCATATCGTCCTGAACGAATAACTGCCAAGTGTTTCGTTTCCACGTGACCTTGTCAAAAAAGTCGGCGTTCAGCCGAAATGCGGTGCGGGGAATACCGAGCAAAAAATCGGCAAAGGAATAGCCGGTGGCGAAGTTGTTCTGGAACCCGAAATTGCCATAGAAATTGTCCACGCCAAACGGGACTTGAGTAGCTCGTCCGTGAGTGAACAGAACTCCCGTCTTCAGCCGGTGGCGCCCTGTAATCCAGCTCAGGTTGTTCGAAACGGAATAGATATCTTCAGGGATCTGCTGAAACGATTGCTGGGTGACAGTGGTGAAGCCGGCGATGTTCATCGTCGGAATGGCCGGGATGGGAAGAGGTTTCACGCCCTGAAGCCCGATCGTTTTGAGCACATCCGGTCCAAACGTGCTCCCGATAATCAGGTTATGATCGCGAGCCCAACCGAGGTTGAATTCGTTGGTCAGGCGCGGAGTGAAGAGATAGATGTCTGAAACGGCGACATTTTGATCGCGCCGGTACCCCTGGCGAAAGCCGACACTGGGAAATGAGCCGGTGAAAAAGCCGCCCCTGCCCCCTTCGTCGAATACATAGCTCCCAAAGAGCGAGTGATTGTTTCCAAAACTGTAATCGATGCGAAACAGCAGATTGTCCTCTGCAGGGGCTTGTGCCACGGCTGTTCGATAATTATTGGCAAGCAGATTCGGCGCCAAAATTGGGTGGCGGGTAAAAACGCTCCATGAACGCTCTGGACACAGAACTGATTCGCGCTTGCGGGATGATATTTCCGCTGAAGGGTTGTGCGGTTGCCGGATCGCGGATGATGGTGGCGATCTCGCTGAAGTCGCCTTGCCGCATTTTAAGAGTGGGCACTGTGTTTACCCGGCTGACGGTGCTGTGATTGCGCTGCCCCGAATAGGCAACGTAAAAGAAGCTGCGATTTTCGAGAATCGGGCCTCCCAGGCTGCCTGAGAAGATTTGCCGCACCCCGGAAGGGCGGGTGGGTGAAAAAGGACTCCGTCCCTGCAGACCTCCAGATGTGTAGTACCAGACCCCGGTCCCGTGAAAGTCATTCCCACCGCTCTTGCTGGTGATGTCGACGTTCCCGAGAGCGGAGTATTGGGCGCTGTTGTTCACGTAGCTGCTCTTTACTTCCTGCTGCCACTCATTGAAGTTGGCGACCAGTGCAATGTGGCCGGCAACGGGGCTGCGGAAAGTGGAACCGTTGATCGAGTAGTTGTATTGCGTGGTGCGGCTTCCCGCAAATGAGACGTAGAATCCCGGGTTGGCCGTCACGATTCCTGCGTCCAGTGCCAGCGTTGAGTAAAAACTGGGATTGGAAGTAGGCAGATATTTTCGGTTTTCCCATGAGCGCACGCTGGAGATCTGGGGAGATTCCGTCTCGATCAGAGGAACTTCCTCGGTCACCTGGACGATGTCGGAGACCTCGCCTACCTGTAGCGTGATTTCCACGCGCACGGTTTGGGAGGTTGATATGGTCACGCCGTCTCTTACAAATCTTTTGAATCCGGGAAGTTCGGCTGTGACCCGATATGATGCAGGTAAGAGGTTTTCGATTCTGTAATACCCCTGGTCGTCTGTCACTGTGGAGCCGGAGATGTTGGTCTGTACGTTGGTAGCCGTGACGGTAACGCCTGGGACCAGCGCGCCGCTTTGATCGATTACAACTCCGACGACGGCGCCATAGATGGATTGAGATTGCCCGATCAGCGGCAGAGTTGAGGCAGAACTCACGACTGCAAGGATTAAGACTGTTATGCGAAGAGAGTATGCCTTCATTGATTCACCTCTTTAAGACATGGCAGACGATTGTGGCGGTGAATGGATCTTATGATGAGATTGTCTCATGGCTGCAAAGATAATTGCAGGAGCGTTAATCTGTGGTGGATCCTGAGTGTTTCTGATCTGGATCGTCAGTCTGGAGTGCCGCTCGCTTACACGTCGCGGCTCGGATTGTGCCTTAATTCTTGCTTGAATCTCTGGAACTCAGTACCTAGGGTCTGGACCGAGAAAAGATGGCCGGCGCAACCAGTGCCAGACAGACAAGGCTGAAGATAAGACCCGCCACCCCCGGCGCCAGAGTGACAATTCGGTGCGCCGGGGTGACATAGATGGCGTCAATGGTGAGTATGGGGATGCTGTAAAACACAATGGGGATCAGGCACGCCCAGAACGCCCAGCGATGGCCTTGTCGAAGAGGGATTGCCGCAACGATTGAAATCAGCAAAGTGAGGGCAAAATTGGCCAGCGCGCCCGCGCAGAGATGACGTCCCAGCTTGGTCTGCAGACCGGGTGTGGGTGAAAGAATGCCTATGCTTACCGCCGAGAGTGCGAGAATCCCGATCGCCAGCCCGATGCTTCCGACGCGAAGGCATCGCTCCTTATTAATCACGGGCCTGCTCCCGATGGGGACAGACCCCAAATTCGCAGGCCTCCGCCTTCATTTTGGCCGGGAGAGACTGAACACTCCCGTGTAATGGGAGCTGGTAAAGAATCCGACGAACTCTTTGTCGGACGCCTTACCGATCCAATCGTAAACACCACCGTCCTTCTCACCCAGGTCTGCCGTGCCCTTAAAGAGCACGACTTTGCCGACCTGCCGGCCCTCCATCTTGATGGTGTACTTGTAAGGGCGGCCGCAATCTCCTTCGAAAGTCGCATGCCAGGTGCCATTGTGGTACTCGACGCGGCAGTCGAGGCGCTTGCACATTTCCTTTGCCGTGCTGGAGCCCTGCGCCGGGTTGTAGCTCGCCCACATGCCGGTCCAATCGCCGGTAATGTCAGGAGCATCCTTTGCCAGAGGAGCGTTCGATTGTGCAATGCCGATGCCCATGGCCAGCACGAAACAGGACACTGCCAACCAGTTGCGGTCCACCATGATTCTTTTCTCCTTTTGCGCTCATGACAAGAAAGACGGAACTGGCGTCCCCACGGGGATTCGAACCCCGGTTACCGCCGTGAAAGGGCGATGTCCTAGGCCTCTAGACGATGGGGACGGGATTTCGAAGGCGGAATGGGGAATGCGGAATGCGGAATAAGAAGCTTAAAGCCTGCTATTCCG
>DASXQR010000086.1:0-4684 GCA_036507075.1 Acidobacteriota bacterium | reverse complement strand
CCAGCCTGAAACCTGGAAACGCGCTCCTTCAAAAAGTCCCACCACGCCGGCATACTCGGGTGTTTGCGGCGTCGGGACGGGCGTGGTGTCTGCAATCCATGCCTTCCATTTGATGAACTCCCGCCGGGTCTCCTGCGTCGTATTGGGCTCTTCGACCACAGGATCAGGATCTTGCGGAAACGAATCCGCGTATTCGTCATTCAGACCTGCAAAAGAGTGCCCGAGCTCATGGGCCACCAACTCAGGCAAGAAGTTGTGAGCCGAACCGATGGCTCCCTTCTTGTCGCCCCAGCCGCCAAATGCCGGGTCATTCACGATAAATACAATCAAGTGCCACTGCGGCATCAAACCCTCCAGCAGCGCATAGGCCTTTGCGTAGCCGTTGGCCGGATTAGGGTCGCGGTCATTGGGCGGAATCGTCAGCGCCCGCGCCAGTCCGTAGCTTTCGTACGAGCTGTTGAAGTAGGTGTCGCGAAAAATTCCCGCTGACGGGTGATCGGAACCGGACTGATTGGAAGCCACCGAGATGGCAAAGGCGTCGAAGTAATTCCGGTATTCGTTGTAAGGCTCCACCGTGATCAGATACTGCATCACGTTCTGGGCGTCGGCCACAAATTGCGGCAGCTCGACAGAGCTGTAGCCTTCCGACAGAAAAACGATATTGATGCGTTTATCCAATGGACCGGTTGCGAGAATCTGCTGAATGCGCGCTTGGGAAAAAACAGGGCAAGGCGAGAGGACAATCAGTACCAGTAACAAGGCCAGCCGAACCACTCGCCTCGCACGGGGTGCGAGCAGCCGATCGCACACTCTGGGAAGGAAATGCATAAGGCAACGCGGATTAAAGATGCTATGGAGTAAGCAAAGTCGCGCGGCTTAGGTCAGAATCGGGATTTCACCGTTCCATGCTGCCGACAGGCAAACTCGTAACCGCCAGCCCGCGCCTGGTGCGAAGGATAACCGAAGCCACAGGTCCTGGACTGGAGATTTCAACCGACCCTCGGAAGTTTGGGGGAAGAAACTGAAACATTTCCGTCAAGAACCTGGCTCGATGCTCTCTCGGACCCAGTGTTACCGATCTCTGGGCGAATAATGTACGATCTTCGCTAAAGAGAATTATAGCTACCTTATTCTCGCGGTCCGAAGAATTGACCAAGGCTAGACCGCTATCCAGGCTTACATCTAGGCGTCTTTCCACGGCGCCTACGGCTCTGATCACGCTGGCACTGGACCCAACCCCTGCTTCTGCCGCTATATCTCCCCGCGAGTTCGATGTAGTGAAGACGGCTATTGCCTCAACTGGTGCACTGGACTCAATCCGCGCATATCCTGCCCTAGCGGGACTGCTCGTACCGCTAGTAACAAAAGCCCTCGTACCACTGGCGGCTAGCGAAAAACTGTGAGAGGAGCTTCGTTCTCCGTCAATCTCTAACGACAGCGGATTCCCGTTACTGTCAAAGAAGGCCAAGGTAAGGTTCGCAGCGATGTTTGAAGCATTGATTACTGTAATTGCCGTCCGGAGTATCTGCATTCCCAAAACACTGTCGGAGCCGAGGACACCATCACCGATCTGGGCCACGTAGGTAGCAAATTTGGGCGGTCCAGACACATACTCAAAAGTAAAATCCCAAACCTCTTCGCCCAAAAGGTCGGAATCGTAGTCTATGACAATCTTTGCGATCCCTGCGGAAACCGGCGTTTCGATCCCCGCGAACGCGTCGAGTTTTGGTACTTCAACGGTTCCTAATAGCTGGCCGCCCGGGCTAAACGCAGTCAGTCGAGTCGGTACCGCTTGATCGAATCGTATAAGTCGAAACAGGGTGAAACCCGCGCGCCGCACAGGGCTCTTAAAGTCCACGATTAAGGGACGTCCCTGATTCGGTCTTCCAGCGTTCAGCAGCGAGAAAATGTATGTCGGGGGAGGCCCCACGCATGGCGGACAAGCCAGAGTGGATTTAATGGTAGGGACAGTCGAGTCAGTACCGCGAAAAGTGATCCCCCATTTCGAGAAAACATCAGTCGCCAGCGCTCCTTCCGGAAACGCCAGGATGTCGACGCCAAAGCGAAGCCGCACCGCCTCACTCGAGAAGGATTTCTGGTCGACGAGCGAGACCTGGGCGTTTAGTGGAAGGTTCAGGAAGGAGAAGACGAGAGTGGCTGTGAACAGGTTGAGACACGTCGTCAGGAAGTGCAACTTAGAAATATGCAAACGCCCTGATAAAGCAAGTATCGTGTACATGATCACCATTCCTTCTCTCACTGAGCGATTCCGGAAAGCCAGATGTCTCCATTGGTTTTTTCCCCTGCGAAAATTCTCAGCACTAGCAGTACAGCCAGCCCAAGGCCGCAACTAAAGGTCGAGCCGTCTCCGCGTTCGCAATACTGCTGGGCGTCGGCCCGCGCACCCCACTACGTCAGTACCGCGGGGCGTCAGCCCGCGCAGGGCAAATCAATCAATCTCCACCTGTGTCAGTACCGCGGTGCGTCAGCCCGCGGCGCGCCCATCACCGTCATTTGACCCGCCAGGGCGGCGCGTTGCCTCAGCTTGTTCGAGCGGCGCGCCGCGGGCTGACGCCCCCGCGGTACTGACCGCGAGGAGACTGGGCAATTTGGCCAAAAGAAGAGGTATGAGAGCGCAGGCAAAAACTGCAAGCGAGATGAACCACAAAAACCTCATTGTCGTCCCCTTCAGTTACTCTACATTAGAAGGGTTCACTGTCAGCAGGTTTGACGGAAAATTATCAAAAAGACATTCTTTGTTTGCTTTCTGTCTTTGTGGTTATAGCTTGTCCGCCTGAGGAGAAATTGATGCTGCGCCGCTGCTTCCAGTTCCTCCTCAATCTGCAGCAACTGATTGTATTTGGAGAGCCTGTCCGAACGACTCGCCGAGCCCGTCGTGATCTGTCCGGCGTTGATCGCAACGGGCAGATCCGCGATGAAGGCGGAATTCTGTTTCTCCAGAGCAATCCCTCAATCCCTCCGTCCCTCCCTCCGTCCCTTGTTTCCTCAATCGGCTTCACTAATGACCCGATCCAGCACGCTCAGGCCTTCCCAGCATGCCGGGAAACCGGCATAAGGCGCGATCTGGAGCAGAGCTTCGGTGATTTCCTGCGCCGTGGCGCCGTTTCGAAGCGCCATGCGGATGTTCAGCTCCAGCGCTTTGCCGCGGCCCAGAGCCGCCAGCGCGGTGACAGTGCAAAGGCTCTTGATCTTCAACTCCAGCCCCGGGCGGCTCCAGACCTGGCCGGACAAGAATTCCACTACGTACTGTTCAAAATCCGGTGACAGATTCCGCCACGCCTTGCGGGTCTTCTCTGCCCGCTCCTGGCCCAGCATTTGATTCAGAAGCTCCTCTCCGCGCTGGTGGGCGGAGTGCTTGCCCCGGGTTAAAACCGCTTTGCTCTGCTTTTTCATTTGAGTTTTCTGTCAACGTGATTTCACCACAAGGGCACAAATGACACAAAGGCCTCCGTGTCCTTTGTGCCTTTGTGGTTTTTTCATTCAGGTTCGATAACCTGCAGACACTTTGATTGTCTCACCGGTGATGTTTCGTCCCTCGTCCGACGCCAGGAAGGCAGCCACAGCGGCGATGTCGCTTTCCTCAACCATCCGTTTCAATGCGGTACTCTGCAAATACTCGTTTTCAATTTCCTCCAGCGGTCGCTGCAACTCGGCGGCCCGGCGGCCGATGACTTCAGTCATTCTGGCGCCACGGACGGGCCCCGGAGCGATGGAGTTTACGGTGATGCCATGGGGACCCGTTTCCTGAGCCAGAGTGACGGTCATGCCGATCAAACCCCACTTTGACACGGCATACGGGCACCGCAGCGGGTAAGCCGTCACTCCGGCAAGCGAGGAAATGTTGAGAATGCGGCCGCTGCGGCGCTCGATCATCTGCGGCAGGCAATATTTGGCGAGAAGGAAAGGGCCGGTCAGATTGACTGCAATCACCTGTTGCCACTCGTCCAACTTTACGCGGGTCAGAGGCGCCGTCGGCCCGATGACTCCGGCATTGTTGACGAGGATGTCGATGCGCCCAAAATTTTCCAGCGCCGCAGAAATCGTGCGGCGAATGCTGGACTCGTCTGACACATCGGTCGCGATCGGCATCCCGGGGCTTCCCAGACCGGCACACTCGCGGGCCACGCCTGCCAGGGAGTCCTCATCTTTCCCGGCGAGAATAACCGCTGCTCCCTCTCTGGCGAAATGAAGCGAAATTGCGCGCCCTATCCCGCGACCCGCCCCGGTGACGAGAGCAACTTTACTTTGGAGCTTCATGGCCAGGTTCGCCGGTGTCCTCTGTGTCTCCGTGATGGATAGTTCACTGCAGAGACTCAGCGCGTAGGCCGCAACCAAACAAAAAACCGGTGCCGGCCACGAGCACGTGCCTACAGTGACCATAAGGCCGCAACCAAAGAAAGCACGTCCCGGTTGGAGCCAGTCTAAAGAATTGATTGCTCAGTCCAGACGCTGAAAGCGTCAAATAGAATAGCCGGGGGCAAGCGCGTTTTTTGCGCGCCGCCCCCGGTGACTTCCCTCCAAACGGTGCACCCTGAAAGGGTGCCAGAATCGTTTGCAGAACCATCGTTACCACGTCATTCTTCGACCCCTGCAGGGTCGGTCCTGGTTTTGGGGCACGACCAGGGGCGGCGCGCAAAACACGCGCTTGCCCCTGGCTATTTTC
>DASXQR010000085.1:0-33301 GCA_036507075.1 Acidobacteriota bacterium | reverse complement strand
GGCACGGCCTTTTTGCACGCTGTTTTCTGGAAAAACCAAATC
Source organism: Acidobacteriota bacterium (assembly GCA_036507075.1). Taxonomy (GTDB): domain Bacteria; phylum Acidobacteriota; class UBA6911; order JACQSX01; family JACQSX01; genus DASXQR01. The sequence continues at coordinate 33,259 of DASXQR010000085.1, read as the reverse complement.
TGGAGACACCGCTGGAGAGGAAGGTATCCCCATGAAATTCTCATCTCTTAATCGCTGCATCGCACTTTCAGTTTTAATTCTGTCACTGTCCGTTCCCCTGGCTGCCCAGAGTGGACGCGGCACCATTGCCGGAGTTGTCAAAGATCCTCAGAAAGCCATCGTGCCAGGCGTGGATATCACCATCACCAATCAGGACACCGGAGATGTGACCAAGGCGCTGACGACGGACTCGGGCGTCTACCGTGCCCCGTTTCTCCCGCCAGGCAAGTATCGCGTGACCGCGTCGCAACCGGGGTTCAAGACCGCGCTGCGCGAAAACGTCGACGTGCTGGTGGCTCAGACCGTGACCGTGGATTTTGAGCTGGAGGTGGGAGAAGTTTCCCAGCAGGTCACTGTTTCGGCAGAGACGCCGCTTCTGGAAAAGGACACTTCCGAGATCGGCATCAACAGCACGGAAAAGGAAGTCCACACCTGGCCGATCATCGTGGGCGATGGAACGCGGCAGCTTCAGACTTTTATTTTCAGCAGCATGCCCGGAACGCAGGGCGGCGAATTTCTGGGCACAATCAACGGCGGCCAGGCTTACAGCCACGAGATCCTGATCGACGGGATTTCCATCGGGCGCTTTGATCTCAACGGCGGCAACAACAACGAATTCACCCCCACCATGGATGCGGTGAGCGAATTCAAACTGCAGACCGGCGCGCTTTCGTCGCAGTATGGCAACACGCAGACGGCGCTGGTTAACTTTGGTCTAAAAGGGGGAAGCAACGAGTTTCATGGAGGAGCGTTCTGGTTTCACAAGCAGCCCGCCTTCAATGCCAATTCCTGGAACAACAACCGATTCAACCGAAAAAAGACAGGCGCGCGGGAGAACAATGCCGGATTCACTTTTGGCGGCCCGATACTGAAGGACCGCACGCACTTCTTCTGGTCCTATGAAGGCGAGCGCTTGAGCGATCAGACCGTGACCGGCACGCAGAGTATGCCCATCGGCGCCTTCAAGAAGGGAGACTTCTCGCTGCTGCTGGATCCGAATTTCACTAAAGATCCCCGTTCGGGAACCATCGTTGGCAAAGATCCCCTGGGAAGAGACGTCCGCTTCGGCCAGATCTACGATCCGTTCTCGGCCCGGCAACTGCCCGATGGGACCTGGGTGCGCGATCCCTTTGTGGGCAACGTCATTCCACAGGGCAGGTTCAGCGCAGTCACGCGGAACGTGTTGAAGCATGACGTGCCGGATCCGGCACTGCTGCAGTTCCGCAACAACACTCCGCGCATCGGCACCTGCTGTCCCTTCCTGAACATTGATAACTATAGCCTCAAACTGGACCATGTCCTGAGCCAGAACCATAAAACGGCCGGCAGCTTTGTTTACAACAAGCGCATCCGGCGGCGATTTGGCGGAGGCACACCCCAGCTTCCCGGACCCATCCCAGGGCCTTTTATGGCGGGCGACAAGACACAAAACACGCCGGGATGGATTATCCGATTTGCTGAAGACTGGACGTTGAGCCCGGCGAAACTCAATCATTTTGCTTACGGCTACAACCGTTTCAGAAATGCAAACCAGTCAAATTCATTCCTCTCAGGAATTGATTGGACAAAAGAGCTGGGCCTGCAAAACGTGGGGAAGAATACGTTCCCCGTGATTCAGATGCAGGGCTTCAGCACGGTGCAAACCGGCGGGTATCCAACTTTCGGCCATGGCGGCACGGGAAACGCGCCCAATGGCAGCAACATCATCGAAGATGATTTCACGTGGATCCGCGGCAGCCACAGCTTTCGACTTGGGGGCGAGCACCGCAGGTATTACTTGAATGAGCGCTCAGTTCAAAACGCGGGGAGCTACAGATTCCACAGTGAGAACACCGACATGCCGGGCTTTTCCACGCAGACCGGATTTGCCTACGCCAGCTTCCTGCTGGGCGCGGTGCGCAGCACCGCTCTTGGAATTCCATTGCTGACGCCGGGTACCCGTTCGCGCACCACGGCTTTCTACGTTCAAGATGACTGGAAGGTAACTCCTAACCTGACGCTGAATCTCGGACTGCGCTGGGACATCCCGTCTCCGCTGACCGAAGTACTGCATCGCATGTCCGGGTTGAATCCGACCAAGCCGAATCCGGGCGCCAACGGGTTTCCGGGCGCGTTTGAAATGCTCGGCGACTGCAGCGGCTGCTCCGGCCGGGATTCGTTTACCGACACCTACTGGAAAGAGTTTGGGCCGCGCATCGGTTTTGCGTGGGGTCCCGGAACCAATCCGAATTTCGTCATCCGCGGAGGCTACGGAATCAACTATGCGCCGCCGCTTCAGGACGGATTCAACTTCCCCTACTTCGTTGGGTTTGATGGATCCAATCCCATCAATCAGCGGACCGGCCGTTTCCGCGATGATCCCAGCTATTTGTGGGACAACCCCTATCCGCTTTTCACCAAGAAGCTGCCCAATCCAGACCCCGCACTGCTGAACGACGACGACATCGGCTACTATCGCCCGGACACCAACAAATACCCGAAGGTGCACAACTGGAATTTCGGCATCCAGTTTGGATTGCCGTGGCAGACGCGCATGGAAGTGAATTATATCGGGAACAAGGCGAGCCGGCTGAAGGACATCTACCTGTACGGCCTAAACCAAGTCGATCCCGTCTGGCTCTCGTTGGGCGACAAGCTTCTGGATGATATCGACGATCATCCGGAAATCAAGAAGCCCTATGCAAGCTTTTCGGGATCGGTGGCTCAGTCCAAGCGGCCCTTTCCGCAGTATCAGGGCATTTCGACCCATCGCCTCAACGACGGCTATTCCAATTACCATTCGCTGCAGATGACCTACATCAAGCGCAGCAGCTATGGCTTAAGCTTCCTGGCCGCCTACACCTTTTCCAAGGCGCTGGGAAATGCAGATTCTGCAATCGGCTACGGCACGTATGCCGGAGGCTATGGGCAGAATTTCTACAACCGCAAGGCGGACTATTCGGTCACTGCCTTCAACATCCCGAACGACCTGAAGCTCACCTGGATCTACGATCTGCCGTGGGGTCCGGGAGGTCGATGGCTAAAGGGCGGTTTGGCCGGCAGTATTTTGGGCGGCTGGACGGTCAGTATGATTCATCGTTACAGTTCTGGAGTCCCGCTCGGCATCTCGGCGGGAGGTTTTGACGGGTCTGCCCTTTTCAATCCGGGTCTTTATGCCGATGTGCTGTTGCCGCGCGACCAGCAGATCATAGGCAAGAAGCCGTCCACGATTGATACGGTGAACGGCACGCCGTACCTGAATCCGAAGGCGTTTGGAAATCCACCGCTCACGGATGCCGGAGTTCCAAAGCGGCTCGGCAACGGGCCGCGCCTCCAGCCCGATCTGCGCGGGTTCGCGCAACACAGTGAAAACATGTCGCTGCTCAAGCGGTCCGCCCTTGGATTCCGCGAAGGGGCGAATCTGGAATTTCGCATGGATGCGATCAATATCCTCAATCGCATCAGTGTGTGCGATCCGGCGACAGATGCCAGCGATCCAGGGAGCTTTGGAAGGATCTTTGGAAAATGCGGCGGCCCGCGCAATATCCAGCTTGGGTTGAGGGTGACGTTTTGAGCCTGAAACTGCTTGGAGTGCGGGGTGTAGAGCGCGATTGGAAATCCGAAGTTAGAGTTTGATTGGAATGCGGAATGTAGAATGCGGAATGCGGAATGCGGAATAGGGCTCATGAGTTTCTGAAGTAAGGAATTAGTTTTGGCCCATTCCGAAATTCCGTTATTCCGCATTTCCCATTCCGCATTTCCCATTCCGCATTCCCCATTCCGGAGACCCCGCAGGGGTCAAGGAGAGTAGCCAATTTTGATCGACCCTGAAAGGGTCGCAGAACTCGGCTAATCCCAGACGTACCTGGGATCATAAGGAACATTGTATTTCTTCAACAGGCCGATAAACTCATCCTCGAAGCTGTGCTTTTCATGCTTCTGCTTCTGAAGCTGGATGTACCGCCGTAAGCGACCCACGCCGGATTCCCCGATTGAGAAGGCTCCATAGCCCTGTTGCCAGGCAAACCTTTTAAATTCCGATCCTTGGGTCTTGATCCACTTTGAGGAGCCTTTTTTTATTTCCATCACCAAAGAACTGAGCGCCAGGTTCTTGGATTGTGACACCAAGGCATGGATGTGATTGGCCGTCCCATTGATTTCCAAACAAACGGAATCAAGAGTTTTCAAAATCCCGGAAATGTAAGCAAACAAATCCGGTTCGATGTCAGGCGTGATCAGGTCGCGACGATTTTTAGTGGAAAAGACTAAATGAACCAGAAGCCGTACCAAAGTTTGTGACATTGGATTTGTCCCTCCTTTGGTACATAACCGGGCTATTTGAAAATCTGCGAAAAAATCTTCTGCGACCCTTTCAGGGTCGATCAAAATTGGCGATACGGACCCGGCGGCGACGCGCTGCGCGCTCTGCCGCCGGCTACTCTCCTTGATCCCTGCGGGGTCTCGCCGCCGTAAGGTTGCACCGTGGGTGGCCGATTCCCATATTCCCTTATTCCCTATTCCGGATTATCCGGCATTTCCAATTCCCAATTCCAATTCCCAATTCCAATTCCCAATTCCAATTCCGTATTCCAATTCTGCTTTCCGCCTTCTGCTTTCCGCCTTCCGCCTTCCGCTTTCCGTTTTCCGTTTTCAGGAGGCTTTGTGCTCTTTGTGCCTTTGTGGTGAAATATCTCTTATGGTTTACAGGCCGGTCTGCCGGCTCTTTCTCGCAGTTGCCGCTCTGCTTGTCTCCTGTTCCCCGCAGGCTGCGGTACGCACTGAATCCAAGCGGCCGCCGAACGTCCTTCTGATCACCATCGACACGCTGCGCGCTGACCACGTTTCCTGCTACGGCAGCACGAAGGTCTCAACACCCCACATCGACGCCCTGGCTGCGCGCGGCGCGCGATTCGAGCGCGCTTTTGCCCAGGTTCCGCTCACTCCGCCTTCGCACGGGTCAATCTTTACGGGAAGCTATCCGCAGTTGCACCAGATCCGCGATATCGGCGGTTTTGTCCTGGATCCGAAAATCCCGACGCTTGCGACACTCCTGAAACAAGCCGGTTTTGAAACCGCCGCATTCGTCGGCTCCGCCGTCCTGACCCACCATGTCGGATTGAACCGCGGCTTTGATGTTTATTCCGACGACATGAACGAAGAAAAACAAGCCGAGCGACTGCCGGGCGTGGTGGCCGAGATTCACGCAAACGTCGTGACCGATCGCGCGCTCCGCTGGCTGGAGGAAGCGCTGCAGCGCAGCGAACGAAGTCCGGTAAAGAAAAGCTTCTTTCTGTGGGCTCATTACTACGATCCGCATTTCCCGTACGATCCTCCGGAGCCCTGGCGCGCCCGCTACTCAACTGACGCCTATGCCGGTGAAGTGGCCTACACCGACGAGCAGGCGGGCAGGTTGCTGGATTGGATTGAAAAGAAAAATCTGAAGGAACGCACGCTTGTCATTCTGCTGTCGGACCACGGCGAGAGCCTGGGGGAACACGGCGAAAATACGCACGGGGTGTTTCTTTACGATTCCACGATGCACATTCCCCTGATCGCCGCCGGTCCGGGCATCCCTGCGGGAAAAGTGATAAGCCGGCAGGTCCGGTCCATTGACCTTTTGCCCACGGTTGCCGATTACATCAGCCTGAAAGCGGGCGACAAAGTGCAGGGCGTGAGCCTGCTGCCGGCCATCATGTCGGGCCAGCCCGTGCGCAGCAACTACTGCTACATGGAAACGCTCTACCCAAAAACGCACCTGGGCTGGTCGGAACTGCGCGGCATGCGCACCGATGAATGGAAGCTGATCATCGCGCCCAAGCCGGAGCTCTACCGACTGGGGACAGACCGCCAGGAAAACCTCAATGTGGTAAAACGCTATCCCTCCGATGCGGATCGCCTCCAGAAAAAGATCTGGGAAATTGCCGGCGCACCCGGCGAGAAGCCAAAGCTGCAGTACCACCCGGTGGACGAGCAGACGCGCCAGGCACTGCAGTCGCTCGGATACGTGAGCGCCGGCTCCCCGCGCGAATTGCGGATCGATATGTCCGGCCCGGATCCGAAGGATCGCGTGGAGGTATTGAAGGGGATGGACCAGGCGGCCGATCTGATGAATCACGACCGCTTCGAGGATGCTGCTTTGATCTTCGAACGCCTGCAGCCGGCCGATCCGACCAACCCGCTGTTGTACGCGCAACTCGCCACCTGCTACCAGCGAGTGAAGCAATTTGGCCGCGCGCTTGCGGTCTTTCGCAAGGCCGTTGAGAACAAGGCCGACACCGATCGCACTCACGCCGAGATGGGCGGGATTTACGTGCGCATGGGAGACCTGCCGCGTGCAATCGATGCCTTGGAGCAGGCGGCCAAGATCAATGCCACCGATCTCCAGACGCTGGAGAATCTGGGCAACGCTTATCTGCAACTGGGCCGCCTTGACGACGCCCAGCGGGTGTTGTCGTCCATCGTGGCGCAGAACAACCGGCACGCCGGGGCGCACAATCTGATGGGGATCCTGGAAATCCAGCGCGGCCACCCTGACCTGGCGCGCAAGTACTTCGAGAAGGCGATAGAATACAATCCAGAAGTGGCCGAACCGTACATGAATCTCGGATTGCTGGCACAGAATGCAGGCGACCTGGAGACGGCTAAGGTCAATTACCGAAAATTCCTGCAGAAGGCGAATCCGACCGCGCATCGGGATGTGATTCCAAAGGTCCGGGCCGCTCTGGCAGACCTGGAACAAAGATGAACCACCAAGACACCAAGGCACCACGAATCCACGTTTATGAGCTTGGTGTCCTGGTGGTTTTTTTTCTGTCATTGAGCTTGGCCCATCCACAATCGCAACCACCAACCAATGTAGACCTGCTGCTTCAGGCGGCCCAGACGGATATCAACCAGGGCAAGTTCGCCGAGGCGGCGACAAAGCTGAAGCAGGCGCTCGATTATCAGCAGAAGAACAAGACGGCGCGCGCGGCGTTGATTGAAGTGCTGATGCGACTGGAACGCTGGGATGAAGCCGGCGCGCAGTTGGAAATCCTGAGAAGTTATTATCCAGGCGACTCGCAGATTACTTTCGTGGCGGCAGGCTTTGCCTTCCGGCGCGGAGAATTCCAGAAAGCCTCCAATCTCGCGGCGGATGCTTTGAAAGCCGGAGACCAGCGGCCGGAGGTTTACCGCCTGCAGGCGCTCAGCCGCTACATGCTGCAGGATTTTGACGGTTTTGAAGCCATTCTGACCCGCGCCATCCAGCACAATCCCGCCGACTCCGAGTCGTACTATCATCTGGGACGGTACCGACTGGAAAAAAAGAAATACAGCGAGGCAATTCAGTTTCTGAGTAAGGCGCTTGAATTTCAGCCCGATTACTACAAGGCCTACTACTTTCAGGGACTGGCGCTGCAGGGCAGCGGGGATCTGGAGAGCGCCAAGAAGCAGTTTCGCAAGGCCATCGAGATAATAGAAAAGAAACGAATCCGTTACGGCTGGGCTTATGCGGACTTGGGAGAGCTGCTGGTTTCCCAGGAGCAGTATACCGACGGCGTCGGATGGCTTTATCGCGGCGTGCGAAACGATCCCAACCTGCCGTACACCCATTTCAAATACGCCGGGGCGCTGCTGAAACAAGAAGTGACCGCCGAAGTGGAATCCGAACTAAAGAGCGCGATTCGGCTCGATCCGGCCTACGCGGAAGCCTATTACGTCCTGGGACGCTATTACAGCAAGACAGGCGACAAGGAGAAGGCCCGCGAAGCTTTCGCGAAATTCGAGGAGCTGCGAAAGAACCCGCAGCCGTCGCCCTTCGGAGTGCGGCGGCAGGAAGTCAGCCCGCCGTAGCTTGGCCGCCGATTTGCGCGAACGAACACGGATAGAGCTGGCCGCCGATCTACGCGAAATACACTGATTTATATCGGGGCCGAGGATGGGCTCCGAGAACACTGTGTGTCAGTTACACCGAGCCCATCCTCGACCCCGATATCTGTCCGTGTTAATTCATGTAAATCAGCGGCCAATTCTAATCCGTGTTATTTCGCGTAAATCAGCGGCCGATTCTAATCCGTGTTATTTCGCGTAAATCAGCGGCCAGTCCTACCCGAGGAGCTGCCTGATTTTCCGGATCAGGTCCTGGGGTAAATAGGGCTTGTGAATGAAAACCGTGCTGCCGTTTCCGGCCGGAGCGGGCGTCATGTTTTCGTGATAACCGCTCGAGAGGATCACGGGGAGATCCGAACGCAGGGAGCGGATTTCGAGCAGCACCTCATCTCCGTTCATTTCGGGCATCTTCAAATCCAGCAGCACCAGGGCCAGTTCGGAAGATCGACTCCGCAAAAGGTGCGTGCATTCCCTGCCGTTCCTGGCTGTCAAGACGGTGAACCCATACTCTTCCAGGATCGACTGCGCCGTCTCGCGCACGCTTGCCTCATCATCCACTACCAGAACGGTGCCCTTGCCTCGCCAGTCCTCCAGCCCGGGCGCCGGGGCCTGCGCCTTTGCCTCTTTTTGTTCCATGCAGGGGAAGAGCACGCGAAAGGTGCTTCCCTTTCCCGGGTTGCTGTCCACGCGGATGGCACCCTGATGGCCTCGCACGATCCCCAGCACGGTGGCCAGCCCCAGGCCGCGTCCTGTGGTCTTGGTGGTAAAAAAAGGATCGAAAATCTTGGCCACCGCTTCAGGAGCCATGCCGCACCCGTCGTCTTTGACTTCCACATAGCCATAGGTCTTCTTTGAATCGGCTCGAGGCTGGATGTCGCTTAGAACTCCGGCGTCCTCTTCGCTTCCGGTGCTGATCACGATGATCCCGGCTCCGTCTTCCAGCGCCTCGGACGCGTTGATGATCAGATTCATCACCACCTGGCGAGCCTGACCCGCATCGGCGCGAATCGGGGGCATGTCCTGCTCCAGCCTGAGCTTGAGCGTGGCCTTTTTGGAGATCACAGATTCCAGCAGGCCTGCCGTCTCCCTCACCAGATTCGAAAGGTTTACCGCCTGCGGTTCCCGCGCTCCTTTTCCGGTGTAGGCAAGCAATTGCGATGTCAGCTCGGCTGCCCGCGACGAAGCGACAGCGATCCGCTCCACATTTGTGCGCGCCCTGGCACCCTGTTCGATCCCTTTGAGCGCCAGGTCAGCGTTGGCGGTGATAACCAGCAGCAGGTTGTTGAAATCGTGCGCGATCCCTCCGGCAAAGATGCCCAGACTTTCCAGCTTCTGCGCCTGCGAAAGCTGTTGCTGGAGCTGTTGCTGCTCTCTTTCCATTCGATTGCGTTCCGCGATTTCAAGGCTCATTTGATGATTTATTTTCGCAAGCGCGGCGGTACGCTCCTGCACTCGCAATTCCATTTCGTCATAGGCCTTCTTGAGCTCTTCCTGCGCCTTGTTCCGCTCGACAATTTCCCGCTCGGCGGATTGAAGCGCCTCTTTCAGGATCAGCTTCTGGTAATTATCCTGAAACCGCAGTTCCTCAAGACGCAGCAATGTTCGGTAGCGGAGAAGAAAAATCAGCAGCGATAATACTGTGGAAGAGATCAACGCAGAGCCGAAGTGCGGCCACAGCGGCGATGCGGGGGAATTGAAAACAGCGATGACCCAGAGAACAACAACGGCGCCCAGAACCGAAGTCAACCATGGGAGTGAGAGAAAGAGACAGCCTGCGCCGATGCTCAGGAGCATCAGGTTGGTTGTCTGCTGAGGTTCGCGCGTCAAATACAGGTACAGGAAGCTGTTGGCCAGTACCAGCGCGGCAATCCCGGCCCCCAGGGCATGAGCGCGGGCGGGCCGGATTGAAGCTTTGCCCAGAATCAAGAACAGCAACACCAGAAGAGCGCTCGACGACGCTGCCGCTATCACCAGAGTCCCGCGGGCCGCTCCTCCCTCAAGAGTCCACCACTGGGCAACGGCGATCACCAGATAGAGCGCAGCGAGCGCAAAGGTTACGGGCCGCAGGCTGTCGAGAAAAACCCTGTTCAGACCGGCAACCAGTTCCGGGTTAACCGGCTTTAGACGCATTTTCACGGACAGTCTCCGGTATGGACAGTCTCGGGTTCGGGGGTAAACATATCGCAACTGCTTCGCGGGATGTTTGGCACGGCAAATTTATTATCACCGATGCCCATCCCTTAATATCAAAAATTTACTTTGCCGGCAGCGTTATCTCGATCACAATACGCACAGTCTGATTTTGATTACAACAGACAATCCATGGCCAGATCGGACCAGTATCTCTACCCGAAACAGTTGCTCCGCAGTATCTTAGGAGACCGGTGGGATGATTCCAGCGAGCGTCGCAAGGTCGACATGGGAGGGACACTGGCAACGCTCGATGGTGTGATTCTGGATAAGAAGCAGAACACGGCTCAAGTCGCGGTGGATATCGAGGCCAGGACGGAAAAACAAATCCGCGGCGCCATGGTCGACCTGCTTTTTCATCCGGCGCCAAACAAGCTTCTGATCATTATGCCGAACAAGAACTTCCGCGTGATGAACGTGGAGCGGCACTGTGCGCACGTATGGAAACAACTGGCAACCGATACGCGGGACAATTTTCGCACCGTAATTATGGCCGGCGACGTCTCCGATCCGGATCCCGACGACCGCCAGACGATCAGCCGTAGTTTGGCCGAGTTGGGGGTGCTTTAAAAGGGTTTTTGGGTTTGCGCGCTTCGGGTTTTTGGGTTGCGGGTTTTCGGGTTGCGGGTTTTCGAGTTTCGGGTTTTCGGGTTGCGCGTTACAGGTGGGCGCGTTACGAGATCATGAAGTTCAAAGGCTTGACGGGTAAAGTGCGTGGGCTCAGTTGCGAAACGGAAATTCGAAACCCGCAATCCTGAACTCGAAACCTGCAACCCGGAACCCGAAAACCCGGAACCCGGAACCCGGAACTCGAAAACCCGAAACCCGAAAACCCGGAACCCACAACCCAAAAATGCTAACCGTTGAATAACGATGAAACACGCCAGCGACTGGGTCTATTTGAAAACATTGCTGCGCAATATTCTCGGCGACCGGTGGGACGACTATACCGAGAGGCGTCGGGTTGACCTGGCCGGCACGAACGCCCTGCTGGACGGAGTGATACTGGATCGGGACAGGGAAGCCGTCGAAGTGGCCGTGGGAATTGAAGCCCGATCCGAAAGGCAAATCCGCGGCGCTCTGGTGGACCTGTTCCTTCACACTGCGCCAAAGAAGCTGCTGATCGTTGTACCCAAAGAATGCAATATCCCCCGCGTCGATTACCACTGCACGTATGTCTGGAAGCGGCTGAACGATACCGGGAAGGACAACTTCAGGGTGGTGCTGATAAGCGGCGACGTCTCCAAACCGGATTCCAGCGACCTGGATGCGCTCTGGAGAGGACTGAGCGAACTTAAGGTTGTCTAAAGCGAATTCCGCGCGCTACCCGAGTTACAACTCTTCACCGCCAAGAACGCCAAGAACGCTAAGAATGGCGCTCCTTGGCGTTCTCGGCGCTCTTGGCGGTTAAGTTTTTAGAAGTGCACCTTCAGCGCAAATTCAATATTTCTTGGAGCGCTGACGGTTCCGAAGATCTGCCCGAACGTGTTCGGCGCCGAGATATTACTGCTCGGCGGGCTGAAGCTGGGATGATTGGTCACATTGAAAAACTCACCTCTGAAATCAACGTACTTGTGCTCGTCAATGTGAAACTTCTTTCCCAGACCGAAGTCCCAAATGGCATATCGGGGAGCGCGGTTCGTGCTGTTGCCGGCATTTCCAAAAGTACCGGCTGCGGGAAGTCTGAATGCGCTGATGTCGAGCCAACGCGTCAACGTCGGATTATCCACGTCTCCGCTGGCGATGCGATCCGGACGACCGCCGGCCCGCGGATCCTGCAGCGAGACATCGGTAGAAGTAACCGTAATCGGGAATCCGCTGTGCCAGCTTACGATGCTGTTCAGATTCCAGCCGCCCAAAACCGCATCCACAAACGGATGCCAATCTTTCCCGAAAGTCTTGGACCGCCCAAACGGCATGTCATACGAACCGGACCAAACGAAGTTATGCCGGGCGTCAAAGAAAGCGTATCCCCGATCGCCTCGCCGGTTGTTGGCGTTTATCCAGTAAGCACTCGGACCGGCTACTCCCCCGCTTCCGTAATAGCCAAGATTATCCGTGATCGACTTGCTCAGCGTGTAAGACCCCAGGAATTCAAAACCACGTGCCATGCGCCGCCGACCGCTGACTTGCAGTGAGTGGTAGTCGCTGGTGGAATCCGAGAATGTTCCGCTGCCGCGCGTAACGCCGGGAACGAATGGGTACAACGGGCGCCGCTGCTGCAAGGGAAGCCATGTCGAAGGCGGTCCTGTACCCGGCAGCGGCTGGTTGAAGTCGAAGGGGTTGACCAAGTGCGTGGCTTTGTGCCCGACATAGGCGGCCGACGCCGAAGTGGACTCGCTCAACTGGTACTCCAATGACAAATTCCATTGCTGGGTAAACTGAGGCCGGAGATTGGGCGACCAGGCGCGGAGCTGCCCGGTTACCTGGTTTATCGGAAGCACGTCAGTGAAACCTTTGGTGATGCTTCCGGGGCCTGTAGACTTGTCGAAGCTGACGTCCGATTCAAAGAAAAAAGGAGGATTCAGCGGCAACCTGAGATTGGCGCCGGTGCCTTCCATGTACTGCACGATTCCGTACCCGAGCCTCATTACGAAAGACTTGGTCGGGGACCAGGCAAAGCCAACCCGAGGTTCAAACCCTTTGTGGTAGGCATTGTACAGAGCGCGGCTGTTTCCGTCCTTGCCCGCCAGCAGCAGCTTGCCGGTGTGAATGTCCAGGTTTGCCTGGCGATCGTTCACTTCATAAACCGGCGACGTATATTCCCAGCGCATTCCCAGATTCAGTGTCAGGTTCTGCCTCAGCTTGACGTCATCCTGGAAGAAAATCCCGATGCGATTCTGCCGATGCCCCCAAGAGCCGCTTGCGCTCCCACGCCCTTTTCGCGAGAGCAGATCGAGTAGAAAATCAGCAAACGCGGAGCCGGTGAAAGTTCCCGTGTAACCAAACAGTCCCAGCGCCCCGTTGTTACCGGCATAGTAGCGGTTCTGCTGGTAGCGCAGCCACTGCATTCCCATTTTCATGAAATGCTTGCCTCGGGCCACCGAGAGGTTATCGCCATACTGGAACGTATTATCGAAAGTGCGGCTCAGGCTGGCAGAATTACCGATGTTGGTCAACCCCTCGCCCCATTGAACCGAGCTGAGGCCGTTGATCGGCTGGTCGCCCGGTATTCCGAATTTGGCGTTGCCGAGGCCCAGGCCTGCCCAATCATTTATGTCATTAAGGATCACCACGCGGTTATAGCCAATTCGGGCCTCATTGACGACTGTCGGGCTGATCGTGCGGTTCCAATTCAGCACGAAGCTTCGGCTGGGAGCCACCGACAGGCCCGGCAGGATCAGGGGAAAGGCCGCCTTGGTGCCTTTTGAATCGAAGTCGGCAACCGAGACTCTGGCGAACAGGTCGTTCTTCTCATCCAGCTTGGCGTCGATTTTCGCGTCCCATTGATCATTGTTAATCTGGTTGGCAAAGCTGCTCACGTAGTTGCCAACAACGCTGCCCGTAGTGCGCGTCGGCAGCGGATAGAGGCTGGGATTGGAAAATACCGCCTTCGCCACCGGATTCACGATCCGGTTCTGAGGAATGATCTTTCCCGGGAACGGCTGGCCCGTCAAAGGATCGATGATCTGCTGGGTCAGGCTGGAAAGATTTCCTATGCGCCACTCCGCCGGGGCAAGCGAGGCCGTCGTTCCGCCGCCGGTGCGCTGCCGGGTCCCCTGGTAATCCCCAAAGAAGAAAACCTTATTTTTGATGATCGGCCCACCCAACGTGAAACCGAAAATGTTATAGCGCAGTTTGGCCTTGGGCGCGTTGCTGCGATTGTTGCCCCAACTGTTGGCATCCAGCTTGTCGTTCCGAAGGAACTCAAAAACGTTGCCATGGAACTCGTTGGTTCCCGACTTCAGCGTCGCATTGACGACAGCCCCGGTGACATTGCCAAATTCCGCAGATGCATTGTTGGTCAGGATCTTGAATTCACCGATGGCATCCACGTTGGGCTGATAGCCCACAAGATTATCGATGGTTTCGTTCAGATCGACGCCATCCAGCATGAAATTATTGCCCTGCTCGCGGTTTCCATTCACATACGGTCGACCGCCGCTGAAGGCCCGCGACGGCGAGGTGAAGGAACCCGGATTGGGGGTAATTGCGCCCGGCACCAGCAGCGTCAGTTGCTGGAAGTTTCGTCCATTCAGGGGAAGATTCACCACTGTGGTTCCGGTGATCACCTCTCCCACCACGGTGGATTCGGTTTGGAGAATAGGCGCTACACCTTCGACATTCACCTGCTGCGAGATTTCGCCGATTTCAAGCTTCAGGTCCACTTTGGCGATCTGTCCTACTTCCAGCTTGATCGGGTTGGTGATCGCTTTTTTAAATCCCGGAGCCTCGGCGCTGACCACGTAGGTGCCTACCGGCAAAAATGGAATGGTGTATACGCCCGCGTCGTTGGTAAGGGCGTTGTAGTCGGTCTGCTTTTCCTGATTGGTGGCCACCACCTGAACGCCGGGAATGACCGCGCCCGTGTTGTCGGAAATCGTGCCGGTCACGGTGGCCGTAATCGTCTGCGCCAGGCCTGCGGCGGCGCTGATCGAGAAAACACACAAGACTAAAATGAGCACAACCAATCTTCTGGTGAATCCTGTCATGTCACACCCCTTGATAGAAATTGAAATTCAGATTTCCAAGTGCGGAATAAAGGAGATCAATTAGAGCAAACAACTTCCTTTACACTTATTCTTACCACTTTAATGGTGTAAGGACCAAGACAAATGAGCGCTTTTGTGTTCTTACAACGCAGGAAAAAATCCAAGGAATTGGACTTGTAACGGAGGAGAATCAGTCAGATCAAAACGGGCCGCCGATTACACCGATCAGAACGGCCGCCGATTACACCGATCAGAAGGGGCCGCCGATTACACCGATCAGAACGGGCCGCCGATTACACCGATCAAAATGGATCAGTGTATTCTGCGTCGCTCTGCGGCCGATACTCCGCGTAAATCTGCGGCCGATCCCGCTACGCGCTGGCAAGCTTGCCGCGAAACTCCTTGCCGCCCTGATCGGTCGCCCACAGGCATTCAATGTCATCGGGCGCAATGTTGCCCTGTTCGATCACCCAGGTGTGCGACGCTTCGGCCGCCAGTTGCTGCGGTCCTTTCAACAGACAGTCGGATGCGACAATGTCCTTATTGGAGCCATGCCGCAGGCGTAATCCGACCTTTTCGATGGTTCGCGGCTGATGGCTCAGGTTGGCGACCGTCACCAGAATGTAGTCCTTGGTTGCGTCATACGGACCGCCGCCGGCCACCCGATATCCGGTTCTCCCGCTTACCAGCACGCGGGCACGATCACGCACTATCACCGCCAGAGCCAGAATCAGTGCGATGGTGCCGACAACTGCGGCATACCAGGCAACCAGTTCAATGGTATTCATCGATTGCATATTGTTCATGGGTTGCTATCCCTCCGGTCTGATCCACTACTATTTAAGCAGGGAAGGCAATTTTCACCACAAAGACTTAGCGCGGCGAAGCCGCAATCAAAAGTCAAGGAGAGACGGCCTGAGGGCCGTCTCTCTGCGGTACCTTGCCAAGCTGAGACGGCCCTCAGGCCGTCTCTCCGCTACCGAATAATTTGCGCAGGCCGCGAAAATTCTCATCAGGGAGCGCCTTGGTGTTCTTAGTGTCTTTGTGGTGAAAAGTATTTTTCAAGGTCTTCTTCTCGTACGCAGCCGCGGAGCTTCCGGATTTGCAATCTTGATCAACAGCGCATCCCAGCCGCCGCCGCGAAGCGTCGCCTGCAGCGCATTCAACACCGGATCGTTGGTGGACTGAGTCAGGCCCGTCACATAGACTCCGGCGCCGCCCGCGGCAAGCGCGAAGCCATAGTCGGCAGAATCTCCGCCCCAATAGGTGGAATAAAGAGGCGCCGAGCCGCTGCCATTCAATTCCATGATGAAGATATCCTCCGCCCCGCCGCCGTACCTGGTTTGAAAACCTGACACCACCGGGAAATCAATCGAAGACGTGATGCCGCCAATCCAGGCATTGCCGCTTGAATCCACTCCAATGCCAAATCCTTGATCGTTTCCACCGGCACCCAAAAACGTGGAATACAAAACCGCACTGCCCGAGGAATTCAGTTTCACCACGCACGCATCGGTCGCCCCCCGCCAAACCGGTTGAAAAGAGCCCGGTGTTGTCGGAAAATCGGCAGAGGAAGTCTCACCGGTGGCAAAAATATTTCCCGACGCATCCAGCGCCACGGCGCGAAAATAATCTGTCGAGTCACCGCCGTAATAAGTGGAAAAGAGGAACGCCCCCGCCGGGCTCAGCTTGCTGACAAACGCATCCGCCACTCCGCCAAATGCGCCCTGAATGGCGTTTTGCAGCGGAAAGTTTGATGAAAACGTCGAACCTGCCACAACCACGTTGCCGCCCGCGTCGGTCGCAATTCCGGAGGCCAGTTCGTCGCCGCTGCCTCCCAGGTAAGTGGAAAACAGGATTTGATTTCCGGATTGATTGAGCCGGGCAACGAATGCGTCGGTTGGGCCGCTCAGGTTTTTTTGGACGGCGCTGGAAGTTGGAAAGTCGGCAGAGTAGGTGCCACCGGTGACAAATGCGTTTCCATCGCTGTCAACGGCGATTGCCTCCCCCTGGTCCCTGTTGGTCCCGCCCAGGAAAGTGGAGTACACCAGGGAAGATCCGTCAGGGCTCAGTTTCGCGACAAAAGCGTCTTCAAATCCCCGATAGCCCTGCACGGGATTGCGCGTGGGAAAGTCCGGTGAAACGGTGCCTCCTGTTATGTAAGCGTTGCCCTGGTTGTCGGCGGCAATGCCGAAGGCAATCTCATCACTCGAACCGCCCAGATATGCCGTGTAAAGAATCGCACCGGCAGGGCTCAGCTTGAGGACGAAAACATCCTCCCCGATGCGGCTCCCATAGCGCACGCCGGCTGACGAAAGAAAGTCCAGAGAGGCGGTGTATCCGGTGACATAAACGTTGCCGGAAACATCGACGGCTACGGCACGGCCCTCGTCTCGATTTGATCCGCCAAGATAAGTGGAATAACTGAGAACAGGATCAATCACCAGATCTTCAGCCTGGTTGTAGCTGCCGATTTCAAATCCAACGGAATTGCGATCGACTAAACGATACCTTCCCGGTATTTGTACAAGCGCCTTGCCGGATCCCTGAGAAAGCCGTGGCGCATGTTGGCGAAAAACGGATGCCCCGCATTGAATCCGCAACGCACCATCATTCTCCCGGCGCAATGGAACTTCGCGCCGGGAATTCAATCCTTCAAAGCGGAGCCGGATGCTTTCCGGCCTGCCGCCCGCATGCACGATGAAATCGTACTCGAGCTGCCGGTCCTTTCCGTGGAACACCAGATCGATCCCCGGGTAAACATTGCGGTAGACAACGACCGAGAAACTCGGCACATCCGTGAGCCAGGCCCGCGCGTCGCTGCCGAGGAAATAATGGGTTTTTGCAGCCAGAGGCTGCAGCCCTTCCGGTCTGGATTGGGCGTTGCCGTTGGGAAATGTCAGGCGGAATCCTTCGCCGGTTCCCAGAACCACTATCTGGCCCGTTTCAAACAGCAGGTTAAGACTTCCCTGGTGAGCGATTAACTTCGCTCTCCCTGGAGCCTGGCCGGCATTGGATTCAAAATGCATAGCATGAGGGTCGCCCAGATATCGAAAGTCCGGCGCGCCGGGTGCGCTTTTAGGGAGTACAGCGTCGTTCTTATGGAGTGCAGCACCAGACGGGAGATCCGGTGCGTCGAGCTGTGTTGCGCCCCGGTTAAGCATGAGCAGAAGAAATGTCACGATCGCTGAAACTTTCCATCCCTTCATCTCAGAATCTCTCCTCCCTTTCATTGTCGCCTGACAACCAGAATTGTCCAGATTCCATCACGGAGCCCGCCGTTTTCTCCCGGATTATTCACAAACATGATTGCCACGAAGACACGAAGGCACGAAGTTCTTAACCATCAATTAGAAGTAACACTCTGGCAACAGCCAAAGAGATTAGTTAAGAGTGCCACTTCAGGCTAAATGATGTCCCTTCGTGTCTTCGTGGCAATCATGTTTGTGAATAATCCGGGCTTTCTGGGTGGGCTTTGACGGCAACTTGCATTCAGCCCTCCGATTCCTTTATCGTGAGTCCCAAAGATCCGACGCTATAATCATGACTCTCCGCCTTACCTATCAAGATTCCGGCGGCCGGGAACGGTCCGTCCAGGTTGAAAAACCGCTCTTTACCATCGGTCGAAGTCACAAGAATGATTTGTGTCTTCCGCTGGTATTCGTGTCGCGCGCCCATGCCGAGATCTCCCAGCAGGGAGATCAGTATGTCCTCAAGGACCTGGGGAGCCGGCACGGAACTTACCTGAACGGATCGAAAATTGACTGGGCTGTGTTGCAGGAGGGCGACCGCATTCAACTGGGCAATTCGCACGAGCTGGAGCTGCGGGTACAAGGCAGCCAGGATGCATTCAGCGCGCTCTTGAAGCGCTCGACCGAAGAGGCAGGCGATCCGAATCGCGGGTTCAAGGATGTGGCCCTGCTGCTGGAAACCTTCACCGCGCTGAATTCCTCGTTTGTGCTGGAAGAGCTTCTCAACCTGGTGATCGACTCCGCTCTTGCGTTGTCGGAAGCCGACCGCGGCTTCATCATGCTCAAGGAAGCCGACGAAAGCCTGTCACTGGCGGTCGGCCGGGGCCGGGGGAAGAAGAACCTGGAACTGACCTCGCTGGCCATCAGTCAGAAGGCGCCCAGAGAGGCGTTGCGTAAACGACGCACGGTGCTGCTGACGGATCTCGGAAATGATCCCGAGTATGCCGATCACACCCACACGCGCGCGCTGGGACTGCAGTCGGTCTGCTGCATTCCGCTCAGGATCAATCCGGTGGCGGTCAGCGCCGACTTCACCCTGGACTCCAAGCCCGAGATGATCGGCGTGCTTTACCTGGACTGTTGGTCTAACGCCGATCCTTTTACAGGGGAGACGCTCTACTCGCTGGAATCGCTGGCCCTAGAGGCGGCAATGGCCATCGACAAGGCGCGCAGCTACAAGGTATCCCTGGAGAAAAAGAAAATCGACGAGGAGCTCTCCATCGCGCGTGAAATACAGCAGCAGCTTTCACCTCAAAAAGATTTCCAGCGTCCCTGGGTCGACGTGTGCAGCATCAATCTCCCCTGCCGGGAAATCGGCGGCGATTACTTCGACTATCTTGAATTGAGCGACGACAAGCTGGGCGTCGCCATTGCCGACGTGGCGGGGAAAGGCACCCCGGCGGCGCTGCTGACGTCCATGCTCCAAGGCGCATTTTGCGCGCACGCCGAGGCGGAAGTGCCCATCACAGAAACCGTGGCCAACGTGAACCGCGCCCTTCGGAGGCGCAAACTGGAGAATCGATTCGTGACGTTCTTCTACGGAATTCTCTCCAGCGATGGCGCGTTTCAATATGTCAATGCGGGTCACAATCCCCCCGTGTTGCTTCAGCGATCCGGTGTGCGTCGCCTGGAGCGCGGCGGGCTGATTCTGGGATTATTTGACGCTCAGTACGAAAGCGAAACCGTCATGCTGGAAGACGGCGATCTGATCGTGCTGTTCACCGACGGACTCTCAGAAGCGCTCAACGAGCACGGCGAGGAATTCGGGGAAGAGCGCCTGATTGAATGGGTGCGCCATCAGATGAAACAATCGGCAAGGCAGGTCACCTACGGTTTGATCGAAAATCTTCGTCTCTTTACCAAGGACGTTCCGCTGGCAGATGACGTGACTTTGATGGCGATGAAGTATCGGAGCGCGGGCTAAAGTCGGTTGCAGGTTGGCGGATTTCGAACTCAAAATGGAAAATTGGACCTTAGTGCCTTGGTGCCTTGGTGGTTCAAAAAATATCAACCACCAAGACACCAAGCCAGCTTAAGAACAGCTATGGCGAAACCGACCTTATCTCCACCGGTCTTCATCCAGACGGCGATGCCCGAGCAGCCGGATATGGACCGGTGGCAGCAGATTACCGAAGAAGAAGCCAGGCTGGTCTACCAGATGACGCTGCGCAACGAGCTCTCCGGTGGAACGCCCGTGGTGCGCGAGTTCGAAGAGAAATGGCGCCAATGGACCGGCTGTAGATTCGCCATTACGACCAACAACGGCACAACCGCTCTTTACAGCGCCTGTTTTGGCATCGGGGTCGGCCCGGGGGACGAAGTGATTTGTCCGACCTACACCTGGATCTGCACCATCGCACCCGCGGTATTTTTGGGAGCGCGGCCGGTTTTTGTCGAAAGCGATCCGGCCACGCTTCAGATCGATCCGGAGGACGTGCTGCGAAAGATCACACCCAGGACGCGGGCCATCCTGGCGGTTCATCTGTGGGGCAATGTGTGCGACATGGATGCCCTGCTGCAAGTCGGCCGCAACACGGGTGTGAAGATTATCGAGGACTGCTCGCACGCTCATGGGGCGCGATATAAAGGAAAGCTGACCGGCAGCATCGGGCACGCCGGGGCGTGGAGCCTTCAAGGAAGCAAAGCCGTCAGTGCGGGCGAAGGCGGGGTTCTTGCCACCGACGATTCCGAAATATTCGAGCGCGCCTGCCTGGCCGGCCAGGTAAATCGCATGCGGGGACTGGATCTGGCCACGGAGAAATACGCAGACCTGCAGCCGTTGGGGCTGGGGATGAAATTTCGAGCGCATCCGCTGGGAATTGGAATCGCGACGGTTCAGCTCACAAAGCTCGGCGCGCTCAACGAAAGGCGACGCTGCTACTTTGAGTCGGTCGAGAGTGCCGTGGAACAGATTCCCGGATTGCAGGCGGTCAAAATATATCCCGGCGCGGTCCGCGGCGGGCTGTACGCTTTCCCGCTGGTGCACCGGCCCGATGAACATGGCGGCCTGACCACTGTAAAATTCATTGAGGCGCTGCGGGCCGAGGGCCTGAACGCCTCTCACAGCCCGTATGGACTGCTGCACCGCCTGAAGATATTCGCTCGGGGATTTGACGTGTTTTCGGAAAACCGCGGCCCGCTGTGCGGAGATTACCGAGGTTATGAGGAAGGAGACTTTCCCGTGACCGAAGAGATATTCGGCCGCCTTGTGTTTCTCCCCGTTCTTTCGGATCCATTGCCCGGCGCGGTGGACAAAGTAATCGGGATTCTCCGCCGCGTCGCGCAGCGCGCCGCCGGCGGTGAGATAACAAATTCAGTACGGCGACCGTAAGAACGTGTGAAGAAATCGACGCCACCGGGCTTGTCCCGGTGGCGTCGATTTTTTCACACCTGTAGGTTGGAGCCTGAGGCTAATTTTTGGAGATGACCATCTATGGAAAATCTTATCGATCGGCGGCAGTTTCTAAGGACATCGGCAACGGCCGCGGGAAGCCTCGGGCTGGGCGCGCTCGAAGCACCAGCCCTGGCAGCCAGGAAAAGGAAGCCCCCATTCAAGCTTTCCCTGGCGGAATGGTCCCTGCATCGGGCCTTATTTTCTGGAAAGCTCGACAACCTGGACTTCCCCAGGACCGCCAAAGTTGATTACGGGATCAGCGCGGTCGAGTACGTGAACCAGTTCTTCAAGGACAAGGCGCGCGATCCGAAATATCTGGCACAGCTCAAAAAGCGCGCCAAAGACCACGGCGTCGAGAACCGGCTGATCATGATCGATGAGGAAGGCTCGCTGGGAGCATCCGACAACACGAAACGCACCCAGGCGGTGGAGAACCATTACCGCTGGGTGGAAGCGGCCAAAGCTCTCGGCTGTTTTGCCATTCGCGTCAACGCCCATGGAGACGGAACACGGCAGCAGCAGATGGATCAGGTGGCCGACGGGCTCCACCGACTGAGCCAATTCGGAGCAAGGCACAAGATAAGCGTGATCGTGGAGAATCACGGCGGGCTCTCTTCGGACGGGCAGTGGCTTTCCGCGGTAATGCGAAAAGTGAACCTGCCTAACTGCGGGACGCTTCCCGATTTTGGAAACTTTGAAACCTATGACCGCTACAAGGGCGTCGCCGAGCTGATGCCTTTTGCCAAAGCGGTAAGCGCCAAGAGCCACGATTTCGATGCGCAGGGAAACGAGGTCCATACCGATTACCGGCGCATGCTGAAGATCGTCTCCGATGCCGGCTATCACAGTTTCCTTGGAATCGAGTACGAAGGAGACAAATTGAGCGAGCCGGACGGGATCCGCGCCACCAGGAAGCTGATTGAGAAGGTCATGGTAGAGATGGACTAGGGGTCAGGTCTTCAGAATTCATTTTTTGGGGTGGGTGTTAAAGATGCAAATTCGATCCAGGGGGCAAAAAATGAATTCTGAAGACCTGACCCCTGGCACGATCAAGACCTTCGTGCCCTTTGTGTCTTTGTGGTGATAAAAAATCGTACGGAGGCTTATGCGAATTCGACCTCATTTACTGCTTCTCGCCGCGTTCATCACGTTAGCCCAGGCGGCCGAAAAACTATCCGTGCCGCAGCTCATCGAGCTTTCCCGAAAACCCGGATCATCCCAGGAATTCGCAGACGCTCTGAGAGCCACTCTCGGCGATGCCGATATTAAGAAAGGTTCCGCAGTCCTCGGTGAGGGCCCCGACTTTCTCTGGGCAATTGAGTCGGACAAGCAGTCCACGCTCTACGTGGACGACCAGCGGACGGCCATGCCGGCGCGCATCGGTTCGAGCAACCTTTGGTTCTACGCGGGGAAGCTTCGCCCCGGCACTTCGCACAATTTCCATTACCTGATCGATGGGACGCGCTTCGGCGGTCGGACCGATATCGCCGCTTACGCGCCAGATTCCTATTCCCGCTCGGGCGTACCGCAGGGAAAGCTTTCAGACAAGATTATCCACACCAGCAAGATCTACGACGGCATGCAGACCGAGTATTGGATCTACGTGCCGGCGCAGTATGATCCGTCCGTTGCGGCCGCTTTGATGGTTTGGCAGGACGGGCAGGGGTTAATCACGCGTGACGGCCCGTCGCGTCTGATGAACGTCGTGGACAACCTGATTCACCAGAAGAAGATTCCGGTGATGATTCAAGTGCTGATCGCTCCCGGCAAAATCGGCGACAAGGCGATGCGCAGCATTGAATACGATACGGTCTCGGACCGCTATGCGCGTTTTTTGCGCGACGAAATTCTCGCCGACGTGCAGGCCAAGTACAATATCCGCCGCGACGGCTACAGCCGCGCGATCGCGGGGAATTCCTCGGGCGGCATCTGCTCTTTCAATGTCGCCTGGCATCAGCCCGACCAGTTCAGCCGCGTCTTGTCGCGCATCGGAAGCTTTACCAGCATCCAGTGGAAGACAGGGCAGCCGGATGCGCTTGACGGCGGCAACGATTATCCGTTCAAGATACGAAAGGAACCGAAGCGCAACGTTCGAGTCTGGCTGCAGGACGGATCTGAAGACTTGGAGAACCCGCATGGAAGCTGGCCACTGCAGAATATCCAGATGGCAAACTCGCTCAAAATGCGCGAGTATGATTTCCATCTGAGCTTTGGCAACGGCACCCATAACGGCGCGCATGGAAACGCCGAGCTTCCCGAGGAGTTGATCTGGCTCTGGCGCGACTACGACCCCGCCAAAACCGAGCAGCAGTTCGCCATGGATCCGGCGGAAAAGGAAAAGCCGTATTATCGGGTGAAGATTTACAATCGGGAATAGGCGCCTGGCGGGTTTTCGGGTTTCGGGTTTCGGGTTTACGGGTTTCGGGTTTCGGGGTTTCGGGTTTCGGTTTTTCGGGTTTTTCGGGTTTACGGGTTTCGGGTTTCGGGTTTCGGGTTCTGGGTTCTGGGTTCTGGGTTTCGGGTTACACGTTGCTGGGAGCCACTATTTCCAACAGTACCGCGTGGCGTCAGCCCGCGTGCGGCGAATCGACCCGCCTCCACCCGGTCAGTACCGCGTGGCGTGAGCCCGCGCCGCACCATCGGCCGACCTAGGCTCGACCTAGGCTTAAGCGTGGCACTGACAGGTTAGAGATGACGTTGATGAGAGCACCGCGGGCTCATGCCACGCGGTACTGTAAGAGACAGAGCTGGATCAGCTTCTTGGTTGCGGCCTATGGCCGGGCTGTGGCTCTGTGGTGAATGGCGATCGAGGGCGCTCCTACCAAGGAACCATGGATTACCTGTTTACCTACGGAACGTTGCGGCAGGGACATGCCACCGGGCCAATTGCCGGGGTGGTGCGAAAGCTGAAGAAAATCGGAAAAGGCTGGGTGAGAGGAAAACTGTACGATCTGGGAGAATTTCCCGGAGCTGTTTTGAACGAGGCCGCGCGATCCCGGATCGCCGGTGAAGTTTACGAGATCACAGACCCAAATATCTGGGAGACGTTGAATTCCTATGAAGGCTACGACCCGGCCGATCCTTCCGGTAGTCTCTTTGTGCTGCAAAAATGCCCAGCGGAGCTGGAAGACGGCCAAAGTCTCGAGTGCCGGATCTACGTTTTCAATCAAGACCCGCAAAAATGGGGACAGTCCCCCATTTAATGGGGATGGAGGGACGGAGGGATGGAGGGACGGAGAGACGGAGGGACGGAGGGACGGAGGGACGGAGGGATGGAGGGATGGAGGGATGGAGGGATGGCCGAGTAGTCTGGAATTCCCCATCACCCTAATATCCCCCTATCTCTCTGTCCCCCTATCTCTCTGTCCCTCCATCCCTCTATCTCTCTATCCCTCCATCCCTCCATCCCTCCGTCCCTCCATCCCTCCATCCCTCTGTCCCTCTATCGGCGTACGGCCGCTATTACTTGCCGGAAAAACTCATTCTCTCCACCCTGATGCCATCTCCACACAATGACCAGATCGTGTTCGGGATCCATCCAAATTGCATTGGAGCCATAGCCGCGCGCGGCGAAGGCGGAAGCGGGCGCGTCGGGCCATGCCCGGCGTTTGGTGTTGAGCCACCAGAGGTAACCATAATCGGGTCCCACGGGTCCGGGCGTGGTGGCCATTTCCACCCATCTGTTCGACACAATCTGCCTGCCCTTCCAGTTCCCTTTTCGCAAGAACAAATATCCGAAGCGCGCCTCATCCAGAGAGTTTATCCAGAGGCCTCCTCCCCAGCGGGTACCGCCGGTCACCGACTTCATCATCTTTCCGTTAATCACCACATCGGAATTGAAGTATCCGTGATATTGCCAGGTGTCCGACGCGCCGATCGGATCCATCACCCGCTTCTTTAGAACTTCCGGAAGGGGAGTTTTCCACACGCGCAGCAGCGATAGAGCAAGACGGTTGATCCGGACGTCGTTGTACTCGTAGAAGCTTCCCGGTTCCTGCAGCGCCCGGGGCTCTCGGCGGCCTTGCCCGAACTGCTCTATTCCCACAAAGTCATGAGACTTGCCCCACATGACGCCTTCCCATTCACTGGTCTGCTGCGCATGGTGGTGCCAGGTGACTTTTGCGTTGTGGGGAGAATCGTAGCCACCATCATGGATGTACCTGCCCACCGGATCGTTCACACTGGAGATAAGGCCGCCATCAAGCGCCAGCCCCAGCAGTGTTGACAGGAAACTCTTGGCGACGCTGTAAGTGGGGTCAACTCGCCGCGTGTCTCCCCACTCGGCGACGATGTATCCATGGCGAAGAATTAATCCGTTGGAGGGTCCGCGCTCTTTGGGCAACGGCCCGAGCAGCGCGCCGAACGTTTCGACTTGCGTTGAAAAGTCCGGAGGAACTTTACTCTCCTGGCCTTTGGCGTAAGCGACGGCCTTTTCGAGCGCTGCTTCGTCCATGCCCACTTCCGAGGGATGCTTGTGTTGCCATCGGTCGCGAGGCGGATAGTAATAGGAAGCCTGCTTGCCGCTCGGTTCGGCTGCGGAATGCCGAGGATTTGTCCAGCCGGCAACCGAAGCGAGCAGGATTGAGGAAAGAAGAACGAATCGCCTGAGCGAGGTCATGATTAGTTTCCGACATTGCCTCCAGAGTCAGAGCCTCGTGCGTAAGTACTTGTGAAGAATCGACGCCACCGGGCTTGTCCCGGTGGTGAACGCGATTCTTCACTAGATCCGAGACCCCCCCAAGCTGCACTGGCTTCGCACCATCCTTAGCCGACTTACTTCGGCGCGCCCGACATTACCCAGTCATATTCCGCATTCCGCATTCTACATTCCGCATTACGCCTCACTTCTCATCCAACTTCCGTCCTGCGTTCAGGTGGTCGTAATTAAGGATTGCATTCAGGACCAACGCATAGCTTCCCTGCGTTTCCCCGCGCCAGATGGGATTGATGGAAAAGAGCACCACGTGTCCGTTCTCCACCGGAACATCGATCACGGCGGGCCGCTGCGCGATCTCATTGCCTCCCGCCAACAACCCGGAAACCAGCAAATTGTCATTATCCCCATAGCGCAGTACCACGCGCGGCCTGTATTGAGGAGGAATAACATAGATTCCGTTTCGCCTCTGCTCATCGGTGAGCGGCGCCGCCTGCCACGGTTCGGCACGCGGCTCTTCGGGAACCTCAACCGGAGCCCGGCCCTGAGGGAGATCCGGATCATCGATGGTGCCGCGACCGGTAGGCCTCTGCCTGGAAGAACCTGCCGATCGCGATCCGCGGAAGCTTCCGGAGATGTTGCCAACGCCAAAAACCGGACCGTTGTAGCAGTAAACCGAAAGTGGGCCGGTGTAGCCGTATGCGATAGGACTGGCATCATCGACAAACCGCGAGCGCAGCACGCTTCCCACGACCTTCAGCGTCTCTGAGCGCGTGCTGGAAACTCCCTGCGTGAGTCCGAAGTTCACGGCCCAGTGCGAAGTATCGGTAGCAGTGATCAGCACTCCCCCGCGTTCCACAAACCGCCGCAAGTGCGCCAATCCCACCCATCCGAGTCCGGGTCTCATGTCGTCGGTTGAATCAACAACGCCGAGATTTGGAGTAAGAGAAGTCTTTTTCCAGGGCAAAGGATTTCCCCACGCCGGCATGCCGGCAATGATTGACAGCGGATTTCCGACACCTACGGGCGCAAAAATTATTACGTCAAATCTGGAGTTCAGATTCTCCTCGCGCGCAACGTCCTGGGTGCTGATGTAAGAATAGGGAACGCCCAGTTTGTCGAATGCCAGGCGCCACCATCCTTCGTTCTGAGTGGTCAACCAGGTGTGAAGCACGGCAATGCGCGGCAGCCTGGATGGATGAGTCTTTACCGAAGGAGCGGATGCGGTGGAAACCGCCTGCAGGCCTGTTGCAGAAAGCTCCCGATCAAGATCCGCTCTCCTGACATCATCGATCACGAAGGATCCGCGGTTGAATTTCATTCCCTCGACCTGAAACGGTTCCTCGGCAATCTTGAAGTTTGCGTCCTTGAGGCGATAGCGCAATGTGGCCAGCGCAGGATCGGCGTTGTTGTTAACGACGATCACCTTACCGTCTCCCTTGATGCTGCCCGCTGCCCGCGCTTCTCCCGTCAACTTTTCCATCGGGACATCAAGCACCTTGACGTCGGTCACACGGAAAACCTGCACGTTGTAAAGCTCTCCAAATGTCCATCCTGTGTCGTCGTAAATGGACTTCTGCGGGTCGTCCGGGCTCCAGTACTGGTAATCGAGGAGCATGTCGGCAGCCCTGCTGTAAGGCTGATCCATGCGAACCACAAAGCTGCCCGCCGCAAAGGAGCGCGTTTCGGTGGATTCCGCCGGCGTCTTGGCCGGGCTTTCCTGAGGGCTTTCGCTCTTCTTGTCTTCACCGGACGCCCGGGCCGGCTTCTTCCTGGTCTCCATTCTTACTGAAAAGGGGGCCGTGGCGCGCGACACTTCGCATCCATGCGCCTGCAGCAGGCGAAGCAACTCGGCCTGCGCTCCCGGCCGGGGATCGTCTGCGGGAAAGACGTAGGCAGCCGGGCCGGCATTTTTCGGTTTTTCAATCGAGCGTTTGCTCTTCAAATAAAAGTTATGAAGGAACAATTTGCCGTTGGCCGCAAAATAGGAGAGCGATGTTAGAAGTCCTGTCTGCTGATAGTTGTTGTTGTTTCGCTGCGACCATTTGGTTTTCGGCAGCGGTGGATTCTGCCGGTACCACGTCCTGGAATATTCCTGAGGCGTCAGCGTCCTTTCGACCGTGTCTGCACCCCCGTTTCCGAAAGTTTCGTACAGACGGCTGATCCCGTTGTGGCTGGCGGCCAGAAACATCAGATATCCAGGCGACCAGGTATCGAAACTGCCGTGCGTGAACACACCCGGCATGCCGAATTTGGTCATCTCGGAGACATTGTGCCAGCCGAGCAATTGCCACTCGTCTGTCAGGATCGGGTCCAGCCAGGCGTTGTAAGGCTGGTCACCCACGGTGTTGTCATAGAGGTAGGGCACGGATTCATGCAGGTCATGCAGGACCTGGGCTTTCCACTGCAGCAGCGCATTCAAAACATTTCGGGTCAACTTCAGTGACAGGCCCATCGCGTCACGATTGTTGTCATGCGCCACGTAGTGTCCCCAGTAAATCAAGGGAGGCCAGGTTTCGTTCGGATGCGCCAGATGCCAGTTATAGACGTCCACCTGTCGATCGCGGCCGTCCACTTCCACCACCGGGGTGATCAGGGTAATAACGTTTTCCCGAATCGCCTTGATGTAGGGACTCTCGTCCACGGCGAGACGGTAGGCCAATTCCATTAACGCCGTGGGAGACCCGGTCTCGGGCGAATGAATCGTGCCGGTGATGTAGTAGACGGGGACGGTCGTTGCGATCAATTGCTCGGCGACTGCGTCGTCCAGATTGACCGTACGGGGATCAGCCAGCCTGGCCAGGCCGGCGCGGTTTTCCTCCACACGCTTCAGGATCTCTTCCGAAGCAACCGCCACAGCGATCATCTCGCGCCCTTCCTCGGTGGTACCGATGGAGTACACCTTCACGCGCGGGCTGGCCTTTTCGAGCATCCGCATATAGCGGTAGACATCGGCCGAATAGGGCAGCTTGCCGGGAGCGCCCGCGATGTCACCCAGCACCGCCTTAGGTGTGGGAACATTCTGAGAGGCGGGCAGGTAATCAACCAGAGGAGAGCTGAAGAAAGGCTGAGTCGTGTATTCGCGGATTTTCTTTGTATATTCCTCGTCAATCGGCTGGTTCGGGTCGCGCCCCGGCTTTGGGGCGTCGACCGACTGGACAGAGGCCGCCAGCAGCAGGAAGATTGAGAGGAAGATCCGGATTCTGAGCAGAAATCTCATCTATTCACTCCCGTTGAAGCAAGCGAAATACCGCCAAAATTCGAAATGGCCGGAGACGGTCACGTAATTTTCACCGCAAAGCCGCAAAGGACGCCGAGGTTACGCAGAGACTCCATCGCAACTCTGCGCGGCTTTGCGTTCTCGGCGGCTCTGCGGTGAGAGCAATTTATCGAATCAGCAACCGTTTGAATATCGAACGACACACTCAAGGCGCGCCTTTCACTCCCCAAACTAATGTGTACTCCAGACGCGGCGTGGATGTATCTTACATCACCAACCCGGGAGGCACGCCTCATGAAAAAGGGACGCATCAACCGCCGTGAGTTTATCGCCTCTTCCGCCCTGGTGACCGCCGGATCCGCCCAGACAAAACCGAAGTCAGAGCAAAGCAGTGCTGCACAATCCTTCCTCTCTGCCGCCGGCTCGGTGATTCCGTTTTCCAAACGGGAGCTTTTGGCAGAGGGCCCGATTCGAACTTTTACCGGTCAGCATCTCTCCGAGATTGCATTCCCGCTGGGCGGCATCGGGACAGGGACCGTTTCTCTCGGAGGACGAGGGGACCTGCGGGATTGGGAAATCTTCAACCGGCCAAACAAGGGGAAATCACTACCCTTTACATTTGCGGCGCTTTGGGCCCGCGCCGCATCGGCAAAGCCCACGGTCAGAGTGATCGAATCGGCGCCGCTTCCTCCCTATCGCGGGTCGTTTGGTTATTCGCGCGAGCGAGCGCAAGGTTTGCCGCACTTCAGAGGCGCGCGTTTCACGGGGACGTATCCTTTCGCCCGCATTGAATTCCAGGACCCGTCGCTGCCCGTGACTGTTTCCCTGGAGGCATTCAATCCTCTGATCCCGTTGGAAGTTGATGACTCGGCCCTGCCCGTTGCCATTATGCGCTACACGGTCAGCAACACCACCAGCCGTGAAGTGGAAGCGGGGCTTGCCTTTTCCATTCTAAACGCCATCGGCTATGACGGCCGCTCCGCAATCGGCAACAACCGGTTTGCCGGATTCGGCGGCAATGTGACCCGCCTTCGCAAAGAGAGCATGCAAAGCGGCGGCGCGCAGGGTCCACGTTTTCTTCAGGGCCTGGAGTTGGTTTCCACGAAATACCAGCCGGGCGATGTCCGTTTCGGATCGATGGCGCTGGTGACGACGCACCCGGACGCCGGCGCGCGCGTCGCCTGGGAAGAGGGGCCCTGGTGGGATTCTTTCCAGAAGTGGCTCGATGAGTTTCTTGCTGCGGGAACTTTCTCCGGCCCGGCGGAGATGAAGCCCACGGCGGATGGCTTTTCCAACTATGCCACGCTGGCGTCCCGCTTCTCATTGAAACCCAGGCAGTCGCAGGCAGTCGACCTGGTCCTGGCATGGTATTTTCCCACACGCGAGAATTACTGGAATAATGAACCGGAGGTAAAGGGTCAGAAGCTGCGAAATTATTATGGCACGCGGTTCGCTGACGCATGGGAAGTGGCACGCTACGCTGCCGGGGAACTGGGCCGGCTGGAAAAATCCACGCGGCTTTTTCAGCAATCCTTTTTTTCCAGCACGCTTCCCGCGGCCGTTCTCGACGCCGTCTCCAGCCAGGCCTCCATCATCCGCACCAATACCTGCATGCTGCTTGAAGGGAAACAGTTCTTTGCCTTCGAGGGCACCGGAGATGATTCCGGATGCTGTCCCATGAACTGCACGCACGTGTGGAATTACGCACAGGCTCTGGCCCATTTGTTTCCGGAGCTGGAACGTTCCATGCGAATTACCGACTTTAAATCCAACCTGAGACCGGACGGATCAATGGCTTTCCGCACTCTGGTGCCCCTGGGCAAAACGCTCTGGAAGTTCAAGCCGGCCGCAGACGGTCAGATGGGCTGCGTGATGAAGGCGTACCGGGAATGGCAGATGTCCGGGAACAGCGGGTTTCTACGCGACCTGTGGCCGCAGATAAAACTCGCTCTGGAATACGCGTGGAAGGACTGGGACGCCGATCGCGATGGAGTAATGGAAGGAGAGCAGCACAACACGTACGACATTGAGTTTTACGGTCCGAACACGATGATGGGAACGCTCTACCTCGGGGCTCTGCAGGCGTGCGCTTTGATGGCCGATGCCATGGGTGATGGAGATTCGGCAAAAAAGTATCGTCGGATCTTCGAGTCCGGGCGCGCCAGGCTGGATAAGGATCTGTGGCGCGACGGCTACTACGTTCAACTGGTTCCGGAGCCGTCCCAAATACGCCCGGCCAAGACGGAGGGCGCCGAAACGTGGCACGCGCCTGCCGTGGATCGAGGCGCCGTCAAATATCAGTACGGCGAAGGCTGCCTCTCTGATCAATTGCTGGGCCAGTGGTTCGCACAGGTAGTGGGGCTGGGATATTTACTTCCCCAGGACCATGTCCGCTCCGCGCTGCTTTCCGTTTATCGAAACAATTTCAAGCATAACTTCTACGATCAGCCCAACACGCAGCGCATCTACGCACTCAACGACGACAAGGGCCTGCTGATTTGCAGTTGGCCGCGCGGGAGACGCCCTGCGCTCCCCTTTGTATATTCGGACGAAGTGTGGACCGGGATCGAGTATCAGGTGGCGGCGCATTTGATCTATGAGGGACTGGTCATGGAGGGCGTCGCCATCGTAAAGGGAGCACGCGATCGCTACGACGGATTGAGACGAAACCCATGGAATGAGGTGGAATGCGGCTCGCACTACGCCCGCGCCCTCTCCAGTTGGTCCCTTCTCACAGCACTCTCCGGTTGTCGCTACTCAGGACCGGAGGACCGGTTGGAATTTGCTCCGCGCGTCAATGAAGCTGATTTCCGCAGCGTCTTTAGCGCCGGACGCGGCTGGGGGATTTACACACAGAAACAAAGTGCGGCAGTCTCAAGCGCAAGCATTGCATTGCTTCAAGGTGAACTGGAATTGAGAAAGATAGCTGTCCCGGTGATAACGGGTTCCCGGTCGGTTCGGGCCAAGCTTAATGGGAAGGCCATGGCCGCGGCCGTGGGCTCCGATGGAACCCTGAATCTGGCAGAACCGGCCCGGCTAAAGGCCGGCGACGTGCTTAGGATAAGCCGCTGATTTACACGAATTGATACGGATAGAACCGGCCGCTGATCTACACGAATCGATACGGATAGAATCAGCCGCCGATCTACACGAATTGATACGGATAGAATCTCCGGTCGAGCGATCGGCGTCGCGCTGCAGTATAACTGACCACAGTCGGTGCCGATCCTCGACTCCCATATTAATCCGCGGTAGTTCGCGTAAATCGGCGGCTGGTTCTATCCGCGGTAGTTCGCGTAAATCAGCGGCTGGTTCTATCCGGCTAATTCGCGTAAATCGGCGGCTAGTTTTTGTTTCACGGCCGCAGCCGGGACCTCTCCGTGGACTTTGCCTGGAACAGGCTGAGGCGGTCTGTGTTCCGGCCATTGGAGATCGCGCTGAAGAAGACAATCCCCTGTTCATTAACGGTGACGCTCAGGAAATCAAAATACCATTCGCCGTCGGAGCTTCGCTCTCCGCTGCGGGCCACCACCAGATCCCGGCCATCGGCCTTGTGCAGATAAACTGCGTAATTGGGGCCAAGATCAGAGATAAAAACAATCTCGCCGGCGGTAGAAACCGCGAATTGGTTATACCTGAAGTAATTCAGATTCTGTCCGGTGCTCAACAGCGACCCCGAGGAAAGGAGAGAGCGCCATGCGACGCCGTCGTACTGCAGGATTTCATTTCCCCAATTCTCATAATTGAACAGCACGTAGAATTTTTTCCCGGCGGCCTGAAGAGAAGCGTAATTATTAATCTTTTTTCCAGCCAGGCTGTCCCCGATCTTGACGAGCCTCCGAGTTGTCCCGTTGTCCCAAAGAAATATGGCATTGCTTCCATCCTGCAGATTGGCCGCAAACAGAATGCGTCCGCTCTCGTCCAACGCGAGATTTTGAACCCAATTATAAGTACTGCCGCCGGGCGCCGGACTACCCCAAGTGAACACGACTTTCACAACACTCTCGTTGG
>DASXQR010000084.1:0-13394 GCA_036507075.1 Acidobacteriota bacterium | reverse complement strand
CCAACGAGAGTGTTGTGAAAGTCGTGTTCACTTGGGGTAGTCCGGCGCCCGGCGGCAGTACTTATAATTGGGTTCAAAATCTCGCGTTGGACGAGAGCGGACGCATTCTGTTTGCGGCCAATCTGCAGGATGGAAGCAATGTCGCCGATGTCGGTGCCGTCGCTGCTCGCAGCATTGGCGACGCCAGGGTCGTCAAACGTCCGCGGCCTGCCGCGCTGATCAAATGATGCGCCAGCCGCCACGCCCGCGTCGATCGCGGGACTGCCGGGCGAAAGCGCCATCGTCTGGGTTGGGCCGCCATTGTCCGCCAGCGCCGCCAGCATCGGGTTGGCGCCGGTCTGGTCACCGGTCCCGGTGAAGCCTGTTGCATCGGTGGCGATGCCGAGAAGATTGTGGCCATTGCTGGTGACGGCGCCGTCCACATTTGGTCCGGGAGTCGGAGCGCCGGTGGTATCGCCTGCGCCGTTGGCCGCGGTGTTACCGGCAATGATTGTGTTTTCCAAAGTCACGCTGGCGGGGCCCACGCGGATGCCGCCGCCGGTACCTTCGGCCACGAGGCGCGCCGGCTTGTTGGCTCCGCCCTGATTGACTCCGCTGTTGCCGG
Source organism: Acidobacteriota bacterium (assembly GCA_036507075.1). GTDB lineage: Bacteria > Acidobacteriota > UBA6911 > JACQSX01 > JACQSX01 > DASXQR01. Next base: position 12,790 of record DASXQR010000084.1, on the reverse strand, counting down.
CCTGAGCATTGTTGAGGCTGAGCGTACCGTGCTTGATATTCACAGTGGCCCCATTGTTGGTAATAGCGCCGCCATACGCGAGGCCGCCGGCGCCGTGCATGCCGCAACCGCCGTTGGTCTGTCCGCCGTTGCCGCCGTTACCACCTGTCGCGAAGTTGTTGGCAAACGTCGCGGTGTTGATGATTAGGCTGCCGCCGTCGGCGAAGATCGCGCCACCGCGGGCGCTACCGCCGTCGCCGCCGTTATGACCGCCAAAACAGCCCGGGCCGAATGCATCGCCGGCGGTGCCTCCAGTAGCTCCTGCCAGGTGGAACGTTGAGTTGCTGACCGTAACGTTACCGAGGCTATACAGGCCGCCACCATCAGCGCCACCGGCGGGTTCGCTTCCGTTGCCACCAGCGCCTGAGTTGCCACCGTTGGCGGCAGTGCTCTCAAACGTGGTGTTATTAATGGTTACTGTGCCGCCGCCAACCCACACTCCGCCGCCTTGAGCCCATCCGCCGAAGCCGCCGTTCAACATTCCGCTTTGCGGAACGCTGCCGCCGTTGCCGCCATTGGCGGCGCTGGTGTCGATTCGCGACCCGCTGATGTTAAGCGTGCCGCCTTCGAAATAGATCGAGCCCCCCTTGGCATTGGAGCCGGCACCGTTGTTGAAGTTGCCGCCGTTCCCGCCTGTGGCGCCGTTGGCCGTCAACCTACTATCCGTAATGATCACGTTGCCGGTCGCTGCGAGACTGGCCAGGCCGCCGCCCAGGGCATCGAGGGTGGTGTGGTCGTTTATGACGCTGTCACCCTTGCCTAGTGCCTGGCACGACCGGACGATGACGTTGTCAAGCGTGACGCTGCCGCCGTTGTTAAGGATGCCCCCGCCGGTGCGGTTGCTGTTTTGTGTCGCGGGGTTGGTGCTCACACCGCTTGTACCGTCGTCGGCGGCCTGGCCATTCTGAATGACCAGGTCCTGGAAGATGGCGGTGACATTGGACCCGGTGATATGAAAGGCGCGGTCGCGGAAGCTGCCCGTATTCAGCCCGGCGGCATCGATAATGGTCGCATTCGGCCCTGACGAGCCGCCACCCGCGATGGTTACTGTGTGAAGGGTCGTGGTTATGTCCAGGTCACCCGTCGCCGCGGCGTTCTCTTGCGTGGCATTGGTCAGGGTCAAGTTGTAGGTGCCCGGAATCGTCAGGTTGATGACGACCGGGTTAGCGCTGACATCGGCGTTGGCCGCTGCGATGGCCGAACGCAGGGTGACCACACCGGCCGGCGGGCTAAGAATGTCGGCGGTGCTGTTGACGTTAAGGGTTGTGGGTGAACTCGAAGATGCGTTTTGGGTATAGATTAGAAATGCACCAGCCAAAACGACGAGCGTTAATAGCGACCAGGCGACTTTTCTTTTCATTGTTATGCTCCAACGTAATTAGCTTTAGCCAGGCGCGCACGCGAACCTGAGCCCTGATCTGTGAGCCGATCATCTATGACGGGCGGTTCGCGAACTGATGCGCTTGTCCTTTGAGAATGGCGACGAACTTGTTCGCCCGCGCTTAACCCGCGTATTCAGCCCGCTCGTCTTCCGTCAGTTCGCCTTCCGTTGATTTTTGGGCGGGTTCTTCGATACGGGCTTGCAGTTCAGGGTCAGCACGAAAGCCGATCACTGCGTCAGCTTTTTACGGTAACACAATATCCAGCATCGGCCGCACGCTGCGATCAAGTGCCAGACTCTCTCAGGTCGCTTCCATGCGCCGAACTTACCACGCTGATCTCCGCTTTGGCAATGCTGCGGATTGCTTAAGATCGGCACGCGAGGCACAAAGCGACGCGAACTTGGTTCAACTCCCAGAGTCTAATTTTGTGTCCTTTGTGCCTTTGTGGTGAAAAAACCGTTACTCGGAGCTTAAACTGCTGCGACATCAGAGCTCACGTTTGGAGTACTATTGCTATGAACCAAAGGAGCACACCATGGAGAAAACCACCACCAATAAGACGCGACCACGTCAGATAACCCGACGCGAACTGGTCGGCGGCGCCCTGGCCGCCGCCGGCGCGATCGCAGGGGCGCCGGCATTTCTGCGGGGCCAGAACCTGAACAATAAGCTGAACATCGCGATGATCGCCTGCGGTGGCCGCGCCATCGCAAACATGAACGGAGACGGCGGTGGTGGCGCCGGCCGTGGAGGCACACCGGAAGGAGGCGCCCGGACATCGACTCCGTCCGCGCTCACTGGGATCCCGGCCGAGAACATCACGGTCCTGTGCGACGTGAACCAAACGGCCGTGGACGCGGCGGCCCAGCGGTTCCCGAAGGCAAAGAAGTACAACGATTTCCGCCGGGTCTTCGACAGCCCGAACGACTTCGACGCCGTAATGGTCAGCACGTGTGAGCACACACACGCCCTGGCGACGTACTTGGCACTGACGCATGGCAAGCACGTCTACTGTGAGAAGCCGCTCACTCACAACATCTGGGAGGCGAGGCTGATTCGCGAGACCGCCGCCAAATACCCAAAACTGGCAACGCAGATGGGCAACCAGGGCCACGCCTCGGCGTCCCGCCGCCAGGTCAAGGAACTGATCATGGCCGGCGCTATCGGGCCGGTGCGCGAAGTACACGTCTGGGCGGGTCGCGCGTGGGGACTGCAGGGCGCCGAGTCGGCCCTCAAGCTGGACAAGCCGCATGGGTTCTACAACGACATCCAGATAACCGACCGGTTCAAGGAAGAGATGCCCATCCCGCCGAACATCTCCTGGGACCTGTGGATCGGGCCTGCGCCGGCGCGGCCGTTCCATGCGACTTATCTGCCCGGACCTCGCTGGTACCGGTGGTGGGACTTCGGCAATGGCACGATGAGCGACCTGGGGAGCCACGACAACGACGTTGTGTTTTACGCGCTGGACATCCGACAGCCCCTCACGGTCGAGGCCGTCTCGCCGATGGGCAAGGCTCACCCGGAGTTGGCGCCGGCAACGATGACGGTGACCTATCAGTTCCCGGCCCGCGGCGCGGCGCCACCGGTCACGCTCACCTGGCACCAGGGCGAGAGCAGGCCGCCGCAGTGGCGCGAAGGCAAAATTCCTCAGAGCGACCGCGCGCAGTTGTTCATCGGCGACAAAGGGATGCTGTTCACCGACGGGCGCGGCGCCCCGCGGTTGCTGCCGGAAGAGCAGTTCAAAGACTACCCGACGCCGCCCGAAACGCTCCCGCGTTCGCCCGGCCACTATAACGAGTGGATCCTGGCGTGCAAGGGCCTCGGCCCGGCGCCCGGCTCCAACTTCCAGTATTCCGGCTGGACCACTGAGTCGAACCACCTCGGCAACGTGGCCTACCGGACCGGAAAGAAGATTGAGTGGGACTATGTCAACCTGCGCGCCCGTAACGCGCCGGAAGCCGACAAGTTCATCCGGCGTGACTACCGGAAGGGCTGGGAAGGCATCCTGAAACCCTAGGAACCAAGGAAGGGGTCAGGTCTTCAGAATTCATTTTTTGTGAGTCTGAATGAGGCTTCCACCGTAAAACCCGAAAAGTAATTCTGAACACCTGACCCCACACCGCCCCGAAATCAGTGTTCAGGCACGAGCGGTATCAGTTGCGCTCCCCGGGACGCAAGCAAGGATTCATGGACGCGGTTATAGTGTAGCAGCGGGATTATGTAATGCCCTTTTTGAGCGTAGAATCCTTTTGCCATGCGGAGAATCGCTATTCTCGGTTTCCTGGTTTGTGTCTCGACGCAACTGTGCGCGCAGGAGTATACCCTCGGCCCGGATTCACAGCGCCAGCCAGATGTGCCCCGGGGCACGGCCACACAGCACAGTTGGACGAGCAAGATCTATCCCGGGACGGTGCGCGATTATTGGATTTACGTGCCTGCGCAGTACAGGGCGGAAAAGCCCGCTTGCGTCATGGTCTTTCAGGACGGCGGCGCGATGGCGGCCGAAAGCGGGAGCTGGCGCGTTCCAATCGTCTTTGACAATCTGATTCGCAAGGGTGACATGCCGGTTACCGTCGGCGTCTTTGTTGATCCCGGAGTGCTCCAGGCATCTTCGCTGAACCAGCAGGACCGCTTCAATCGCAGCTATGAGTATGACGCGCTCGGTGACCGTTACGCGCGCTTTCTCATTGAGGAGATTTTGCCCGAAGTCGCCCGGCGCTACAACATCTCGAAGGATCCGAACGATTACGCCATCGCCGGTTCGAGCTCCGGCGGTGCGGCGGCGTTCAACGCCGCATGGAACCGGACGGACGTCTTCCACCGGGTGATGAGCTTTATCGGCAGTTTCACCGGTCTGCGCGGCGGGGAAGCGCTGGCGACGCGCATCCGCAAGACGGAGCCCAAGCCCCTGCGCGTCTTCATGCAGGACGGCCGCAACGATCAGGACATCTATTCAGGAAACTGGTTCCTCGCCAACCAGGAGGTTTTTTCCGCTCTCCAGTACGCGGGTTATGAGAGCACCTTTGTTATCGGAAGCGAGGGCCACAACGCCAAACATGGCGCGGCAATTCTCCCCGAGGCTCTACGCTGGCTCTGGAAAGACTATCCAAAACCCGTCTCAAAATCTGAGCGGGTCAATGAGCGCGGAGTCTATACCATTCTGGAACCGGGGAAAGACTGGGAGCTGCTTGGACAGGGCTACCAGCTTACCGCAGATTCCACGGTTGACAGGGATGGCAGCGTCTATTTCACGGATCACCGAAACAACCGGATATGCAGGATCGATCCAAACGGCAAGATCACAGTTTGGAAAGAGGACAGCGGCGGCGCGCACGGAGTAATGTTCGGTCCGGATGGCCGGCTGTTCGTTTGCCAGCACGACCGGAAAAGGATTATTGCCCTCAAGCCGGATGGCAAGGAGAGCGTGATCGCGGAGGGCGTGCAAACGCACCACCTCACTGTCACGAACAGTAGCGAAGTCTATTTTACCGAGGCTCCGAGCCACCGCGTCTGGTTCGTTGACGCTGCCGGGAACAAGCGCGTCGTTCACAGCGACATCAATTGGCCGCGGGGGGTGCGCATCTCGACCGACCAGTCGCTGCTCATGGTCAACGACCCTCATCGCAAGTGGGTCTGGTCGTTCCAGATCCAGCGTGATGGCTCGCTGGCCAACGGCCAGCCCTTCTATCGCCTGGAGACTTTCGACGAATCCTCCGAGAGTGATGCCGGCGGAATGGCGTTCGATACCGAAGGGTATCTCTACGTTGCCACACCGCTCGGTGTGCAGGTCTGTGACCAACCGGGTCGCGTGGTGGCGATCATCAACCCGCCCGGACGCGAGGGCCTATCCAGTGTCCTGCTTGGGGGCCCCGACATGCAGTGGCTGTACACTACCGACGGTGACCGAATATACCGGCGGCTGGTGAAACGCCGGGGCGCTGTTGTGTGGAATCCAGTAAAACCGCCACGACCTCGCCTCTAAAAAGGCAGGGGTCAGCCATAGAAAATCTCCTGTTGACTTTCAACAATAGCCGTCCGATACTTCCTGTCGGATTTCCACAGGAGATCGGTACTATCATGACAAAGGAAAAAGAAGACATCCTGCGCGGGACGCTGGACCTGCTGGTGTTGAAAACACTCGATACTTTGGGGCCGCAGCACGGGTTTGGGATCGCCCGCCGGATCGAGCAGGTTTCCGGAGATTTGCTCTCTCTCAATCAGGGAACGCTTTACCCGGCATTGCTGCGCCTGGAACAGCGAGGTTGGATCAAGTCTAAGTGGGGTGTGTCCGACAACAACCGGCGCGCACGCTACTATTCACTTACCAAATCCGGCCGCAAACAGCTTGGGGAGCGAGCCGAGAGCTGGGAGCGGATGGTCGGCATTATCACTCGCTTATTGCACGGCGCCGACGAAGCCTGATTTGGAGTGCGGCTCGCAATTGCGGTTGTTCTTACACCCCTTCGGTGGAAGAGGAATCTAGTCGTCGAGGTAATTATGATCTGGTTGCGAGTGGTGGTTCTACGATTGATCTCGCTGTTCCGGAAAGGACGACTGGAACGGGAACTGGATGAAGAACTCCGTTCACATGTAGAAATGCAGTCGGAGCTGAATCAGCGTCGGGGAATGTCGCCGCAGCAAGCGCGCTGCGCGGCGTTGCGCAGCTTTGGCGGAGTCGAGCAGGTAAAGGAAATTTACCGGAAACAGAGGGGACTGCCCATGATCGAGGCTGTTTTACGAGAGTTGCGTTATAGCTTGCGAATGTTGGCGCGGAATCCCGGCATGACCGCTGCGGTTGTCCTAACCCTCACCCTGGCCATCGGGGCCAATACCGCAATTTTCAGTGTCCTGCATACGGTCCTGTTGCGTTCTTTGCCTTATAGCGAGCCGGATCGGCTCGTCGCGGTGTGGCAGCTGAATCTCGAGCGCCGGCAAAAGGACAAGGTCACCTGCGCGGACTTCAGTGACTGGCAGGCTCGCAACCAAGTCTTCGAGGAATTGGCTTACTCCATGGATGAACCGTACACGCTGACTGGAGCGGGGAATCCGCAAAGTGTGGTCGGTTTTCAGTTTTCGATCAATTTGTTCCGGTTGCTGGGCACGCAGCCATTTCTCGGACGCACTTTCTTGCCCGAAGACGGAACACCCGGCAACGACCGGGTTGTCATCCTGAGCCACCGTCTCTGGCAGAACCGGTTCGCGTCGGATCGTGGTGTCGTAGGCCGTCCCATTCACCTGAACGGAACTCCTTATATGATTGTCGGCGTCATGCCGCCGGCTTTCGCCCATCCTGGCACTTTCGTCGATCTATGGACTCCACTGGTACTTCTTCCCAACTGGCTGCAGAACCGGAAGCTTCACATTCTGCATGTGCTGGCGCGCCTCAAACCGGGCGTGAGTCTGGCGCATGCACAACATGAGATGGACGCAATGGCTGCCGGACTGGCGCAGGAGTATCCCGAAACCAACCGGCGATGGGGTATACAGCTCGAGCCAATTCGCAATCTTTATGTAGGGAATCTCAGGGACGCACTTTGGATCCTGCAAGTGGCCGTGTTGTTCATGCTTGCGATCGCATGCGCGAACGTCGCCAATATGCTCCTGGCCCAGGCCGGGACGCGGGAGCGCGAGGTTGCGATTCGATTGGCGCTGGGAGCGCGCAAGGGACATCTCTTCGGTCAATTCTTAATGCAGGGTCTGATCCTGGCGTTGCTGGGAGCAACCGGAGGTCTGCTGATTGCATTCTGGGGAGTCCAGATATTGCCTCGAATGTTCTCGGCGCAGTTCGCGAGTCTTCCTTTGCCCACGCGCGCTTCGAATTGGATTGATTGGCCGGTGCTGATCTTTACACTTCTGGTCGCAGCACTTGTTGGAATTGTCTTCGGTGCGGTGCCGGCGCTTCGCGCTCCGGTTCTGCCGCAAGAGGTATTGAAGTTTGCAGGAGGACGAACTGCCCTACAGAGCCTTCCGCTCCGATTGCGCGCGCTGCTGATCGTCTGCCAGGTGGCGCTCTCCTTGATTCTCCTGGTTGGCTCCGGGCTGCTCATCCGGAGCTTTCTGAGGCTGCAAGAGCAGAATTTGGGTTTCCGGACTGATCGCGTTCTAACTTCTTTTCTGGTCCTGGCCCCGGATCGATATCCAGACTCGGCTGCCATCAGCACTTTTCTGGAACAGGCACTTGCTCGGTTACAGATATTGCCCGGGGTCAAGTCCGCAGGAGCGATCAGCACATTGCCCTTAACTGGCAATGACGCGCGCCGCCCCTTTACAGTTCCCGAACAACCCGACTTGTCCGGACAGTCGAACATTGCGCAATTCCGTCTAGTGAGCCCGGATTACTTTCCAGCTATGGGAATCCCATTGCGAAAAGGCAGGTTCTTTGACAACCGTGATCGAATGGGGGCGCCCGGCGTAATAATCATAAATGAGCGGTTGGCGCGCCGGCTGTGGCCCAATGACGATCCGATCGGGAAAAGCATCAGTGTTCCAGACATGCTGACACCAGAGAAGCGACGCATTGTCGGAGTGGTCGGGGATGTCCGCCACTATGGGTTGGCGACGGATCCTCCCATCGAAATTTACCGCCCCGCATACCAGTCATACTGGCCGTTCTTCAGCGTGGTCGTTCGCACGACGACCGATCCAATGCAACTTGCCGGTTCCTTCCGGCAAGCGATTTGGTCGGTCGACAAGAATCAACCGGTGGATTCGGTGCGCACCATGGAGGAGCTGCTTGGCGACTCGGTGGCTTTGCGGCGCGCCAGCACGCTGCTGCTGGCTATCTTTGCCGGAGTCGCCGTGTTGCTGGCAGCGGTCGGCATCTACGGCGTGATGTCGTATGCGGTTACGCAACGCACTGGCGAAATAGGTCTCCGGATGGCGCTCGGCGCCCAGCACGGCGATGTCTTGAAGCTCATCGGCCGCCAGGCGATGCTTGTTGCGTTGATCGGTATCGCGTTGGGTCTCGTGGCTGCATCTGTCCTTACGCGCTTCCTGGCTACGCTGCTTTATAATGTTCGTCCGGCCGATCCCGTGACGTTTGCGGTCGTTTCTGCGCTGCTGGCAGCGGTAGCATTCTGTGCGAGCTACTTTCCTGCCCGGCGAGCCACGAAGGTCGATCCAATGGCAGCGCTGAGATGCGAGTGACGAGACTCCTCTCACCGTGAAGCCTCGAAGCCTCAAAGAGTGACTTCCGGCCCCCAAGATATAATCCGCCGCAGAATCTGCCTCTTGACCGCCGCCGCATGTAAGTGCATGATAAGTGCATGGCCGTCAAGACGATCACCATCGATCTGGATGCTTATGATCTGTTGTCGCGGCATAAAAAGTCCGGCCAGTCGTTTTCCGATGTCATCAAGGAGCACTTTGGACCAAAAAGAACGGCAGCAGGCCTTCGCGAAGCACTCGGCCGGATCCACGTGGCACAGGAGACGCTCGAAGCCATCGACAGGCAGGTCAGAACGAGACGCGAAGACAAAGCCAGGGCGGCGCGAATATGATTCACCTGGATACGACTTTCCTGGTTGACCTGTTGCGAGAGACAAAATCACGCAAGACGGGGGCGGCAATTCTATTTCTCAGCTCTCGTGAATCGGAGGAGCTTGGAATCAGCATATTTGTGCAATGCGAGCTGTGCGCCGGCGCCGAGCTTTCGACCAGCCCCTCCCAGGAACTTGTGAAGATACAGCGTCTGTGTGATGCACTAAGGGTTTACTATCCAGATGAGTCTTTTGCTCCTTTGTATGGGAGGCTTCTTTCAGGCCTGGAGCGCAGTGGGCAGCGAATCTCCACCATGGATCTGCTGATTGCGACATCCGCCCTGTCGGCGGGGGCTCGACTGGTAACACGAAATGCCAGACACTTTTCGCGAATCCCAGGACTCAGCATCGACACTTATTGACAGCGCGCTTTAGGAATTCCACTCGCTCACGTCACCACCTTTGACAGTACTGCGTGGCGTCAGAAGGCGATATCCGAAGGACTCGGGGCCGATATTAACTCTGGGCCAGTTTACGATGGAGAGTCCCCGCATGAACAGACGAACACCGGCGCGTGGGATCGCCTGGCTGGTTATGCTGCTGTTCTTCAGCGCGACCGGCGCGCGGCATACTGCCCCGCAAACCAGCACACGGCGCCCGAACGTCCTCTTTATCCTTCCTGATCAATTGCGGGCGCAATCGCTCGGCTGCCTGGGCAATTCGGAAGTGAAAACGCCCAATATTGACCGGCTCGCGGCGGAAGGCTTGCTGTTCAAGCAGACCTTCGCCAACACGCCAGTCTGCTGTCCGGCGCGCGCCAACCTGCTGACCGGCAAGTACGCGCACAGGAACGGCATGGTGGCCAATGACCTGCGCTTGCGGGAATCGGAAACGACGCTGGCCGAACTGCTCAAACGGGTGGGCTACCGCACGGGCTTTATCGGCAAATGGCATCTGGACGGCGGCAAGCGTGAACCGGGTTACGTTCCGCCGGGCGAGCGACGTCAGGGCTTCGGCTTCTGGGCCGCACACGAATGTTCGCATCGCCATTTCGATAATCATTACTTCCGGGACGATGAGACGCCCATCAAACTGGGCAAATATGAAGCGGAAGGCTGGACGGATATCGCCATTGATTTCCTGCGCCAGCAGGGTGAAGAGCCCTTCTTCCTGATGATTGCCATGGGGCCGCCGCACGACCCGTACAAAGCGCCGCCGCAGTATGAAGCAATGTACGATGCACAGAAACTGACCATGCGCCCCAACTGGAAAGAAGGCACACGGTTGGGCAGCCGACAGGACATCGCCCCGTATTACGCGCAGATCACCGCCGTAGACGATCAGGTCGGACGCTTGATGCAGGCGCTCAAAGATTTGACGCTCGACGAAGACACGATCGTCGTCCTGACGTCGGATCACGGCGATATGCTCGGTTCACAGGGGCTGCCACTGAAACGCAAACCCTGGGAAGAGTCCATCCGCGTGCCGGGCATCGTGCGCTATCCGCGTAGAGTGAAAGCCGGACAGAAATCGGATGTCATGCTCACACATGTAGATTTCGCGCCGACGCTGCTCAGCCTGTGCGGCGTGAAAGCACCGCGTACCATGCAAGGAACCGACCTGTCGCGCATCATTCTCGGTCAAAGGAAACGGATGCCGGATTCGGCTTACTTTCAAATCTTCGGCCCATATGACGGCGACGGCACAACGTTCGGGTGGCGCGGCGTGCGCACGAATCGGTATATGTACGCGCGGTCGCAGCAACAGCCCTGGGTGCTTTACGATTTGGAAAAAGACCCGTACGAGTTACAGAACCTTGCCAATGAGCCGGCCGCCGCGCCGATCCGTGGCGATATGGAGAAGCGATTGAGCGCGTGGATGAAGCGCACGGGCGATGCGTGGAGCAACGATTGGACGGAGATGGTTGAGGACAAGGGACGACTCTATTCACACGAAGCTTTCTACACCGTGGCCGATTATCTGAAATGGGCGAAGGCGCATCCTGAGCTTGAGCCGAAGTTATGAACATTGGAAAATAAGAGACAGAAAAATGCCTGACAGAAAAATACGAATCAGATCGGCGCAATTCTGGTCAGTTACGTCCGACCGCGCCGAAAACGAAAAGTGAAAACCAAGTGAAAACCGTGCCTCTCACCACCAGTGAAAACCGTGCCTCTCACCACAGAGAAGCGTAAATAGCAGGCACAGTTGAAGATTTACTTTCGACAGTTCTGTTTTGATTCTGACGAGCTCGAACCAGGTTCCGAAGGTGCGGCCGGCAACTCTGTTTGACCCAATGCCTTGCTACCTGTCAGCCATCGGACTTTTGGAGAGCTCCAGCGGTCCCACTGTCGGCCGACGAGTCGAGGGTACCTGACAAAGGGCGGACAAAACATACTCGCCAACGCGAGAATTCAACAATGACAGCTACTTGCGGTGCGCTGTGGTGAGAGGCATGGCATGTTGGGGACTGTGGTGAGAGGCATGGCATGTTGGGGACTCATCTACCAGAGACAGCCGGTCGATATTCGGCAAAGGCTCTGATGTCTCGGTCTGCAGTGATCTTGATAACCCGCTGGCCAACGGCAAACGCGACACCGTCGATGATCCATCTGTAAAATCGCTGAGAGCCGCCCTGTGAGCGGCAGCCCGGCCCGGCGTCATCCAATGCTTCCAATCGAACCGCCTCTCCTTTGATGAAATACAATCCAGCATTCGGCTTTATAGTCATACCAGGAGTGATCGTGGGACTAAGGGTAACGCTTGCGTCCCGGCAGTTTGATTGCAACGAGAAATACTGGTAATCCGGAAGCGCCTCACCTTTAACCCGATGAACCAACCTCCATCGATCGCGATCCATGACGAAATATCCCTCGTCGCAGGTTCGCTTTCGATGATCGTAATCGTTCGGACAATCCTCCATTATGAAAAGGCCGCTGCCCAAATAAAATTCGCTACGGACCGGACCAACTACCGCATGCGGTAAAGTGATGCGCCCTTCGCCTGTCTTGGTTTGGGACAATGGAGGCGGGTAAAGTCGACCGGTGCGGAGGTCGGCTATAACCATTCTGAGGCAGCCTGCCCCACAGCCCCATGTGATGACCGAGTAGTGCCCGGCAAAATTCGGGCCCGCACGTTCTTTACTGTTGTGATCGACACCCCATCCCTTCGTAACCCCTTCCCGAATTCGAGTGCGAAATTGCCTGGCCCACGAGGTCGCTAAAACGGGGCGTGCCGGTTTGCCATGAAAGATCTCATTAACGGGATAATCTTCGAAGTCAGGTTCATCCGATGCCCGGCCGCTATCAGGATTCTGCCACGCCAGCGCAGTCACAGTGACTGCGCAAAAAAAAACCGCTAGAGCTCCGAACATCCTGAGAGCGTGCTTCAGGTCAGTCACTTTGATCTCAACCCGCTGTAACAATTCCAAAATATCACGCAGGTAAGCCTGGTATTCAAATTCACACAGCCCTGCGAAGCTCTTCACGGAGAATCTTCCGCAAAGTCGCTGCATCGTCAGAGGCATGGTACTTTTTGCTTCACACTTTGCGCACGGTGATCTTCCTGTCTTGCCCTGAGTGAATGGTCACGATTTCCACGTAGTACTTTAAGGCAAATTCTCCCAAAATGGGTTTTACGCCAATACCATTCGACTGCTTCTCATATTCAATTACGCTTATCATGTTGCGGATGTCGCCAACGTCTTTATAGGCGCTATCTTCGGTTTCGTAATAGATAGTGTGCAGGTCTGCGCCTTCGGCTTGCCCGATAGGTTCGGTGATACTGTAAAAGAATACGTCCTCCCAGGCGGCTCCCTTCTTGCGGACTCCTCTAACTTTCGTCTTGTGTTGCTTACGCAGTGACGTGACGGCGCCGGTCTGTGTCAGT